>NZ_QVMK01000042.1 GCF_010500995.1 Bacteroides sp. 224 | reverse complement strand
ATCCATAGCTATTATTGTTGGTGAACCTAACAAAGGTAGCTATAACCCACAATTTACATTACCTTTGGCGACGAGTTTTTGTCATGGGTGTTTCATATAATATTTTTTTAATTTCAATTATTTGCCATAATATCCATACCCATACCCCCCATACCGCCCATACCGAGCCGTTACATCCACCCCATTCAACAACACCGCCATATTATTCAACTTATTCTCACTATACATCCTCTCCAATTCCGGCAACATTCTCTTATCCAATAGTCCTGCCCTGATAATAAACAGCGTCATATCCACCAATTTACCAACAATCGAAGTATCTGCCACAATCTCAACCGGAGTACAGTCAATCAATACATAGTCGTATTGCTTTTCCAATGTATTCAGTAATAATTGCAACCTTTCGTTCAATAACAATTCTGTGGGGTTGGGGGGGAATACACCCACCGGAATAATATCCAGTTTCAACTCTCCGGACCCTTTTACTATAATTTCGTTTATATTGTCGGTTAAGCCAGCCAGGTAGTTCGACACCCCCTGTTTGGGAGAGTTTACATACGCACTAAGTGCTCCCCTGCGCATATCCAAGTCAATAGCAATTACCTTTTTTCCGGCTAAGGATAAACTTACCCCCAGGTTGGCAGTAGTAAATGTTTTACCACTACCCGGATTAAACGAAGTAATCATAATAATTTTGCTGTTTTCCTGATTCCCCTTCATAAAGTTGAGGTTGGTACGTATAATGCGGAAAGCTTCATTAATCTGGTCTCTGTTTTTCTCTTTTACGGCAATGGTGGTAGAAGTTGTATGGCCCTTTTTCAAAAGCGATTTCTTACCCGTTTCAGCAAGAGGAATCTCACCCACGTATGGAAGAGACATGCCATCCAGATCTTTCTTTAACCGGATTTTGTTGTTTAATGATTCCAACAAGAATAGAATAACAGCCGGAATAAGTAAACCTATTGCCAGTGCCACTAGCAAAATATTTCTTTTTACTGGCGCAGTGGGAAAGTTACTTCCACTCGGCATATTTATTACCTTGGTATTGTAAGCTGTAAACGCTTGCGACAATTCGTTCTCTTCTCTTTTCTGCAATAAATACAAATAGAGTGCCTCTTTTACCTTCTGTTGGCGTTCAACCGAAAGCAGGTATTTGGCCTGATTGGGGCTGGAAGCAATATGACGATTGGTTTGTGTATCAGAACGCCGAATGTTACCTATCTGCTTGTCTAATGTTGTAATGGAATTATCCAACGAACTAATAACCGACTGGCGCATAGAAACCAACGATTGATTCAAATCGATAACCAAAGGGTTCTTTTCGCTACTGTTGGCCAACAGATTGTTACGTTGAAGCAGTGCGGAATTGTATTCGTTTATCAGGCTTCCGATATTTGCATTTTCAATACCCGCATTGGCAGGCAGAAGTTGATCTTTCTGCTTGGGATCGTCCATATACTCGCGTATAAACCGGGTGATGGACAATTGGTTCTCTAATTCGAATATTCTGGATTTGTTTTCGCTTGATTGTGCCATGAACATGGTTGATACAGCCTGTACATCGGGCAAAAGATTCTTGCTTTTGAAATTGGAAATATCATCATCTACATGTCCCAACTCGGCTTCTATAATAGCTAACCGATCGTCGATAAATGCAGAGGTGCTGATGGCTACCTGGTTTTTGTCTTTAATCCAACTCTCGTTGTACACCTGAATCAAGGTATTTAAAATATCTTCGGCCCGGCGAGTAGACACATCTGTAATCCTCAAGTCGATAATAGACGACTTATCGTCTGCCATATTTACCGCTAATGCTTCGCTAAAGATTTTGGATGTGGATTGTATCCCTGTTTTGGAAAATAATATATTTGTTCCAACACTATTTTCTGAATAGTACAATGTAGGCTGTATACAAATAGTACCCCAGACTGTGGCAATAGAATCGCTCAAGGCACCTTCTGTAGACTGACTATCTACTTCTAAATCATTCAACATCATCTCTGTCAACCGAAATTTTCTGTCCGGAAGTAATTCTATGACACACGAAAATGACTGGTTTTCACTCACATTCCCCAAACCAATCGTACAAGGGGTTTGTGTGTAAAGTTCCCGTTTACGCAAGCCTTCTCTAACTTTATAGCTATAATCCAGTTTTAGCCGACGTACCACCTCTGTCATTAGCGATGGAGATTGAAAGGTATGCAATTCATTTATAATGTTGGTATTCGATTTAAAAATCCCCAAATCGGCAAATGCCGCATTCTCCGCGCTAACACCTCCTCCATTGGAATTGTCTTTTATCAGTATCGATGCTGAACGTGTATATACAGGTGATGTTTTGGCCAAATAAAAGAGAGCCACCGAAAGCGAAACAACAACAGCAATCACAAACCAATACCATTTGTTTAAAAATATATAGAATAAGTCTTGAATACGAATAAAGTCGTCAGCTTGTTTGTTTAGGTTATTTTGAACCATGAGTTAAGAATTACGAATTACGAATGATGAATTACGAATTGTTATGTGATTCACTATTCTACTTAAAGATTAATACACCTAAGGTTGTTAAGAATGATGCAATAGATATCCATAACGAAACAGATTTAACATTGTTATCATTCACGGTTGATTGTCCGGCCCTTACTGTGTTGGGTTGTACATATATAACATCATTTTGTTTTAAATAAAAGGCAGGAGAGTTAAACAAATCGGTCGACCGCAAATCCACCTGATGGGCAATGCGGGTGTTGTTTTCTTCTCTGATAACGACAACTCCATCCCTTTTTCCATAAATGGTAAGGTCGCCGGCCTTGCTAATGGCTTCTAATAGGGTAATGTTGTCTCTGTCAATGGAATATTCGCCGGGGCTTTTTACTTCTCCCTGTACGGAAAAGTGTAGATTCATAAATTCAACAGTTACAACCGGGTCTTTAATTAAATCTTCTTCCATTATTTTTGCTTTGATGAACTGCGCCAGTTGTTCGCGCGTTTTATCTTTTACATTTAAATAGCCCAGTACCGGGAAATCTATGTTGCCCTTATTATCCACTGTATATCCTAAAATTTCCCCATTTGAATTGGAACTTCCTGATGAGGTTCCCATTCTGTAGTTAGCTCTAGGCAGGTTAAACAACAAAGCCAACTGCGGATCTTTACTGGATACCACAATTGATATCATATCTTTGGGTTGGATAGTTATATCCGTTTTGTTTGTGATTTGTTCAAGTTGGTTTATTGGCATATCCTGCAAGTACAAAATCTTTTTCGAGGTACCGCAAGATGCAAGTAGCATACCAAATAATAAAATGGTTAAAACTTTATTCATTTTTATTTCGTTTTCGTCATTGATTCATTGTGTGCTATGGCGGATAAATCCTTTGCCTCCAAATGCCCCCTTTTATAATTCAAAAACATATTCTCTACAACCCCCAATACCACATTAATAGCCAATAATATATTCACATTAACTGCCTGATGAAGACAAACGTTCACCATCAGGTGAAACAGCGTAACTCCCCCCAGCACCAAACATACTTGCTTATGCGAACATCCCAAACCAAGTAATTTATGATGAACATGATTTTTATCCGGATAAAATACCGGTTTATGTTGTATAATCCTAACCGCAAACACCCGGATGGTATCGAACAAAGGCACAAACAGAACCGATGCGGCAATAATTACAGGCAGCGGGTTATCCGGTGATTTATAAGGAGTAAGCATACAGCAGCGAACAACAAGGAATGAAATTACATACCCCAAAACAAGTGATCCTGTATCGCCCATAAATATTTTCCTGTTAGTGGAGAAATTAAAGCGCAAAAAAGGTATTAATATTCCCACCACACTAAACGATAAAAAACTATATGTATAAGTACCCGTCATAAACAAACCGGTGCCCAGAACAATAGCAGCAATAGATATCAGTATGGCAGCCAACCCATCGACACCATCAATCAGGTTAATGGCATTTATAATAGCAACAGTTAATAGCAATGTAAACGGAACTCCAATTACGGAAGGTATTTCCTGAATGCCAAGTATGCCATAAAAGTGGTTTATCTGAATTCCCGAACAAACCAAGCATACAGCAGCAATAAGCTGTAGTATAAATTTATGCGAATAACGTACACCAATCAAATCGTCTTTAACTCCGGTTAGCATCAATATAAATAAGCCACAAAAGAAGAAGGAAGATGATAAAATAAAGACCGGATCAAAAAAAGATACCTGATCAGGGAATAACAAAGTCAGCACACCCAATACCGGTAACACACTTAATACAATAGCTGGAGCAAAAGTTACTCCGGCCAACCGGGGGATTGGGTTTGAATGTACCTTTCGAAAATCTGGTGTATCAAAAAGACGTTTCTTTTTGGAAATTAACAGCACTCGTGGTATTAATAACGATTCGATAAGAATAGCCAATAAAAAGACCATTACACAACCTACAAGGGTGTAATAGTTAATATCATTCACCCACATAGTGTACTTATTAATTGTGATTGATAACTTCGGAGACAACCGAAGTCAAGATGGAATAGCGTGCAGCTACTAAAATAGCGCCCGCAAAAATAACTTATTTTTCTTTGAAGATTTCCGTGCATTATATAACCTTATTATTCTACTTTAAAACCTACTAAACAGACGCAAATCATTTGCGTCTATATTTCAGAGTCAGCATGAAGTAAAAGGTCTTTTGCAGGAACGCTTCGCGTTTTGGACGAGACATTTAATCTCTACCAAAACGTAAATTATTCAGAATAAAAATTTATTAAAAGGAGCGAATAATTATTTTTTAATCGTCCGTTTAATGATGCAAAGTTAAAGTTTCTTTTTGATATGGCAAAATATTCTGCTAAAACATTTAAAAACTATAATTAAGAATATTCATAATTGGGTTAAAATGATGACCAATAAACGGACATTTTTTGACGCACAACACATTCAAATTAAAAGATTCCATGGGTTAGGTTTCTTTTAATATTAAGCCTACAACCATTTGTAAACTCGTATACTCACAAAAAAAGACCCGGGTGTTTCAGGTCGAAACACCCGGATCTTTTCGTACAAAACACCCGGGTCTTTTTGCTTCAAAAAGCTGCCGCGTTAGGTGCGTGATTGGTGCGTTAGGTATTTTTGCTCACCTAACGCACCCTAACACACTGACTGAATGAGAGTTAACCCACAAGTGCGTTAGGTGCGTTAGGTTTTCGCCTAAAATTCCCTGTGTAACTGGATGAAAGTATTTAGGCAGAAAATCTACCTAATAATTCAAACAGTCTACTTTCATACTGCTTAAAAATTTGTAATCCTTTCAGGTTAAAATTGGCTTTGGAACGGCCGTGGCACTGTTTTGTCACGGGCGCGGCAACATTTTGACACGGCCGTAGCAGTATTTTGTTGCGGCCGTGGCAATATCTTGGAACGGCCGCGACAACTTACTTCAGCAGCTCTGCCAATTTCTCCTGCACTTCATCACCGCTCAAGCCACGAGCCAGAATTGTTCCTTCACCATCCAATAGCATAAGATGAGGAATACCACGGATTACATACTCTTTGACTGCTTCCGACTGCCAGTATTTCAAATCCGACATTTGCGGCCAGGTGATATTCAAATCGGCAATACCTTTTTTCCAGGCTTCTCCATCGCGATCGAGAGATACACCTACAATTTCAAAGCCTTTGTTTTTATACTTAGCATAAGCATCTACTAATTTAGGCATTTCGCGACGACAAGGTCCACACCAGCTTGCCCAGAAGTCAACCAATACGATTTTGCCTTTACCGGCATAATCGGATAGCTTGATGGGGTCTCCGTTGGGAGTTAACATATCCAGGTCTACAAATTGATTGCCTTCTTTAGTAGCATTGGCTTTTGTTACACTTTCTTTTAATGTAGCAATGCTTTCTTTGTTTTGAAGTTCGGCAGGCATTTTATCTAATAAGTCTCCCAGTTCCGAATGGTCGATATATCCTCCAAACTGTTCCAACAGGTAAACGCTCAAAGGAGAAGTTATATTCAACTCTACTTGCTCTTTTACTACATTAATCATTTCTGCCTGAAGAGACTGCATCTCAATCATCTTAGCTGCTCTTTCTTCTTCGGCCAGTTCCGATTGCACCAATGCTCCATAAACTTCTCTTTGTTTACCTACTACAATTGCCATTTCATCTTTAAACACCTGATAAGCATCGTTAAGCGGTGTACCTGTCACTGTAGAAGCGTCTGGCTTAAGCGTAGCATTTATCTTTCCGTTTTCCAAAAAGAAATCCGCAAAAGCCGGAGCAACCTCATCTTCATAAACGATATAGAGATTGACAGTAGAATCCTGAGTGCCCTTAAAAGTAAACTTCCCTTTGGAAATAATAGCCATATTAAGTTTTTCAGGGTCTCCTCCTTGTCGGGGTTTCATCACATACACTGTATCACCATCCGCTGCACCTTCCACAGTACCGGTTATGGTATAACCATTACCACCGCCACAAGAGGCTAAGCCTACAGCTGCAACAGTAAACAGACAAAATAATTTCTTCATTTTTACTTTTTTTGATTAAAATTTATCGAGCAAAGATAGGTTATTTTTCAATTCATATTGTTATGTATCAATGAAATGTATAACTTTGACGGCTTAATTTTTCAAAATAGAGATGCAAGATACTAATTACATTATTGAGGTGAATAATATCTCCAAGTTTTTCGGAGATAAAACAGCCTTAGACAACATCACTTTACGCATAAAAAAGGGAGAGTTCTTAACGCTTCTGGGGCCTTCCGGCTGCGGAAAGACGACCTTATTGAGGTTAATTTCCGGGTTTCAGGTTCCCTCCCAAGGAGAGATCAAAATCAACGGAAAAGAAATCACTCAAGTACCTCCGCATAAACGTCCTGTAAATACTGTATTTCAGAAGTATGCGTTATTTCCTCATCTGAATGTTTATGAGAACATCGCATTCGGATTAAAACTTAAAAAGATGAGTAAGCCTGATATTGTAAAGAAAATGAAGGCCGCACTCCGAATGGTGGGAATGACCGACTACGAGTATAGGGATGTAGATTCTCTTTCCGGAGGACAGCAACAGCGTGTCGCCATCGCCCGGGCCATTGTTAATGAGCCGGAGGTTCTTTTACTGGATGAACCGCTTGCCGCCCTCGACCTGAAAATGAGGAAAGATATGCAGATGGAGTTAAAGGAAATGCACAAGAATCTGGGTATCACTTTTGTGTATGTCACTCACGATCAGGAAGAAGCGCTAACCCTCAGCGATACCATTGTGGTAATGAGCGAAGGGCGCATTCAGCAGATAGGTACTCCCACCGATATATATAATGAGCCTGCCAATTCATTTGTAGCCGATTTTATTGGAGAAAGTAATATCTTAAACGGCACCATGATTAAAGATAAGCTGGTGCGCTTTTGCGATACGGAGTTTGAGTGCGTAGACGAAGGCTTCGGCGAAAACATGCCCATTGATGTAGTGGTTCGCCCGGAAGACTTATACATCTTCCCCGATTCGGAATCTGCCCAGTTAAGTGGAGTTGTACAATCTTCTATATTTAAAGGTGTACATTATGAAATGGTTGTTTTATGCAATGGGTATGAGATTCTTGTGCAAGACTATCATCAATTTAATGTAGGAGAACAGGTAGGGCTGATTGTTAAGCCTTTCGACATACATATTATGAAGAAAGAACGTGTGTGCAATACCTTCAAAGGCAAACTGATTGATGAAACCCATGTAGAATTTCTGGGGCATACATTTGAGTGCATGCCGGTTGAAAACATAGCATCCGGAAACGAAGTGATTATAGAGGTATCTTTTAATAAAGTCACCCTTTTAGATAACGAAGAAGACGGAGCCATTACCGGCGAAGTTAAATTCATTCTTTATAAAGGAAACCATTACCACCTGACCGTTTTCTCCGACTGGGACGAAGATGTATATGTAGACACCAACGACGTATGGGATGATGGAGACCGCGTAGGTATTTCTATTGCTCCCGCAGACATTAAAGTAATTCCAATAAACTCATAAACAAGAAAGGAAGTGAACAAAAAAATATTCTCCTTTTTCTTCTCGCGAAAGAGCTGGACGTTGCCTTATCTAATATTTGCGGCAATATTCATTGTTATTCCGTTATTATTAATCGGTGTATATGCTTTCACAGATGAGAACGGTCGTCTGACGCTTTCTAATTTCGAGAAGTTTTTCCTTCATCCGGAAGCCATCAACACTTTTGTATATTCCATAGGCATTGCCATTATTACCACTATTTTCTGCATTTTACTGGGATATCCTGCTGCATGGATTTTAAGCAATAGCAAGCTCAACAAATCATACACCATGGTTATGTTATTTATTCTGCCCATGTGGGTGAATATATTGGTTCGTACCCTGGCCACAGTAGCGCTGTTCGACTTCCTGAACATACAGTTAGGCGAAGGAGCATTGATATTTGGTATGGTTTACAATTTTATTCCATTCATGATCTATCCCATTTACAACACTTTGCAAAAGATGGATAAAAGTTATATCGAAGCCGCTCAGGATTTGGGAGCAAACCCTGTTCAGGTCTTCTTTAAAACCATACTGCCGCTTTCTATGCCGGGAGTTATGAGCGGAATCATGATGGTTTTCATGCCTACAATCTCTACTTTTGCCATTGCCGAATTATTAACGATGAACAATATTAAGTTGTTTGGTACTACCATTCAGGAGAACATTAATAACAGTATGTGGAATTATGGTGCAGCTTTATCCCTTATCATGCTGTTGCTGATAGCCGCTACCTCTTTATTTAGTAGCAACGATAAAGAAAGCTCAAATGAAGGAGGTGGACTATGGTAAAAAAGGTATTGGCTCAAACTTATTTGTGGGTTTTATTGCTCTTGCTCTATTCTCCCATCATTATTATTGTAATATATTCATTTACAGAAGCTAAGGTATTAGGTAACTGGACAGGGTTTTCTACGAAGCTTTACACTTCTTTATTCAACACCAGCTCGCATCACTCACTTACCAATGCGCTGATTAATACGATTACCATTGCATTAATTGCTGCTACAGCCTCCACCATCCTGGGAAGCATCGCAGCCATTGGCATCTACAACTTGAAAAACCGCACCCAAAAAGCTGTGGGATTGATTAATAGTATTCCTATATTAAATGGAGATATCATCACAGGGATCTCGTTATTCTTACTTTTTGTTTCGTTGGGCATATCGCAGGGATACACCACTGTGGTATTGGCTCATATTACATTCTGTACACCATACGTAGTATTAAGTGTGCTCCCTCGCTTGAAACAAATGAATCCGAATATTTACGAAGCTGCTCTCGACTTGGGCGCTACCCCCTTTCAAGCATTGCGGAAGGTTATTATACCCGAAATACGTCCGGGAATGATCAGCGGATTTATTCTGGCCATTACGCTTTCTATTGATGATTTTGCCGTAACTATTTTCACCATTGGTAATCAGGGATTGGAAACTTTATCGACTTATATTTATGCCGATGCACGTAAAGGAGGGCTTACACCCGAACTTCGTCCATTATCGACTATCATATTTGTAACTGTATTGGCACTGCTCATTGTAATAAACAAAAGGGCGGAAAAGCAAAAGGCCAAGCAAAAAAAGTAAATGTATAATGTTCTTCATTTTTTGAACCGCAGAGTTACGCAGATTAACGCAAAGTTTTTAGTTTTATTGCGGCATCATAACTTTAAACTCTGTGTTAATCTGCGTAACTCTGCGGTTCAAAATAGTATAAATTAATTCAGATGATACACTCAATATATAGAAAACCCGCTAGTAATTACCCCGACAGGGGTAAAATGTGCATAACCCCGGGTGAGCGAAGCGTAACCCGGGGACAGCAAAACCCCTCTCGCAAACTGAACCCCGAAGTGGGTTCAACCTTTTCAGCCTTAAGGTGGATACTTTATAGCCTCCTAATTGCTTTGCTATTTACTGGATGCTACAATTCCGAAGGAAACAGAGCACAAATCCTCAAAATCTATAACTGGGCCGACTATATAGAAGAAGGCGTACTGGAAGACTTCAAACAATATTATAAAGAACAAACAGGAGAAAACCTGCGCATCATTTACCAAACATTTGATATCAACGAAGTGATGCTCACCAAGATAGAGCGCGGGCATGAAGATTTTGATGTAGTATGCCCTTCAGAGTACATTATTGAACGGATGCTAAAGAAAGATTTACTACTTCCTATAGATACCGTGTTTGGCAACTCCCCTAACCACATAAACAACATTGCTCCCTACATTCGCGAGCAGATCAATAAGCTCAGTCAACCGGGAAGACAAGCCGATCACTATGCCGTATGCTATATGTGGGGTACGGCAGGAGTCTTATACAACAAAGCCTTTGTTACCGAAGAAGATGCAAGCACCTGGGACTGTCTATGGAATCCCAAATTCGCAGGCAAGATTCTAATGAAAGAGAGCTACCGCGATGCTTATGGTACAGCCATCATCTATGCACATACCAAAGAATTGGAAGAAGGTAGCATCACTGTAGAAGACCTGATGAATGATTATTCGCCCCGTGCTATGGAGCTGGCAGAAAAATACCTGAAAGCCATGAAACCCAACATTGCCGGATGGGAAGCCGACTTCGGAAAGGAAATGATGACCAAAAACAAAGCCTGGCTCAACATGACGTGGAGTGGTGATGCCGTATGGGCCATCGAAGAAGCAACAACAGTGAATGTTGATTTAGATTATGTAGTGCCCAAAGAAGGAAGTAACATCTGGTATGATGGATGGGTGATTCCTAAATATGCTCGTAACCGCAAAGCAGCCAGTTACTTTATCAACTTTATGTGTCGCTCGGATATAGCACTTCGTAATATGGATGCCATTGGCTATGTAAGTGCAGTAACCACTTCCGAAGTTTTGGAAGAAAAAATTGACACCACCTTAAACTACTATTCAGATCTCAGCTATTTATTTGGGCCGGAAGCCGACAGCGTTCAGGTGGATAGAATTCAGTATCCAGATAAGTCTGTTGTTGAGCGTTGTGCAATGATCCGCGACTTTGGCGACAAAACAGAAGACGTATTAGCTATCTGGTCGCGCGTTAAAGGAGATAACCTTGGGATAGGAATTACCATCTTGATTTTTGTATCTATTGCTTCCATGAGTGGATGGATTATATACAAACGATATAAAAGATATAAGAGAAAAAGACTTCAAAGAAGAAACCGCCATAAAAAACGGATGAAAAGATAGCTTTTCTTTGTGTCTGCATTCTATTATTCGTACCTTTGCGCCCGATTTCGGAAAACCATATTTTTTCCGTATAAAAATAACTACATAAACAGGTGTAATGAATTGGATTAATGATTTGTTATGGGGAAATGGTATTGCTCACTCTATCCTCATACTATCGGTAGTAATTGCCGTAGGTATACAGCTTGGTAAGATTAAAATCTTTGGTGTTTCATTGGGTGTAACCCTGGTTCTCTTTATGGGTATTTTGCTCAGTCATTTCGGTCTTCGGGTAGATGGCGAGTTGCTTCACTTCTTAAAGGAGTTTGGGCTTATACTATTTGTATTCTCGGTAGGGATGCAGGTTGGTCCCGGCTTTTTCTCTTCCTTTAAAAAAGGAGGTCTTACATTAAATATGCTGGCCTGTGGAATTGTATTTCTGGGTGTTGCTACTACCATTATTATACATTTCGCCACAGGAATACCAATGGCTACCATGGTAGGTATTATGTCGGGGGCTGTAACCAATACTCCCGGATTAGGTGCCGCCCAACAAGCCTTCTACGAAGCTACAGGCAGAACCGACGAAACCATTGCATTGGGTTATGCAGTTGCTTATCCGTTGGCGGTAGTAGGAATTATTCTTTCTATTCTTTTGATTCGCTATATATTCAAAATCAACCTGAACAAAGAAAACGAAAAGCTAATGACAGAAGAGGGTAACCACTCAGATGGTGCTATACCTGTTTCTTTAATCGTAAAGAATCCTGCCATTTTTAATAAAAAGCTTGCCGAGCTTTCTTCTTTCCTGGAGAACAGACAATATGTAATCTCCCGTATCTATTATCATGATACCAACAAAATAGAGATTGCCGATGCCGATTCTGTACTTCACGAAAACGACAAGATCTTTGTTATCACCACCGACAACGATGCAGAAACTATCAAAGCATTTATCGGAGAAGAAATCCAGATGGATCGCAAACAATGGATTCCTACGGAAAGCGAACTAATCAGTCGCCGCATTTTAATTACCAAACCCGAGCTGAACGGCAAGCGCATAGGCGACTTGAAACTACGCCGGCTGCATGGAGTAAACGTTACCCGCCTGAACCGTTCGGGAGTAGACCTTGTGGCACGCCCCAACCTGAGCCTGCAATTAGGAGATAAATTAACGGTAGTAGGTAGTGAGGTAGCCGTGAAAAAGGTATCCGAATTATTAGGAAACTCTATAAAAAGGCTAAATGAGCCTAACCTTATCACATTATTCTTAGGTATAGCATTAGGAGTTCTCTTAGGAAGCATACCTTTTGTATTCCCGGGTATTCCCCAGCCGGTTAAATTAGGATTGGCCGGAGGTCCTCTTATTGTAGCTATACTTGTTAGCCGCTTTGGATACCATTATAAATTAATTACCTATACCACCATGAGCGCCAATCTGATGCTTCGTGAGGTAGGTATTTCTTTATTCTTAGCCTGTGTAGGTTTAGGAGCCGGAGAAGGTTTTGTAGATACCATCGTTAATAAAGGAGGATATGTTTGGATTGGTTATGGTTTCCTTATTACAGTAATCCCCTTATTAACTATTGGCTTTATTGGTCGTAAGTTCTGTAAAATCAACTATTACACATTGATGGGGTTAATAGCAGGTAGCACAACAGACCCTCCTGCATTGGCTTATTCGAATGCTACTGCCGGTAATGACGCTCCCGCTGTAGGATATGCCACCGTTTATCCGCTAACCATGTTTTTACGTGTACTTTGTGCCCAACTTATGATATTATTCTTCTGTATATAAATAACTTACAGAACATTTGGTTTTAGCAAAAATACCTTGCCGCGCTCGGCAAGGTATCAATTTAGCAAAAACCTATTTTATTTAAAAGTGCCACGCTTCACAGCGGAACAAAAATTGATGATGCAAAAGTATAAATTAAAGAGAAACTACCTTTTATTTATAAAGCTTCTTTTATTTATGAAACGGCTACTTTATATAGACTAATAGCATGTTCTTGCTAAATTGATTATTCGGTTATATAGTCTACTTCATGGTAAGTTTGTATAGCTACCAAACATACAAAAGGACTTTATGGACAACAATAAATACGATTTAGAAAAATACAGCAATCAATATTCTGAGAAGAAATTTCAATCAAAAATAGCGCAAATAACCAAGAAAGCAGGAGCTAAAATTGTGTATGCTGCTTTCTTGCTATTCTATGCTTTAAAAGATAAGAACTTCCCTATCACTAAGAAAGCTAAAGTATTAGGAGCCTTGGGTTACTTCATTCTACCCATTGATCTTATACCGGATGCTATCCCCATTTTAGGATTCTCAGATGATTTAGCGGCCATTGTTTATATACTAAGCACTGTTTGGGAACATATTACCCCTGAAGTGAGACAACAGGCATTAGATAGAGTGAATAGCATCTTTGGAGAGGTGGAGGATAAAGAATTGCAGTTATTCTAAATGATAAAAGTTACCCTCAAATACCCCATCATACTCGTACACGGCATTGCCGCCAAAGACAGCAACCTCTTCTGGGGCAGAATACCCAAAAGGTTAGAGGAAGCAGGCATTCAAGTTTTTCGGGGAAACACTGATTCCTGGGGAAGCATCGAGAGTAATGCCCTCTCACTTAAAAAAACGGTTGATTATGTTTTAAACACTTGCCAAACCGAAAAAGTAAACCTGATTGCCCACTCCAAAGGTGGACTCGATTCCAGGTATTTAATCAGCACGCTGGGATACCACACCAAAATTGCAAGTCTAACTACCATTTCTACTCCTCATCATGGAGCTGAAATTGTAGATTCCCTTTTTAACAGGAAACCGCTTTATACTCCTTTTGCCCGTAAGATAGTAGACATTGTTATGAAACTATATGGAGACAAATCACCCGATCCTTACAAAATACTCTCCGAATTAAGAACTGAAAACATGATTCATTTTAACCAACAAAATCCGAATCATAAAGATGTATATTACTGCAGTTATCACTCTATAATGAAGAATGCCTTAGATGATTTATCCTATTCCCTCAGCTACCTATACATACATCGGCAAGCAGGAGACAATGATGGTATAGTCAGTTTAAGATCTTCTCAATGGGGAAAAGAATTTACTTTGATACAAAATAGCCATACAAGAAACGGTATATCGCATGCTGAAATCTTAGATATTAAAAGACAAACGATTTCAGGAGTAGATATACCGATGGAATATGTAAAGATGGCACAAAAACTGGCAGAAAAAGGATTCTAAGCCAACGTCAACCCCATCTTCTCTGCTTTCTTCAACATATATTGATAAGCCGCTTCATAGTCGTTGGGGATAACTCCATCCAAAATAGCATCTTTGATGGAGCTTTTCAATGTTCCCACTTCCGAGCAGGGTTCCAAGTTGAATAGCTTCATAATCTCGTCTCCGCTGATGGGAGGTTGGAAGTTACGTACCCGATCTTTCTCTTCAATATCTTTTAGTTTCTGACGAACCAGCTGGAAGTTATTCAGGAAGCGTTGCTTCCGTTCTGAGTTCTTGGACGTTATATCCGCTTCGCAAAGCATCATCAAATCATCAATATCATCTCCTGCCTCAAACAACAAACGGCGTACAGCAGAATCTGTCACCTCATCATCAGCAATAACAATGGGGCGCATGTGCAAGCCTACTAACTTCTGCACATATTTCATTTTATCATTCATTGGGAGCTTCATCCTACGGAAAATAGCAGGAATCATCTTCTCGCCAATAAAGTTATGATTATGAAATGTCCATCCCGCCCGGGGTTCCCAACGTTTGGTTGCAGGCTTGGCAATATCATGTAACAAAGCCGCCCAACGCAACCACAGACCTTTAGTCTTTTTACTGATATTATCCAAAACTTCCAACGTATGGTAGAAGTTATCTTTATGCGCCTTTCCGTTTTTCACCTCTACTCCTTGCAATGCAGCCAATTCAGGGAATATGAGTTGTAATAATCCCGAACGTTCCAAATCAATGAAACCTTTAGAAGGAATAGGAGATAAGATTATTTTATTCAGTTCATCGGCAATGCGTTCTTGAGAGATTATTTCAATTCGTTCTTTATTATGGCATAAAGATTCAAAGGTAGCATCATCAATATAAAAGTTTAACTGTGTAGCAAAACGAATACAACGCATCATTCGCAAAGGATCGTCGCTGAATGTTATATCGGGGTCGAGTGGAGTACGGATATTCTTTTCTTTCAAATCGTCTATGCCACCAAAAGGATCGACAAGTTCTCCCAGGCGTTCTTTATTCAGACATACAGCCAGTGCATTAATGGTGAAATCGCGACGGTTCTGATCATCCTGCAAAGTGCCGTCTTCCACAATCGGCTTACGCGAATCACGCTGATAAGACTCTTTACGAGCACCCACAAATTCTATTTCCTCATCGTGCCACTTTACCTGAGCTGTGCCAAAGTTCTTAAATACAGATACGTGAGCACCTCTACCTAAGCGTTTTCCAAATGCTTTTGCCATTTCAATGCCACTGCCCACTACTACCACATCAATATCTTTGGAAGGACGTTCCAAGAAAAGATCACGTACATAACCTCCCACAGCATAACATTCCAAACCTAACTCGTCGGCTGTTTCGGTTATTTTTTCAAAGATCTTTCCGCTAAAACGTTCTCTCAATTCTTCTTTTGTAAGCTCAATCATGCCTGATTTTTATTTTTAAAATACAAAAATACAATTTTAGTTTGTAGCTTTGTAGCTCCTACAAAGAAAAAGAATAACGTATGAAGAAATTGTTTATTTTTTCGTTAACCTCCCTGTTCCTTATTGCCTGTGGGGAAAATGTGGAGAAGAAAGCATCTGCTAAATTACAAGAAGCCCGTGTAGCTTTTGAAGAAGGAAACTTCAGTGAAGCCAAATTACAGATAGATAGTATCAAAATATTATATCCCAAAGCATTCGAAGCCCGAAAAGAAGGTATTCGCCTGATGCAACAAGTGGAATTAAAAGAACAACTGCAAACCCGTGCTTATTTAGAAGATTCGCTGAAAAAGAAAGAAGAAGCATTTAATGCCATCAAAGGCAGGTTTGTGTTGGAGAAAGATGCTGAATATCAGGAGATAGGCAATTACCTCTACCCTACTCAGACAATTGAAAAGAATCTTCATCGCTCTTTCCTTCGTTTTCAGGTGAATGAGAAAGGAGAAATGTCTCTGACTTCCATTTATTGCGGAGCCGGCAATATACATCATCATTCTGTGAGGGTTTCGGTTGCCGATGGCACTTTTGCCGAAACTCCATCTTCCAAAGACATTTATGAAACCACGGATTTAGGCGAAAAGATCGAGAAAGCCGACTACAAACAAGGAGAAGATGGAAATGTTATGGGATTCATCTATCTGAATCAAGATAAAAACATCAAAGTAGAATACTTGGGAGACAAAAAGTACACTACCTCCATGCTTCCTAATGACCGAAAGGCATTGGCCGAGATTTATGAACTTGCTCAAATACTGGCTTCTATGGAGCAAATAAAGAACGAGCTGAAAGAAGCGGATCTAAAAATAAACTTCGTGAAAAGAAAGATAGAAGAGAAAGAAGATCCTCTTTCAAGGTAATTGCTTATCAGGAAAGGAGTTCACCACAGAGTACACGGAGGACACAGAGGATTAAATCGCAATAATTCCGCAGGAAAAATAATACCTCTGCGCCCTCCGTGTACTCTGTGGTAAAAATTCAAACAACTTATTACTCTTGTTACTATCTTTCTCCTACAACCTTTTTAGTGCCAGTTTAATAACCTGCTCAACAGGGGCAGCAGGATCTTCTTTTAAAATAGCCGATACTACCTTTTGAGAAGGGGCAGGCGAAAAGCCAAGCATAGTAAGTGCAGATACGGCCTCTTCATGAACAGCATTATTCATAGCAGACAAAGTAACATCCGCTCCCGATGCAGTAACTCCCGTTTTAATCTTATCTTTTAAATCGACAATGACACGTTGAGCTGTTTTCAATCCGATACCTTTCACTGTTTTCAGCATATTCACATTCTCAGAACTAATTACATTCGAAAGTTCGGAAGGGCTTAACGCCGAGAGAATCATTCGAGCAGTATTTCCACCGATACCCGAAACTGAAATGAGTAACAGGAACAACTCCCGTTCCAATTTATCTGCAAATCCGTAAAGCACATAAGCATCTTCGCGGATAGCCTCATAAACAAATAATTTAAATGTACTTTTACCCTGGATGGCCGAGTAAGTATTCAACGAGATATTAAGGGCGTAACCCACACCATTGCAATCTATTACTGCAACCGCCGGAGTCAACTCCGCAACCTCACCTTTCACATATTCTATCATAATTAGACTTTATATTTCAAATAGTTTATTTATTTTTGCACGAAAGATAATTATAATATTTATAACGAGCAAAACAATGAAAAAAGTAAGAGCCGCCATTGTTGGTTATGGCAACATTGGTAAATACGTTTTAGATGCAATTTTAGCTGCTCCGGATTTTGAAGTAGCAGGTGTAGTACGTCGTAATGGAGCAGAAAATAAACCTGTGGAATTAAATGATTATCCTGTAGTAAAAGAGATAAAAGAGTTGAAGAATGTGGATGTTGCCATTCTTTGTACTCCAACCCGCAGCGTAGAAAAATATGCCAAAGAAATTCTTGCTTTAGGAATCAACACTGTAGACAGCTTTGATATCCATACAGGTATCGTAGATCTACGCCGCGAACTGGCTGCCGTTGCCAAAAAGCACAACACGGTAGCCATTATTTCTGCCGGCTGGGATCCGGGAAGCGACTCTGTGGTTCGTACTATGCTCGAAGCTATTGCCCCGAAAGGTATTACTTATACCAACTTCGGCCCCGGTATGAGTATGGGACACACTGTAGCTGTGAAAGCCATTGAAGGTGTACAAGCTGCTTTGTCTATGACCATTCCTACCGGAACAGGTATTCACCGTCGGATGGTTTATATCGAGGTAAAAGACGGATACAAGTATGAAGAAGTAGCCGCTGCCATTAAAGCAGACGCTTATTTCGTGAATGATGAAACTCATGTAATTCAGGTTCCTTGTGTTAACGACTTATTGGATATGGGACACGGTGTAAACCTTACCCGCAAAGGGGTTTCAGGTAAAACACAAAATCAGTTGTTCGAATTTAACATGAAGATTAACAACCCGGCACTTACTGCCCAAGTTCTTGTTTGTGCGGCACGTGCTTCGTTCAAACAACAGCCGGGATGCTATACGATGGTTGAAATTCCGGTAATCGATTTACTGTATGGCGATCGGGAAGATTTGATTGCTCATTTAGTATAAAAGAGGAAGATAATTCAGAAAGAGGGTGTAAGAAGCCCTCTTTTTTTATTCTATAATTGTACATTTCCATTATTTACTTTACCTTTAGCAGCAGTACTAACAACACACACATTTTTATGAGAATCGTTTACATCCGGAATCACTTCTCCTTATTATTACAACCTAAAAAACTGGGAAATGCTCCTTTTCATAGCCCGGTTAATCAAAATAAACGGTGTTAAGCAGGTTAAAAAATGATGGAAAATCATTCAAAAGAATGGAGAATCATTGCAAATCAATGCCTGTTAGGTCTGATGCATAAAAAGGCCCTTTCTTCAGGATGAAAGATATTGTACATTTGCAGAAACGATAATAAGTCAAAACAAAAACAATATGAGATTAACTGTAGCACTTCTTTATTTATTTAGTATCTATTCTACTTTATCTGCACAACGTTCCGAACAATTATTAGAGAAAAACTGGAAGTTTGTCAAAGGAGATTATCCCGAAGCTGCAAATCCGACATTCAACGACTCGCGTTGGGAAAGTGTGATTGTTCCTCACGACTGGGCAATATTTGGACCTTTCGATCGTGAACACGACTTACAGAACGTAGCCGTGACACAAAACGGAGAAAAAGTAGCTACCGTTAAAACCGGACGTACCGGAGGATTACCTTATGCAGGAATCGGTTGGTATCGTACGCAATTCACCGTTGACAATAGCAATGACAAACAAGTAACACTTATTTTCGACGGAGCCATGAGCGAAGCTCGCGTATATGTAAATGGAAAGGAAGCATGTTTCTGGCCTTTTGGTTACAATACATTCCACTGCAATGTTACAGAATTCTTGAATGAAAGCGGCACACCCAACTCATTGGCTGTTCGCCTGGAAAACAAACCCCAGTCATCACGCTGGTATCCGGGAGCCGGATTATATCGCAATGTTCATGTAGTGGTTACCGAAAAAACACATATTCCGGTATGGGGCACCTATATTACCACTCCGCATGTATCCACACAGTTTGCTTCTGTACGCCTGCAAACCAAAATTGAGAATGCAGATCAAAAAGAAGTACGCATAAAAACAGAAATACACTCTCCGCAAGGTGTTATTGTGGCATTCAAAGATAATACACAAAGAATCAATCACGGAAAGCCTTTTGAACAGAACTTCATTATTGATGCACCTCATTTATGGTCGCCCGAAACGCCGGAACTTTACAAAGCCGTTTCCAAAGTATATGTAAACGAACAGTTGATAGACGAATATACTACTCGTTTCGGTATTCGCCACATCGAAATCATTGCCGACAGAGGATTCTTTCTCAATGGCAAACATCGCAAATTTCAGGGGGTATGTAATCACCATGATTTAGGTCCTTTGGGAGCTGCCATCAATACCGCGGCATTGCGTCGGCAACTAACTTTACTCAAAGACATGGGATGTGATGCCATTCGTACCGCTCACAATATGCCGACTCCCGAATTAGTAGAGCTTTGCGACGAGATGGGCTTTATGATGATGATTGAACCTTTCGACGAGTGGGATATCGCCAAGTGCAAAAACGGGTATCATCGTTACTTTAAAGAGTGGGCAGAAAAAGATATGGTGAACATGATACACAATTATCGCAACAACCCTTGTGTGGTAATGTGGAGTATTGGCAATGAAGTACCAACTCAATGCAGACCGCAAGGGTATCAAGTTGCTTCTTTCCTTCAGGATATCTGTCATCGGGAAGATCCAACTCGCCCCGTTACCTGCGGAATGGATCAGGTGAGCTGTGTTCTTCAAAATGGTTTTGCGGCTATGCTCGATGTTCCCGGCTTCAACTATCGGGCACACCGCTATCAGGAGGCATACAATAAACTTCCGCAAAATATTGTCTTGGGATCCGAAACAGCCTCCACAGTAAGTTCGCGCGGAGTATATAAATTTCCGGTAGAGAAGAAACCTCATGCTATGTATGATGATAATCAATCTTCTTCTTATGACATGGAGTATTGCTCCTGGGCCAATCTACCCGATGACGACTTTGCTTTAGCAGATGATTATCAATGGACCATCGGACAATTTGTATGGACAGGTTTTGATTATCTGGGTGAACCTTCTCCTTATGATACCGATGCATGGCCCAGCCACAGTTCATTATTTGGTATTATAGACTTAGCAAGTCTTCCCAAAGACCGTTATTATTTATACCGTAGCCTTTGGAATAAAGAAGTGAATACACTCCACATTCTCCCTCACTGGACGTGGAAAGGACGAGAAGGAGAAATTACTCCTATATTCGTCTACACCAATTACGACAGCGCAGAACTCTTTGTAAATGGCAAAAGCTATGGCAAGAAACGTAAAAGCAACGAAACCTTGCAACATCGTTATCGCCTGATGTGGATGGATGTAGTTTATGAACCGGGAGAAGTAAAAGTAGTAGCCTACGACAAAAATGGAAAAGCCGTAGAAGAAAAAATTGTCCGTACCGCCGGAAAGCCACATCATTTAGAACTAATTGTAGACAGAAATGAAATTACTGCTGATGGTAAAGACTTAGCTTACATTACCGTACGTGTAGTAGACAAAGACGGTAACCTCTGTCCACATGATGGTCGCTTAGTTAACTTCTCAGTAAAAGGCGCAGGTAAATACCGGGCAGCAGCCAACGGGGATGCTACCAGCCTTGATTTATTCCATTTGCCTCAGATGCATGCTTTCAGTGGGCAGTTAACAGCTATTGTACAAGCTGGGGAATTGGCAGGAACCATTCATTTTGAGGCGAAAGCAAAAGGGCTGAAGAGTGGAAAGATAGAGATTCGGACAAGTCTACAAAAGCAAGAAAACTATCCAATAGTCACCAAATTAAAAAATAATCGTTAGATTTGCACTTTCATTCACAAAAACAATGTCATTATGAGCAATAAAATTAAAAAGTTCATTCTTCCTGAAAGTGAAATTCCACACTACTGGTACAACATACAAGCCGACATGGTAAACAAGCCCATGCCTCCGCTGCATCCGGGAACCAAACAACCACTAAAGGCTGAAGACTTATTTCCAATCTTTGCCGAAGAACTCAGCCGCCAGGAATTAGACCAAACAAACACATGGATCGAGATTCCGGAAGAAGTGCGCGAAATGTACAAAAACTATCGCAGCACTCCACTTGTACGCGCTTACGGATTGGAAAAAGCCATTGGAACACCTGCTCATATTTATTTTAAGAACGAAAGTGTAAGCCCTATCGGCTCGCATAAATTAAACTCTGCTTTAGCACAAGCATATTATTGCAAACAAGAGGGCATTACCAACATTACCACCGAAACCGGTGCCGGACAGTGGGGAGCCGCTCTTTCTTATGCCGCCAAAGTATTCGGACTGGAAGCTGCTGTATATCAGGTAAAAATAAGCTATGAACAAAAGCCTTACCGCCGCAGCATTATGCAGACTTTTGGTGCACAGGTTACGCCCTCGCCATCTATGTCTACCCGTGCCGGTAAAGATATTCTAACGGCTCATCCTAACTACCAGGGTTCTTTAGGTACTGCCATTTCGGAAGCCATTGAACTTGCTCAAACTACTCCTAACTGTAAATACACTTTAGGCTCTGTGCTTAGCCATGTGGCTTTGCACCAAACTATTATTGGTTTGGAAGCAGAGAAGCAGATGGAAATGGCCAATGAGTATCCTGATATCGTAATCGGATGTTTTGGTGGTGGATCTAACTTTGCCGGAATCGCATTCCCATTTATGCGCCACACCATACTCGATGGCAAGAAAACCCGTTATATTGCAGCCGAACCGGCTTCTTGTCCTAAGTTAACTCGGGGTAAATTCCAATATGATTTTGGTGATGAAGCAGGATATACTCCATTATTGCCCATGTTTACATTAGGTCACAATTTTTCTCCTGCCAATATTCATGCAGGCGGTCTTCGCTATCATGGAGCAGGCGTTATTGTATCTCAATTACTAAAAGACGGATACATGGAAGCTGTAGACATCAAACAACTTGAATCTTTCGAGGCCGGTACTATATTTGCACAGGCAGAAGGTATTATTCCGGCATCGGAATCATGCCACGCTATAGCAGCCGCCATCAATGAAGCAAAGAAATGCAAAGAAACAGGCGAAGAAAAAGTTATTCTCTTCAACCTCTCAGGACATGGTTTGCTGGATATGCCTTCTTACGATAAATATTTCTCGGGCGATTTGCAGAATTATTCTTTAGCTGATGAAGATATTCAGAAGAATTTGGATGAGATAGGGAATCTGGCATAATTGATTTTTTCACCACAGAGGACGCAGAGGACACAGAGAATTAAGTTGCGATGCCGCAAGGAAATAAAAAAGCTCTGTGTTCTCTGCGTCCTCTGTGGTGATATCCACCACTCATTTTAAAACAATTTCCGATTAAACGGATCTTTCTTTTCAGGGTTAAATCGATACATGATAGGAGCATTGTATGGCTTCTCTTCACTCTCCTCTTCCGACTTCTCTACAGGTATTACATATCCCTCTGCAAGCATTTTACGTTGAAAGTTTCTCCGATCGAGAGTGACATCCAAGAATATCTCAAAGATTTTTCTTAGTTCGGTTATTGCAAATTCTTCCGGCAAAAGAGCAGGACCTACGGGTATAATGGGAGCCATAGTACGCAAATATTCCTTTGCTTTCATTATTATATTCTGATGATCGGAGTAAAGTGCAGGAAGCTTATTAACATCATGCCACTGAAGTTCTTCTCCTTCTAATATAGGTATATTAACCTTGTCATACTTAACTAACGCCAAGTAGCCTAAGGTTACAAACCGCTGAAACAACCAACCTGTATCGCCTCCATTGGGCCAGAGCTTACTTGCAAGATCGCGGTTTTCTTCTATATTGGTTCGACTCACATCGCTAAACAAATGAAATTGATGAAGAAAAACATCCTTCAGCCCGGTTCGAACCTTCAATATTTTATAGGCTGCCTGATCTGAGTTTTCATCTTTCAGCATAAAGCCTCCGGGCAACATCCATTTATCCACTCGATCAAACCGATTCAACAATATCCGGAGTTTGCCTTTATGAAAACCTAAAATGATACAATCCACAGAAAAACCCGGATGAATACTTTCTGTATGGTATGATTCGATTATGTTTTTATCCTCCATTATTTAATAAATAAGAAATATAAAGAAAACTTTGAACCTTTCCTCTTTCACGATGTAAATATAACAAATTCTTGCTTTACCGAAAAGAAAGAGTGCGTTATTGTGACGCAAATTATGTTTCGCAACATAAATGCGTAAATTAGACGCACTTTACTATTGCAAGCAAGAATTATTCGGCTATATTTGCGTCATAATAACGCACTTTTAATACTAAAAACAAGAAAAGTTATGAAGAGAACACTATTATTGGCGTTGGCTACCACACTCATTATTCCCTGTGGTTTCTCGCAAAACAATGACAATTTTCGTATCATCGAAAACGAAAATGGAGCGACATTAGGATATTCTCCCAACTCCGGAGTAAAAATCCTCACTATTAACGGGCTAAAGTTTAAAGACCTCAATAAAAATGGTAAACTTGATAAATATGAAGATTGGCGCCTTCCTGTAGATGAACGTGCCAAAGATTTGGCTAAACGTATGAGCACTGAACAAATTGCCGGATTGATGCTTTATAGTGGGCATCAAGCCATCCCTTCCAACTCCGAAGGTTTTGCAGCAGGCACTTATAACGGTAAATCGTATACAGAGAGTGGTGCAAAAGCATGGGATTTAACAGATGCGCAAAAAACATTCTTAAAGGACGACAACCTTAGACATGTATTAATTACATCGGTTGAAAGCCCGGAAGTAGCAGCCAAATGGAACAATGAAATGCAGGCTTTTGTTGAAGGCATTGGTTTAGGAATTCCGGGAAATACCAGTTCCGACCCACGCCATTCCGGACAAATCACCGGAAACACAAAAGCTGAATTTAACGCCGGTGCCGGTGGAGAAATATCTGTTTGGCCGGACGGATTAGGTTTAGCCGCTACCTTTGATCCTGCCGTAGTAAAGCAATTTGGTGAAATAGCCGCTCAGGAGTATCGGGCATTGGGTATTACCACAGCGTTATCTCCTCAAATTGATTTAGGAACAGAACCACGTTGGTATCGTATATCTATGACTTTTGGAGAAAGCCCTGAATTATCCACGGATATGGCTCGTGCTTATATAGATGGTTTCCAGACCTCTACCGGAAAGGATGAAATAACCGGCGGATGGGGATACAAAAGTGTAAACGCTATGGTGAAACACTGGCCAAGTGGTGGTGCCGAAGAAGGCGGACGAGATGGTCACTGGGCATTCGGTAAGTTCGCCGTTTATCCCGGTAACAATTTTGAGACTCACCTGAAACCTTTTACCGAAGGAGCATTTAAGTTAGATGGCGCAACAGGTATGGCATCGGCAGTAATGCCTTATTATACCATCTCCTACAATCAATCTAAAGATGGAAGTAACTATGCCAACGGTTTCAACAAATATATCATCACCGATCTTTTAAGAGAGAAGTACGGATACGACGGAGTAGTATGTACCGACTGGATGATTACAGCAGACGAAGGTAAAACCCCCGACGAATTTATGGGAAAACCCTGGGGAGTAGAAGATAAAACGGTGGCAGAAAGACATTACATTACTCTCATGGCAGGCGTTGACCAATTTGGTGGAAACAATGTAATGGGTCCGATTATCGAAGCCTATAAAATGGGAGTGAAAGCGCATGGAAAATCATTCATGAAAAACCGCTTTGAACAGTCAGCAGTACGCTTACTCCGAAATATATTCCGCCTTGGATTGTTTGAAAATCCCTATCTGGATTCAAAAGAAAGCGCACAAACCGTTGGAAACCCCGAATTCATGCAAGCAGGTTATGACGCTCAACTCAAATCTGTAGTGTTGCTGAAAAATAAGGAACAGGTATTACCTATCAAAGAACGCAAAACCGTATATATACCCGAAATGTATTATCCGGCAGTAAAAAGTTGGTGGGGAATCTGGTCAAAGCCAAGCATTGACTACCCGGTAGATTTGGAAATGGTAAAGAAATACTACAACGTAACAACCAATCCTACAAAAGCAGATTTTGCCATTGTATTTGTAAACAGTCCGTACAGCAACAACGACGGAGGAGGTTATGATGTATACGATCGCAAAGATGGTGGAAACGGCTATGTACCCATTTCTCTACAATATGGAACTTACACTGCCACAGATGCACGGGAGCACAGTATTGCAGCAGGAGATCCGGTGATAGACCCTACTATTAAAAGCCGTTCTTACAAAGGTAAAACAACTACCGTATCGAACGTGATGGATTTGCAAACAATATTGGCTACCAGAGAACAGATGGGAGATAAACCGGTGATTGTTGTAGCCAATGTATCACGCCCGATGATATTCAATGAGTTCGAAAAACGTGTAGATGGAATTGTTGTACGCTTCGGCATCAGCGAACAGGCTGTTCTGGATATTATTTCCGGAAAATACGAACCATCAGGCTTATTACCTTTCCAAATGCCTGCCAACATGAAGACTGTAGAAAAGCAATATGAAGACGTACCTTATGACATGGAATGTCACAAAGACAGCGAAGGAAATGTATACGACTTTGCATACGGCTTAAACTGGAAGGGAGTAATCAACGATGCCCGTACAGCCAAATATACAAAAAAACAATAACACCTTACTCTTTATAATATGAAAAGTATAACCAAAAACATCGGATTAGTATGTGCCTTATCATTGCTAAGCAATATGGCTATGGCTCAACATACAACAGTTAAAGATAGTACCAAAGTAGCCTCAACCGAACAAAAAGGGGGCGATCGTAACGTAATGCTTAATGCAGCCTCTGCCAACAGTGGACCGAGAAACGTAAACATAGGCTTGCCTGCCAGCGTAGGAGGAACAACTATTTTAGAAAATGATCTGCCAGTAGTGTATTTCTTCTGGCCGGAGATGCCATACAAAGCATGGCGCATGGATGCCATGACAAACGGAGTTAAACTCCTCGATTTAGGACAAACTGCCATCAACATAGGTGATGTAGGGTTTTCGGTAGGTACTTATGATAACCTTGGAACTGACAAGTTCCAAGGTAACATAGGAGTAAATTCCAATCACTTTGGTTTATTGAATGGAACAGCCAATGTTAGTGGCGCCTTTAAAAAAGGATGGAAATACTCTGTTGGTGCTTTTGTTAACTACGACCCGGGTACTTATAAGGTGAATAAGAATGATATAGACAGATATTACAATGACCAGACCCAACTTTATAAAATAGCTTTAACCAAAGATTATGCGTTGGACAATGTAAATGGCTCTTTCTCCGTGTTCTATAAATATGCCAATACGAAGTCTATGACAATGCAGCAATATGCTCCTTATCAATACCATCTTGATGGTTCCGTGTCCGAAATCGACGGTTTTAAAATTGGTAGCGATAATTATATTGCCAGTCAGAAGTTCAATGTAGAAGATGCGGCAACCGGCAATGTAGTAGAACGGGATGCATTGAAAGATTATGGTTCTTCTTCTCATACCATCGACTTAATCGGTAAAAATAAATTCAACAACGGATTAGATTTTAATTATATCGTCAGGTTACATTCTGCCAAATCTGGTATGTACTTACCTATTATGACCGGAATTACGGAAGATAAAATCACCGGAGAACTCAGACAAAATGTAATGGCACTTGCCTCCAAAAAAACTCCGATTAAATCATTAACCAGCTTGTTCGAAGTTGGCAAAAAATCCGGTAAACACGAATGGAAAGTAGGTCTTAATCAATGGTTATACGATATTGATAAGTTTACGACCGAAGGTGTGATGTATCAACAAACAGTTGAGAAAAACCCTCGCATCATAGAAGGAAATAATAACTATACATACGAATACCATAACGGAACCGAAAACAAAACCGCACTCTTTATTACAGATAAATGGGATCTTTCGGATGTATTTACCTTAAACGGAGGTATCAGACTTGAATATCAGAGTTTAAGAGGTGATTATATTGATAATGACTTAAACGAAGAGAGTAATCTTCCTTATTTGTCAAAAACAAAAACCGACATTGAAAAAGATTGGTTTAACAAAGCCTTTATGCTGAATGGAGTATACAAAATGACAAGCAGATTCGGTTTATTGGGTGAAGTTACCTATAACGAACAAGCCGGACATCTTGAGAATTACTCGGCAGGCAATGACCCAAGATTGAAGAAATCAAAAATACCCGGAGCGGGATTTGGAGTATTCTATAATCATCCTTGGTTTAGTGTAGTATCAAAGGCTACCTATATTAAACGCGACGAGTATCGTTCTACAGTAAACTTTAGTTCCGGAACAGAAACGGTTCGTCCTACGGTATCTTATGATATTGAAACAATTGGCTGGACTACAGACGTTGTAGCTACTCCTTTCAAGAATTTCAATTTACACTTCTTATTCACCTTACAGGCTCCTAAGTATAAGAACTATGCCGGTACGGTTAATTTTAAAGGAAGTAACACTTCTGTAGACTATAATTTCAATGACAACACCGTAACCGGTGTATCTAAAATGTTGATAGAAATAGACCCAAGTTACCAATGGAAGAACTTAAGGGTTTGGGCCAGTGCACGATACTTTAGTAAAGAATATGCCAACCTTACCAACTCTTTATACTTTGAGGGTCGTTGGGAAACCTTTGCCGGAGCTAATTATGCCTTTAACAAGAATCTGGAAATAAGCGCATCGGCAGTAAACCTCTTGAACCAACGCGGTGCACAAGGAACTATTTCCGGAGCAGACCTCTTCACGAAGGAAGAAGCCGAGAAAAAAGAAGGAGCTATTTTATCGGGCACCTACATCCGCCCATTCACTGTTGAGTTTGGGGTGAAGTATCGGTTCTAAGCCTTTTGATTGTATAGTTGTGCCACGCCTGTGGCACAAGTGTGCCTTGCGTGTGGCACAGTTGTGCCATAGGCGTGGCACAGTTGTGACATGAGCTTGGCATTGTTGTGAAACTGTGGCAATGGGCAAGCCACTATGTATGTTAACGTTTTTAGTTGACTACTTTCAGTCTTATTAATAGAATTGGTTGCCTCGGTTTATACTTAGTTATAAACTAGGTTGACCTTTTTCAT
>NZ_QVMK01000041.1 GCF_010500995.1 Bacteroides sp. 224 | reverse complement strand
CACTGTCAGTTGGGCAGTACTATCATTAGGACATGTTTATGAAATAACCTCTCTCTGTGTATGGTTTATGGACAAGAACCGTCCTTTACCCCCTGGTAGCGTCTTTGATCCTTACCGCGAAGCAGACTATCTACGCCGCAAGGAGATGGGGTTCCCAATGCCACTTTACCACAGCGCAATAGAAACACCCGAATGGAGTGGAGCGGAAGAAAAGTATGGAGATAAAAACGGAGGGCGAAGAGGGAAACTTCTCTTCCATCCGGAGCATAGTACGGATGCTCCTAAAGTAAATAAAAAGAAAAGTCAGAAGAGGAAAAGATGAATAAAAGAACAAAGGATTCGGATTTGAGGTAGCGTATATGAAGTCATCTGTACGCACTTATTCCATAAGTATTTTTTGCAATTTGCCAGATTCCTTACTTACTACCACTACTGATCCTATAAAACTGCAGGAGGTGATAATGGAAGAGGAAGTGAAAGATACGATGCAGGTAGAAATAGAATAAAGTGACTTATGAAAAACAATTTATTATTATTAATTCTTATTAGTTGTCTTAGTTGCAACAACAAGAAATCGGTTTCAACATCCTCTACAGCCGATACTATTACTTCTGTTTCGGTAGATGTAGAAACAACCGATACTTCAGATGAAATATATGAGAAGCCTTTAACCTTTTCTGAACTGGTGGCTAAGGTACCCATTACTCCATTACCTTTTGGTATTAGCAGAATTGATACACTTAATATTTATCAACCATTGTCGGACCATTCACTGCCTCCTTATGGTTATGATACATTGAATGTATATAAATTGAATATTAAAAGTTTTATGGATTATAGGTCTAACGACGAAACAGACCCTATTTATTGCGACGAAGATAAAGATAGCAGGTTTTTGAATGAGTCTTCTCTATCATCTTATCTATCAAAGCGCTTACCACCACTCCCAACAGGAGAAGAGGTATTGTTGTATTATCTAAAAATAAGGGAGGAAGGATCGGCTTTCTGGCTTATAGTGTGTAATCAAGATGGAAAGTTGATTTCCGAATTACGACTTTTTAAGTCAGACCGTTTTTATATGCTTAGTGCTGTCGATGAAGAATATAAAGTAATAAGGAAGCACTATTATCCACCGTATAAAAAAGGGGAAATTCCAGAGGAAGGGTTTAAACATTTAAAAGATGAGGTTCCTGAATATGTCGTAAATAATAATCTTACAGTTTTGCATTATACCACTGAACATACAATATCTTCTGAAGAAATAAAAAGAACAAATGCTAAGCTCTATTATTGGAGGAAAGAGATCCCAGCTATTATTTATGAAATAGATAATGGGAAAGTCATAGATTATCCTCTTATCGAAGATGACAGCATTGCTATAGATTTTCCAGATTCCTTACTTGCTTCCACTACTGATTCTATAAAGCTGCAGGAGATGGCATTGAAGGAGGAGGTGAAAGATACTATACAAGTAGAAATAGAATAAAGACTATAATGAGAGAGAAGAAGATAAATTAACAGATAAAGATATTTACACAGAGAATGTAATCAAAGAAATAATAGGAAGTTACAACCCAAATGGAGATGATGGTATATGAAATACACGAAGATAACTATACTGATTTGTTCTTTATTGCTAAATGTTGCCTCATGTCAAATAGGAAAAAAGCAAGATGAGAAAGAACATAATAGTGAAAAGACAACTAACAACAATTCATGCATTCTAAATACAACTTCAGTTGTAAAAGATGTTATTGTAAAAGATACAACATTCCAATTGGAATGCCTTGATTTGTCTGACACAACGAAAGTGTTTAAATATTTAAGATGTACTAATTTAGGTGATTATGGAATTGATAAAATTGAAAAAATAAAATTTATTCCATATTATGGCAGCAATGAAATGTGCATTGAATTATATCCTAATAATGATTCAAAAATAGCCAAGTTTTCTTCGTGTGGGTATTTTAATATAAATGGATCAGGAGGTAAATATATAGCAAAGATAAATAATGAAATAAAAATCTTAAACTATGAAGTGTTTATAGACACTACTGATTGCGAAATAATCAAACGTTGCACAAACTACAATCCCCCCAATATATTAGGGGATACAGCTGTATATTATAACGATAGAGTTGAAGCATCTAAACTTATTTTTAACTTTTGCAAGGCTGCCAAAGTTAAAAACATGGATTTAATGAAGCAGTATGTGAGCTCTCCTATAGCATTTAACGATTCGCTACATGATAATTTTGAAATATTTTGGACCAAATGTGGAAAGTATTTCGATAAAAGCATTGATTTTTGGACCAAAGAAACATTAAAAAACACTTTCTTTCTTCCATTAAAAAAAGATTTCAATTATTTGCGAAATGGCATTTTAACATTTAAGCCACTTCAAACAGACATTGGTGATGATGATTTTGACACTTTAAGTGGAATTGATTTAAACCATGCAATAGGTCAAATATTTGCATCTCATAACAAAGAACAGATGGAACCCGAGTTCCCAAGCATAAACATTCCGAATGAGACGTATGCCATGAGAGTAATGAGAATAGATGGAAAATTGAAAATTTGTTCATTCCTATATTTTCACAACAATCAGTTTGCGGAATATTTCTATAGTATTATGACAGATGAAAACATATCCATTGATGAACTTTTTGGAGAGAAAAACTGAATAAAGTAATATGCTATTTGACAAAAAAGAAAGCTATGACTAAAAATCGCAAACCCCTCAAAGATAAATACATTGGATTAGAAACATTTATCTACTCTCTTCCTCCTGCCGTGCCTACTGACGCTATAGGTTCTGGCAAGGATTGTTTATTAAAAGAAGCAAATAATAAACATCTGGTAGCGAACGCTAGTACTTATTCTCCATTAGAGATTGTTTGTGCCTTAATTGGGGTTGTAGTGCTTGTTTACATGTTCTATTACAAACCAATTTCGTTTTATAATAGAATGGTAGAAGTTATTCCAGCAAGAGTAGATAATCATGATTATAGTTTTCAACTAACTGATTATGAAGAAAGTTATATCTATTGTTATAAAAAAGAAGGACTTAGTGAATTAAAGAGAAAAATAAAAAGTCGTGAAAGTTTCTCTATGGCGTTTTTAGGAGGATTTATAGGCTGTTCCATATTTCTTTATTGGGGCTATGTTGCTGCTAAACGTTGTCGTGATTGTGTTATCTTCGATCGAACCACCTCTATGGTTACTTACCATCATACTTTTGGTTTGTTTACTACTGTAGCTCCTTTCAATGAAGTACTATTTCAACCACGTCCAATTAGTCTTTACGACCCCATACAGATATTAGGTTTTCGGCTGCCGGGCACTATCAGTTGGGCAGTGCTATCATTAGGACATGTTTATGAAATAACTTCTCTCTATGTATGGTTTATGGACAAGAACCGCCCTTTACCCCCTGGTAGCGTCTTCGATCCTTACCGCGAAGCAGACTATCTACGCCGCAAGGAGATGGGGTTCCCAATGCCACTTTATCACAGCGCAATAGAAACACCCGAATGGAGTGGAGCTGAAGAAAAGTATGGAGATAAAAACGGAAGGCGAAGAGGGAAACTTCTCTTCCATCCGGAGCATAGTACGGATACCCTAAAGTAAATAAAAAGAAAAGTCAAAAAAAAAAAGGAAACCACCACAGCCAAAAGATTCATTTGTCTATGGCATTATTCCGTCTTTTTCGTACTTTTGCAATATTATGAAGATTATCGATTTAATTAATAATTCCTCAAAGACAGCCTTCTCTTACGAGATATTACCTCCTTTGAAGGGAACCGGTATAGAAAAACTTCACGAAACCGTAGATACACTACGCGAGTTCGACCCCCAATATATCAACATAACCACTCATCGCAGTGAATATGTTTATAATGATCTTGGCAATGGAATGTTTCAACGCAGTCGCCTCCGTCGTCGCCCCGGCACTGTAGCAGTAGCTGCTGCCATTCAGAATAAATACAACATCACTGTAGTACCACACATTCTTTGCAGTGGCTTTACCCGCGAAGAGACGGAATATGTGTTGCTCGATTTACAATTTCTGGGAATTACCGATTTGTTGGTGCTCCGCGGCGATAAGGCCAAGCATGAGTCTGTGTTTACACCGGAGTCCGACGGTTATCACCATGCTATTGAATTACAGGAACAAATCAATCGTTTCAATCAGGGCATATTTGTAGATGGTTCTGAAATGAAAGTTCCGGCCGCCCCCTTCTCTTATGGAGTGGCCTGCTATCCGGAGAAGCACGAAGAGGCTCCCAACATTGATGCTGACATTTATTGGCTAAAGAAAAAGGTAGAAGCAGGAGCAGAATATGCTGTTACTCAATTATTCTATGACAACCGGAAGTACTTCGATTTTGTGGAGAAAGCTCGACAGGCGGGTATCACCGTGCCCATTATACCGGGAATTAAGCCATTCAAAAAGCTATCTCAACTGAGCATGGTGCCCAAAACATTTAAAGTCGATCTCCCTGAAGCACTAACCAACGAGGTGTTGAAGTGTAAAACAGACAGAGAAGCCCAACAGGTAGGCATCGAATGGTGTGTTAACCAGTGCAAGGAACTGATGTCGCATGGTGTACCCAGCATACACTTTTACTCGATAGGAGCTGTAGATAGTATTAAAGAAGTAGCCCGACAAATTTATTAAGCTATGTTTTTCAAAGATGTAATCGGACAAGAAGCTGCTAAACAACGATTAATCCAAGAGGTTAACGAACAGCGCATCGCCCATGCACTCCTTATTTGCGGTGCAGAGGGAGTGGGTAAATTACCATTAGCCATTGCTTATGCCCGATACATTAATTGCCAAAACAGAGGTGCTTCGGATGCATGCGGCACTTGCCCTTCTTGTGTAAAGTTCAATAAATTGGTGCATCCCGACGTGCATTTTGTCTTTCCTATTATCAAAAATGCTAAAGCCAAGAAGGATGTTTGCGACGATTATATTGTTGAGTGGCGCAGATTTGTTACAGAGAATCCTTACTTCACCTTCAATCATTGGCTGAACGAGATTGATGCCGAAAACTCACAGGCTCAGATATTTGCGAAAGAAAGTGATGAAGTTATTCGCAAGCTAAGTCTGAAATCCAACGAAGGAGAATACAAAACAGTTATTTTATGGTTGCCCGAAAAGATGCATCAGGTTTGTGCCAACAAATTACTGAAACTTTTGGAAGAGCCACCCGAAAAAACAACTTTCCTGCTCATATCGGAAGCTCCCGACATGATTCTTCCTACAATTCTAAGCCGCACTCAACGCTTTAACCTCCGCCCCATCGAGGAGCAGAATATCGCACACGTATTGCAAACCAAGTATGGCATACAAGATAAAGAAAGCCATGCCATTGCCCATATAGCCAACGGTAATTTTATAAAAGCTCTGGAAGCCATTCATCTGGATGAAGAAAAGAAGCTCTTTTTTGATCTGTTTGTCAACCTGATGCGTCTCTCCTATCAGCGTAAAATCAGAGAGATGAAACTATGGAGCGAACAGGTAGCCGGCATGGGACGCGAACGGCAGAAAAATTTCCTGGATTATTGCCAACGAATGATTCGCGAAAACTTTGTTTATAACTTCCGCCGACCGGAACTAACGTACATGACTCCAGATGAACAAAACTTTGCCACCCGTTTTTCTCCTTTCATTAACGAAAGAAATGTTATGGGTATGATTCACGAACTTAGTGAGGCGCAAAGCCATATTCAGCAAAATGTAAACGCAAAGATGGTTTTTTTTGATTTTTCACTGAAAATGATTGTTTTATTGAAAACTTAAAGGTTATTTTACGACTATATATATTATACCAAACAAATGGATTACAAACTACATAACGGCAGTGGAGGACTATGTTGCAAAGGTTGCTCCCGCCAAGACAATAAACTCAATACCTACGACTGGCTGGCAGATATACCCGGCAACGCGGAAGAAGGCGAAATGGTCGAGGTACAATTCAAAAATACACGCAAAGGTTTCTTCCGCAACAGCAACAAAATAGATCTGAACAAAGGAGACATCGTAGCCGTAGAATCTACTCCGGGACATGATATAGGTGTGGTTACACTTACAGGACGATTAGTACCGCTTCAGATGAAAAAGGCCAATCTTAAACCCGATATCGAGATTAAACGTGTGTACCGCAAAGCGAAACCGGTAGACATGGAAAAGTACGAAGAAGCCAAGTCGCGCGAGCACGATACGATGATTCGCTCCCGGCAAATCGCCCTGAACCTGAATCTCAATATGAAGATTGGAGATGTAGAATATCAGGGAGACGGTAATAAAGCCATCTTCTACTATATTGCCGATGAACGTGTAGACTTCCGTCAATTAATTAAAGTACTGGCCGAAACATTCAAAGTACGCATTGAGATGAAGCAAATCGGTGCCCGTCAGGAAGCCGGACGCATTGGCGGAATCGGTCCTTGTGGGCGAGAGCTTTGTTGCGCCACCTGGATGACAAGTTTCATTTCGGTATCAACCAGTGCCGCCCGCTATCAGGACATTTCACTGAATCCTCAGAAGCTTGCCGGACAGTGTGCTAAATTGAAGTGTTGCCTGAATTATGAAGTAGATTGCTATGTGGAAGCTCAAAAACGTCTTCCTTCTCGCGAAATCGAATTAGAGACTAAGGATGGAAGTTTCTTCTTCTTTAAAGCTGATATCTTAAGTAATAAGATTACTTATTCAACAGATAAAGTAATCCCCGCCAACTTAGTTACTATAACAGGTAGAAGGGCGTTTGAGATTATCAACTTAAACAAAAAAGGCATCAAACCCGATTTCCTGTTAGAATCCGATCAAAAGGCTGCGCCTAAGAAACCAATCGACTTGCTTGAACAGGAAAGCCTGACCCGTTTCGATAAGCGAAAGACAGGGGGCAACAAAGAAGGCGGTGGCAGTAATCGCAATAAGAAAAAGAGAAAGCCCAACCCAGCCGGTTCGCCGGAGCAGGGAAACCGACCTCCGCGTAATGAAAGGAATGATCGTTCAAACAGAAGCAATCATAACTCACATAATAACAGGAGACCTAATAGAAACGATAATCAACAAAAAACGGATAGGAACCAACAAAGCGAATGAGAGCATTCAAAGTAACAATTCTCTTCCTGGCATTGTTATGTACGCTTGGTTGTACAGATAAAACAGTTGTGTATCATTCTTATCACCATATTCCCTCTTATGAATGGAATAAGAATGATACACTGCTTTTCAATATTGCTATCCCCGATTCTCTTTGCAGCTACCGTATCTATCTACTTGTTCGCACATTAAATAGTTATGCCTACAAGAACCTGACATTAAATATTGAATACCCTATCGGAGATACAATTACACACAAAAAAGACATCCCCTTTCAAGTATCTCCGGAATATAATGATGAATATACTGCTAAATGGGGAGGCTTATACCAAGCTATCGAACCTGTTTACGACAAATATGTAGAAAAGCCTGATACTCTCCGTTTCAGAGTAAATCACCAGATGAAAGATGATGTATTAAAAGGAATTAGCGATATTGGGATATTAATAGAGCGTTAACTTTGTTAATAACTACGGTTTCTCCCTGCATCAATTCGCAAAAAGATAAATAGCAAGATAGTAAAGCCCCACAAAGAAGAACCGCCATAACTAAAGAAAGGAAGCGGAATTCCAATAACCGGAGTAAGCCCTAATACCATACCTATATTAATAAACAGATGGAAAAGGAAAATACTCAATACAGCATACCCATACACCCTACCGAATGTATATCGCTGGCGTTCTGCCAAAGCTACCAACCTTAAGATTAAAATCAGATACATTATCAGCACAAAAACAGATCCTACAAATCCTTTTTCCTCGCCTATCGTACAAAAAATAAAGTCAGTATCCTGCTCCGGCACATATTTTAATTTAGTTTGAGTTCCATTCAGGAAGCCCTTTCCCCATAACCCACCGGAGCCAATGGCTATCTTAGATTGATTTACATTGTAGCCTGCTCCTGTTAAATCTTCTTCCAATCCAAGCACTACTTTAATACGCATACGTTGATGAGGTTCCAATATTTCATCAAAAACATAATCACTCGAATAAAGAAAAGCCATAGAGCCAAGCGCGAACAATGCAACTCCCACATATTTAAAAGTACGTGTCTTTAAAGACAGGTATAATAGGTATATTACTACCATTCCCAACAGCCCCCAAAGCGTCACAACAAGATTGAATGTCACCACATACTTTGAAATCAGCCATGCTATGGCTATCACTCCCCCATTTACTATCAAGATTGTATGAGCGGGAGTCCATTTACGTATGGTTGTCCACAACATACCACCGGCTACCAGAAGTATCATGCAAAGCACGGAAAACTCGCCCATGTGCGTGGGAGAACCCTCATAGAGTGGAACATCATAACGAAGCCCCACAACAAAATAAACTACAGCACATAGACCGGCAAATAACACTACCCCCGGCATACCTTCACGATATAACACCAGAAAAAAAGCCAGGTACACAAGTGCCGACCCTGTTTCCTTTTGCAAAACAATCAGCATCATAGGAAGCAGAATAATAGCCGTTACCAATAACGCATTCTTTGTTTTCCGCATATTGAAAGAGAAAGAATTCATATATTTGGCAAGTGCCAATGCCGTAGCAAATTTCGCAAACTCTGCCGGCTGAAGGCTTACGGGGCCCAATTGCAGCCACGATCGGGAACCTTTCACATCAGGGGCTATAAAGATCGTGACTATCAACAGCAGCATCATACCTATATATATTATATAGGAGAACATGTCGTACATGCTGTCTTCGAGCATTAATAAGATGAAAGCCAAACCAAATGAACAGATAATCCACACAAACTGCTTACCGGCACGAGTAGAGAAATCAAAGAAATCTACTTCGCCATAGTTGTAGCTGGCTCCGCAAACACTGAACCATCCGCAAACAATCAGGACCAGGTAAATACAAATGGTAACCCAATCGAGTGATTTCCACATACTATTTTTTCGTGTACTCATGTGATATCAGGTTTGCGTTACTAATATATTCTATCTGGTCTTTACGTTCGGGAGCGATGTCTCCGGTTAAGTATTTCTCTATAAGCAAAGCGCCGATGGGTACGGCCCATCTTGCTCCAAATCCGCCATTTTCCACATATACGGAAATAGCTATTTTAGGATTATCCATAGGAGCAAATCCCATAAAGATAGAGTGGTCTTTACCTTTATTCTGGGCAGTTCCTGTTTTCCCGCAGATATCTAAACCCGGAATATTAGCACCACGGCAAGTTGCCCCATACGGAGAGCCCACTACTGCACCACGCATACCTTCTACTACATAATCATAATATTTAGAATCGACCTTGGTGTATCTTGGCACTCTGTATTTTTCTTCCAATTCATTATCTTCGATACCTTTTACCACATGAGGGGTTATAAAATATCCCCTGTTTGCTATTGTTGCTGCAAGATTGGCTATCTGAATGGGAGTAGCCTGAACCTCTCCCTGCCCAATCGCCGTAGAGATAATACGTAAACCTCCCCAGTTTTCTGTATGAAATCTGTCCGAGTAATATTTTCCATCGGGCATCAATCCATCTTTTTCACCGGGCAAATCAACACCCAGTTTTTCTCCTAATCCCATGGATGTCATATACTCTTTCCAAACATCCATTGCTGCATGTCCATTCTTATATTTATTATCTGCCAACATTCGCACTAATCCCCAACAATAATAAGCATTACAGGAAGTAGACAGAGAAGGTATAAACGGAATAGGCGTACCATGCCCATGACACCCAACTTTTAAACCACCATATACAAACGCATGATGACATGGAAAAGCCGTTTCTTTATTTATGATGCCCTCCTGAAGAAAGGTAAGCCCTTGTGCCGTTTTAAACGTCGACCCCGGAGGATATGATGACATAATAGAACGATTATAGAGTGGTGTTGTGGGCTCTTTCAGCAGTTCACGCTGACTCTCCCCTCGCTGCCTTCCTACCATAATAGAAGGATTATATGCAGGTGCAGAAAGTATGCACAATATTTCACCGGTTTCGGGTTCAATGGCAACAACAGCTCCCACTTTATTTTCCATCAATTTCTCTGCAAGCATTTGCAGTTCAATATCAAGTCCCAGCGTCAGATTCTTTCCGGCTTCCGGCTTCCGGTCTAAAGCGCCATCCTTATATTTACCTTGTATACGTCCGTGAGCATCACGCAAAAGCACTTCTGCCCCTTTTTCTCCCCTAAGATATTTTTCATAAGAACGTTCTATTCCCAGCTTTCCAATATAGTCTCCCCTGGAATAGTAATCGTCATTATCCATTTCTTTTTTAGATACTTCCGCAATATCGCCCAAAACATGAGCGGCAGAGTTATAAGAATATTGACGAATGGTACGCCGTTGCACATAAAATCCGGAGAATTTAAACCGTTTTTCCTGAAAGACTCCAATCTCTTCTGCAGATAACTGGGTGGTAAAAACCTGATGTGTGTAACGAGAGTATCCGGGATTCAGTTTCCGATCTCGAATGTCCTTCATTCTTTTCAGAAAGTATTCAGGTTCTATATTTAGTGTTCGGCAAAAATCTGCGGTATCCAGATCTACGATTTCCCGAGGAATGAAAGTTATGTCATAAGCGGGTTGATTGAACACCATCAATTTTCCGTTTCGGTCATAAATAGCTCCACGAGAAGGGTAGAGAGTTTTATTCATGAATGCATTACTATCTGCATTCTTTTTATAATCTTCCGTAAGAATTTGAAGGTTGAACAAACGGACACAGTAAATAAGGACTATAACAATTGCAATACCGGCAATAACCAGTTTACGCCTCTCTAACTTATAATCTTTATTGGCCATTTCTTATTTTCTTCCCCATTCAATACCAATGATACAAATAATGGTTAGTACAGTACTGGCTATTGTTTTTAGAAACAGTAACGACAGATCTGCAAAAGAGAAAAACATCATAGTATACAAAACTAAATGATGTATGAAGATCGTAACAAACGAATACTTCAAGAAGGAGCTCGTTCCCAGCGTTTTAAGAGAAGGTACAAAGTCGTCGCCCATATCACGCGGAGTAAAAAGCCGAAGAAATACCGGACGCAGAAATGCCGTGAAAACCGTAGCAGCCGCATTCATACCCGGCGTATTCGAAAAAATATCTACCAATAGCCCGATGGCAAAAGCCAATAGCATCAGCCCATTGCGAGAGATGCTCGTGTCATAGCGAATAATAAAGTAAATATAAAGGAAAGGAGTTGCATACCCTAACAGGTGTATATTATTCAGGATCAGTACTTGCAAAAGCACTAAGCCAATAAACCATACGGTATGTTGCAACTGTTTATGAACCATTATTGAATACTATTCTTTTCTAAATCGTGTTGTTCATTTTGTCCTTCGCGAGAGATTATACGTACATTACTAATTTTACCAAAATCTGTCGCTAATTTTACTTTCAGAAGATAAGAGAGTCCATCGTGCGAGTCTCCCAGTTCTTCAATGGTACCCACCATAATTCCCTCCGGAAACACGGTAGAATAACCGCTTGTTATTACTGTATCACCAATGTTAAATTCGGCATGACGCGGTAAGTCCTTTAAATAAGCAGCATTCGGCTCATTGCCATACTCCCACCGGAGATAACCAAAATAATCGCTTCCTTTGATTTTACAACTGATATTTGATTTACTATTCAGCAAAGAAATAGCTACCGAATAGTGGGTAGAAGTCATATAAACAATCCCTACGACTCCTCTCCCGTCAATCACCCCCATTTCCGGCTTAATCCCGTCAATAGTACCTTTATTCAGGGTAATATAATTATCAACCTTATTTACAGTATTATTAATAACATGGGCTTTGAATACCTCTATATCTGCCATAGAGGAGAGAGTTTTGTTATGAATAAAAACTGAATCCAGTTGGTTATCCTTTAACACGCTCTCCAGTTCTACAACCTTTGCTTCAAGTTCGATGTTACGTTCAATAAGCGCATCATTCACTTGTTTCAGGTGGAAATAAGAGCTAATTCCACCCGACACTTCATAAATGGCTCCTGTCAATACATTGGCAGAAGAGAAGAATACGCCCTGTTGGTAATGGTTGAAACGAAACAATAAGCCGAAACATACTACTTCCAGCAGTATGAAAAGGAACCAATAGTTGTACTTTATTAAAAAGTCAAGTAAATTCCGCATCGACTATTGTTGGTATTCTTATCTCATAAGGAATGAGAAACGGTCTACATTCTTCAGTGCTGTTCCCGTACCTTTAGCCACACAATGAAGAGGATCTTCGGCTATGTGGAAAGGTATATTGATCTTGTCAGTGAGGCGCTTATCCAACCCACGCAGTAAAGCTCCACCGCCTGCCAGATAGATACCGTTATGTACAATATCGGCATAAAGTTCGGGAGGTGTATTTTCAAGCGCGCTCAAAATGGCTGTCTCGATCTTTGAGATTGACTTCTCCAAACAATGGGCTACTTCCTGATAGCATACAGGAACTTCCATTGGCAGTGCAGTAATACGATTCGGTCCGTGAACGATATAATCTTCGGGAGCCTCTTCGCCCAAATCGGTGAGTGCGGCACCTACATTAATCTTAATACGTTCGGCCATACGTTCACTGACTTTCACATTGTGCTGGCGACTCATATATTCTTGAATATCAGCAGTCAGATCATCTCCTGCAATACGAATGGAGTTATTGGAAACAATACCTCCCAAAGATATAACAGCAATCTCGGTTGATCCTCCACCTATATCTACAATCATATTACCTTCCGGAGCTTCCACGTCGATACCAATACCGATAGCAGCAGCCATTGGTTCAAATATCAGGTAAACGTCTCGTCCACCCGCATGTTCGGCAGAGTCGCGCACGGCACGTAGTTCAACTTCGGTACTTCCCGAAGGTACGCCAATTACCATACGAAGTGAAGGAGAAAACAAGTGGCTACGTGTGTTTACCATCTTAATCAATCCGCGTATCATCTGCTCACAGGCATAGAAATCCGCTATCACTCCATCGCGTAAAGGACGAATCGTTTTTATATTTTCGTGGGTTTTTTCGTGCATCAGCTTCGCCTTTCCACCCACAGCAATCATCTTGTCTGATCGACGGTCGAGTGCAACGACCGAAGGTTCATCTACCACAATTTTACCATTGCTAATAATAATGGTATTCGCAGTTCCAAGGTCAATTGCAATTTCCTGTGTAAAAGAAAACAATCCCATTTCTTTTGAATTTTTAATGCGGAATGTTCAATTTTGAATGATTATGCATATAACTCACAACTCATTCAACATTCAACATTCAACATTCAACATTAATAACTTAGTGTTTAAAATGACGTATTCCTGTTGTTACCATTACCATACCATGCTCTTCGCAATAAGCAATAGATAACTTGTCATTGATAGATCCTCCCGGTTGAATAACCGCGTTGATGCCTTCCTGATCAGCAATTTCCACACAGTCGGGGAATGGGAAGAAAGCATCCGATGCCATAACCGCATCGTTCAAGTCGAATCCAAACGATTTTGCTTTTTCAATAGCATGTTTCAATGCATCTACGCGAGATGTTTGCCCCACGCCACTTGCCAACAACTGTTTGTTCTTAGCCAATACGATGGCATTTGATTTACTGTTCTTCACAATTTTGTTGGCAAACAATAAATCTTCTACTTCCTCCGGAGTTGGTTCTTTGGAAGTTACAGTTTTCAGGTCGGCAATAGTTTCTATGTTTAGGTCTCTATCTTGCACCAACACCCCGTTAAGCAAAGAACGGAATTGTTTTTTAGGCAATTTGGCTTCTTTGCGCACCAGGATGATACGATTCTTCTTTTGTCCCAGTATCTCAAGGGCATCTACATCATAATCGGGTGCAATGATTACTTCAAAAAATATCTTGTTTATTTCTTCGGCTGTTTCTTTGTCAATAACTGCGTTAGTGATAAGCACTCCGCCAAATGCAGAAACCGGATCGCCGGCCAATGCATCTACCCAAGCTTCTAAAACAGTGGGGCGAGAAGCAAGTCCACAAGCATTATTGTGCTTCAATACAGCAAAGGTAGTCTCATCAAACTCGTCGATAAGATCTATTGCGGCATTAATATCTAACAGATTATTGTAGGAAATCTCTTTTCCGTGAATCTGGTCGAACATTGCATCCAGGTTTCCATAGAAATAACCTCTCTGGTGAGGGTTCTCGCCATAACGAAGCGCCTTCTGGTCATTAGCAGTATAACGGAAGGCAGAACCTTCTTCATCATCAAAATAATTAAAGATGGCAGAATCATAATGAGAAGATACTGCAAAAGCTTCTTTAGCCATCCAACGGCGCTCTTCCAAAGTAGAAGTAGCTCCATGCTCCATAAGCATATCGAGCAGCGGTTTGTATTGATGTTGAGAAGCAACAATAACCACATCGCTGTAATTCTTCGCTGCGGCACGAATCAAAGAGATACCGCCTATATCTATTTTCTCGATGATAGCAGCCTCTTCTGCTCCCGAAGCCACAGTTGCTTCAAAAGGATAAAGGTCAACAATCACCAAGTCTATTTCGGGGATTTCGTATTTCTCAATCTGTTGCATATCTTGTTCTACCGAACGGCGACACAAGATACCACCAAATACTTTCGGATGTAATGTCTTTACTCTTCCACCCAGAATAGAAGGGTATGAGGTTAAATCTTCCACCGCTTTACAAGGAAAGCCCAATGATTCGATAAACTGACGGGTTCCTCCCGTTGATAAAAACTCTACTCCCTCTTCGTGTAGTTTGGTTATGATTTCATCCAAACCTTCTTTGTGGTAAACCGATACTAAAGCGGTTTTTATTTTTTTAGCTTCAGACATTATTTTGATACGTTATTTTTATGAATTGCGCAAAGTTACAAAATAATGTATGATTACTCCTAATAAAAGAGAGGGGAATTATTGCTGATTTTTAATTCATTAAGAAACTGTTTTGAATTTTATTCTGCGATAAATTAGTCTTATTTTTTGTTTAGCTATTGCTTTATTCAAAGGAGCATAGCGGGCTATGTGACTGCAAATAGTTACCAAGATTTATTTCTCCTTTATCTCTTCGAGCTCCATCGAAACTTTCTCCCACTCTTCCACAACTTCATCCAATTGCTTTTTCATCTTCTGATGTTTCTCATAAAGCGACATATCCGATGCTCCTTCCGAAGTAGCCATTTTATCTTCCAACATAGCAATAGCGGCTTCGGTTTCTTCAATCTGTTTTTCGCAATCCGCTACTTGTTTTTCGAGTTTCTTTATCCTCTTGTTGTACTCTTTTTGTTCTTCGTACAGCCTCACCCCAGCCCTCTCCTTAGGAGAGGGAGCAGTGCCCTGCGGATTTGACTGCGCAGCTTTCTCCCTCTCCTTGGGAGAGGGTTGGGGAGAGGCTGGCATTGTTGAGAGATTGAGTTGATTCAAATTTTCAATCCTCTTCTTTTGTAAGAAGTCGTAAATTCCACCCAGATGTTCCTTCACTACTCCCCCACCAAATTCATAAACCTTTGTTACCAGGCCATCAAGGAATTCACGGTCGTGACTGACTACAATTACCGTACCATCAAAATCGCGGATTGCATCTTTCAGCACATCTTTGGAGCGCATATCCAAATGGTTGGTAGGTTCATCGAGAATAAGGAGGTTAACCGGTTCAAGTAACAACTTAATCATAGCCAGGCGCGTACGTTCTCCACCCGAAAGCACTTTTACCTTCTTATCGGAAGCTTCGCCACCAAACATAAAAGCACCCAATATGTCTCGTATTTTCAGTCGAATATCTCCTACTGCTACCCGATCGATGGTATCGAATACAGTTAGGTTTTCATCCATCATTTGTGCCTGATTCTGTGCAAAGTAACCAATCTGCACATTGTGTCCGATAGTCAGTTTACCTTCAAAATCTATCTCATTGAGAATACATTTAACCAATGTTGATTTCCCTTCGCCGTTTTTACCAACAAAGGCCACTTTCTCTCCACGGTTAATGGTAAGGTCTACATTATGGAAGACAGGATACACAGCCTCTCCCCGACCCTCTCCCAAGGAGAGGGAGGAAGACCCTGCGGCATCGGGCTCCCTCTCCTTGGGAGAGGGCTGGGGAGAGGCTCTATATGTCTTCCCCACCTCTTCGCAAATTACCGGATAACTTCCGGAACGGGAAGCGGGAGGAAACTTCAATCTGAGGCTGGAGTTATCTTCATCATCTATTTCAATACGTTCTATCTTATCGAGCTGCTTAATGCGACTTTGCACCTGTACGGCTTTGGTAGCTTTATAGCGAAAACGTTCGATAAAGTCTTCGGTATCCTGTATTTGTTTCTGCTGATTTTCGTATGCCCGGAGTTGTTGCTCCCTGCGCTCTTTGCGCAACTCCACAAATTGATCGTATGCAACCCGGTAGTCGTAAATCTTTCCGCAAGATATTTCAATGGTACGAGTGGTAACATTATTAATAAAAGCACGGTCGTGACTAACCAATACCACCGCATTGGCGCGGGTAGACAGAAAGTTCTCCAACCATTGAATCGATTCTATATCAAGGTGATTGGTAGGCTCATCAAGCAGCAACACATCCGGTCTACGCAACAACAACTTAGCCAGTTCGATACGCATGCGCCAGCCTCCACTAAATTCGGAAGTAGGCCGTTCGAAATCTTTGCTATGGAAACCAAGTCCTATCAAGGTACGTTCTATTTCGGCTTGAAAGTTGGTGCCTCCCATCATCAGGAATCGTTCATTCTCCTGCGTAAAGTGATCTATGAGTTTATGGTATTCTTCCGATTCATAATCGGTACGAACGGCCAACTCGTTATTCATCCGTTCGAGTTTGGCTTGTAATTCGAATATATGTTCGAAAGCCTGTTCGGCTTCCTGCATCACCGTACGATTGTCGGTAAGTTTCATTACCTGAGGTAAATAACCAATGGTGGTATCGCGCGGCACAGATACAGTTCCGCTTGTGGGCGACTGCAATCCGGATAATATTTTGAGCATGGTAGATTTTCCGGCACCATTCTTGCCGACTAATGCAATACGATCTTTCTTATTGATTACATAAGATACGTCCTCAAAAAGCGGGGTAGCATTAAATTCTACTTTAAGTTGTTCTACTGAAATCATCTGTTCTTTTCTAAAAGGTGCAAAGGTAGTGATTTATATTGAACTTCAATAGATGATACTGTAACGAAGGTTAGGACTTAATTCCTACAAAAACTGATCAAAACAATTGTTTTATACGATTCTTCGTGTATCTTTGTCCGACCAAACATCCTACGACACCCGGGTGTTGGACACTACGACACCCCCATGTCGTCGCAAACAACACCCGGGTGTCGTAGGGCGTTTGATACGACCGAATTATAAAGGAGATGCGATTAAAAAGAAGTTTAACTTAATAAAAGATGCCATGCCTATTAATTATGTAATCAGAAAGAAGGTAGATAAGACGAATAAGATACCACGGGAACTCTATTATGCCGTGCCCAAAGCGTTTCAAAAAAAAGGCGAAGGAGTGGATGAGATGCAACTGGCCGAAGAATTACATAATAGAAGTTCTCTTTCGAAAGGGGAAACTTTATCTGTACTGGTGCAATTGACAGACCGTATAGCCCATCACCTGAAAGAGGGACGAACAATTACTATTCGAGGGTTGGGCACATTCTACCCTTCCATAACCAGCGAAGGGTTCGAAACGCCCGAAGAGTGTTCTCCGGGCAAAGTTAAGGTTAGCCGGGTTTGCTTCCGGGCTTCCAAATACTTGAATGAAGAGGTAAAGAAGACAAAATTCGTTAGCCTTGAATGGAATGAGTTAAATTCATCCTTACGCAAATGCAACGAGAAAGAATATTGAGGTTTACTTCTTATAAAAGTCTACCGGATATGTATATTTATCCATCACTTCTCCTTCTTTTTGCCTTATCCAAGTGGTGAAGTTTCGCTCGCCTTCTTTCAACTCTATTACTCGTGCACCGTTTGGCAAATGGTTGTATTCGGTATTGCCTCCCGTATACCTGCCATAAGCCAATAAGATATCTTTCCACATCACAGCATAATCATTATCGTGGTCGTGACCAACAAAGATTCCCATCACATCGCCGGCTTCGCGCATGGTGGCAAACATGCCCGAGTTCATTTCGGGGGCACAGACTTTTTCCATACGTGTGCCTCGCAATATAGCGTTTTGATTTTCTACTGCTGTGGCATATTCGGGAAGCGGTATATGGAAGAAAGCCAATGCGGGGAATGGAGTTCCATTATTCTCCAAAGTATAGCGCTCGCTTTGCTTTTTATACCACATTACCTGATCTAAAGAAAACCATCCATAACCTTTAATTCCTTTTACCTTAGAGTATGTATTGGATTCCATACAATAAAGGAGGGCTGCTTTACTACCTCCGGTAGAAGCCTTTACCTCCAATACATAGTCCGGCGAAGATGATTCGCCACGATCGGGCATCATACAATAAGGATATTCCCGAGCAAGATCATAGAGTTGACTTCTGGTCAGATCAAATTCATCATCATGGTTGCCAAAGGTGGTAACAAAAGGAATCTTGTGTTTGGATATTGTACTTAATACTTGTCGAAAAGCTTCGTTGGCCGGCTTGGCATAAACCACATCTCCGGTAATCACTATCAAGTCTGGCCGCTCCGCTTCCAAAACCTCATTTATTCGCACCAAAGCTATATCCGAAGCCGGATTTCCATATTTAAAATGAATATCGGTAAATTGCACAATTTTAAATTTACCTTGTTTATTAAAAGATAGTGCCGGAGATTGTGCATGCAGCTTAAAGGCACAAGCCAAACAACTAAAAAGGACATACAAGAACAAAGAACGGGATAAAAAAAACGTATTCATAATTAGGGTGATTTAATTCTTAATGTCCAAAAGTAAGCTTTTAAATGTTTATATGCAATAAATCATAGAAACCCATTCTCTCTTTCATTCCACCTTCTGTATATAAGTAAATTCATATTCCGGCAACAGTTCGGGATGAAACACCTTCATCATATCAGACAGAAGCAAATCCGGACGCGCCACCGCCCCTTCCCAATAATCATTCCCCCCGGTTTCGTTGACACGCTTATTGGCATTATAAACATTGCCTCCTTTATAGGCTTTGAAAAGTTTATATTTACTATCCATTTTCCCAAGCTCTTCCAATGTATTTGCCTGAACCCCTACCCATACATCGGCTTTACCAAAATGCACAAGGGCTTCTTCTATGGTATTGTTTATGCTTCCTGTGCCTTTATCATTTTCATAATAATAACTTCCTCCGGCATCCCGAAACAGTTGAGCGTTAAAGCTTCGGCCTCCGGGCATTGACCAACTTCCCCGAAAGTCTTGTCCGGAAAGCACAGTCGGTTTTCCATCTATGGTAGAAGCAAGGGTTTTTACTTCATTATATCCGGTTTCTATGGTTGTAAAAAGGCTATCTGCCTGTGCAGCCTTATCGAAGAAAGCACCGATAAACTTAATCCATTCGGCACGTCCGAGCAAGGTTTCCTCCTGCCACTCTATATTATAAAGAATGGTTAAGCCCGTTTGCATCATCTTCCGGCTATTTTCATCGTCGGCATTATAAGCGGTAGTCATTACTGCTTGAGGGCGAAGTAATAAAAGGTGCTCAATATCCAGGTTAAAAGAATCGCCTAAATCTTGCACTCTCCCTTCTTTTACACGTTGCCTGATTGTGGGGTTATAAATATAATCGGCGCTACATACACCGGTTACTTTATCCAACTCTCCCAGTAATTCCAGAAAGCCCAGGTGAGTGGCAGAGTTCGTCATGAGGCTTTCCAAAGGAATTTTCACTTTGTATCCATCGGCAGGAACAGTGGTTTCATTGTTTTTCACCAAATGGTATTTGGCATAAACCTCTCCTTGCTGCCATGGGTTGAGAACGGTTACAGTGGTGTAATCATTAGCCTCATGAATAGAAAACAGATTAGCATAAGATATGGCAATGGTTCTTGTTTTTTCCGTTTCTACAGATTTTGTAGTTCTTTGTCCACTACAGGAACATAGTAACAAGAAAACACATAATATACCTAACAAAGAAGAATTTGTATTCATAAACAACGAAGCTATAATTTCTATTTCCGGCAAAAGTACAGAATAAAAAAGTAAAAATGAACGGAATGTAGTAAGTTGATTGTAAATCAGGCGTTTTTGATGAAATTCGGTTTTAGTGTGGGGACAATTAAAGTCATTGAAAAGACACTTAAAGCCCCGGAACGTAACCAAGCTCGTAACTCGCTTTTCCGAAATACGGATTGCCCGGTTTATTTGAAAACTGCACAATGACTATATTTTTCGTAATTTGCCTACATCTACAACTTTACATTTTTTACAGCTATTGCTCATTGAATAGAACTGTTCTTCAGACAACACCTGTTTGTTGATAAAACCCTCTTTCATACCTCCATTAACCGATTGAAATTCTATTTTATAATATTTGTTATAAACATACAGTGAACTTGTTGTATCTTTGTCTAGTCCATCTAAAATTAAAATAATAGAATCATTGTAGACTAATTTCGTACAGCAGTTCTCTAAAACCTCTCTCTTTCTTAGTTTTTCATCACCATTATGCTTTATTCTTTTGTCTATCTTCATTACTTTATCTGGATATGCATACAACTTAAAATCTGTAATAGAGGCGCTGTCATTATTAATAATGTTATATGAAATACTAGCCCAGTCATTGATTTTTATTTCGTAAAGATATTCGTCATCAAAGCTACAACTATTATTTAATAATAGAAATAAGATGAAGCTTAATAATTTCTTAATGTTACTGTCCATACATAGCGTTGATAAGTTGTTTCCAAATCCCTTCCATCTGTTTTATTTACAGAGTCGCCAAATTGGTTAAGTAGATGTTCAGAATTAGTTTATATCATCACCCCCTCCGCCCTTTGGGCATCTCCCCCTTGCAGGGGAGGAATTCCTGCGGCATCGACTCCTCCCCTGCAAGGGGGAGGTGCCCAAAGGGCGGAGGGGGACTTTCTCATACTATGAATTAATTTTGAATACCTACTTATTGCCCATTACGGCATTATATTTTGAAAATTTTATTGTATACATATCTCTGTTCTTAAATTTATAATATAGTGGATAAATCATCTTCCCAACGTCTCATTTTTACAATACTGTTCCATTGTCCAAACTCGGGATAAGGTTCCCAGTTTTTGGTAACATTAATCACTTGTGCAGCTTCAAATACTTCTTTAGTATGTTCCTGCGTACCAACATTATATTACCAGCTTGCACATCTCCATCGACTTCGCCTTTGGCACTTTTTTCTTTGTGCAAAGTGTATTCGTAATACATCACATCGTAACTTTCGTGATAGAGGTGTGCACATTATCTGCCTGTGGGCTGTGTATTTATTGTATCAATTTCTTTCTATTTTCTACGTGAAATGTCAATTGTTTATATTGTTTTTACTACGATTTTTCCTGTCAAATACATATCATGCCAAGTTGCAAATGAAAGTTGAAATTCAAATTTATCTCCAAAATTCTGAACTGCTACTTTATACAATGATTTCTCAAATGATAGTTTTTCTCGCCATATTTCGCAAACTTTATCAATGAGAGGTCGGCATTTAATTTTCTTATTTTTCAAAATGCACTCAACCTCCAACATCTCATTTTTGTTAGAAAGATTTTCTTGAAATCTAAGTTCTGAAATTTCTTCTAAATCCTCAAAAGCCCAATCGAAGTCTACCAAAAATCTTTGAATATTCTCGTCATCATACGGCTTAGAAGTTTTCGGAAGTTGATTGTAAAAACTATCGAAATCCCAATAATTAAAATCTGGACGCAATATCTTAGTTATTTTTCCTTTGCCTACCGCTTTAGCACCCTCTCTAATTTCAAATATTTGCCCTACGGAAAACTGACCGATATGAAAATCTGGACTAAGTGTTTGCAAATAAACTTTTACTGTTTCGCCGGGGTTACAAATTTCTTTCTCTATAAATTCTTGTGAAGCATCCCAATCTCTACCATTATAATAAAACTGACCCCTATAACCATTTGTGACATAATTTTCTCTTCCACCCTCTTCAGTGGTCAAATAATAAATTTCCGCTTCTAATTCGGAACTTTTCAATTTCTGCGTTATAACTTCTGTCATTTTTCAATAATTTACTGTCTGCTGTGTCGCACACGCATTGCCACTAACGGTCGGCGGCTTGCTGTAGTGCGAGGTTTACAAATGTTTGCGCAGGCGTGAACGCTGTAAAATCCGACAGGACTTTCTGTGGGCATACACCCCATATTACAGCAAACCGTTTGTTGACGGTTCGTTGTATTCTCCAACTTCTATTTTAGTTTCTTCATTGAATTACTTTCAAGCAAAGATTTCATTTGAGTAATAGCAACTTTGTTTAATTCAATAAGCCTTTCGCTTTGTGATAATCCTTGACGAATGAGTAAAGCGTTTATACTTTCCATATTACTCAAAACAACCAACTGTTCTAATGTTGCATAATCTCTGATATTTCCGTTTTTATCAGAATTTGTTTCTCTCCATTCTTTTGCCGTAATGCCAAAAAGAGCAACATTTAACAAGTCAGCCTCGTTGGCATAAACAAAACCCACTTGCTGTTGTGTGATTTTTTGGGGTATCAAATTCTCTTTGATTGCATCTGTGTGAATATGATAATTTACTTTTGCCAACGTTCGTTGCAAATTCCACTCTAATTTCAAGCGATTGCTTTCGTCGTCTTTCAAACGCTGAAATTCTCGAACTAAGTAAATTTTAAATTCAGGACTAATCCACATTCCGAACTCGAAGGCTATATCTTTGTGAGCGTACGTTCCTCCGTATCTTCCTGCCGTGGCTTTCAATCCGATTGCATTGGTTTTTTCAACCCATTCTTTTACGCTTATTTTGTACGAATTTAATCCTGCTTGACTTTTAATTATGGCGAATTCGCCATAATTAAAATTGGGATTATAGATACTTTCCCATATCCCAAGATACTCGACCGTATTCCTATTTCTTAGCCAATCGGAAATAAAGAAATCTCCATCTTTTGCTTTTAACATATCGGTCAATGAGATAAAATCCTCATTACCTATATGCGTTACAGTTATTTCGGTACTTGATACGATTATTTTAGAGGTCGATTTTGCCATTTATAGTTGATTTCAATGAATTACAAATGTAACAAAAATCTTTCAGTATCAATTAATGCTTCCTATTTCGCACCGACAATGACCACCAACGTCCGGCGGCTTGCTGTAGTGCGAGGTTTACAAATGTTTGCGCAGGCGTGAATGCTGTAAAATCCGACAGGATTTTCTGTGGGAATACGACCCACATTACAGCAAACCGCTTGTTGAACTAAACCTCCGGTAGCTTTTGCTCTTTCGAGCGCTCAAATATAGGAAAAATTTCTTTCTTGTCCTCTGATTTTAAAAACAGTAATCATGACATTTAAGAAAAAGAATTATTACACAGTAGAAGCCCAGGCAAAGGAATTAGTCCCGGGGTTCAGAGAAGCCTACTCAATATTTGAAGAACGGGTGGTGCTCGACAGGTTAAGCAAAAGTTTGATAACCAACTATGGTCGAAATGTTTGCCATTTGGCTTTGCATTTCGGGCGTTTGCCTCACGAGGTATCGATAGAAGAGATCAACAGCTATCTTTATCGAAAAACGGTACACGAAAACTTATCGGAGAGCTACTTTAAGCAGACTGTTTTCGGGATGCGTTTTTGGTTTCGATTATTCGGTAAAGATGAGAAAGCCTTAAAACTTCCGGTTATCAAAAAAGAGAAAAAACTCCCTGAAGTCTTATCAAAAGAAGAATGCAAAGCCCTTTTCAAGGCTCCACGCAGCCTGAAGCACCGCTTTCTGTTGGCATTTGCATATTCGGCCGGTCTTAGGATGAACGAGCTTCGCCATATCAAAATCAGCGATATCGATATCGGCCGGATGCAGGTGCGTGTGTGTCAGGGCAAAGGGAAAAAGGATCGTTATGTTATTCTCTCCCGATACATTAAATCGCGGTTATCGCATTATTTGAAAGAGGTAAAGCCACAGGTTTATCTTTTCGAGGGACAAACTCCTGGGGATGTAATGGGGGAGCGCAGCATTCAGTATATAATCAAAGAGGCTTTGCTGAAAACCGACATTCGCAAACCGGTCTCCATGCATACGCTCCGACACAGTTTCGCAACTCATCTTCTGGAAGATGGTGTTGACATTTACACAATTCAACATCTGTTGGGACACAGCAATTTACGGACAACCTTGGTTTATTTACATATTGCTCAGGTTATTCCCAAAGTCGGGAAAAGTCCGTTGGATACACTCTACGGCTTCTAAGGATGCGCCCCCAATATGAGTTGGCCGATATAATTCGCTTATACGGCAAAGATTTTATTGCGCAACGTCCGGTTTTAACGTCTCATCAGAAAGTCTTGAGAGCCATCGAAAGATGTCGTACTTCCGAAATGGGCGGTCATGTGGAACGTTGTACGGATTGTGGCCAGGAGCGTATTTCATACAACAGTTGCCGAAATCGTCACTGTCCAAAATGTCAGGGAGGAAACCGTGATCGATGGATTGAGGCGAGACAGGCAGACATCTTGGATTGCCGGTATTTCCATGTGGTTTTTACGCTTCCCGAAGCGTTGAATGTTTTCTGTCTGAATTATCCCCAAGAGATGTACAATCTTCTGTTCAAGTCAGCAAAGGAAACTCTGGAGACTTTCGGCAGGGATGAAAGATACCTTGGTGCGGATTTAGGAGCAGTTGCTGTTTTGCATACCTGGGGGCAAAACCTGATGCTGCATCCGCATATCCACCTTATCGTTCCGGCAGGCGGTATAGATAAAAACCGCAAATGGAAACATACACGAACCAACGGTAAGTATTTGTTTCCGGTCAAAGCGATGAGTGCCGTGTATCGTGGGAAGTTTATGTCGGAATTTAAGTGTTTCATGGAAGAAAGCGGCATGGAACTGACGGGCGAGTTGAAGAAGAAACTCTACGCAAAAGAGTGGGTTGTTTATGCCAAACGTCCTTTCGGCGGTGCGAGTCAGGTAATCGAATATTTGGGACGTTACACACACAAGGTTGCTATCAGTAATCATCGATTGGAGAGCATTGCCGACGGAAGAGTTAGTTTTCGTTATAAGGATTACAGAGATGATGCAAAAACCAAAGTGATGACTTTGTCGGCCGATGAGTTCCTTCGAAGGTTCTGCCTTCATATTCTTCCGCGCGGCTTCCGTAAAATCAGGCATTACGGAATTTTAGCTTCTCGCAATAAAGCGATGCTCAGGGCTGTACAAGAGGAGATGGATATTGAAGATTCAAATCGGATAGAAACCCTCTATTCGAAAAAGAAGACCGGAGACAGTCGGAAACAATGTCCATGCTGTAAAACGGGACGGATGGAAACCGTACTGACCTTTCGGGCTCACGCACCGCCCGGTTTTTTATTATGCAATTCTCCAAAACCGGTCTCATTTTCAGGCAGTTTATAAATATTTGCTTCAGTTTAATACGAACTGACAGACCGTCTATTGCCTGAATCAAAAGAAAAACCAACAATGGAAAACTCCGGACACGCAAAAGATAGAGATACGGTATAAAATGCTAAAATGTGAGGATCAAAACAACCGGCTAATCCGCAATAACCGAAAAAACAACCTCAGAAATCCAAGCTCCGGAATCAACTCCCTTTATTGAACCCCCATAGATAAAAAATTAGTTCATGAGCTTAAGTTCAACACAAGCTTAAAACAAAATTCCGCTACGCTACATTGCGTTTAAGCCCTTGATTGTTATCGGTTCGGCGATTTGTTGATTATTATTTTTCGTTTCATATCTCTATCAGATTTGAAGTTGTTTCTTTATTTTAGAGTAATTCTTGTTTTCAAAAGTATTATTCCAATCCTGTTTCAATTCTGCTATTCGCACAATCATATTTTCTTCTGAGTCAAATCGTTTAGAAAAATTCAATTTCTGTGCAATTGATAACTTTTGCTCTAAAAACTCGCTCACAGCAAAGCTAAAGAATATATGTTGGTAGCTCGGCGAAAAGGCAATCGTGAAATTCATGAGAAAGCCAAAAATATCATGCACTATTGGCAATATCCTAATCAATGAGCTATTCAGTTTTAAACCGTGATATCATCCAGACACATTTTATCTTAATACTTTTTCAAACAATTACAACTACTCATAAATTGCATCTTCTTTAAAATATGTACACCCGGGTCTACACCACCAATAGATGGGGATCTACAAAATCTGTACATCCGGGTCTACAGAGCCCATACACCCGGGTCTACAAAACCTTGCCGCATAGAGCTAACAAAGGAAGAAATCCGCACAAATAGAAAAAGACAAGAGAAAATAAAGCCATAATTCATGTAATAATATCGAAAAAGGTGGGACTTTGGTGGGACTTGGTGGGACTTTTCAAGAGAAAGACCCACCTTATAGTCTACTGACACTCAATGCCTTAACGCACCGGTGGGACTTGCGGTACTTTTTCGAAGAAAAAACTCTCTGGGGAAGAATTATGATGCTTTTCTATTTACTTACAAACGAATTGTATTTCAAACCTGAGTTCGGTATAATTTCCTCTTCCTCTTTCAATAAATCACAAGACATTGTTATTGTGCTCACATTGAAGCTTTCAACTGAGTATTATTATTTTTACGCAAATATAATGTTAACCAATTGATTTTAGTCAATCTCAGTAAAATAAAAAAAGCTTTGTTGCTTATATACTTGTATTAGTAACATTTTATCTATAACTTGCCACAATGACACTACTTGCTTATATTACATGGAATCCCGACCCTGAGCTGTTTTCATTAGGACCCGTTTCCATCCGCTATTATGGTCTATCTTATGCTTTATCATTCCTATGTTCTTTCTATCTGGTAGAAAAGATGTTTAAGAATGATCGTGTTCCTTTTGAGTGGGGATACAAGGGTCTTATCTTGACATTTGCCTGTATCATTATAGGTGGAAGGCTTGGCCATGTATTCTTCTACGAATGGAGTTATTATTCATGGCATCTAACGGAAATTCTGATGTTCTGGCGCGGAGGAATGGCCAGTCATGGGGCAGCATTGGGCATTGTAGTGGCGGTTATTGTATACTCTCGCTGCATCACACATCAATCCATCCTTTGGTCATTGGATTATGCAGCCATACCCGTTGCTTTGGCAGGTTGCTTTATCCGGCTTGGCAACCTGATGAACTCTGAAATTATTGGGAAAGCTACTGATGTGCCGTGGGCATTCCGGTTTATCGGAGCCAGAGGAATAGCCGATCCTTGGACACCGCGTCATCCTGCACAACTGTATGAGGCATTTGCCTATCTCATACTCTTCTTTATTTTGATGTATATGTATTGGTACACAAATGCACGGAAACGGCAAGGGCTTATATTCGGGAGCGTACTTATCGGCATTTTCGCCTCACGCTTCTTTATTGAGTTCTTTAAAGAAAATCAGGAAGCATTTGAAGAGGGTATGTTGTTAAATATGGGGCAGCTTCTTAGCATTCCGTTTATTATTATGGGAACTTTTTATATCATAAGGGCAATAAAAAGACCTCCAAGTGGCAAGGTGCCACTCCCGGATTTCCATACAACATTGTAAACCCGGGTGTAGCACCTCGTAGGTCTATTTATCTGTACGGAATGGAGAGGCAAGCAGTCCTTCACTGTTTGCCAGATTGTTATCAAATGGATTATTTGCCCAACCATAACGAACTGCTACCGGATTGGTTACATCATCACTGAAAACTACCACTTTATTATCCCGGATATAAGCTTGCGCCCACACAAACTTTTTGTCGCTACCTGCAATGGCAAAGCCATTCACGTATCCATGTCTATTTTTGTCGGAAGTAGTAAGTTGATTGCCTGTATTAGTGAAAGAAAGAACAAGCCTATTGCCTTCTTTCTCCATTTTTTCAAATACAGGACCCGAAGGTAGTACATTCTTTCCATAAGCCACATTCATGGTCGAATGTGCCAACCGATATCCTACATCTTTTTTATTTCTCGGATGAATATCAAAAGCTTCACCAATATCGGTAATAACGGCTTGTCCGGTTTTGGGTAGGCTAAGCGTCATACTCTGTGCTTCGCGTAGTTCGGCCCAGTCACTTTCCATCGGTTGATCTTCTACCTTCATAAAGCTGGCCAACTGCACCCATAAGAAAGGAAACTCATAGCCCCACTGCGCACGCCAATCATTAATCATATTGGGGAAAAGAGTTCTATAGTGGTAAGCTCTGCTTGCGTTATTTTCTCCCTGATACCAAATTGCCCCTTTGATATTATAACCTACCAACGGATGAATCATTCCATTATAAAGCAGAGATGCAAAACTGTTAGGGCTATAGCCGAAGTTTTTAAACCCGAAAGAAGAACTCAGGATATAAGGTTTATACTCCCATTCTCCGGCAAGGTTATACTTCTGCCCTTTCACTTCGAGAAATAACTGATCGGACTCACTAACCATACCTCCCGTAACGCCGGTATCTTTCACCCGGACAGCTATCACATTTTTGCCGGCTTTTAATATGCCGGGGCGAATGGTGTAATTTCTGTTGGTCATCCAGAAGTCTGTACGTCCTACTTCAGTTCCGTTTATATAGGTAACATCCTGATCGTCGATGGAACCAAGTTGTATTACCCCTTCAGCTCCATCAGCTTCCTGCGGCAATGTTATTTCCGTTCTGAACCAGATAATACCGTCTTCATGTGCCAATTCAGCATCCCATGCTTTGGGTACATATCTTTTCTTCCAACCCGAAAGTTTTTTAGCAGGATCGAACCATCTTTGAGCAATATCTTTCTCGCCTTCCATGCCTTCCTGAAAGCGGTTAATATCATCCATCGTAAAGCCTAAAGACTTCTCCATGCTTTTTCCACGATATTTGCTATAATCGGAATTATTCATAGAAGCCTCCCAGCTTGTCCATGTTTCAATATCGGTACCTCCCCAAGAAGAGTTAATCAGTCCTATGGGAATATTCAGGTTTTCCTGCAACTGTTTTCCGAAGAAATAACCAACGGCAGAAAAATATTTTGCTGTTTCGGGCGTACATTCTTTCCACTGAGTCGGTTCAATATCAAACTGTTCTTTTGTCTGAATGGTTTTAGGAACCGTCAATAAACGAATGTTTTTGTTAGTCGCATTCCCGATTGCTTCTTCGGCTGTAAAGTCGCCATCCAGGTTGAATTCCATATTAGATTGTCCGCTACACAACCATACATCGCCTATTAATATGTTCTTTAGCGTGATGGTATTTTCTTTTCCCTGAATAGTCATTTCATAAGGACCCCCATAGTTCATGGCAGGAAGTTGCAGTTTCCAGATTCCGTCTTTTCCGGTTTCCACGCTTTGTACAACAGAATTAAAGGTAATGGTAACTCTTTCTTTTTTCGCAGCAGTTCCCCAAATGCGGATCGCTTTATCTCGTTGTAATACCATATTATCCGAGAAGAAATGAGGTAGTTTGACTGTGGCATTCGCTATCGCAAAGAAACCGGATAGCATACTGATAAGCAATAATTTTGTAATAGACTTCATTAGGTTGTATGAATTAGGGTGAATAAAAAACAAAGACACAAAGATAAAGAAAGTACTATATAAATCATAAGCAATTACCCGGTAAAGGATAATTGCTTACTACTTTCTTTTATATAAAATCAATACCTATTTAAAATGATAGCTGAACACCGAGATTAATTACACGCTGATTCAGGTAACGAAGAAATCGGAGTATGGAACGGAAGCAGTTTGGCAAAAGGCATCAATCTGGCCACAGAAACTAAAACGCCTCAATATCAGCAAGCTCTTGCCGTGATGCATCTAAACGGATTGTTTTAAGAAAAGTCCTTTAAAAAGATCAATACCGTAGCATAAGCCGAAATGCCCTCTTCTCTACCCGTAAATCCGAGCTTCTCGGTAGTGGTTGCTTTAATGGAAATATCATCTACATCTATCTTCATTAGTTTGGCAAGCACCTCCTGCATGGCAGGTATATGGGTTTTGAGTTTAGGGCGTTCCGCACAAATCGTTGCATCAATATTGCCTATCGAATAGCCTTTGGAAGCAATTAAATCGACTGTTTTTTCCAACAGAATTTTACTGTCGATATTCTTATATTCGCCTGCGGTATCGGGGAAATGATAACCTATATCGCGCATATTGGCAGCGCCGAGCAGCGCATCACAGATGGTATGAATGAGTACATCGGCATCCGAATGCCCTAACAATCCTTTTTCATGCTCAAGGAGAATGCCTCCCAACCATAGTTCTCTGCCTTCCACTAATTGGTGTACATCGAAGCCAAAACCGACTCTTATTTTCATGCAACTTCTATCTTATATAAAAATCCAATACTTTTTCTTCTTCCAGATAACCCTCCAGATGTTGTCCGATGCTTACCGGTCCTACCCCTACGGGAGTTCCGGTAAAAAGCAAATCGCCTATTTTCAGGGTAACAAATTGGCTTACATACGCAATGATATCATCTATGCGGAAAAGCATATCGGCCGTATTTCCTCTTTGCACTTTATTGCCATCTATATCGAGGTGGAAATGAATCTGCTGCAAATCCGGATAACGTTCTACCGGCACAAATGTTCCGATAGCTGCCGAATTATCAAAACCCTTACATAACTCCCAAGGGTTACCCGATTCGCGAAACTTACGCTGTAAGTCGCGAGCGGTAAAATCAATCCCTACGGTTACCGCATCGTAATAACGATGGGCAAAGCGAGGAGCAATATTCTTACCCAACCGGTTGATGCGAACCACCAACTCGGTTTCGTAATGAATCTCTTTCGAGAAGTCGGGTATAAAGAAAGGCTTTCCGTCTTTCAGTATCGCCGAGTCGGGTTTCATAAATATCACGGGATCGGTTTGTATATGCGTATGCCCCAATTCTTCATTGTGCAAGGCATAGTTCATCCCAACAGCTATAATTTTCATTATTCGAATTCGTTAAAATTGAGGCGGTTAAACATTACCGCCAGATGAGCGTATAAAGAAGTATTCTGAACTACAATGTTCTCCGGCACACGGATACGGAAAGGAGTAAAGTTCCACACAGCTTTAATTCCTCCTTTTATCATTGTATTGGTAATATCTTGTGCTATTTCGATGGGTACAGTCAACACGCCGATATTCACCCGATAGTCGGCTATTTTAGTTTCAAAGTCATCGGTATGAAAAATGGGTATTCCGTTGATGTCTGTTCCTATCTTTTCCGGGTTTACATCAAAGGCCGCTACTATTTCCAATCCAAAATGAGATAATCCGGAGTCGCCCAGCAATGCTCCTCCCAAGCTACCTACCCCAAACAGAAAAGCTTTATGAATATTGGTAAAACCAAGAAAGTCTTCCAGAACTTTTACCAATTCGTTAATATCATAGCCCACACGGGTTCGCCCGGAGATGTTAACATAAGAAAGATCTTTCGCTATCTGCGATGCATCAATATTAATCTCCTTAGACATTTGGGTAGAAGAAACGAATTGTTCGCCTTTCTTTCTCAGGAGTTTAGCATTCGACAGATACCAAGGCAGCCTCCGCAGCGTAGGTTCCGGTACTTTTATATGGTTTTTCCGTTGGTTTTGATTGTTCATAACGCTTTCTTTATAAAAACTTATAGATTTAAGCGACAGACAAATTTACAGTTTTTTTTTGAAAACAAGCCGTTAATAACCAAGTATCTGTTTTAACGGAATAGATACCGATACTCCCACAGATTGAAACTTTAACCGATTGAACCCGGTAAATATACCTATTCGTATGGCATCCAGCCAGCCAATTGAATAGCCCAATTCGCTGTATGGATGTCTGTCGAAAACAGCCAAAGAGCGCAGATGGATGGCTTCATCAAACCGTTTCCTTTGAAGAAAAGGAATATGTTTTACCAACAAGTAAGGAGCATACCAAACTATATTTGCTTGTGCCCAACGGGTATGGGTGGAGTGCGTATAGTTATCGAGCAAAGCAAATCCTTTATCGAAAGAATGAATGGTAAGGGGTATGCGAGTAGCTGTAAAATGCTTGAAGTCGGGGAAATACATATTCTTTGTATCCCAAAAAGCACCCCCATTTACATACCAAGAGATGGAATTGAATATACCGAAGTCGATGGTTTGTTCTACGGAAAGCTCTGTACGGTGGTAAGAAGGCGATAATTTCTGTACTCCTCCATGCGAGAAAGTCTTTTCGTAATGAAAGGTAAAAGTAGGATAGTTAGAGTCTTCGTAATGCTTTTTACCTTCATGCATCCGGTAGTAACGAGCCGGAGTGTACGTTAAAGATACGGATGCTTTCAGCAAATCGTTTTGAGGCATCCTCTCATAATACGGATTACGGGGTAAGTTAGGCTTGCCTTTTACTCCAAACCAACCTGTATGCGTGAAATTATCTAATGTATTTCTTCGTTCCCAAAGTATGCCGGTAGAGAGCAGTAAACTATTAATCAGTTCTATTTCATTGTCGACAGATACATATCTCTTATCATAAAACTTAATGTCATTTCTACCAAACCACAGCGAAGAGAATGAATTAACTAAGCGCGATTGCCCTGTTTCTCCGTTGAAATCGGCCGACGTAATACCTCCTCGCAAGCGCAAATTACCTAATCGGCGAGGAAGGTATTGAAGAGAAAACTCATTATTAAAGATTACTTTCTCGCGCTCGGTGGTATAATAAACTTCGGGGGTAAAGTTCAGAGAAGTTTGTTTATTCAAAAACATACCCGATTTGAATGTAATCCCCAGCCATACTCCATCTACAAAGTTATATTCAGGGATGCAGGAAGAAAGTCCGTTGAAGGTTAACCACTTTTTTTTGTTCTTTGTCCAAAAGGTTTTTCCTTCTGTCAGGGTTTGCATAATTACTTCGGGAGTCGTATTCCTGTGCGAGGCCTTACCTTGTTCTGCGGATATGGCTCTGAGTTGTAACTGTTCTTTATGTTCATAACTTTCCTGCTCTTCGGGCTTTAGCGGAACAGTTCGGGCTAAAGCCCAATACACAGAATCTCTTTTTGTAGCCAATGAATCTTCTCTTAATGAAAACTGACGCGAACTACGCTCGTACTTATCTTTCTTCGTTGTATCGGCCTGTTCAATGGATTGCGACATCAGCTTGGATAGTTTATAAGCTTCGCGTGTGTTCAGCTTTTCCTTAGAGAGTAGCTCTTCAACCTTTTCCGGAAGCAATGTTTTTTCGCGAAGTTCTATCTGATCATATTTGATGGTAGACAAATAAGAAGCTTCTCCCTTAAATCCCATTACATCCACAGAAGCACTTAGGTTTATAGAAGTATTCAGAAACACAGAAGGCTGCACTTCATTGCACATCACTTTTACTTTTACCGAGAAGCCTCCGCTATCTACAAGCACATCCATTTCGGACAGGCACCAGATGTTCTCAACAATATAAATATGCCCTGAAATTAAATCGGGACTATTCTTTTTAGGAATGACTCTAATCTTATTAATCAAGTGTTCGCCTTGAGCATAACAACCATCCAACTTAAATTGATAATAAGTAAACGCCCCGGAACTAAGCGGAGAAACTTTTCCAAATATAGTAGGTTGATATAAATTGATATTGGTAGTTTCTAAATTGATATTAATCTCTTCGGGAAAAGAGTTGCGGTATGCCTTCACTTCGTTATTCCAGTTATTGGGTGAGGTAAATGTAACTCTCCGTTGCTCTTCCAATAGAAACAATTTCCCAACCACTTCCTTTGTTCCCTTCCGTACTTCTTTTGACAATTTGAGCACACCGGGAATGTTTTGCAATTTACCTGTTCCTTTCAGATAAGTATCTGCCGTATATCGGGTAACAAGGGTACGATAATAGGGAGCACGACCAATAGTCTGCTTCATTACCGCATAAGCAGGGTCTTCATGATTAACGGTTACGTCTACCTCCTTCAGTTGATAAATTCGTTCCGAAAGGGAAATTTCTTTTTCGAGCCCGTTGTCCGAAACATGAATACTAATTAACTTCCGGTTATATCCTAAAGAAGAAACTTCGCAGGTATAGTTGCCGGCCGGTAAAGAGGTTTGGAAATAACCATTCTCGTCTGTAATAAAGCCGGAGGTTAGTTCACGAATGTAGATCGTAGCATAAGGAATAATTTCACCGGTTTCTGTAGTCACCTTCCCACTGAATGTTTGTGAAGACGCTGATAGGAAGCAACAAAAAAGAAGAATTACAAGTATAAATGATCTCATTTAGCTAAAAATTAGATGTTTAAAGAAAACCTTATGCCGCATCAGTCGACAAATATACGGAAAAATTGCAGGGATAAGAACAATGTACTACTTTTGAATACTCAATAAAGAAACAGATACATGAAAAAGAATGATTGGAAAGACCGCCTTAATGTAGTATACTCCACCAACCCGGATTTCAATTACGATACCCCGGATGATGAAGTGCAAAACACTCCCGAACCTGCTCAACAAAACCTGCGCGTACAATTAGACCGCAAGAACAGAGGCGGAAAAGTAGTTACCCTCATTACCGGATTCGTTGGAACCGAAGAGGATTTAAAAGAATTGGGTAAGTTTCTGAAAACGAAATGCGGCGTGGGAGGTGCTGCCAAAGATGGTGAGATAATTATCCAGGGAGATTTTAAACTGAAAATACTGGAACTATTGAAAAAAGAAGGCTATACTAAAACAAAGCCTATCGGAGGATAAAGAAAAAGCCGCATGAACTAAATCAATGCGGCTTTTTCATACATTTATATGAGAAGTACAGTCTATTACTCCACGTTCAAAGTGAAACGTTTGAAAGCAGTAACAGTCAACCCTTTGCTTGTATTATCAAGGTATTGAGCGATAGTTACTTTAGGATCTTTCACGAATTCTTGTTCCAACAAACAAACTTCTTTGTAGAATTTACCGATACGACCTTCAGCAATTCTTTCGATCATATTTTCGGGTTTACCTTCTTCGCGTGCTTTGTCGGCAGCGATTGCTTTTTCTTTTTCAAGAACTTCAGCCGGTACGCTTGCTCTGTCAACAGCGATTGGGCTCATAGCAGCTACTTGCATAGCAATATCGCGAGCTACCTGAGCATCAATACCAGCTTGGTTTAATGCAACGATAGTAGCTAATTTATTTCCCGGGTGAATATAAGCAACAGTAGTTTCGCCGGCTACAAATGCATAACCATCCAACTCCATTTTTTCGCCTGTGATACCGCTACGGTCAACTACCGCATCGTTTATTGTAGCATTTCCTAAAGGAAGAGCTTTTACAGCTTCAATATCAGCAGCTTTATTAGCCATTGCCAAGTCAAGGATTTCAGTAGTTAAAGCTACGAAATCTGCATTCTTAGCTACGAAGTCTGTTTCGCATTTCAATGCAATTATTGCAGCATATCCGTTTTCGCTTTTTGCCAATACGCAACCTTCTGCAGCTTCGCGGTCAGAACGTTTAGCAGCAACAGCCTGTCCTTTTTTACGGATAATTTCTACTGCTTTATCGAAATCGCCTTCTGCTTCTGTCAAAGCATTTTTGCAGTCCATCATACCTGCTCCGGTCATTTTGCGAAGCTTGGTGATATCTGCCATTGTAACTTGAGCCATATCTTTGTTTTAATTTAGAATTAATAATTTAGAGTTAATTAGAGAGAAGAGAGAAAGAGTAAAAACAACAATTTAGAATTCAGAACAAAGTGTCAAAGAAGGCATTCCATTCTAAATTCTAAATTATTAATTCATAATTGTATTTATTATGCTTCGTCTTCTTTAATAAAAGCTGCCGCTTTAGCTGCGTTAATAGCTTCTTCGTCCGACTTGTCTAATCTTGCTTTAGTTGATTTTCTCTTGCCTTTGGCTGCCGGAGCTTCGCCTGCTGCTTCCATATCAACTTTTTCAGCTTTTCTTTCTTCAAGGCCTTCAGCAATAGCATCGCAACATGCAGCCATAATAACTTCTACTGATTTTGTAGCGTCATCATTAGCCGGGATTACGAAATCGATGTTTGAAGGATCTGAATTAGTATCAACGATACCAAATACAGGAATACCCAAACGGTTAGCTTCGCGTACTGCAATGTGTTCTTTCATTACGTCAACAACGAACAATGCAGAAGGCAGACGAGTTAAATCGGCAATTGAACCTAAGTTCTTTTCCAATTTAGCACGTTGACGTGAAATTTGAAGTACTTCTCTTTTTGAAAGGTTAGAGTATGTACCGTCGTTAGTTAATTTATCGATAGTAGCCATTTTCTTAACAGCCTTACGGATAGTAGGGAAGTTAGTTAACATACCACCCGGCCAACGTTCGATAACGTATGGCATATTTACAGCAGCAGCTTTCTCAGCAACTACTTGTTTAGCTTGTTTTTTAGTAGCAACAAAAAGTATTTTCTTGCCCGATTTTGCGATTTGTTTCAAAGCATCAGCAGCTTCGTCAACTTTAGCAACAGTTTTGTGGAGGTCAATGATATGAATACCATTGCGTTCCATGAAGATATAAGGAGCCATAGCAGGATTCCACTTTCTCTTAAGGTGTCCGAAGTGTGAACCGGCTTCTAATAATGTATCAAAATTTGTTCTTGACATTTTTTTATTCTTTAATTCGTTTACTTTCTTTTTTGTTTTTCTAAACCAACCGCTGAGTAGCCAAAGGGGGATCTCAGTGGTTTAGATACTAAACCTGAATATTTACAATTCGACAATTTACGATTAGACGATTAATAAATGATTGTAATTTCAATCGTAAATAGTAAATGGCTAAATCGTAAATAATATTAGCGCTTACTGAACTGGAATCTCTTACGAGCTTTTGGCTGACCAGCTTTCTTACGCTCTACAGAACGTGGGTCACGAGTCATAAAGCCTTCTGCGCGAAGAGCTGATTTATCTTCCGGATTGATCTTCACTAATGCGCGTGAGATAGCCAAACGAACTGCTTGCGATTGACCGGTAAAGCCACCGCCACACAGATTTACTTTGATGTCATATTTTTCAGCAACACCCAGTTTGTTTAATGGCTGTTTCACTACATACTGAAGGATAGAAGAAGGGAAATATTGTGTAAGATCTCTCTTATTAATTGTGATTTTTCCTGTTCCTTCGCTTACATAAATGCGAGCAATTGCACGTTTACGTCTTCCTAATGCGTTTACTACTTCCATTCTATCTTATTTAAGTAAGTTTAAATCAATTGTTTTAGGGCTTTGTGCTTCATGTTTGTGTTCGCTACCTGCATACACGTACATATTGCCTAATAATTTAGCTCCCAACTTATTCTTAGGAAGCATACCCTTTACTACTTTTCTCATCAACTTATCATGGCCATTAGGTTTGGCTTGCAAACGAGCAGGAGTCATTTCTCTCTGACCGCCAGGATATCCGGTGTATGAAAGATAAACTCTATCAGTCCATTTGTTACCGGTTAATTTAACTTTGTCTGCATTGATAATGATTACATTATCACCACAATCTACGTGAGGAGTAAAGTTTGGTTTATACTTACCTCTCAACAGTTTCGCAACTTTTGAACCGAGACGGCCTAATACCTGATCGGTTGCATCAACCACAACCCATTCTTTTGTTGCAGTTGCTTTGTTTGCAGAAATGGTCTTGTAACTTAAAGTATCCACTCTTAATTTTTTGTTTTAATTGTTACTACTAAATAAAACTTCACCACCACTTAACTTTCCCCGGACAAAGGATGTGCTAAGTCGCTATGAATTAATCTCTTATCTAATCCTAGATAATAATCGGCTTGCAAAAGTACAGCTTTTCTTTGAATTGGCAAACTAATCTTTTCTTTTTTTGGCAAAGCTGTCATGCTCTGACACCATTCGCTCCAACTGCCGATAGCTTTTCTTTGATCTATTTTGCCATAATGTCACAAAAAAAAGAGAGAACCTAAATCCTCTCTTTCTTTATTTCTATGATAATAGTTTTTTAGAATTCCGCATTATTGGGGGTACGCGGGAATGGAATCACGTCGCGAATATTATTCATACCTGTTACGAACAATAACAAACGTTCAAAACCCAAACCAAAACCAGAGTGAGGAGCCGTTCCAAAACGACGGGTATCCATATACCACCATATATCCTTTTCGGGCACACCCATTTCTTTAGCACGACGAGAAAGCTTTTCGTAATCTTCTTCACGTTGTGAACCTCCAATAATCTCTCCGATTTTCGGGAAGAGTACATCCATGGCACGTACTGTCTTTCCATCTTCATTCTGTTTCATATAGAATGATTTGATTTCCTTAGGATAGTCAGTCAGAATTACAGGTGCATTGAAGTGACGTTCCACCAAATAACGTTCGTGCTCTGAAGCAAGGTCTGCTCCCCAGAAAATGGGATACTCAAACTTATGACCATCTGCTACTGCTTTTTCCAGAATCTGAACTCCTTCTGTATAAGTCAGACGCACAAAGTCACGATCCAGAATAAATCTCAAACGTTCTACAAGATCGTCTGTTTCTTCATTCTTATAAAGATGTTTTCTGGCACCGTTCAAGAACTGAATATCATCCATACAGTTATCCAAAGCCCACTGTATACAGTATTTAATAAAATCTTCCGCTAACTGCATATTCTCGTCGATTTCATAAAAAGCCATTTCGGGTTCAATCATCCAAAACTCCGCAAGGTGACGAGGAGTATTCGAATTTTCCGCACGGAAAGTAGGACCAAATGTATAGATAGCACCCAATGCCATCGCCGCCAATTCCCCTTCCAATTGCCCGGATACAGTTAAGCTGGTTTGCTTTCCGAAAAAGTCGTTACTATAATCTATAGTACCGGCATCATCCTTTTTCAAATCATACAGATTCATGGTAGTAACCTGAAACATTTGTCCGGCTCCTTCACAATCTGATCCTGTTATAATAGGTGTATTGAAATAGAAAAAACCTTTCTCATGAAAGAAACGATGAATAGCCATAGCCATGTGATGGCGAATACGGAAAACAGCTCCAAACGTATTGGTGCGCGGGCGAAGATGTGCCACCTCTCGAAGAAACTCCAATGTGTGCCCCTTCTTTTGAAGCGGATATGTATTATCACAAGTACCCAACACTTCTATCTCGCCAGCTTGCACTTCCGCCTTTTGTCCAGAGCCAACTGATTCAATCAATATTCCGTTTACGCTTATACAAGCTCCGGTAGTGATGAGCTTCAACATCTCCTCATCAAAATTAGCTAAATCAACTACTATCTGTATATTATTTACTGTAGAACCATCATTTAACGCAATGAAATTAACTTGTTTACTACCTCTGCGGGTACGTACCCAACCTTTCACATTGACTTTTACTCCGAATTCTTCGGCAGCCAATAAGTCAACAATCTTTGTTCTACTGATTTTTTCCATAATTTTTAATAAGTTGAAAATTGAAATTTGTTAGTTGAAAGAGCCCATACGTAGGTAGCTCACTTCATTCTCTGTCAGATATCTCCAATCGCCACGTTTAAGACCTTTCTTAGTTAAACCGGCAAAGTACACACGATCCAGCTTCATTACTTTATAGCCAAGTGATTCGAAGATACGACGCACAATACGGTTTTGCCCTGAATGAATTTCAATACCTATCAGGTTGCGTTTTATTTCATCTGTATAGCTGATTGCATCGGCATTAATTTCTGTTTCATCATCCAGTTTAACACCAGCCGCAATCTGATCCATATCCGCTTTTGTTACATTCTTATCAGTTGTCACATAATAGATTTTCTTCTTCAAGAACTTAGGGTGAGTAAGTTTTGAAGCCAAATCTCCATCATTTGTCAACAGCAATACACCTGTAGTATTACGGTCCAAACGACCAACCGGGTAAATACGCTCATTGCAGGCCCCTTTTACCAAATCCATTACAGTAAGACGTGATTGTGGATCATCCGAAGTTGTTACACAATCTTTCGGTTTATTCAAAAGGATATACATTTTACGCTCTACACTGACCGCTTCATCATGAAACTTCACAACATCCGAACGTTTAATCTTGGTACCCAATTCAGTTACTACTTCACCGTTTACAGATACTGCTCCGGCTGTAATAAATTCATCTGCCTCTCTACGAGAGCACACACCAGCATTTGCCATGAATTTATTCAAACGAATCGGCTCATTCGGGTCTACAAATTGCTCTTTATATTCTATTTGTTTCTTCCTTGTATATTTAGCATTGGGATCATAATTGGAATCACGACGTACGGGGCGCTGGAACCCTTGAGATCTACCATCATTATTATATCTCGGACGATAAGGACGATCACCGCCGCCTCTATTGTCGTATGATGAATTACCATAACCTGTATTTGGCTTGCGGAATCGGGGTCTATCGCCACCGTCTCCCGAATTATTTTGCCACGGTTTACGTTCTGTATTTCCGTACTGACTCCTACGGTCTTCACCATTATTGCTTCTCCAAGGTTTATCTTCCCTATTGTTATTATAGGAACGTTGTGGACGATCAAAACGGTTATTATTATATCCGCTGTTTTGCTCGCCTCCTTCACGATTAAATCTTGGACGATAAGGACGGTCGCCACCTTCGCGATTATAGTAAGAACGATTGTAAGAAGACCTCTCTCCTCCCTCGCGGTTATAAGATGGGCGATTACCACCTTCGCGATTATAAGATCTTTCACCCCCTTCACGATTGTAGGTTCGTTGAGGACGGTCGTAGCTATTATAACTACTACGCTGTTCGCTTCCTCCTGCTTCACGATTAAACCTTGGACGTTTTGGGCGATCCCCATAAGAACTATTAGAACGTTCTTCACGGTTATAGCTACTGTCTCTGTTGTAGGACCGGTTATTATCCCAACGGTTGAAATCATCTCTGTTACCATCACGGTTGGCATCTTCTCCCTGAGGGTTTTCCTGCCAGTTTTCATTTCCAGTATTCATACTTTTTATTCGAATAAAATTACACTTTTGACCTCACGGCCTATAATACATTTTAATTTAATTAGCTCAAACTCCAGTATAAGTATGAGGAGTAATCACTCTTAGTTCTTTCTTTATTTCTTCGCTAACATCCAGTCCTTCAATAAATTCTTTTATTGATTTTTCTGTTATAGCTTCATTAGTTCTGGTTAAGGCTTTTAAAGCTTCATAAGGATTAGGGTACGCTTCACGACGCAGAATGGTTTGTATAGCTTCTGCCACTACACTCCAACAATTATCCAAATCATTATATATAGCCGATTCATTTAATAACAACTTACGTAATCCTTTCAGTGAACTGCCGATTGCAATAACAGCATGTCCGAAAGGCACACCTACATTACGCAGCACAGTCGAATCTGTCAGGTCGCGCTGTAAACGAGATATTGGCAATTTAGCTGCCAGATGCTCCAATATTGCATTTGCAATACCTAAGTTACCTTCAGCATTTTCGAAATCAATAGGATTTACCTTATGAGGCATTGCACTGGAACCGACTTCACCAGCTTTGATTTTTTGCTTAAAGTACTCCATAGATATGTATTGCCAGAAATCGCGATTCATATCTATCATGATTGTATTTAAACGTTTCATTCCATCAAAAACAGCAGACAGGCTATCATAATTAGATATCTGTGTAGTATATTCCTCTCGTTCCAATCCGAGATTACCTACTACAAACTTATTCCCAAAGGCTTTCCAGTCAGTAGCCGGGTAAGCCACTTTATGAGCATTATAATTACCTGTAGCCCCACCAAACTTAGCAGTAAGCGGAGATGCTTTTAACACATTCAACTGACGCTCCAACCGATAGACAAACACCATTACTTCTTTCCCCAACCGTGTAGGCGAGGCTGGCTGCCCATGAGTTTTGGCAAGCATCGGAATATTCTCCCAGTCGTTTGCATATTCTTTCAGTTGACCAATCAACTCTTCTAAAAGAGGATAGTACACTTTCTCCAATGCTTCTTTTATAGATAAAGGAACAGAAGTGTTATTGATATCTTGTGAAGTTAATCCAAAATGAATAAACTCTTTATAAGCATCGAGCCCTCCTATCCTATCAAATTCTTCTTTGATAAAGTACTCTACAGCTTTCACATCATGATTAGTTACACTTTCAATCGCTTTTACACGTTGTGCATTCTCTTCTGTAAAGTTGCGGTAAATATCTCTAAGGGAGTTATATACTTCAGGTGTCACACCCTTCAGTTGCGGCAAAGGCAACTCACACAAAGCAATAAAGTATTCAATTTCTACTTGTACTCTGTATTTTATTAGTGCATATTCGGAGAAATATCCTGCTAAAGCCTCGGCCTTACCTCTGTAACGACCATCAATGGGTGAGATCGCTGTTAATATATCCAATTCCATACTTTCCTATCGAAATTTGTCAGACCGCAAAATTAACGTTTTTCCCTGAGTTATAAGTAATGAAAAGAAAAAAGTTTGTATGTAGGGTATCAAATAAGCCGAAACAGAAGCCCAGGAATAGCTCTTAAAAAGTTTTTTCATAAAAAAACGCAGTTTTCTTTGGAGATTTCATTTTAAGCCGTATCTTTGCATCGCTTTTGAAACGAAAGTGTACGGGCGCTTAGCTCAGCTGGTTCAGAGCATCTGGTTTACACCCAGAGGGTCAGCGGTTCGAATCCGTTAGCGCCCACTTAAAAATCGACACTTTCAAAATCAAAATCTCCGGGCGCTTAGCTCAGCTGGTTCAGAGCATCTGGTTTACACCCAGAGGGTCAGCGGTTCGAATCCGTTAGCGCCCACTTTATAAAAGCCGCAATTGCGGCTTTTATATTTTTCAATTCAGACCCACATTTCCCAGATCAGTCCGAATATACTGTTTTTTTCTTCTCTACACTTCTTCATTCTCCAAATTTCTGGCCATCCAACGGTAAGTTACGCGCAAGTCATCCTGTGTATCGTAATAAAGCTTTTGTACATGAAAACGATCGTTGGTAATGCGTGCTTTAGGGGAACAATATTTTCAGGAAATAGCAGATATTCAGAGTCAACTCGGGGCTTTTCAAAAGGTCGGACCTAACGCGACATTAGGTCGGACCTTTTCAATAATTAGGTCCGACCATTTGCCTCGTTAGGTCCGACCAAACTATATTTTATCTTGCAAAACGAAAAACTATATTGCAGGGGACTAATCAAGTACTTCTACCTCTTCAATATTCTTATATAAACAACCCATTGGCAGAATTAATAAGGTACGTGAATCTCCTAATGGGGATTTAGTGGCAAGTATTTAGTGTACACATACTATTTACTCTTTTTTTATTGCAACTTGTAAACAAAAGGTCGGATATTCTTGTCTGTTCCCGTATTTGTAGATTACTTCGCAAAGAAATAAGATTTTAAGCATTAGCAGTTATTAATGTTTTAATGAAATGTTTTTCTTTAAAACATTTTCTTTTTGTATGTTTACTGGAAACATTTGAAAACCACAACCGAACAATCATCAACTATTTCAAGGAAAGACTCACTAATGCTTCGGCGGAATCATTCAACGCGAAAATAAAAGCACTAAGAAGTCAATTCAAAGGTGTATACAAAAAAAATGACAGGGTTCTCACTATCTTCACTCGCTATACCCTGGGCTAAATCGATGCACCCAACAGGTGCTAAAACTTACAGCTATCGGTACCAACAATCCCCTAAAAAGTAGAGATCCCCCCTATTCAATAATACTTCTCAATTCCCCCAAATCCTGTTATCTTTTTATTCTCCTTCGTTTTACCAATAAAATTGTTTAAGCGTTTTTCAAACTCTTCGGGTCGCTTCCTGGCAGCTTTAATGTATGCAATCCGGATACGCTTATATGCATCGGAAAAGAGTTGATAGTTTTTCCATACAGTACAGTCTTCTTTCAATCTGTCGGTTATGTCATTGGGGAAAATAAAAGGAGCAGATAAAACGTCGCGTATTTTATCTTCAAACTTTGGGTGTATCATCTTGTTTTCCAACAACCAGTTGAGTCTTTCTTTATTGGCTTGCGAGTAAGTGCTTTTAGGATTCCGGGGAGTGAAACGCTGAATCCGGTGTTCTTCGTCAAGCGGTTTTATCGTGCTGTCGATCCACTCGAAGCAGAGGGCTTCTTCAACAGCATCGTTGTAGGTGATGCTTTTTTTGCCCGACGATTTTTGAGGGAATACAAACCAAACTTCGTTGGCTGTCTCAAAATTGTCTGTCAGCCACTTTCGCCAGTCTTTTCTGTCTTCAAAGTATTTTATTGCTGCCGCCGGTTGCAATTGGTTGCTTACAGTGTTTTTCATTCTACCAGTTCGAAATCATGTTTGTCAAACTCACTTCCGTTGATTATAACAGCCACCTGATGAAGTCCGGGGTGAAGTTTCCGGGTGGTCACTACCTTGAAAGAGTGTTTCCGAGTGATACGTGTGATTGAGTTTGCTGTATAATCTTTCTCGCTGATTTTGCAGACTTTCTTCGATAATGTACCGTTCGCCTTTTGGTAATACAAGGCGTATTCGAGTCTTATTTTAATATTTTTGTTGCTATTATTTGATAGGTTGAAACTAAACTCCAACGAATCGCCGACTTTTACTTTGGGGGTTGCTATCCGGAGGTTCTCAATTTGTATATTCTTGGCAGATCCCAAACCGAATAGTTTCATCACTTCCGGGTTACCTTGTTTGAGGAGTGTCCGGCAGCCGTGTTTAATGACCCAATCTACTTCTTCCGACTCTCCTCGCCATCTTTTCACTAAATCAACGACTACTTCGGGATTGTCTTTGGCGATGTCATTCAGGTTGTTGGCAACACTTAGTCGCACAAATCTTGCCGGGTCGTTTTTAAGGTTTTCCAGTATGGGGAGGATGGGGGCAGGGTTTGCCTTCAGGCTTGGTATGGCCATCGCCCAGGGCAGGCGTGGGCGGCAACCTTCGGATGCAAGCCGCCTTACTCCCCAATGTTCGTGCTTCGACCAAACGAGCATTTGCGCCATCATCGCATCAGGATATTTAACGATAAAGGGATGAGTTACAAATTCACAACTTGTAAACTGGGTGATTCTCTCTATGGCTTTAACGGAGGTTTCGTAATCGTCCAGTCCGTATTGTTCTATGTAGCTATCCAGAATCCCTCCATATTCTAATAGCAGACCAAACTTTGTATCGTCTATCTTGGAACAATGAGGATATCGGGGTTCTATGCAATCCAACAGTTCGAGTATTTTGGCGATTGCAGCTTTGTAATCTGCCGGCAAAAAACTTTTCAGCACTGTTGCAATGTGTGCGGTACGTTGTTTGAGTTCTCTGTTTTCCCATTCCTTGTCCATTACCTGAGACACAAATGCGTGGGGCTCTAAGTTTGGGATGACGAGCTTTAAGTCTTTCGTGAATAGGTTGAGAAACTGCTCGTTGTACATATTTTTAAAGGGTTCTGCCATGGTTGTAGTTTTATTTCCGGCAAAGATAGGTGTTTCGTAGGAAATCCGAAAACGTAGTTAACTTAGTTGTCCTAAACGCCACCAGCGTTTACGCTAAAAAGGCATCGGGTTTTAGGGCAACGGATTTTTTGGCACATGGCGAGAATAAGATGAAGACTTTACCTTGGTGGTTTATTTTTTCCTTTTATTCGCTTCACTTCCTTATCAAAATCAGATAGGTAATATTCATCTTGAATTTTCCTGAACACTTCATATTCCTGCTCGGCTTTCAATTTTGCTTCTAAGGCAGAGACTTTACCGGAATCTTGCAGGACGGGATATTGGGATAGCTCTAAAAATTGATTTAGAAAGTTAGCCCAATCTTGCATAGTGGTGGAGATGCCACGTTCGGCTCTGTTCTCTGCCTACAGATGCAAAGAAGTCTTTGGTTACAGGTGAATTTTTATCATAGTCGGCAGCAGTAGCATAAATATCTGTGACTTTTTGATAGAATCGGCGTTCACTTGCCCGAATTTCCCGAATCCTTTCTAAAAGTTCATCGAAATAATCTTTTCCGAATGCTTGTCCATTTTTCAACAGCTCATCATTCAACACAAAGCCTTTGGTTATATATTCTCTAAGTGTGTTGGTTGCCCAAATGCGAAATTGAGTGGCCTGATAGCTATTTACACGGTAACCAACAGCGATAATAGCATCTAAATGGTAAAAATCCAATTCACGAGACACTTCTCTGAAACCTTCTTGCTGAACTATCCGGATTTTCCGGACAGTTGCTTCTTTTTCCAACTCTCTTGATTTGAAAATATTCTGTAAATGCTCATTGATTGTTCTGACATCTACCCCAAAAAGTTCAGCCATACGTTTTTGTGTAAGCCAGAATGTACCGTTTTCAAATTGAACTTGGATACTTATATTCCCTAACGGGGTGGTATAAAAGATAATATTATTTTGCATGTCTCTTTTCTTATTTTGTCAATTTCCTAAAGTTTTTCCGATTCTTTTCAGACAGGAAAGCGATGGGCTTTTTCATAAACTGTCCATTATTAGATGGGCAAATGTAGTGCTTTCCACGCAGAATGTGACGGAAAATTGCACCAAATTATAATTTATACCACCACCTCACGAACAGATCCGCCCTCTCTTTTCGTTCTGTCCCAATACTGATGATTGTAAATTCGCTCAGTTCCCATTTTACGATTAAGATTGTTTAGTATTCTCCAATCTACAAACCTCCACTTTGAAAATCCCCCAAATATCCCTTTTTTTATTATTTTTGCAGAACTCCATTTAAAAATAAGCGATACCATTGAAGGCCTTTTACCACCATATATACTGAAAAGAAATACCATGAAAGAGAAAGTTTATAGTGTTGACAACCACTGGGATATGACCATTATTGAAGGAACAGCCAATTATAATGGTCGAGCTTTTCATTACGCGAATATTTTCTCGGATGAAAAGGACGACTGGACAGACGAATATCTACTTACACCCCTACCTGATGACATCTTTGAGCACTGTAAAAGCCTTCAGAATTATTGGTTCCATTGGCTATCAAGTCAGCAACAAACTAAAATTCCTCACCCGATAGAATATGCCAAAGAGAGAGAAGCCACATCCTTTGAGAAACTCATCCAAATAAACACCAATGCTGAAGAGTGGGAAAAGGCCGAACTCAATTATCAGAATCAACTGATCTTTAACAATTACTTAAAATCAAAGGTGGCAATACTTAAAGCCAAAGGTTCTTTTTTCGGAAAAATTAATGGCACAGAAACCTTTGTAGAATGGACAGAGGCAAAAATAAACGAAGAAGCAATTGAAATCCTTCATTCAGAAAATTTAGAATCTGCAACCAGTATTTTATTGTACCTGTGTTTTAATTTTGATGATTGGCGATTGGTACAAAAGGAATGCATCTCACTTATTAGAGATAAAAAACTGCATAAAGATATCAGGCAATTAGCTGTTATATGCTTAGGACATTTAGCCCGGATACATTCCACTATTGATAAAGAGGAAGTTATTCCCATCCTTGAATTGTATATGAAGCAAGACAGCCAAATAGCAGGAACTATTGCTGATGCATTAGAGGATATTAAGTTGTTTATCCAATAATAACAGAAATGCAATACATTCTATTATAAATTGATTTTATGACAGACAAATTACAAGAAGGCGATATATTCTATGTTCAATACCAAGGAAAATATTTCTTTGGCAAGGTGTTAATGGACATAGCCGAAAGAATGCCCGTTAGAGAAATTCCCATGAAGTCTTTTCACGATTGTTATTTAGTTGGGGTTTACAAAGGGATTTATGACGAACCGATTTTGGTCGAAACAGAATTTATCATTTCAAGCATCTTTACTCAAAAGAAACAGTTTTATGCCAGAAAAGACAAGACAGATTGGCATTTCTATAAAAACGAGCCTATTGATTACAAAAAGGACATCAGCTTTCCCGAAAGCATTACTGTTGTAGCCAAAGTTGGGTATTGCTTCAGATGCGGCGAAGTACAACTTCCGACAAAACTAACCAAAAAGGATTGGTTGGGAGATTTTGACATTCAACAGGAAGTCCACTTCAGGTATTCAACTGTGTTGATGATGGCTTGTCATTATCAAAACAGAGATGACTTAATGGACTTTATGCCTCATGCATTTTTGGAAAAAGAAGATTTGCGTTTTACCGAGAAACAACGCAAAGAAGTATATAATCAAATAGGAGAAGATTTAAATATTTCATATTATGAATTGGCGCTAAAGTACGGGATGGATTTGGGTAGATTTTATGAATAACTTTTCGCATTTGTAGCAACTGCCAAATAGTGAATTTATTAAGTTACAATTGCAACCTTGGCATTTCATTTTCTCTGTCACATTATAAAGGGCTTCATTAATTTATATTATCTTCGCAAATTCGCAAAGTAATACAATTAATATGATAGATCAAAAACTTATTAAACGTTTGGAGAAGTTCTACTCTGAGCATCCTACAATGAAAGGCGCTCCCGTCACTACTGAACAAATAAATGAGGCGGAGACTGCACTAAATATAAATCTGCCGGAAGATTATGTTGATTTTGTATGTCGGTTTGGAGAAGCTTATGCCGGAATAGATATTTATGCATTTGAGGACCCGCGAAATAGCGTGAAGTTAACCAAAGAAATGAGAATAGCCTATGGCAATGGAGATATACGCGAAAATGAGGCTCTAAAAAGTATTCTGATTGGCGATGATGGCGCAGGCAATCCTTTCCTTATCAATGAAAAAGGGGAAGTAGTGATTTTTTATCACGATTGTGACGAACGAGAGGTGCTGGCTCAAAGTTTAGGAGAATTTATTGAAGAAAATTTTGAAGAATGGTGAGGTTTTGTTTTCTTCTTAATATAGCACTTGTATGACAGCAGAAAACGAACTAAAAATAGTAAAACAATTAGCGTGCGTTGACGAGAGTCAAATTGAAATCAATGAAACAGGCTGGACCAGTCGACTCTATATCATCAATGGTGGAAAAATCGTATTCAAATTTCCGCGTAATGTCAAATTCCGAGAAGAATGTAAGCAGGAAATCGCTGTACTCAAATTAATAAAAGAACAAAACTTCAGTTTAAGCATTCCTGTTTTGAATTGGGTAGCGGAGGATAACTCATACTTTGGCTTTTATGGCGTAGAGGGTAAGCCACTCGGAACAGTTATAAATGAATTGAGCAAAGATCAAAAAGTTGAAATAGGTACGCAATTAGGCAAATTCTTAAAGCAACTTCACAGCATTAAAAACTACGGTAATATAAAGATACAAACGCTCGAAGAGCAAGCAGAAGAATACCAAGATTGGTATCGAAAAGATAGAGATTTACTAAAAGACTTTTTTTCTGAATCGCAGCTAAAAAAGATAGATAACTTTTTTACCATCGAAGTGCCGAAATGTATGACAGGGACAGGTGAACTTGTTTTCTGTCATGGCGACTTAGATTACAACAACACCTTGATAGATGCTGAAAATCGCGTAGGTATTATTGATTTTGGCGATGCAAGATTGTATGACAGGTCACAAGATTTTAGAGGAATAGACGACCATCTGCTAAGAGAAGCCATGATTAAAGCATACGGCGGAGGTGAAATTATAAGCAAAGATGCCGCAGTGGCAACCTCTAAGATGATAGATGTGCTCAATATGCTTTATTGTATTGAACAGAAAAATCCAGTTGGCATAAATGATTATTTAAAACGAATAAAATCAAAAATATTGATGCAATAAGGGTTAAAAATGGAATTCCATTTAAGAGTCCTTTCAATAATTATGCTTACTTTTGTTTTAGTTATAAAACGTAGGAATCATGAGTAAATCAGCAATAGACTTAACCCGCAAACTCCCGATAGGGATACAGACATTTGAGGAAATTCGCAACGAGGGCTATCTTTATGTAGATAAAACAGACTTGGTATGGCAAATAGCTAATACAGGTAAGCCTTATTTTCTTAGCCGTCCCCGTCGGTTTGGTAAGAGTCTGCTGCTTTCTACCTTTGAGTCTTACTTCTTGGGAAGGAAAGATTTGTTTGAAGGACTGGCTGTCGAGAAACTGGAAACAGAATGGAAAGAATACCCCATCCTGCATCTCGACTTGAATGCAGAGAAGTATGAATCGCCCGAGCGGTTGGTTTGGATTTTGGAACGCCATTTAGTATTATGGGAAGATACATGGGGAAGAGAAGAACGGGAATTAAGTCTTTCCGACCGGTTTTCTGGTGTTATCCGCCGTGCCTACGAACAAACCGGCCGTGGCGTAGTAGTATTGGTCGACGAATACGACAAGCCCTTGCTACAAGCCATCCTCAATGAACCCCTGCTGGATGAATACCGGAAAACATTAAAAGCTTTCTATGGAGTACTTAAAAGTGCCGACCGCTACTTGCGTTTCGTTTTCCTGACCGGGGTTACGAAGTTTGCACAAGTAAGTGTATTCAGCGATCTCAATCAATTGAGCGATATCAGTATGGAACCCACTTACAATACCCTCTGCGGCATCACCAAAGAAGAATTGGTAGAGGTATTCAGCCCCGAAATAAAAAAGGTAGGAGAGTACAATCACCTTACTTTTGAGCAAACAGTAGAAAAGATGACTGCCCTCTATGATGGTTACCACTTCTACGAATACGGTGAGGGCATGTTCAACCCTTTCAGCGTATTGAATGCCCTAAAAAAGTATCGGTTAGACAACTACTGGTTCCAAACCGGCACACCTACTTTCTTGGTAGATTTGCTGAAAGAGAGCAACTATGACCTGCGTACACTTATCGACGGCGTAGAGGCAGAACAATCCTCCTTCTCGGAATACCGGGCAGAGACGAATAATCCTATTCCACTGATTTACCAAAGTGGGTATCTGACGATTAAAGATTATGACCCTCGTTTTGGCATCTATACACTTTGCTTTCCTAATGAAGAAGTAAAGTATGCTTTTCTAAAATTCCTTCAACCTTCTTATTCCTCTGTACCGGATAGTGAACGTGTATTCCATATTCAACATTTTGTACGCGAATTAGAGAGTGGCGATGTTCCTTCCTTTATGCATCGCTTACGTGCCTTTTTTGCCGACTTCCCTTACGAACTAAACGATCGTACCGAACGACACTACCAAGTAGTATTCTACCTTGTTTTCAAACTAATAGGTGAGTTTGTAGAATCGGAGGTACGCAGTGCGCGTGGTCGTGCCGACGCAGTAGTAAAGACCCAAGACCACATTTATGTATTTGAGTTTAAACTGGATGGAACAGTAGAAGATGCGCTCCGCCAAATAGACGAAAAAGGCTACCTCATTCCCTATACTGTTGATGAACGAAAAGTAGTGAAAGTAGGTGTGAATTTCAACAAGGAAGAAAGAAATATAGGAGAATGGAAGGTAGAATGAAATGGTAACCATTTGCCTCAAAATGGAGAGGAGATAAGAGAAGTTTTTTGTGTAGACCTAAACGCCAGCCTTCTTTTTTGTATAAGCGCAAGTACCCTTTAGGCCTATAGAAACACCCCTTTCCCAGAAAGTTTGCAAACATGATCTTGCGACATTAAAATTTCAGAAAAAGCCAGCATGATTATGGAAGTAAAAGTATTTATTCACAATTACAGGAAAGCAAGCAGGCAAACCCACCGAACAACGCATTCCCGGTGTTGGCAACGGTGTAATGCAAGATATACTGTTCAATGCGCAAATCAACCAAAAAATGGTACAAAGATTAATTTTTGCACCTTTTTTTGAATTGAATTTAATCTATGCCTTAAATATCACATCATAAATCGCTTTTGTTAGCGCAATGTCATAACTGGCATCATGAAGTTTCTCTTCAATCACTTCTATGCCGAGATGCTTGGCAACAGTTGCCAACCTAAAGTTCTCCATTTCCGGTTGTTTATGTGCCAGATGCGGAGTAGCCAAGATCATTAAGTCGAAACTATTACTCCAGAACCAAGAGCCAAAATAATTGTCTCCGTTTTGCAGGAACCATCCACGCAGGAATGGGTTATCGAACGCGGAATTATTAAACCCAGCCAGGTAATATTTATCCTTCTTATCATACTTGTCGACATATTTACCTAACATCTCAACAAACTGCTTGAATACAACAGACATAGGCGGATAAGCTAATATCTGCTCTTTTGTTACTCCTGCTATCTTTAAAGCTTCTTCCAATATTTCAGCCTGTGGATTGGGGCATACATTGAAATCGAAAGTTTCTTTAGTTTCGCCATCTATAACAATTTCTCCACTGATCTGATGTATTCCGTGTCGGTTAGGTAAAGTACCGGTGGTTTCCAGATCAAAAAAAACAATTTTCATACATTTTCTTATTTGGTAGGATTTATTCCGTGCAAATGTAGCTAAAAGTTTTTAATAGTTACATACTTGCCATCCTGATAGTGTGCCTTCCACTTTGCTAAGTACCTGGTTGGATGCATTAGGGGTCACAGATGTATTAATATCAGAAGCACTTGATTTACAAGCTCCTAATAATAAGCAGATAACGCAGATAAGTATGCCTACTGCAAATGTACTTGGCTTGGGTTGCATAATTTTAAAATTTAAAGATTGCTGTATTATAAGTAACAAGAAAAAGAAGAAATTGTTGTCGATTTACATATTACTATTAACCTGAATTCGGGATAATTTTCTCTTCCTCTTCAATACATCACAAGGCATAGTTATCGTGCTCACATTGGATTTTTCAATTGAGTATTTTTGTTTTT
>NZ_QVMK01000040.1:53408-56049 GCF_010500995.1 Bacteroides sp. 224 | reverse complement strand
GATCATGGCGGAACACGAGGGTACTACACGAGCATCGATAGTTATATTAAAGGAGATATGTAAGCTGTCATTCTGTTCGCGAAACTCTTTCTGTACGATATGAAAAGCGCCGCGGAAGTCTTGGGCGGAAGCCGAGCCACAACCTAATGCAAGGAGGAAGAACAGCCTCACCCCGGCCCTCTCCCAAGGAGAGGGGGAAAGAATGCGTCGTAAAACGTGATTGATTGAAGATATATGATTTATTGTTGCCATATTAGTACATATTAATATTGAAAAAAGAAGTCTTAATTATTAGTCAAATCTATCCCCCCTTCTCCCTCTCCTTGGGAGAGGGAGAAGGGGAGAGGCTTTTTATTTTATAATATATATCAGCGAAATAGCCGCCTTCGTTATCCCCACATAATGCTTGTTGTTTTTATTAAGTAGGTCACCGCATTTATCGCAGGGGTATTTGTCGTAACTCAAATAAGCATACCCTACACCAATACCTGCCTCTAACGACCAGCGGTTGGAAAGCAACCAATGATATCCGTAGGAAAGACCTCCGCCCGCCAACCAGCCTTCATAACGATACTCTTTCAGGTGACCTCCGAAAGGCAGATTGCCTACATTGTATTGACCGTAGTGACCATGAATACCCAGGTGATGACCGTGAAAAGGTTCGCAAAGCCAGTAACGCAACTCGGGTTGTACCAGAAAGTGTTTCCACTTGCGGTTCTCACTAAAAGTCCAGGCATTGTAGTTGGCAGGAATGTCAATAGTGAATTTACGACCCGTTTTGAACTCAATCCCCAAGTTTAATGTGGCAGTGGCATCATAAAGCAAATTGCTTTTTATGGCAAAACGAGGTGTAGAGGGAATCATTCTACCAGTAGATTCTTGTGCGAACAAACACAAGGCTGGTAAAAACAGGGTTAATAATAGGGTTATTCTTAGTTTCATATCGTTCCAAATAGGCGTTTTAATAGTTGCTGTTGATGAGGATTAATTTTCTATGTTTACTATCCCAAGAGGATATTATGTTTGATGTTGCAGGTCTGTGTCATAAAATAGTTATTTAGTTTTCACTTTTGTCCGTTACTGTATAAGTGACGGACATTTCAAGAAAACACCACCACTAAGCAAACGGTAGTTTTTCAAAAGAGTTAAAGCGTTGATTAAAAAGTAAGGAAAAAAATATCCAAAGTTGCTACAGTTTTACTTTGAGATAGTAATTGCAAGGACTATGAACGAGGTCTTGTGGGTGGAACTGTGTGGATTGTTAGGTGGTAGTTTAGTCGATTGGTATTACACTAATATTACTAATGTAATAATAATATGAATTGACAATATATACAACTCTTCCTTACCTGATCCTCGCAAAAGGTCTCCTCCACGAAGCGCTCTCCATCTCTGCCCTCACATCATAACAAGGGCACATTTTTATCCATTCGTGTGGCTCTACAATGCCATTATTGTTTAAATCAGGGCTTAGATCCCGGTGACCACAAACCTCAGAATCCGGATATTCTTGCATTAATAACTTTATTAATACCCGAAGAGAATACTTTTGCCATCTGGTACGGGTATCCTTGGGCTTACCTTTGTTGTCAAGACCTCCCTCATAGCAAATACCTATAGAATAAGAATTGTGCCCTTTGGCATGAGCGCCGATTCTTTCTACGGGACGCATACGCTTTATATCACCATTCCGGCGAATGTAATAATGATAGCCTGCACCATTGAAACCTATTTGGCGATGATAACGATCAAGATCGTGTTCGGTGAAAGAAACGTTCTCGCAAGTAGCAGAACAATGAATAACGATTAGATTGATTTTACGCATTTGATGAATGATTTTAAGTAATTAACAAGGCTTATGAATCCCCTTGCCTTAACTTCTCTTCAAAGGCCAACGGCCTTTATGAAAATTCCCTATACGCAGGTGGTCCTCGCGCTTTTACACTTCCTCTCATACCCTATTTCCTTTCTCTACAATCCGCCGCGCTACACTTTTGGCTTGTAGCCAAAGCAATTTCTTCTCTAAGTTCGCAAAGTTCGGTGTGCATTTCTTTTATCCGATCGCTCAACTGAAAGTAGTCTTTCAGTATACGCTCAATCTGATTAACCAAAAACTCAAACTGACCTGTGATTAACTCGCTGAACTCCTTGAGTTTATGAGCGTCCTTCTTCTTTAGAAAAGGAAGAATGCCAAGCAGTAGCTCTGAAATGTGTACGATAACCTGTTTCATTTTTCTTTTTTTAATGTGAGTATTAAATTCATTATTAAGCAGATGGGTCGATAAAATCATCGCCACCATTGCCGCCACTATCATTACCACCATCATTGCCGCCATCATTATTAGAGTCGTCACCTTCGTCTGAGAGGCTCATTTTCAATGACTTAAGATAGGTCTGTAAGTCCACAAACTCCAACCGGTCGCCTGCACGAGTAGACGTTAGATTAGGGCGCACACTGGTAGAAGGGCGAAAGTTGATGCGCACAGCCTTTATGTTTTTGGCGGTACAATCCTTTTCTTCGGCAGCACCAACCGTACTGGCTGACAAACTAAACACTCCAAAGTTTTGGATATTCACCGAGTGGCCATTGTAAAGCGAAGAAAGCATAGCTTCCACAAAGTTTGACAGCACACTCAAAATA
>NZ_QVMK01000040.1:0-53391 GCF_010500995.1 Bacteroides sp. 224 | reverse complement strand
TTTTTAGAAGGATCACGAGGATTCTCACGCAAAGTCTTTTTAAATACAATTGCCATCGTTCTTTTTTTTAATAAATAAATGTTTTTTCTAATCTCAGGGGGTAGTCGACTATCGTGATGCAAACTTACGATGCGCCAAAAACCACTTTATACGCAGATTCACGTAGAATCCTGTAGAATCGGTTATTAAAAATCAGTTCATTGTATGTAATTAGGAATATAAATACGATGTATATGTAATAATATATTAGTTTATAAGAAAGGACGAGTAGAGAGCCTTTATTTTATAAACTCATAAAACAGAAAAAATGGACAACGAAAAAATGTTCGTAGTAAAAACCTACCTAAAGGCAGAGTTGGCAATGATGTACCATCCAACACTAAGTAAAGATGCAGCAATGTATAAAATGAAGAAGTGGATTCTGCACAATGATGAGCTCAGAGAAGCATATAGCAGGATTCAAGGAAACCCGCGCGATCATTATTATACGCCTAAACAGGTGGAGCTTATTGTGAAATACCTGGGAGTACCCGTTTCACACACGTATTAAGCGGCACAAAAAAAGGTCGGACCTAAAGACATAAAAGGTCGGACCTAACCACTTAAAAGGTCAGACCTAACAAAGCTTTAGGTCTGACCTTTTGCAAACCAAGCTCTGCGGAAAACGATATTTATAAGTTTTGTAAGTTAATTATAGTTAATTCTATTTTGCTAAAGTGATTCTGTTTGTAATTTTTTAAGATGCTAAAATATAACTACGCTATATAATAGGTATAAGATATGGATTAATACGTAAAATCCGAAGAATAGAGCAATTACCAAGAAGAATCTACCAGATATTTGCGTAATTCAAACTAAACCTCTATGTTTGCATCACGAAAATGTCCGTCACTTATACAGTGACGGACATTTTCATTTCTGTTTACACGCCCAGTACCAACGCCCTTTCTATCAATCCATTTCGGTTTATTATTATTTACTTTCATACCTCTATTGACTGCCGCTATCACTATACTGTTCGCGTTTCTCAATACGCTATCATCAAAGCTTTTCAAATACACATGGGTAACTACCTCCGTTTGATGTCCTAACGCCTGGCTAATATGAGATGCAGGCACACCCTCGTGGTGAGCAATGGTGGCCCAGGAATGACGAGAAACGTAAGTGGTGAGATTTTCTGTGATCCCTAAAAAGGTGGCGATTCGTTTGAGCCTCCGGTTTTGATTGCGCAGGGCGCTTTGATACTGATCGTACGCCTCTCTCTCTTTTTCAGTGATAATAGGAAGTAGGTACGGACTTTCTTTGGATGTAAGAGCCCGGTATTTTAATAAAATCCGCTTAGCCTCTTCGCTAACAGGGGTGTTAATATACGATTTGGATTTGCGACGGTAGTATCTTATACTACCACCTTTCCAATCGGCTTTGCGAAGAAAGGCCAAATCTACAAAAGCGATACCTTGCAGGTAAAAGCTAAGCATAAACATGTCTCTACTGAATTCTAATCCTTTTTTACCGGAAAGATCGGCTTCGCTGATCAGGGAGATGATGGCAGCAGGCAAAGCACGTTTCTGTGTAGGGGTGTGCCTGATAAGTATATTGGCGAAAAGGTCGGGAATATGCTTCACTAAGCCAATCTCTAAGGCTTGATGGTAAAGCCTTTGGAGGATACTGAGATAAAAGGAGCTGGTATTACTTTCTAACCCCCGACCGGAAATCCACAACTGATAGTTACTCAGCCAACTCTTCTCGAAAACGGTAGACAGTTTTAAGTCTTTTCCACCATATTCCAACACACTATTAAGGGTACTACGGTAAGCTTTGGCAGTACCACGCCGCCCCTCGTTACGAAGCCCGAAGATTAAAGGCATTACAAAATTTGATAAGTTCATAATTTATGAATTTTAATTAGGTTTTTATTAAAACAAATATTATTAAAATAATCCTTTTCCTTTAAGAATATTTTAAAGATAGGGAGAAAAACGGGAAAGAAAGGAGGGAGGAGGAAGAAGAGGAAAGAAAATAGGGGGTGCGGAAGAGGAAATAAAGAATATATGTTTAGAAATAAGAAATGGTTGGTGTAATATATAAATGATTTGCTTGTAGTCCGGGGTATAGATATTCATAATCAGTTTGGTACCGTTTTGAGTTAAGTTGAACCGCAGAGTTACGCAGATTAACGCGAAGTTTTTAATACAATGCTGCATAGAACTAAAACTTAATCCTCTGCGTTAATCTGCGTAACTCTGTGGTTCAAATTCCCTCCTTTCCGAACTGATATGAGTTAAGTTGAAATGGGTACGCGGAAAAACGGAATGAGCGGATGAACGCGGAAGATATATTTTCGTCCTTATGTCGCAACAAAAATAATTCCGCGTGTTTCCGCTCATTCCGTGTTTTCAGCGTATCTATCTTCGTTTACTTTAATTTTAATTTAGCCACGGATTACACAGATTAAACGGATTTTTAAGCACAGATTTTAATTTGTGATATCAAACAAGTAAGATATTTATCCGTGTCTTAAAATCCGTGCAATCAGTGTCATCCGTGGCTTAAAAAATAATCCGGTTTCAATCATTTCCGAACCATTATGAACTAATTATAAACATCTACTTAGCTAAACTGCCGGTATTATAAAGAGAATGTGTATCTTTGTCCGGTAGTGTAGTATTTCCATTTACCTATCTACTATTTCTAACTCTTAACTACTAAAATATGATAGAAGTCGAAGAATCTGTTCTGCAAAAAGCTGCAGAAACCGGCATGGATGAATTTATTCATGTATTTACAGATAAATACAAAGAAGCGCTGGGAGGCGATCCTACAGCCGATAATATGCATCTGCTTACAGGAGAACAACATGTGTTGCTTTCTTATCAAATCTTTTTAGACGAGATCATGACGGGTGGCTTTTGTCAACTTATTCAAAATGGATACGGCTCTTATATCTTCGACAATCCTTTTGCCAAAGCCATGCGCTTGTGGGGTACGAAAGATTTCTCGAAACTAATCTATAAAGCCAAAGAGATTTTTGATGCAAGTCGTGTTGATTTGGAACGCGAACGCACCGAAGATGAATTTATGGCGATGTACGAAGATTACGAAGCTTTCGACGATTTAGAAGAAGAGTTTATGGAAATGGAAGAATTGGTGACCATGCAAATAGCCGAATATGTGGATGAGCATCTTGAATTGTTTGCAAAAATAGTTAAGTAACGAATGCAGTATTTAATAGATTATTGAATTTACTCATTAATTACTTATATTTGCACACTCAAAATAGGGTTAGAAAATTATGAAACAGATTAAATTTTTAGTATTAGCCTTTACTATTTTACTTGGTACAACGTTTACTTCTTGTTTGGATTCGGATGATAGTCCTGCAACCTATTATGCTTTTGCTACCGTAAATAATAATATGCTTGGCTATATCACGCTGACAACAGATGACGGGTTAACACTTACTCCGGCGAATCCTACGGATATGAAATACAGTAATGGAGATTACCCCGACCGAGTATATATTGCATATAATTTGGTAGAAGGTCAGGAGATGCAACAAGGCATAACTAAATACGATATTAAGTTTCTGGGCTATATGAATGAAGTAGCTGCTCCTGATTATTCTTCGGAACCGGTTGAGTCAAAAACATATATATATCAGTTAGCTGAAGAAGGTTGGGCTGCTAATAATTATTTGAATATAGCTGTTAGCATAAAATATGGAGAAGATACCAATACCAAAACAGACTTTGCCTTATACCCCGATAAAGTAGAAGACAATGTTTTATACTTTCGTTTGGTGCATAAAGAAGAAGTTGCTAAGGCAAACGGTACTTACTCTTATTATATGAGTTTCTTCCTTCCTACGAAATCGTCTTTACAATCTAAGTTTGAAGAGCTTGAATTCTCAGGAGATAATAATGATGAAATTCAGGTTGTTATTACTGCAGAAGAGGGAGAAGATACAATTATAAAAACAAATCCATTTAAAATAAGATTACTTCGTTAAACATTGAACTACCAGGAAATATTTAAAATATCACTATTGTTGATTTCCTCTCCGGCCAAGGCTTGGGAGGAAATTCGTTTGCAAGAGGATAAACGAAAGGTATTAGCCGCTTTTGTTTATCCTATGATTGGTTTGTGTGCTCTGTCTGTATTCCTCGGATCGTTATTTACAAACGGTTGGGGAGGTCCCGAAAGCTTTCAGGTAGCTATGACGCAATGCTGTGTGGCAATCGTTGCATTGTTTGGGGGATACTTTTTGGCTGCTTATTGTATCAATGAGATAGGAGTCAGGATGTTTGGACTGAAATCGGACATGGCTTTGGTTTCTCAATTTGCAGGCTATTCGTTAGTGGTATTGTTTTTGGCATATATAATAACCGGGTTACTGCCAACTTTTGGCTTGATAGCCTTGTTACTTCAATTTTATATTATCTATGTGGTATGGGAGGGAGTGCCTGTTATGATGCAGGTAAAAGAGAAAGCCCGGCTGAAATACACCCTTATAACATCGGCCTTACTGATAGCTTGTCCGTTGTTAATCAGTTTTGTGTTTAATAAGCTACTTTTCGTACTAAATTAATTTATTACTTTAAATAATGAAACAACCTGCAATTAATATAAAAAACAAACGAGCAAGCTTCGATTATGAGTTTGTAGAAACCTTTACCGCAGGTATTGTATTAACCGGAACAGAGATAAAATCAATCCGATTAGGTAAGGCAAGTTTGGTAGATACTTATTGTTTTTTCTCCAAAGGCGAATTGTGGGTGAAGAACATGCACATTACCGAATATTTTTACGGATCTTATAATAACCATACCGTTCGCCGGGATCGTAAACTCTTACTAAGCAAGAAAGAACTAAAGAAACTGGAACGTGGAATCAAAGAAACCGGGTTCACTATTATTCCATCCCGAATGTTTATCAACGAAAAAGGATTGGCTAAAGTAGTCATTGCTTTGGCCAAAGGTAAAAAGCAGTATGATAAGCGCGAATCATTGAAAGAAAAGGATGATCGTCGTGACATGGATAGAATTAGAAAGATAAGTTATTAATATATTTTGAACCACAGATTAACGCAGATTTTCGCAGAGGATTAAAAAAGATAATTATTAGAGCCTGTTTAAATTTTCCACAGAATAATTATTATAGGATGCTTTCGTTTTTTCTTTCGTACTCTTTTTGTCTGTTTCTTCTCTTTTTGCGGTTCAANTGCGGTTCAAATAGCCCGCTATTCTCACCTTAAAAAGAAAACAAACAGCCTAAAAATAGCACTAAATAAAAGAACGAGCAAAATTTAAACAGGCTCTAATCTGCGAGAATCTGCGTTAATCTGTGGTTTATTATTTCAGTTAGTATGAAAACAATACCTCAACTCATTACCGAGCGAATTTTGATATTAGATGGTGCCATGGGTACCATGATTCAACAATATAACCTGACAGAGGAAGACTTTAGAGGGAATCGATTTACAGATATACCCGGTCAGATGAAAGGAAACAATGATTTGCTTTGTCTGACTCGTCCTGATGTTATACAAGATATTCATCGGAAATACCTGGAAGCCGGGGCAGATATCATTGAAACCAATACATTCAGTTCTACTATTATTTCGATGGCCGACTATCATGTAGAGGAGTATGTGGATGAAATAAATAGGGCAGCCGTTAAACTGGCTCGTGAAGTGGCTGATGAATACACAGCAAAGACTCCGGATAAACCTCGTTTCGTGGCTGGTTCGGTAGGACCTACAAATAAAACAGCTTCCATCTCTCCCGATGTGAATAATCCTGCGTTGCGTGGAGTTACATATAATGAGTTGGTTGAGGCGTATTATCAGCAAATGAGAGTGTTATTGCAGGGTGGGGTAGATGCCATTCTGATTGAAACCATCTTCGATACCTTGAATGCTAAAGCCGCTATCTTTGCAGCCGAACAAGCAATGGAAGAAACCGGAATAAAAGTGCCCTTAATGCTTTCGGTAACTGTGTCGGATGTAGGAGGGCGAACACTTTCCGGACAGACTTTAGATGCTTTTCTGGCTTCTGTTCAACATGCCAATATCTTTTCAATCGGCTTGAACTGCTCTTTCGGAGCCAGACAACTCAAACCATTTCTGGAACAATTAGCGGCAAGAGCACCTTATTATATAAGTGCATATCCAAATGCCGGACTTCCCAACAGTTTAGGACTGTATGATCAGACTCCACAAGAAATGGCTTTGCAAGTGAAAGAATATATAACGGAAGGTCTTATTAATATTATTGGAGGATGTTGTGGAACCACCGATGCTTATATTGCTGAATATCCGGCTTTAGTTAAAGATGCAGTTCCTCATATTCCGGTTGGTAAACCGGATAGTTTATGGCTTTCCGGGTTAGAATTGCTGGAAGTAAAACCCGAAATGAATTTTGTGAATATTGGCGAACGATGTAATGTGGCCGGTTCTCGCAAATTCCTTCGGTTGATACAGGAAAAGAAATACGAGGAAGCCCTTTCTATTGCTCGAAAGCAAGTAGAAGATGGAGCTTTGATTATTGATGTAAATATGGACGATGGTCTACTCGATGCTAAGGAAGAAATGACCACTTTCCTCAATCTGATAGCTTCCGAACCCGATATTGCCCGTGTACCTGTTATGATCGACTCCTCCAAATGGGAAGTTATCACCGCCGGATTGGAATGCTTGCAGGGAAAATCCATCGTAAATTCAATATCCTTAAAGGAAGGAGAAGAGAAATTCTTGTCTTATGCACGTGCCATTAAGCAATATGGGGCTGCTGTAGTAGTAATGGCGTTTGATGAAAAAGGGCAAGCCGATACTTTTGACAGAAAGATAGAGATTTGTGGCAGAGCCTACCGGCTATTAGTTGATAAAGTAGCTTTTAACCCCAATGATATTATTTTCGATCCGAATGTACTTGCTGTGGCTACCGGCATAGAAGAGCATAACAACTATGCCGTAGATTTTATACAAACAGTAGGTTGGATTAAAAAGAATCTTCCGGGTGCAAGAATCAGCGGAGGTATCAGTAATCTTTCATTTTCATTCCGGGGCAACAATTATATCCGGGAGGCCATGCATGCGGTATTTCTGTATCATGCTATTCAGCAAGGGCTCGACATGGGAATTGTAAATCCCGCCACTGCTGTATTGTATACAGATATTCCTGAAGATGTATTGGTTAAGATAGAAGATGTGGTATTAAATCGGCGTTCGGATGCTGCCGAGCGTTTGATTGAACTTGCTGAATCTTTGAAAACAACAACCGCGGATACCAATCAGGCAGTGAAGCAAGATGCATGGCGTACCGAGAATGTGGAAGAACGATTGAAATATGCTTTGGTAAAAGGAATAGGCGATTATTTGGAGAATGATATAGCTGAAGCATTGCCTCTCTACAACAAAGCAGTTGATATTATTGAAGGACCATTGATGGCCGGAATGAATAAGGTGGGAGAACTTTTTGGCGAAGGTAAAATGTTTCTTCCTCAAGTAGTGAAAACTGCCCGTACCATGAAGAAAGCGGTGAGTATTCTACAGCCGGTAATTGAATCGGAGAAACAGGAAGGAACAATATCAGCAGGAAAAGTGTTGTTAGCTACAGTGAAAGGTGATGTTCATGATATTGGTAAGAACATCGTTTCGGTTGTGATGGCTTGTAACGGTTACGAGATAATAGACCTGGGAGTTATGGTACCGGCAGAAACCATCGTTCAGCGTGCTATCGAGGAAAAAGTGGACATGATTGGGCTAAGCGGATTAATTACTCCATCTTTAGAAGAGATGGTGCATGTAGCTGTTGAATTAAAGAGAGCTGGATTAAGTGTTCCCCTATTAATAGGTGGTGCTACAACTTCCAAGCTTCATACAGCTTTAAAGATTGCCCCGGCATATAATGCGCCTGTGGTGTATCTGAAGGATGCTTCGCAGAATGCAGTTGTTGCTTCTAAATTAATGCATGCCGATTCTAAAGAGCAGTTTGTAAGAGAGTTGGAAGAGGAATATAAGAACATACAGAAAAAAGGAACGCCACAGTCTGATTTAGTGTCTTTGGAAGAGGCACAGGAAAATAAGTTGAAACTGTTTTAAGTTAACCATATTGTATACCTAATGAATATTTATAACTAAAGTTTATATTTGTTTATTCAAAACGAAACATTTATTTTAATTATTCAATAAATTCGTTACTTTTGCAACCTGTATCCCTAAAATAGTAACGAAATGTTTGGAATTGAAGATCCGCTAATCTATCTGCCATATCTCTTTTCGGTGATATGTGTACTCTTCGCTGCCTGGTACGGCATTAAGTATTGGAATAAGAACAATGATAAAGACGAAGCCTGATGAGTACATTTGTTCTTGGACTAATAGTGGTGGCTTATTTGCTACTGATTGCCTTTTTAGGCTTTTTGGGATATAGAAAAACAACCTCTTCCAACGATTATCTGGTGGGTGGTCGTGAAATGAATCCCATTGTAATGGCACTTTCTTATGGAGCAGCTTTTATTTCTGCTTCTGCTATTGTAGGGTTTGGAGGATTTTCCGCAGCGTTCGGAATGGGTATTCAATGGCTCTGCTTTCTGAATATGTTTGTGGGGGTCATTATAGCTTTCATATTCTTTGGCCTACGAACCAGGCGGATAGGGGCTAAATTAAATGTGAGTACATTTCCGCAATTCTTGGGGCGTTATTATCGCTCCCGTTCCATACAGGTATTTGTTGCTGCTGTTATCTTCTTAGGAATGCCACTATATGCTGCTGTGGTAATGAAAGGGGGAGCGGTATTTATTGAGCAAATTTTCCAAATAGATTTTAATATAGCCTTGTTGATTTTTACTTTAGTGATTGCTGCTTATGTAATTGCAGGAGGTATGAAAGGGGTAATGTATACAGATGCAATGCAAGCATGTATAATGTTTGCCTGTATGCTATTTCTTCTTTTCTGGTTCTATAAGGTACTTGGAATGGGATTTACAGAAGCGAATGAAGCATTAAGCGATATTGCGCCATTGGTTCCCGAGAAATTCAGAGAATTAGGGCATCAGGGCTGGACGCGCATGCCGGTTGTGGGATCTCCGCAATGGTTTACTCTTGTTACTTCTTTAATAATGGGGGTAGGTCTTGGGTGTTTGGCTCAGCCACAGCTCGTTGTTCGTTTTATGACAGTAAAGAGCAGCAAGCAATTAAATAGAGGAGTTTTTGTTGGCAGCTTATTTATACTGGTGACGGTGGGTTCCATTTATCATGTAGGCCCATTGAGTAATCTTTATTTTTTGCAGACGCAAGGAGGAGTAGCCACAGAAGTTGTTAAAGACATCGATAAGATTATTCCTTATTTTATAGATAATGCCATGCCCGATTGGTTTGGAGCTGTCTTTATGCTTTGCATACTTTCGGCAAGTATGTCTACACTTAGTTCGCAGTTCCATACTATGGGAGCTTCGGTTGGGTCTGATATTTATGGAACTTATAGGCCGCGTTCCCGCAATAAGCTAACCAATATTATTCGCATAGGAATACTTTTTGCTATTTTAGTTAGTTATGTTATTTGTTATATGCTTCCTAATGATATAATTGCCCGGGGAACCGCCATGTTTATGGGTATCTGTGCCTCTTCTTTTTTACCTGCTTATTTCTCTGCCCTTTATTGGAAAGGAGCTACCCGCCAGGGAGCATTGGCCAGCCTATGGGTAGGTGCTTTGAGTACTATCTTTGCATTAGTGTTTTTGCACGAGAAAGAAGCAGCAGCCATGGGAATCTGCAAGGCTGTGTTTGGAAAAGATGTGTTGATTGAATCTTATCCTTTTCCAATGATTGACCCGATAGTATTTGCGCTTCCGCTTTCGATCATGGCGATGGTGGTGGGGAGTTTGGTGACAAGGAAAATAAAACGAAAATAGGAGATAAAAGAAGCCTTCTTTACGTACACAAAAAAAAGAAGGCTTCTCTCTTGCGCAGGTATTTATCAAAAACTTACAGCCACCACCAAATGCGTCTTCTCCTCATACGGATTAACAATAACCTTCCCCGTTACCGGAATTGTTATCCGATCCGTGATTTTCACTTCCTTTCCGATAGAGAGTCCTACATTTACTAAATTGAATTTATTAGCATATAAACCCTCCCAGGGAGTAAATCCGGCTTCTACGTTGAAATCAAATTCTTTGAAACTAAAAGGGTAAGATAACTCAAAGTAAGAAGAATAAGAACGCTTACCATTCTCATTATAATAATCCTCTCCGGCAAAAATAGTACTCCACATTAAGGTAAGGGGTAATCTTTCGCTGAGTGTATAACTTAATATCGCATCAAAAGAATGGCCTGTGGTGCGGGCACTGTAATCAAAATATTTACTGTTTGCATATTCATCCTCATCTCCGGGGAATAAAAAGTAATCGGCCACTTCTATTTGAAATCTTTTGTATTGATAGGCCAGGTAAAAATCAAGCTCCTGACTAAAAGATTTAAGGTCTGTGGAACCCCAGGCATAGAAAGAGAATCCTTTGAAATCGACTCCAACAGTTGGCTGGAAGCTGACATTGGCGTTTTTCATTCCACGCCAGACATAGCTGCTTGTTAAATCGGCATCGATATAAAACTCTTGGGCTTTTAGGCTGATAGGTTGTATCAGGAGGAATAGTAGTACGAAATAGATGATTTTTTGTTTCATGTTTTAGAATAATTAGAGATTTAATTGTAATCGAATATTTGTTCCTTCGGAGTTACTGTCAATTCGCAACTCTCCATGTATGCTTTCTGCTCTGTCCTTCATCGTTCTTAACCCTATGCCCGAAGCTGTTGGGTGAATGTTGTCGAAGCCTTTTCCGTTGTCTGCCACACTCAGTTGAAGCAGTCTGTTTTCTATGTTTAGCGAAACATGAATATAGGTTGCTTTGGCATGCTTCAGACTATTGTTTATTGCCTCTTGTGCAATACGGTATATCTCATATCCGGTTTGTTGCGGAATAAGATTCCAGTCCATTTCCTCGGTCGATGTATAATTCATTGTTACTCCTTGAGGTAATTTGAAATGATAAATCATATCTTCCAACATTTCATCAATGTTGGCATACTGGAGTGGGGGAGGCATTAATTCGTGAGATACATTCCGGATGTTTGCATTCGTATCGTTTAGCAGTTTCAATGCCTTTTGTAGTTTTTCGTTGCTTCCGGGTATTTCTTTCATATTCATTTCTACAGCCAGCAAATTATTGCAAACACCATCATGAAGCTCTTTGGCCAGACGGGTTCTTTCTGCTTCCAAGCCATCAATATACTTTCTGGTAAGTCGTAATTCCGATTCCTTCTGAAGCATAACAAATTCTTTTTCTTTTTCTTCCGCATATTGCGCAAGCTTGGCTGTTTTAGCTTTTAACCGTTGACGATTGAAGAGAAGCAACAAAATAAACATTGCTAACCCGGTGAATATACCTACATACACCAAGCGCTGCTTCATTACCGTTGCTTCTTCTTCCAACTGTTGCCGTTTGAGATGTGCTATTTCGAGTTCTTTTTCTGTAGTTTGATATTTTATTGTAAACTCAGCCATCTTTTTGTTGTGATCGGCCTTAAAAATAGAATCTTTAGCTTGTAAAGCCCTTTGGAGGTATTCGTATGCTTTCTGATACTCTCCCAAACCATTGTGAGCAGTGGCCAAACTCTCATATAGCTTGACATGGAGAAAAGGCGTAGTTTGCTCTTTATACGTTTTTTCCAACTTGGCACCTATGGCTACTGCTTCGCGATATCTTTTATTTTGATTATAGGTAGATAGTTGAGCCTCGTAAAAACCGGTAATCTCAGAACTGTATGGGGGCATTTGTTTAATAACTTCATCGCCCTTTTGAAGATAGTACACAGTAGAATCTGTATGATGCATTTGGTTGTGTATCATAACCAATCGAGTGATGGCAGACAGTATAAAACGAGGGGTGTTGAGGCGTGTACTCAGACTCAAACACTTATGAGCATAGTTTAAAGCTTCCTCTCTATCTTCGGATTTCTTTGTTTCTAACAGAAAACGCGATAAATATGAATAGGCATTGGCTGTCAGGAAATCATTTTTTTCTTCAATAGCTACTTCTAAAGCTTTTCGAGCATACCTGATACCTTCTTCAAGACGATCGGCCTCGTGAGTATTGGTGAATAAGATAGCGATGTTGGCATAAAGAGCAGAAACGCCGCGATTCAATTTCATCTCGCGGTTATATTCAATAGCCTTTTCGTAATAATAAATAGCTTTGTCTATATCTCCTATTTTGCGATGTAGAACTCCAAGCGCATTGTATCCCTCAAAGATTACGATTGTGTCGTTCATCTCTAAGGCTGTTTCCAGCGCTTGTTTTTGGTAATGCATGGCCGAATCATATTTGTTTTCTTCTAAAAAAGAAATGGCTTGCCCATGAAGTAATGTCGACGAGTAGTGAGGTATTTTCTCATCTCCTAATAACTCTAATGACTTTTTGCTGTAATAACGAGCCGAATCTGCTTGTTTGTTCAGGTTGAAGTAATAAATCATGGAGTTATAAACTCCCATAATTCCGTCTCTGTAGTTTATTTCAGTAAATACCTCAATGGCTTTTCTCTTGTCTTCCGTATGATTTTCTGTGATTCCACGCATAAAATCATATTCTGATTTCAATAGGTAATAGCTTCCTATACTTTGTTTGTTCTTTTCTTGAATAGCTGCCTGATATCCTTTTTCCAAACAAATACCGAATGTATCCGAAGCAATTTCAAGATCCGAAAGATAGCGACATACTTTTAGGTAATTGGTAGATGTGGGACTTTTTTGAGCTTCCTGATACAATTTAGAAACAATCTCGTGGGTTTGGCTTTGTAAAGAGTGGATAAACAAAAAGAGAAATAAAAGAGAGAGAGTGGTTTTTTTCAACCTTTCTATAATTTCATAAACAGCCGGACATGTGCGGGCATTCATCACAGTTAACGCGTAAATTTGATGAAACTTTTTTCTGTCGGTATGAGGATATTCCCTACAAGCTTTGGGGCGATCTTCGTAAATAAAGCAGTAGTTATCTTCTCCCAGAAAGGGGCAAGGCATGGACTTGAATACATAATCACCATCTTCGTCGATGCGAAGATATTTCTCGATAACTTCCGTTGGTTTTAGACGCATACTTTTAGCCATGCGTTCAATATCTTTATCGGTAATTCGAGGACCTAATGAACGGCAACAGTTGCCACACTCCAAACAATCAATTTCATCGAATACTTCTTCATGAAGGGCATGAATGGTATCATCTAACTCTCGTAGCCTACTTTTTTTGATGGCTTTAAAGAACGCTTTACTTTCCTTTTCTACTCTAAGAGCTCGTTCTTTTAATGTTTGAATATCTATTTTAATGGGCATGGTTGAAATTTGAATCTGCAAAGTTAAAACATTCTGTATTTAAATAGATAAATCACAGCTTTTTTCCACGATGTAAGAGTGTACGTGGATCTATGTTTGTGTCTTGCCAGTGACACTGTCGTGCCTTGCCCGTGTCACAACTGTGCCACGCCTGTGGCACAATCATCGAAATGCACATGTTAAATTCAGAAATCTCTGCTTCCAACTCTTTTTCTTTCTCGAAATTATCTGTAGTTTTGAACTATGAATGCAGATGTTATTGAGAAGTTGAAAGTGCTTGCCGAATCGGCAAAATATGATGTGTCCTGTGCCTCCAGCGGAACGGTTCGTAAGAACAAAGCCGGTACGTTGGGAAATACGGTAGGAGGGATAGGTGTATGTCATAGTTTTGCCGAAGACGGACGTTGTATTTCACTACTCAAAGTTATGCTGACCAATTACTGCATTTATGATTGTGCTTATTGCATTAATCGCCAGAGTAATGACATTCGGAGGGCAACACTTTCTGTGTCTGAACTTGTGGATATAACAATCGAATTTTATCGCCGTAATTATATTGAAGGACTTTTCTTGAGTTCGGGTGTGGTTCGAAGTCCGGATTATACCATGGAGCGATTGGTGCGAGTGGCAAAAGACCTGCGTTTGGTACATCGTTTTAACGGGTATATTCACCTGAAAAGTATTCCGGGAGCCAGTAGAGAACTGGTGAATGAGGCAGGATTATATGCCGATCGTTTGAGTGTAAATGTAGAGATTCCGAATGAAGACAGTTTAAAGCGGCTTGCTCCGGAAAAAGACTTTCAAAGCGTTTTCCTTCCTATGAAGTACATTCAGCAAGGTGTGTTGGAAAGCAAAGAGGAAAGGCAGAAGTTTAGACATGCTCCCCGTTTTGCTCCTGCCGGACAAAGTACCCAAATGATTGTGGGAGCTACCGGAGATACCGATAAGGATATTCTTGGTTTGTCGTCTGCCCTATACCAACGACCTACTATGAAACGTGTTTATTATTCGGGCTATATATCTGTAAATCATTATGATACCCGCCTTCCGACTTTAAAACAACCTCCTTTAGTACGCGAAAACAGGTTGTATCAGGCCGACTGGTTATTGCGTTTTTATCAGTTTAAAGTAGATGAAATTGTAGATGATGCTTTTCCGCATCTCGACTTGGAAATAGACCCGAAGCTGGCATGGGCGTTGCGCCATCCGGAGCACTTCCCCGTGGATATTAATAAAGCAGATTATGAAATGTTATTGCGTATACCCGGTATTGGGGTAAAATCGGCTCAGTTGATTGTGACTTCTCGCCGATATTCGCGTTTGGGTATTTATCAACTCAAAAAGATTGGGGTGGTACTTAAGAAAGCACAGTATTTTATAACCTGTCATGAGTTGCCAACCAAAACCGTGAATGAACTTAAACCGGAAAATGTTCGCGCTTTATTGTTGCCCAAGCTTAAAAAGAGAATAGATGAAAATCAATTAAGTTTTCAGTTTGCCGACGAATGATAGTATTTCAATATGATAAGACCTTTGAGGGTTTGCTGACTGTTGTGTTTGATGCTTACTTTCGTAAAACTTTCCCGGATGTATTATTAGCAGAAGGAGAGCCCTTGCCTTTATTTTATGAGGAGGCTCTAACTGTAATAGCCGATGCGGAAAAAGCAGATCGTGTGTGGAAAGGACTTCAAAAGAAAATATCGGATTCAGCTCTTTCTATGCTGACTACTTGTTGGTTCTCGGAGCTTGCAGAGATAGATATACTTATTTTTCGTTATATCCGAAAAGCAATAGATGCCCCTAAGTCTATTGAATTGAACTTCGGTGATCCGGATGTGTTGGAATTATCCAAAATATGGAGAAAAGTAAATGGGGAGGCTCATCGTTTAATTCAATTCGTACGCTTCCAAAAAGCAGAAGACGGAACTTTCTTTGCACCCATAGAACCGATATACAACAGTCTTCCGCTTTCCATAGAGCACTTTAAGGATCGCTTTGCCGATCAGAAGTGGATTATCTATGACCTGAAACGAGGGTACGGGTTTTATTATGATTTGCAGACGGTGACTGAAGTCTCTTTCAATAGCAAAGAAACTCATTTAATTACAGGGATGCTGGATGAGAGCCTGATGGCTAAAGATGAAAAACTATTCCAGCAAATGTGGAAAACTTATTTTAAAGCCATAGCCATTAAAGAGCGTATGAACCCCAGAAAGCACAGACAGGATATGCCTGTGCGTTATTGGAAGTATCTAACAGAGAAACAACCTTAATCAATGACCCAGGCTTTGGAATGTACTTTGGTTTTCTTCGGATTGTAGTACATATCTTCCAGTTGTGGAATGGAGAGAATGTATGTGCGCTTGCTCTTATTCTCTAAAGAGCGATCTCGAAGCCACGGATTGGCGTCTTTCAGTTGAGCGTATGTAATTCCTTTTTGTTTGGCATATTCGGCCAGGTTTTCAATGCCTGTTGTAACTGTAACTTCATCGTAAGAAATAACCGGATATAATTGTTCTTTTTTCAACAAGAAACCGAAACGCTGCGGATTTTCAAAAACTTGTTTGGCTGCCAATATGCGAAACATGTAGCGCGAGGTTTCTTCCACTAACCATAAGTCCATGGCATTTTCAACCAGTTGTTTGCTTAATTCACTTGTAATTCTTCCGTTGCCGGCATTGTATGCGGCTGCTACGGTTATCCAGTCGCCATAACGCGCATAAGACTCTTTCAGGTATTTGCAAGCAGCGTTGGTTGCTTTCACCAGATTATAGCGTTCGTCAATATTAGTGTTTATTTCCAAGCCATATTCTTTGCCGGTACCTTGCATAAATTGCCACATACCTGCCGCACCGGCCGGAGATTTAGCCAATTTATTGAGATTGCTTTCAATAACCATCAGGTATTTGAAATCATCAGGAATGTCATTCGCCTTTAAAATAGGTTCTACTATCGGAAAGAAACGGTTGGCTCTCTTGATAGTGAGCATGGTGGTAGAATGCATGTAGGTGAAAGACATTTGTTCTCTGTCCATTCTTTCTCTACGGTCGTAGCGGGTTAAATCAATCTTTTTTCCGGCAAAAGTAACATGCTCAGGAACTTCGGGAGAGGTAACCATATAAGGCACTTCGGATTTGATGGAGTGGCGTTGGTGCTCTTCCAGTTGTTCATTACTAAGTAAGAAAGGGATACTTGCTCCTGCAATTAATGTTAAGGTTGCGGTTACTAATATGCTGATTTTATTCTTTTTCATCGGAATAGTTTAATTATTGTCTGCAAAAGTATTCTTTTATTGATAGATATGCAAGATATAAAAAGTAAAGAGATGCTGCAGACTTTATTTTTAATAAAACAAAACATATACCAATTTGTTTTATACATAAAACCAATAACGATATTCTTATGAACTACGAAATCAAACATTTTCCAGATGAGCATAAATTTGTGACCGAAGTAGAGGGTGAAACTGCTACAGTAGTATACAAGTTATTCGACAAATACCTGGATATCATATATACTTATGTACCTACTTCTATAGGAGGTAGAGGTGTAGCAGCTGCTTTAGTGGAAGCTGCTTATACGTATGCAAAAGAAAATGGTATGGTACCTCAGGCCACCTGTTCTTATGCGGTGCTGTGGTTAAGGAGGCATCCGGAGTTTTTAAAGTAAGTCAGGTAGTCTCAAAAAAAGGTATATATTGTACTTTGACTGTTTTATATACCTTTTTTGATCTTTTTTTATACCCTCTTCTTCAACTTTTCAGCGTATATTCGTCTCCATAATAAATTCTAATTTACTAAATAGACGATTTAAGCATGAAAAAACAACTTCTTATGTGTGGTCTTGCTATGGTTGGGCTTATGGCGAATGCCCAGAAAAATGAGTGGCAAAACCCCGAAGTAAATGCAGTGAACCGTGCGCCGATGCATACCAATTACTTTGCGTACGAATCGAGTGAACTTGCTGCAAAAAACAGTAAAGAGTTATCAACCAATTTTATGACGCTGAACGGAACCTGGAAGTTTAACTGGGTACGTAATTCGGATCAGCGACCAATGGATTTTTTCCAAACAGGCTTTAATGATAAAGGATGGAACGATTTAAAAGTACCTGCTATGTGGGAACTGAATGGATATGGAGATCCTTTGTATGTAAACATTGGCTATCCGTGGAGACATCAATTCAACAGTAATCCTCCTCATATTCCGGTGGAAAATAATCATGTGGGTTCTTATAGAAAAGAAATAGTTGTTCCTGCCGATTGGAGAGGGAAGGAGATTTTTGCTCATTTTGGTTCGGTTACTTCCAATATGTATTTATGGGTAAACGGTAAATATGTAGGATATAGTGAAGATAGCAAACTTGAAGCAGAATTTAATCTTACTAATTATTTAAAACCCGGTAAGAATCTGATTGCCTTTCAGGTGTTTCGTTGGTGTGATGGAACTTATTTGGAAGATCAGGACTTCTTCCGTTTCTCGGGGGTAGGTCGCGATTGCTATTTATATGCACGTAATAAGACTTATATTCAGGATATTCGCATTACTCCCGATCTGGATGCACAATATAAAGACGGCTCATTGAATATTGCTTTACAATTAAAAGGAAGTGCAGTGGTCGATTTGGAATTGAAAGATTGCAAAGGAAATACAGTAGCTTCTACTCAAGTAAAAGGATCGGGCAAACTGAGTGCTGATATGAAAGTAGCCAATCCGGCTAAGTGGACAGCAGAAACTCCCCATCTTTATTCGTTGACGGCTACTCTAAAGAGTGGTAATAAGGTATTGGAAGTAATTCCTCAGAAAGTAGGACTCCGTAAAATAGAGATGAAGAACGCACAGATCCTTGTCAACGGGCAACCTGTTCTTTTTAAAGGAGCCAATCGCCATGAAATGGATCCGGATATGGGATATGTTATTTCGTGCGAACGGATGTTGCAAGATATTCGTGTGATGAAAGAATTTAATATCAATGCGGTGCGTACCTGTCATTATCCGGATAATAATCTTTGGTATGACCTTTGCGATGAATATGGTTTGTATGTGGTAGCAGAAGCAAACATAGAATCGCATGGTATGGGATATGGCGATAAAACATTAGCTAAAAATGCTTCTTATGCGAAAGCTCATATAGAGCGCAATCAACGCAATGTACAACGTAGCTATAATCATCCTTCTGTTATATTTTGGTCGTTGGGTAATGAAGCAGGTTTCGGTCCTAACTTCGAAGCATGTTATACCTGGATAAAAAATGAAGATAAAACCCGTCCGGTTCAATATGAACAAGGACATGGGAATGATTTTACAGATGTGTACTGCCCTATGTATCTGGATTATGGCAGAAGCGAAAAATATGTAAGCGAGAACCCGAAGAAACCGTTGATTCAATGTGAATATGCGCATGCAATGGGTAACTCTCAGGGTGGGTTTAAAGAATATTGGGATTTGACACGTAAATATCCTGCTTATCAGGGTGGTTTTATCTGGGACTTTGTAGATCAGTCTATCCGTTGGAAGAATAAAGATGGCATTGAGATTTACGGATACGGTGGTGATTTCAACCCTTATGATGCTTCCGATCAGAATTTCTGTGATAATGGATTAATTAGTCCCGATCGTGTTCCTAATCCTCATATATATGAAGTAGGCTATATTTATCAGTCTATTTGGACGACTCCGGCTAATTTGCAGAGTGGAGAAGTAAATGTTTATAATGAAAACTTCTTCCGCGATCTTTCCGGTTATTATATGGAGTGGCAACTTCTGGGCGATGGAGAAGTAATACAAAATGGTATTGTCAATGATTTGAAAGTAGCTCCGCAACAAACAGCAAAACTGAAATTAGATTATTCTTTATCGGATATCAATGCATATAATGAAGTATTGCTAAATGTGTGCTATAAACTAAAATCGGCCGAAACATTGTTGCCTGCCGGTTATTCGGTTGCTAAAGATCAACTTTCAGTGAAAGCTTACACTGCCCCTTCTATGAATTTGAAGAATGTAACTCAAACTAACGTTGCAGTAGTAGCTCCGGTTGTGAAGGACTATGACAGAAATTATCTGATAGTTCGAGGAGAGGACTTTGTTCTTGACTTTAATAGATGGAATGGCTTTTTATGCAAATATAAAGTAGAAGGTCGTGAATTTATAAATGATGGTGGCCAGCTTACTCCGAACTTCTGGCGTGCCCCTACCGATAATGATATGGGAGCCAATCTTCAAAATAAATACCGCGTTTGGTTGAATCCGGAAATGAAACTGACATCCTTAAAGCATGAATCTGCTAATGATCAAGTAGTTGTATTTGCTGAGTATGATATGCCTTCAGTTTCTGCTAAGTTATCTTTAACTTATACGATCAATAATAAAGGTAGTATGAAAGTTACTCAGAAAATGACAGCTGATAAGAACGCTAAAGTCTCCGATCTTTTCCGTTTTGGAATGCAGCTACAGATGCCAAACTCTTACGATAGAATTGAATATTATGGACGTGGTCCTCTTGAGAACTATTCAGACCGTAATCATGTAACGAATTTGGGAATTTATTCTCAGAAAGTTGCCGACCAGTTCTATGCTTACATCCGTCCACAAGAAACAGGAACTAAGACTGATATTCGTTATTGGCGCCAGCTGAATACAGGTGGTTTTGGCTTGCAGTTTGTCGGAGAGGCTCCTTTCTCTGCTTCTGCTCTGAATTATTCTATCGAATCGTTAGATGAAGGCCTTCGTAAAGTTCAGCGTCATTCTTCCGAGGTTAAATTGGTTGATTACACGAATTTGTGTATTGATAAGGTACAGATGGGGTTGGGTTGTGTGAATAGTTGGGGAACACTTCCGTTACCTCAATATCGTTTGCCTTATGGTGATTATGAATTTACGTTCATTATGACTCCGGTGAGAAATCAAGTGAGGTAGAAATTTCAACGTTATTATCTTTGAATAAAATTCTAAACAGCATTTAAAAATAGACTGCCAATAGTTGTGTTATTCTTCTGTTGGCAGTCTTTTTTTCTTAACCGAAAAGCTTACCTAATTTGCCTAAAAGACCATCAGCTTTACCTCCGGAAACGCTTTCAAGGATAGATTCTATGCTGAATCCCTTTTCGTTCGGATCGTTTACTTTGCCTGAAATGGCTTTCATTACCATCGGAACAACTGTAGTAGAAATCATATTGGCTACCGACTGCGATAAGCCTATTTTCTGAATCAGTGAACTGGTTACCATTTCGATAATGTTGTTCGTAATAGGGTTTTTTGTAGCAGAAGAACCTTTCTTAAACAGATCAGTGATGTTGGAAAGGTTTCCTAACGTCAGGTTTTCTTTCAATCCATTGGTTACTGCCTCTGTGGTTACATTTACTGCATCTGCTCTTTTAGCTTCGGGCACATTTTCATTATTACTGATAGATTTAATTACAGTCTCTTTTACTAAATTCAAAATTCCGTCTAACATAATTATAATAGTTTTTAGTGGTTAATGACCTGTAGATTAACAATCGACAGGTTTGAATGTTTATGTTTCTAAGGTGTTTTCATAGAAATAATACTATCCGGCTCCACTGCTTCTTGCGAAACAGAGGTTGTGTCTAACAAGAAGAAGGTTTGTCGTAAACTATCCGGCAGGGCTATTGTTGGCCTACGAACAGGTCGTAAGGCGTCTGCCCCGATAATTTCCTGAATACTTCTCTGCAATTTATTCTCCATTTCTTGCCGGAGGTTGATGGTAGTATTGTTCAGCGTTTCTTCCCGGGTGGTGGTGAATAGGTTTTTGTATTTTGGCTTGGCCAAACGTATTTTCATTTTATCAGGACTGCCTGTAATGTTAAGACCTAACTTAAAGGGAACAGGCGATTTTAATACAGTAATATGATAGTCGAACGATAAATCAAGATTTTGAATACCTCCTACGGCTACTTCATATCGGTCTATGGAGATTTGGAAAGGGAAAATCATTAGTTTTTCTTCTTCCAGAATCATTTCTACAGAAAGACTGTCGATAATATTCTTGTGTTTGTTTTTAAACATCAGTGTTTTAGAAATCTCGGAAAAGGTTTCCCCATCCAGCAGAATCATGTTTTTACCATTTAGCACGCAAGAAGCAGTGGTTTGAGGGAGTTGAACATTCATTAAGGAATCAAGTTCCGTTACCGCAGTCATTTTACAATTCACTACTCCTTCGAAGGAGCGCAGCATTGGTGTAAGATCGTCCATCATCGGGAAAGTTTTGATAAGCTCCTTTACGTCTACCTTATCCATATTCAAATCCAATCCCAGATGAGCACCTTTTCGGTTGGGTGCTTTATAAACCATATTTAAGTTGACACTTCCTACATTCGAGTTAAGGTGTAGGCGAGGTAACTGTATGGCTTGATCGCGTAGAATAATATTCCCCCGGATGTTTTGCAGGTTCAAGTCGGAGTATTTGGCATGTTTAATAATAGAATTGAACTCAATGTTCAGGTTTCTGGGAATGACAAAGATGCCTGATTGTATGGTGTCTAACTCTGTGGTAACCAAATTGTTATCGTCGAGTACCTTCTCGGAGATCGAATCTTTTTCCTGTGTGTTCTTTCGGGTATATTCGCCCCCGGCAATGGCTGCTTTTATTAATTGATTAAAATCGATAGAGTCGGCAAGAAGATTTAAGCGGGCAGCTACTTTTCCGTTGTATAGTAAAGCACCGCGTATACCTTCTATCTCTCCGTTTAAAGAAAGATCAGATGCCCCAATCTTCACCTGAGCCTTAGCCAATGAAAGGGTATTGGTAGTGAAACTCATTTCCGATTCACTCATGCGTAGCGGGAGTGGAAATAAGGGGGTTCGGAAACTGATGTCTTTGCTTATTAAACTTCCGGATACTTCCCATTTGCGTAAAAGATCTCGTGTTTCTTTAGATTCCAATCTGAAAGAGAGGTTTGTTTCTACATCAGTACGACTTTTTCGGATAGAATCTCTTTGAACACGGGTTAGGGTAGTATCCCTTCCGGCAATATTGGTTCGTGGTTGTCGAGGTGCTGCTTTTACTGCTTTAAGGGTTAGAACTGCATTACTCATCCGACCGCCCATGGTCAGAAATCTTCCTCTCAGGCTGTCTAAGGAAAGACGGGTGCTTACTTCGGGCAGTCGGGGATTCTCTTTGTTGGATGACATGCGGATGGCCGCACTTGTTTTAAAAGCTCGCATCCGGATAGAGTCTCCCATGGTAAGACGTAAGTTTTCAGCTTTTGCGTAAACCATTACTGGCGCAATGCTTCCTGTATCTTGTGGCTCGGAGGTACTAAATCTGGTAGTTAGTTTTCCGGCATTGGCCATCAGTTCCTTTTTCCAGTTTAGGTTTAAACTATCTAAAGTGATGTTTCCTCTTAATAAACTTTCTTGCAGTCTGCCTCGTATGCTATCGGAGGTGTTACTTCCAAAAGCCATATTTGCCAAAGAAGCATAAAAAGAAAGATCCTCTTCCACGCTGTTGAAAGTCACATTCTTAATATGCGTATTACCATTGATGTTTATCTTTCCTAAATTAGTTGACTGTATATCTTCCAACGTGCAATTTCCGGAGAGATTAAAATTGATGGTTCCGCCCATATTGAATTTGTTTTTGGTAAAAGGAAGGTCTTTGGACAATTGAGTTAAATTGATATTTGCCTTTGCATGTGCATCTATAACCGGATTGGTTAGTAAATGGTTGAATGCTCCTTTAAGAGTTATCTGTGAAGAGCTGGATTGGAGGTACAGGTTGTTCAGTGTAAGAGAAGACTTTTCTTTATCAGAGAAATCCAGTAGTGTATAAAAATCAATATCTATTTTCTCCAACAAAGGCTTGTCTGGGTGCTTTACCGACCTCAAAGAGCCATCTGCTAATTTAAAAGATACGGAAACAGGCGGATACTGCTCTTTTCCTAACTTACCGATGATCTTTCCGCTGGAAAGTATCTTTCCATTTCCTTTCAGTTTAGAAGGTATGTCTGAAATATGTTCAGGAATCATACGAATTAAATCGTTTAAGGACGAAGCATTCAGATCGAAGTCAATATCTACATCTGTAGTCAAAGGTTCTTCTCCCCTTGTAAGCATGCCTTTCATGTTTAGCTTTAGGATGCCTACTGAGACAGACCCTTTCTCTATTGATAGGTTTTTCACTTTTCGATCTCTATGCAGTTGAGTTTGGATGCTGAATGGAATACTTTTGGCATAAGTTTTCTCTTGGTGATAGCAAGAAAATCCGCTGGTTCGCAACCTCAGATCCAAGTCGGCTTTCGCTTTGGAGAGATTTCCGTTTAACCTCATACGCAGGCTGTCGACCATTAAGAAAAGATCCTGTTGCAAGTCATCATAAACAAGGTTGATGTTTTGTAAGCGGATGTTGTTGATATTTAGCTCAGGAGCTTGTGATGTCTTTTTGTTCTCTTCTTTCTTTTCTTCCTCAGTAGTAGCAGTGAAGATATCCCAATTTTTCTTTCCTTCAACATCTACAAAAGCATAAATATCTGCATCCTTAATCTCCAGCTGATTAATGATAATCTGTTTTTTTATAAGGAAAGCAATGGGGTTTAGCGAAACTATGCAATGTTGGAAAGTGATAAGTGTGTCCTGGGGTAATGCGTATGTTTGTAATGTACTGTCGGTGGATGCTGTTGTTTGAGAATGATGAATGACGCTCCCTTGTTGAAGCTTGACCCCTAAATTAGGAAAGGTACTGAAGAAGGTAATATCAATGGATTCGCAATTTACCTGAGCATCTATATATTCGTGAGCTACTCCTAAAATGAAAGGAGTAATTTTTTGAGGAGTAACTATGGTATTCAAAATGATACCAATAGCAATATTAATTAAAATGATGAGTGATAAAATTCCAATCCCAATTTTAAGCAGGATCCTTTTCTTCTTTCTTTTTTCCAAAATATCTTGCGTCATGCTTTACTTTATCAGATTTTTTGCAAGTATAGAATAAAAGCAGCAAACCGAAAAGCAAGTCTTCTTCATTTCTTTTAATTTTAAGATTAATTGATTATAAAAAGACTTTTCCACTATGTAACAGTGGTGCAAATCTATAAAAGAAAAAAACGCAAGAGCTTGATGATGAGCTACTTGCGTTTTCTTTCTGTGATCCGCCTGGGGCTCGAACCCAGGACCCCAACATTAAAAGTGTTGTGCTCTACCTGCTGAGCTAGCGAATCAATCCTTTATTGCGGTTAAGCGGGTGCAAAGGTATAACTATTTTCTTAAACTCCAAAAATATTCCACACTTTTTCCTATCTTTGCGCCAATTAACAATATATACATTATTAATATGGCTGACGATAAGAAAATTATTTTTTCGATGGTTGGTGTAAGTAAAGCATTCCAACCGAATAAGTATGTACTGAAAGATATCTATCTGTCTTTCTTCTATGGTGCAAAGATTGGTATTATCGGTTTAAACGGTTCCGGTAAGTCAACCTTAATGAAAATTATCGCCGGACTTGAAAAATCATATCAAGGTGAGGTTGTGTTTTCTCCCGGATATTCTGTGGGATATTTGGAACAAGAACCTAAACTGGATGATACCAAGACTGTAAAAGAAGTAGTGATGGAAGGTGTGCAACCTATTGTGGATGCATTGACCGAATACGAAGAAATAAACCTGAAATTTGGAGAACCCGAATACTACGAAGATTCGGATAAAATGGATAAACTCTTTGCCCGCCAGGCAGAACTTCAGGATATTATCGATGCAACAGATGCATGGAATCTGGACAGTACTTTGGAACGCGCTATGGATGCCCTTCGTTGTCCACCCGAAGATCAGTTGGTGCAAAACCTTTCCGGAGGAGAGCGTCGTCGTGTAGCTTTGTGCCGTTTGTTGCTTCAAAAACCGGATATACTATTGCTCGATGAGCCTACCAACCACTTGGACGCAGAATCTATTGACTGGTTGGAACAACATCTACAACAATATGAAGGTACAGTAATTGCCGTAACTCACGACCGTTATTTCCTTGATCATGTAGCAGGTTGGATTCTTGAACTGGATCGTGGTGAAGGTATTCCATGGAAAGGAAACTATTCTTCGTGGTTGGAACAGAAAACCAAGCGCATGGAAATGGAGGAGAAAACAGTCAGCAAGCGTCGTAAAACATTGGAACGCGAGTTAGAATGGGTTCGTATGGCTCCGAAAGCGCGTCAGGCAAAAGGAAAGGCTCGTTTGAACTCTTACGATAAACTGTTGAATGAGGATGTGAAAGCGAAGGAAGAGAAACTGGAAATCTTCATCCCGAATGGTCCTCGTTTGGGTAACAAGGTTATTGAAGCCATTCATGTAGCAAAAGCTTATGGAGATAAATTATTATTTGATGATCTGAACTTTATGCTTCCTCCCAATGGTATTGTGGGGGTAATTGGACCTAATGGTGCTGGTAAAACCACTTTATTCCGTCTCATTATGGGATTGGAAACACCCGACAATGGAACATTCGAAGTAGGAGAGACTGTGAAAGTAGCTTATGTAGATCAGCAACATAGTGACATTGATCCTAATAAGAGCGTTTATCAGGTTATTTCCGGTGGCAACGAGTTAATTCGTATGGGTGGTCGCGATGTAAATGCGCGTGCTTACTTATCTCGTTTCAACTTCTCCGGTGGTGATCAGGAAAAGCTTTGCGGAGTGCTTTCCGGTGGTGAGCGCAACCGTCTGCATCTGGCAATGGCACTGAAAGAAGAAGGTAACGTATTGTTGCTCGATGAGCCTACCAATGATATCGACGTTAATACCCTGCGTGCGTTGGAAGAAGGTTTGGAAGAATTTGCCGGATGTGCTGTGGTTATCTCGCACGACCGTTGGTTCTTAGATAGAATCTGTACACATATCCTTGCTTTTGAAGGCGATTCGAATGTATTCTATTTCGAAGGTTCTTATTCGGAATACGAAGAGAATAAGATGAAACGAATGGGAGATGTGGAACCGAAGAGGGTGAGATATAGAAAATTGATGGAATAAAATTTAATAGTCGGTAGCCAGTAGTTAGGTAAATAGATACTTCATTTATTCTAACTACTGGCTCTTAACTACTGACTACTACTTTATCGTAATAAAGGGCAACTTATCTCCACTAAAATATTGTGGCATTTTTCCATCCCATTTATTAATAGCCATTTCCTGAAGCACCATAGGCGATAATGAAGCTTGTTTAACTGTCTGAGCTTCTGCTTCCAATTTCATTCTTTCCAATGTAAATTTAGCAGCAAGAGCACCTTGCTCGGCTATCTTCTTATCTTCAATTGCTTTGTTGAACTCATCGCTGAAATCATGATTGGTAATCAGTAAGCTTTTTACAATAATGCCACTTCCACCTACCTGGTTGGAAAATGCAGTGCTGATGCGACTGGAAATTTCAGCTCGTTTTTCTACAAACGCTTCAATAGGATATTCGGCTATGATTGCATTGATCTTTTCTGATAGAGTGGGTCTTAATAATGTGTTTTCAATACTCTTTCCATAAGTTTGGTAAATGTAATCAACCTTCATAGGATCAAGGGAGTAAACAAGCCCCACTTCTACGGCAATTGTTTGGATATCGCTGGAAGATACTTCCGATTTCATGGTAAGATTATAATCGCGAACAGACATAAGCTCAACCTGATCTACAAAAGGCATTTTCATGTTCAAGCCTTCGCTGGCTATACCGGTTAATCGACCAAATCGGAGAATGACTCCTCTTTCGCCTGTATTTACAGTATAGAAAGCTCCAAAAGAGAATATAGCCAACAGAATGATTATTAACCCAATGACAATGTGTGATGATTTGATATTCATATAGTTATTATTTAATGATGATATTTTATTTTCTGGAATGTTTGGTTAGCTGATCTACTGCTAAAGCTATAGCCCCATCGCCTGTTACATTACAAGCTGTACCAAAACTATCCATAGCAATGTAGAGTGCTATCATAAGTGCTTGGGTATCTTCTCCAAATCCAAGAACAGATTGTAATACTCCCAAAGAAGCCATTATAGCACCGCCCGGTACACCCGGAGCAGCAACCATAGCAATGCCCAACAGGCAAATAAACCCTGCAAAGAGCGGAAAGTCATAAGGCATTCCCTGCATAATCATTAAGGCGAGGGCACAAGCCACAATTTTTAAAGTACTGCCGGATAGATGTATGGTGGCACAAAGAGGAACAACGAAACCTGCAATTTGTGGGGAAACTCCGTTTTTGACTGTTTGTGCCAAAGTAACAGGAATAGTAGCTGCAGAAGATTGTGTACCTAAAGCCGTGAAGTACGCCGGTAGCATACGAGCCAGGAGTTTAAACGGATTTTGTTTCACTAATAAACCGGCAATGGAATATTGGAGAATCAACACAAATAAGTGAATCCCAAATATAACTCCTATAATTTGAATAAAGACCAATAATATAGAAAACGCCTGTCCTGAATAAGTCATATTTAAGAAAATGCCGAAAATATATAAAGGAAGAACAGGGATAATAACTTTCTCTATCACTTTCACAATAATCTCTTGAAAATCTTGTGCTGCCTTTTTAAGTGTTTGCCCATTTAAATGGGCTAACCCTAATCCCAACATAAATGCGAGTACGAGTGAGGTCATTACTCCCATTAATGGAGGAATGCTTACTGTAAAGTAAGGTAATAAACTATCTGAACCTGCTATTTCTTCCAGAGAAGTTCCCGGTTCTATCATTAAAGGAAACAAGCTTGCTCCCGTAAAATAAGATAGAAATCCGGCAAATAGTGTAGAACCGTATGCAATGGCCACTGTAATAAGAAGAAGCTTCCCGGCTTTGTTGCCTATATTGGCAATAGCTACAGTAACCAAACCCAATATGATTAATGGAATAACAAAATTTAGAAACTCACTAAACAGCGAATTGAAAGTTATAAATACACGAACAAAAGGAGCAGGAAGAACCTGTCCTAATAATACTCCTATTATAATAGCAATAATAATTCGGGCCAATAACCCGATTCGTAGTTTTTTCATAAGCGATTTATTAGTTAGGACAAAAATAATCAAATAAATAGATGATAGAAATCAGAGTCTCTTTAAATTTTGCTCGTTCTTCTATTTAGTTTGAATTATTCATACCAACCAACTGCCAGTAGCATTTACCTGAACTGCCAGTAGCACTTTCTTCAATTGCCGGTAGCATTTTTTTCAATTGCCGGTAGCAAAAAACAAATCCTTCATCAGCGTTGTTGCTTACAGAACAATTGTTAGGTCTATATCGTTATTTACTAATGATATAAACTATATATAAATAAGAGAAAAAGATGAAACAGAATAAATCGAATGTAGGGCTGATCGGTCTTGCTGTAATGGGAGAGAACCTTGCCCTCAATATGGAAAAAAACAATTGGAAGGTATCGGTTTATAATCGTACGGTGCCGGGTGTTGAAGAAGGAGTTGTGGAACGTTTTGTAAATGGTAGAGGTAAAAATAAGAATATTGAAGGATATACAGATATTGCTGCTTTTGTAGATTCAATTGCGGCGCCCCGAAAAATAATGATGATGGTACGTGCCGGAAGCCCTGTAGATGAACTGATGGAGCAATTGTTTCCTCATCTTTCTCCCGGTGATATTTTGATAGATGGTGGAAATTCCAACTACGAAGATACCAATCGTCGTGTACAACTGGCAGAATCAAAAGGGTTTTTATTTGTAGGAGCCGGAGTTTCCGGTGGCGAAGAAGGTGCTTTAAATGGAGCATCTATTATGCCGGGAGGATCGGAAGCAGCATGGCCTGAAGTGAAGCCAATTCTGCAGAGTATTGCAGCAAAAGCCAGTGACGGTACACCTTGTTGCGATTGGGTAGGTCCCGGCGGTTCGGGACATTTTGTGAAAATGATCCATAATGGCATTGAATATGGTGATATGCAGTTGATAGCTGAGGCATATTGGACCATGAAAAACCTATTGAAGGTGAATAATGAAGAATTATCTACCATCTTTGCTTATTGGAATGAAGGAAACCTTAAAAGTTACCTGATTGAAATCACTGCTAAAATATTAAAGCATAAAGATAAATACAGTGGCTATCTGGTGGATCATATTCTGGATGCAGCCGGACAAAAAGGCACAGGAAAATGGTCTGTAATTAATGCCATGGAACTTGGAATGCCTTTGGGATTGATTGCTACGGCTGTATTCGAACGTAGTTTATCTGCTCAAAAAGAGCTACGCAAAGAAGCTTCTTCGGATTATCATCATCGCGAACGGCAAGTGATATTTAATAAACCGGAATTGGTGATTGATGTACATTCGGCATTATATGCTTCAAAAATAATTTCTTATGCCCAAGGTTTTGCGGTATTGCAACAGGCATCCGATGCTTTCAAATGGGATTTGAATCTGGCTTCCATAGCTCGTATGTGGAGGGCAGGTTGCATTATTCGCAGTGTCTTCCTCAATGATATTGCTGCTGCTTATGAAGCTCCGGATAAACCTAAACATTTGCTTTTGGCTCCTTTCTTCAAAACAGAAATTAAACAAGTGTTTATTGGCTGGAAGCGATTGGTAGCTCATTGTGCACAAGAAGGAATGCCTGTACCTGCATTCTCGTCGGCGTTGAATTATTTCTACTCGTTGACATCCGAAACGCTACCTGCTAATCTTATTCAGGCGCAACGCGATTACTTCGGAGCTCATACCTTCGAGAGAACCGATCAGCCACGAGGAAAATACTTTCATGAGAACTGGACCGGACATGGGGGAAACACCCAATCTGGCACCTATAATGTGTAACGTAACTAAAGTTTGAAAGAAAATATTTATGGCAAATAATAAGACTAAGCATCCTTTAGGAATCGTAATATTTGGTGCCTCGGGCGACTTAACAAAACGAAAATTAATGCCGGCACTTTATTCTTTGTATAAAGGAAAAAGAATCACACAATCTTTTTTCATACTTGGAATAGGCAGAACTCAATATACAGACAGCAATTATCGTTCTTATATGCAGAAGGAATTGGCGGAATTTGTAGCCAAAGAAGATCAGGATAAAGATTGGATGGATTCATTCATGTCCCAACTTCATTATCTTTCTATGGACCCTTCTGTTGAGAGCGATTATGAAACCTTGCTAAATCGTTTAAAAGAATTGACGGGCGAAGAGCAACCGTCAAATTTATTGTATTATCTTGCTACGCCTCCTTCTTTGTATGGGGTAGTGCCTTTGCATCTAAAAAAGTATAACCTGAATGGTAAGGAAACACGCATTATTGTAGAAAAACCTTTTGGTTATGATCTGGAATCTGCACTTAAATTGAATGAAGTATATACTTCTGTTTTTGATGAAAACCAAGTATATCGTATAGATCATTTCTTAGGTAAGGAAACAGCCCAGAATATTCTGGCATTTCGCTTTGCCAATGGCATCTTCGAACCATTATGGAACCGCAATTATATTGATTATGTAGAAATTACTGCGGTAGAAAATCTTGGAATAGAGCAGCGTGGAGGATACTACGATACTTCGGGGGCTTTGCGCGATATGGTGCAAAATCATCTGATTCAGTTAACCGCCCTGATGGCTATGGAACCTCCTCTGGCTTTTAACGAAACTGATTTCAGAAACGAAATAGTGAAGGTCTATAACTCTTTATCTCCTTTAAATCAAACCGATTTGGATGAACATATTGTTCGTGGGCAATACATGGCATCCGAAACTAAAAAAGGATATCGGGAAGAAAAGAATGTTCCGGCCGATTCACGCACTGAAACATACATAGCCATGAAGCTGGGCATTAGCAACTGGCGATGGAGTGGAGTGCCTTTTTATATCCGGACAGGTAAGCAAATGCCTACCAAAGTAACCGAGATTGTGGTGCACTTTAAGGCGGCTCCCCATCAGATGTTTCATTGTGCCCAAGGAAATTGTCCCCATGCCAATACCTTGATATTAAGGATTCAACCTAATGAGGGAGTCTTGTTGAGGGTAAGTATGAAAGTGCCCGGTTCGGGCTTTGAAGTAAAACTTACCGATCTCGATTTCTCTTACGACAAGTTAGGCGGCTTGCCCTTCGGTGATGCTTATGCGCGCCTTATTGAGGACTGTATAGCAGGCGACCCTACTTTGTTTACCCGAGGCGATGCAGTAGAGGCTTCTTGGCGTTTCTTTGATCCGATACTTAAATATTGGAAAAACAATGCAGCTGCTCCACTTCATGGATATCCGGCCGACACTTGGGGACCCCTTGAAAGCGAAGCGATGATGAATGAACACAATGCTTCCTGGACAAATCCATGTAAAAACTTAACTAACAAAGACTTATATTGTGAATTATGAAAATGAATATTTATCCGTGCTCAATGGAAGCATCGCGTGCGTTGATTCGCTATCTTGTTCAAAAACTGTCGGATGCTCCGGAGAAGGTTTTTAATATAGCTTTTAGTGGAGGAAGCACACCATTAAAAATGTTCGATCTATGGGCTAATGAATATGCAGACATTACCCCTTGGGAGCGCATCAGATTTTGGTGGGTAGATGAACGCTGTGTGGAGCCCCGCAGTCCGGAAAGTAATTACGGACAGATGAAACGAGTACTTTTGGATCAGGTAGGTATTCCCGAAGAACACATCTTTCGGATTTATGGAGAAGATGACCCGAAGAAAGAAGCTAAGCGTTATTCTGATTTAGTAAAAAAGTTCTTACCCATTAGAAATAAATGCCCGCTCTTTGACTTGGTTTTGTTAGGAATAGGAGAAGATGGGCATACTTCATCTATCTTCATTGGGCAGGAAGAGTTACTTTCTTCTCCTGAAATATACGCAGTGAGTACTCATCCTGTTACTAAGCAGAAACGAGTTGCGCTGACTGGTGCTTCTATTATTAATGCAGAACAAACCATCTTCTTTGTAACAGGAGCAGAAAAGCAAAAAGTGGTTTGCGAATTGTATTTATCCGGCGATATAAATCCGGCTGCCTATATTGCTCACCGTGCCAATAATGTGGAGTTCTTTTTGGATGAGGCAGCAGCAGGCGAAAAAGATAATTCACTATTTAAATAAAAAAAGCACTCTCTGATCGACCGCCGCCGGAGAGTGCTTTCACAAAAACTAAACTAGACTTAACTAAACTATTCTAAAAAAAGAGTTATCGCAACTCTCTATCTGTTCAATGCAAATATATAAAGATTATGCAATTCTAACAAGCGGAATCGACAAAAGTCTTGTTTTTATGGATAAACAGGCTCTTAGCTTCGTTCATCCAGAAATTCCTGAAAAGATTGTTTATAGCTATCGCTAACAGGAATGTACACTTTATCGAAAACAATACGTCCCCGGTCTATAATTCTGATTTTTTCTTTTTGTACGATGTATGATCTATGTACACGCATAAATCGGATAGACGGTAGGAGCTCTTCCATAGCTTTCATACTCATAAGCGATAAAACGGGGCGAGGCAACTCCTCTAAATAAATCTTGATATAATCTTTTAAACCCTCTATATACAGAATCTTTTTTAATTCTATCTGTACCAATTTATAATCGCTCTTTACATAGATGCTTTCAATCTCTTCTGTTTTTTTGCCACGTTCAAACCATTGTACGGCTTTATTGGCTGCTTGCAGAAATTCTACATAAGAGATAGGCTTTAATAAATAATCTAATGCGTTTACCCGGTAACCATCAATGGCATACTGATCAAAAGCAGTGGTAAAAACAATACGAGTTTGCGGAGAAACCATTTTAGAGAATTCCAATCCGTTAAGTTCAGGCATTTGTATGTCCAGGAATAACAGATCTATCTGTTTATCAGGCAATTCTTTAATGGCTTGTACGGCACTGGAGTATTTTCCTTCCAGTTGTAAGAACGGGGTTTTGTTTACATAGCTCTCTAATAAGTCAAGGGCTAAAGGTTCATCATCTACTATTGCGCAATGTAGTATCATAGTAGTATATTTTAGAGGTTAAGTATCTGTTGTTTTTATCTGTAATCTTGAAATGTATTTCTTTCCTTCCTCGGATACATATTTCTCCCAAGTGTATTGATTGGGATATAATAACTCCAAACGTTTGCTAACCTGTGGCAAACCAATGCCCGAACCGCTTTTATCCTGATAGCTTTTGGGGAAGTTGCTGTTTATAATCTCACAGGTCACTTTCTCTCCTTCCTCAAAGAGGGAAATGTGTATATAACTTGGTTCTGTGGGAGAGATACCATGCTTAAATGCATTCTCTATAAGCGAAATGAATAAAAGCGGAGCCACCAATGTGCGACTGTTCTTGTTGATACCAATTTCAGTCTTTAACGTTACATTAGATGATAACCGGATACGCATTAATTCAATATAATTACGTATAAAATCTGCCTCTTTAGATAAAGGAACATAGTTCTGCTGATTATCATAAAGCATGTAGCGTAATAGTTTGCTTAATTCCTGAACAGCTTGTTGCGCTTTATCCGTGTCGAAAGAGATAAGCGCATATATGTTGTTCAGTGTGTTAAGCAGAAAGTGCGGATTAAGCTGATTGCGTAAATTCTTTAACTCTGCTTCTGTGCGGCTTTTTTCTGCCTCACGCCGTGCTGCTTCTATTTTGGTCCACCTTCGGCTTATACGAATAATGGCACTAAGGCCTATGGCAAATCCTAAGCTAACAATATCCCGTACAAAGAAGAACCATCCCGGAAAACGAGGTCCGGGATTGTTAATCACTTTAAAGGAAGGAGCCATGGTAGTATGCCATAAATGTAGAAACGAAGACGTTATGATTATCAAGAGCAAATTATACAAAATGTATGTATAAGTTCGCTCACGAAACAAATAGCGAGGAATTAAGAAGAAGTAATTGATATAAAATACAATAATGAAAGTAATGGGCACCATGGTATGATGCAGATATTTTGTCCAGTTAAAGTCTTCGTTGGTACGATCGGTCATCAGAAGCGGAAAGGTGAAAAAAATGATCCAACTGATAACGTGTATCAATACCTCCAATGTCTTATGATGTCTGGCAAGTAACTTCTTCATAATTACAAATATAACAAATTATTCGTATCTAATTGCTTCTATTGGGTCAAGATCTGCTGCTTTTTTGGCAGGATACCATCCGAAAAAGATTCCTGTAATGGTACAGACAAGGAAACTTAATATCACACTCCACAATTGTATATATACCGGCCAGTTTGCGATGGACTTTACTGCAAATGAGGCTCCTACGCCAATAAGCACCCCAATAATACCTCCGGTGATACTTATAAGTACGGCTTCAATTAAGAATTGACTTAAAATATCTATGCCTCGTGCACCTACCGACATTCTTAAACCGATTTCGCGAGTACGTTCGGTAACACTTACATACATAATATTCATGATACCAATACCCCCAACAATTAAGCTGATACCTGCGATGCAAGCAAGAAGGGTAGTCATAAGGTTTGTTGTGGAGCTTAACATGGAGCTTAATTCCTGTTGAGAACGGATATTAAAATCGTCGTCATCTCCTTCTTTTAGTTTATGATTGCTTCGGAGTATGGTGGTTATCTCTTCCATTGCTTCTTCGGTCATATCTTCGGTAAGTGCTGAAGCAAAAATACTTTGAAGATATGTAACAGCCGACAAACGTTTCATTACCGTGGTATAGGGAGCTAATACCACAGCATCCTGGTCTTGCCCCATAGAGTTATAGCCTTTGGATTTAAGAACACCCACTACACGAAAAGGGATTGTTCCGAATCGAATTACCCGTCCTACGGGATCTTCTCCGTTTGTGAAAAGATTGTCTACAATGGTTTTACCAATTACGCATACTTTGGCACTGGTCTGAATATCTGCTTCGGTAAATATTTCCCCACTTTCCACACTGAGTTGGCGAATGGTTAGATAATCTATGGAAACGCCATTAACACTGGCCGGATAATTATTAGCACCATTTATAAGTTGTCCCGATTTTGATACATTCGGACTAACTGCCGACAAATAACGGGTTTCTTCTTGTAGGCTGGCGTAATCGGTAAGTTTTAGCGTCTGCATAGCACTTGGGTCTTGTCGAACGCCTCCCCTCATGTCGGCTCCGGGATGTATCATAATCATATTAGACCCCATTTCGGATACTTGCTTTTGGATGCTTCGCTTCGAGCCCTGGCCGATGGCAAGCATGGTAATCACCGAAGCAACTCCAATGATAATTCCTAACATGGTTAGGAATGCCCGCATCTTATTATTGACTAAAGCGCGCAAAGCTATTTTAAATAAATTAGTTCCGTTCATATCATTCTTCTTTCTTACTTAAAGTTCTTCTGGAGGTGGTAGAGCTGCTAATGCTTCGGCAGCAGAGTGAATGTTGTTATTTACCGTATCCTCCTTTATCTGTCCGTCTCTTAAAATAATATTTCTGCTACTGTATTGAGCTATTTCGGGGTTGTGAGTAACAAAGATAATCGTTCTGCCTTCTGCATGTAACTTCTGGAATAGAACCAGGATTTCGAAAGAAGTGCGACTGTCGAGATTACCCGTTGCCTCGTCGGCAAGTATAACGGCCGGGTTATTTACCAATGCACGGGCAATGGCAACGCGTTGCATCTGTCCGCCACTCATTTGGTTGCTTTTGTGCATTAAACGATCTCCAAGTCCTACAGCTTGTAAAGCCTCTATGGCTCTTTGCCTACGTTCTGCTGCCCCTACAGACGGATTATACATTAGCGGAAGCTCTACATTCTCTATCGCTGTTGTTTTTGCCAGCAAATTGTAACTTTGAAATACAAAACCGATCTTCCGATTGCGTAATACAGCCCGTTCGCTCTTGCTCATACTTTTTACAGGAATGCCGTCCAGTATGTACTCTCCGGAGGTAGGTGTATCGAGGCAACCTAAAGTGTTGAGTAAAGTAGATTTCCCCGAACCGGATGTACCCATGATGGTTACAAATTCTCCTTCCTTGATGGTGAAGGAGATGCCTCGCAACGCATGTACTGTCTCTTCACCAACCTGAAAGTCTCGTTTGAGATTCTGAATTTCAATTATTGATTTACTCATTGTTCATCTTTTACCTTTAGTTGAATGTATTATCTCTTTTTGTTACCACCCGGACGTTGAGGCATGAAAGGAGATGATTCGGACTGTCCACCACTTGGGGGACCTTGTACGGAAGTTCCAGGCATTTGTCCAATGCTAACATCTGTTATAATAACAGCACCTTCCTCAATACCACTTGTGATTTCGGTAAGAACACCGTTGCTGATGCCTCTTTGAACCGGATGTGCGGTGAAAGTTGTTCCTTCGCGAGTCCACAGTTTGTTTTTGCTTTCTGCATCGATTACTTTATCTTCCGGCCCGATAAAAGGAACTTCGGGAATAAACCGAAAAGCTTTGGTCGGTACACATAGTACATTATTTTTTTCTAATGTATAGATGGTAACTTCGGCTGTTAATCCGGGTTTTAACTTGAGTTCCGGGTTAGGTGCCGAAATAACTACTTCGTATGTTACCACATTATTGGTGGTGGTAGCTTGCTGGCGCACTTGGGTTATATGTCCTTCGAATACTACTCCCTGATGAGCATCTACTTTAAAGTTTGCGCGTAAACCATCGCGCACATCACCTATATCGGCTTCATCTACATTAACTATTACCTGCATATCTGTCAGGTCGTTGGCAATGGTGAAAAGCGTAGGAGTACTGAATGATGCTGCTACAGTTTGTCCCTCTTCTACGGCACGGCTTAATACTACTCCGTCGATAGGAGAATAGATGGTGGCATACCCTAAGTTTGTTTCTGCTTTGGCTAAATCGTTCTTGCTGATATCATACGAGTTTTTAGCTTTTTCATAGTTATAAAGTGCGGTTTCATAGTCGGTATCGGCTATTAGTTTCTTTTCGAACAAGGTTTTAATTCTTGTATAGTTCTTGAGCTGATATTCATATTCTGTTTTTGAATTGGCTACAGAGCTTTTTTTACTGGCTAACTCATTCAATAAGTTTGTTTTGTCGAGTTCGGCTATAATCTCTCCTTTTTTTACTTCGCTATTATAGTCAACATACAGTTTGCTTACAATACCCGATACCTGTGTACCTACTTCTACCTGTGTTACAGGCTCTACTGTTCCGGTGGCTGTAAAAGAATTGCTTATATTTCCTTTAACTACCTTTGCTGTTTCGTAAGTAACTTTATGTTTGGGAGTTACTCCTTTGAACATCCATATACCCACTGCTGCAATAAGTACTATGACAGCAATGATGATTAGTTTCTTCTTGTTCATATATTAGTTTTTATGATTTGTTTCGAGAATTTGAATTTAGAGGGTAATATTTTCGCCTTGATAAAAACGTAACAATTGTATATTCAGCACAGCCATGTATTTAGCCTGAATTACTTCTTGTTGGGCAGAAAGCAGATTATTCTTTTCGGTAAGTAATTCTACCGTATTCTTCATACCTACATTGAATTGTTCGCTTACCAACTCATAGCTGGTTTGTGAGCTACGTAGCTTTTCGCTGGCGGCTACATATTTTTGTTGGGCAGTATTGGCATCCAACCAGATGCTTTCAATGGTGCTGTAGAGTGCTTTTTCTTCATTCATCATATTGAGCTTACTGCTTTCGTATTGTAATCGGGCTTTTTGAACAGTACTTTTAGTTTGTCTGTTATTAAAGATAGGAACAGATAAAGTGACTCCTACGCTATTGCTCCAACTGTCTTTTATTTGTTCATTGAAAGTAAAATCTTTCCCCGAATTGTTTGAATGTCCGGTTCCGATACCTGCCGTAAGACTCAATGAAGGCATATATCCCGCTTTGGCTATGCTGATACCTAAATCAGAAGCTTCAATATTCAGTTTGCTTGCCTCTATTTCCGGACGTATGGAAAGAGCGGTTCGGTAAACATCAGATTTCCCCGGAAGTATGGTAACTACACTTTCATTACTGATTTCGGCTAATAAAAGATTCATTTCTTCTTCTCCATCCAGTTCGAGCAACTGTTTCAATTGGAGCTTATAGTTTTGTAAGGCGGCTTGAGAATTAACCAAAGAGTATTTATCGTTACTATATTGCGCTTCCAACTGTGCATAATCGCTTTGTGCAATGTAGCCGGCTTTCAGTAGTTCTTTTGCCCTGTTCACCTGTGCTTCGGATACTTCCAACGTGTTTTGATTGATTTTTACCGATTCATCTGCATATAGTATTTGTACATAAAGCTGAGTGATGCTTATTTCTATATCATCTTCGCTTTGTTCTACGTTTAATTCGGAAACGCGATTATTCAGTTTTTGTTGTTCAATGGTTTTGGTGTTTTTCCCGCCATTGTATACTGTCCAGGAAGCATTTAGGCCGTAATTGCCATTGTATGTATTCTTTTTAGAATTGTTATTGCCCTGTGGCCATGGCCTGTTAGCGAAATTATGCGATGTACTAAAAGAAAGGTTAGGGAATAGCGCAGCTTGTGATGTCTTTACATCAACATAAGCGCTTTCTGCTGCAATTTTGTTCTGGCGAATGGTAATGTTTTGCTCCATTGCATAATTAATGCAGGATTCCAAGTCCCATACAGCGGGTCGTTCTTGTGCCGATAAGTTATTTCCAACACAAGTCGCCGCTGTACATAAGGTAATCGTTATCCATCTTTTTACCTGTATCATAATATCTGTCTTTTATTAATTTTACTAAAACAAAGGTATTTCCTATTTAGTTCGTGTGCAAAATAGATAGACTACTCCGTTTTATTCATCTTCCAATAAGGTGAATTTGTCGATTATTTATAGAGGTGAACTTTATACAAACTGAAAGTGTTATTCATTAAATAATGCTAATCATTGTATTCGTTCAATTGTTTTAATAGATTTGTAATAATTATCATTTTTAAGATGTTACAATGAGAAACCCCGTTTCACGTATATGGAATTTTTATGCAGAGGGATTCCGGAGTATGACGCTTGGGCGCACTCTGTGGCTTATAATTCTCGTAAAGCTTTTCATTATGTTTGCCGTTTTAAAAGTGTTTTTCTTCCCCAATTTCTTGAGTAACCGACCGGAAGGTACTACTAAAGAAGACTTTGTAGCAGGAGAATTGCTACAACGTTCTCAAAACAAAGTAACAGAAGATAATCGTTAACCTTACTAATATAAAAAAACTATGGTAGAAAGTATTGATTCCTCTTTAATTGATTGGTCGAGGGCACAATTTGCTTTGACCGCCATGTATCATTGGGTTTTTGTTCCTCTTACCCTCGGATTGGCTGTGGTGATGGGGATCATGGAGACTCTTTATTATAAAACAGGTGATGAGTTTTGGAAAAATACAGCTAAGTTCTGGATGAAATTATTCGGTATTAATTTTGCCGTAGGTGTAGCTACAGGATTGATTCTGGAATTTCAGTTCGGTACAAACTGGAGCAACTACTCATGGTTTGTGGGTGATATATTCGGTGCTCCGTTGGCAATAGAAGGTATTCTGGCGTTCTTTATGGAGGCAACTTTCATTGCTGTGATGTTTTTTGGTTGGAATAAAGTGAGCAAAGGTTATCATCTGGCTTCTACCTGGCTTACCGGGTTGGGAGCAACCATATCGGCTTGGTGGATTTTGGTTGCAAATGGTTGGATGCAATATCCAATAGGAATGGAGTTTAACCCTGACACTATGCGTAATGAAATGGTAGATTTCTGGGCGGTTGCTACTTCTCCAATGGCGGTACAGAAATTCTTTCACTCCATTCTTTCAGGATGGGTATTGGGAGCCATTTTTGTGGTAGGAGTTAGTTGTTGGTTCTTACTGAAAAACCGCGAAAAGAGATTTGCATTAGCAAGTATTAAAATTGCAGCTATATTCGGTCTGGTTTCTTCTGTATTAATAGCTGTAACGGGCGACCAATCCGGCTATTTGGTTGCAAAAACCCAACCCATGAAATTAGCCGCAGTCGAAGGCTTTTATGAAGGACGTGACGAAGCTGGATTAGTAGCAATTGGTATGCTGGATCCTTCTAAGAAAACATACAATGATGGAGTAGATCCGTTTATTTTTCGCATGGAAATACCTTACGCACTTTCTTTTTTAGCCAAACGAGATGTAAATGCTTTTGTGCCCGGTATTAGTGATATTATTGAAGGAGGATATACGCTGGAAGACGGTACTAAAGCGCTTTCTGCCCAAGAAAAGATGGAGATGGGCAAATTGGCGGTTTCTTCGTTAGGCATCTACCGGGAAGCTAAAAAAGCAGGAAGAAGTGAAGAAGCAGATGCAGCATTGACGGTTCTCATGGAAAACGTGAAGTATTTTGGTTATGGTTATATCAATGATGTAAATGATTTGGTTCCTAATGTGCCACTCAATTTTTATGCTTTTCGTGTCATGGTGATATTGGGTGGGTATTTTATCTTATTCTTTATGCTGATGATCTTCTTTATATATAAGAAAGATCTGACTAAAATGAAGTGGATGCAATGGATTGCGTTATTAACCATTCCGTTAGGATATATTGCGGGGCAAGCCGGATGGATTGTTGCCGAATGTGGTCGTCAGCCTTGGGCTATTCAGGATTTATTGCCGGTTAATGCAGCCATATCCCGTTTGCAGACTGGCTCTGTACAAACCACCTTCTTTATCTTTGTAGTTTTGTTTACAGTGATGCTTGTTGCGGAGGTTAGTATACTATTGCGCGAGATAAAGAAAGGTCCAATGATAAACAATTAATAATTGAGAATTAATAATTGAGAGTTAGCCCAGAGTGCATAACATAAACATCTGATCTTAATTATTAATTCAAAATTCTAAATTAAAAGAGTTATGACATACGAATTCTTACAACAATATTGGTGGTTGGTAGTATCATTGCTGGCAGCTATCCTGGTTTTTCTGCTTTTTGTGCAAGGAGGGAACTCGCTTTTATTCACGTTGGGAAAAACAGATGAAGAGCGTAAAATGATGGTGAATTCAACCGGGCGAAAATGGGAGTTTACGTTTACCACCTTAGTGACTTTTGGAGGTGCTTTTTTTGCTTCATTTCCTCTCTTTTACAGTACCAGTTTTGGAGGTGCATATTGGTTATGGATGATTATTCTCTTTAGTTTTGTACTACAAGCTGTAAGTTATGAATTTCAGAGTAAAGCAGGTAACTTGTTAGGAAAAAAAACATATCAAACGTTTTTGGTCATCAATGGTGTGGTTGGTCCTGTACTTTTAGGAGGAGCAGTAGCTACATTCTTTACAGGATCTAACTTCCTGATTAATAAAGAAAATATGATGGATATGGCTATGCCTGTTATCAGTAGTTGGGGAAATAACTGGCATGGTTTGGATGCATTGGCCGATATTTGGAACGTGGTATTGGGGTTGGCCGTATTTCTTTTGGCACGTATATTAGGTATCCTTTATTTTATTAATAATATCAATGATGATACTTTGATTTCCAGATGTCGTAAAGCATTGCCTGTTTATACTATTCTATTTTTGCTATTCTTTCTGGCGTTTGTTATTCGTACATTATTGGCCGATGGTTTTGCTGTGAATCCGGATACGCTGGAAGTATTCAAGCAACCCTATAAATACTTTATCAATTTTAAAGAAATGCCTGTAGTGTTGATTGTATTTTTAATAGGAGTGGTTTTTGTGTTGTTTGGAATTGGAGCTACTATTTTTAGAAATACATATAAGAAAGGTATTTGGTTTGCCGGTTTCGGAACCGTATTAACAGTGTTGGCTTTATTATTGGTGGCCGGATATAACCATACTGCATATTATCCTTCAAATCTGGATTTACAAAGCTCGTTAACATTGGCTAATAGTTGCTCCAGTGAGTTTACTCTGAAAGTGATGGCGTATGTATCATTGTTGGTTCCTTTTGTTATAGCCTATATATTTTATGCATGGCGGAGCATTGACAGGAAACCTATTGATTCAAAAGAGATTAGTGAAGATAAGCATGCCTATTAATCAGGTAATGTAGACTTGAATTACATGTCTTCCTACCACAGAAGATAGGTAATTCAAGCCTGTATTACTATTTTGCCACATTATTTTCCGGCTTCCCCGTTTGAAACGCACGTATGTTCTCAATCATAATACTCATTAATCTTTGACGTGCTGCCAAAGTAGCCCAGGCAATGTGCGGAGTAATATAACAATTACGAGCAGTTAACAGCGGATTATCAGCATGAGGAGGCTCACTACTTAATACATCCAATCCTGCCGCATAAATTTGTTCCTTATTTAAAGCATCGGCTAATGCCTGCTCATCTATAATGGGACCACGGCTGGTATTGATTAAGATAGAGGTTGGTTTCATCATAGCAAGACGCTCTGCATTTACCATTCCTCTGGTTGCCTCTGTTAGCGGACAATGAAGACTTACAATATCACACTCTTTGAATATCTGATCTAACTCCATCTTTTTAATTTCGGGAGGAAGTTGCAAACGTGATTTGGAGGTGTGTGCCCATACTTTCATTCCGAAGCCCAGTGCAATACGGGCTGTTGTATAACCGGTAGCACCTAAACCTATTAAACCGATCTTTTTTCCTAATAATTCTATCAGTGGTGTATCTGCAAAGCAGAAATCCTTACTGTTTGTCCACTTTCCTTTTCTAACCTCTTCCGAATGGTGTTGAACCTGAGAGCTAATGTTCAGAATATGAGCAAATACCATTTGAGCAACGGAAGTAGTGCTGTATGCAGGTATATTAGTAACAATGACACCACGTTCTTTGGCTGCTTCAATATCTACCACATTATATCCGGTAGCTAATACTCCGATGTATTTTAATTCCGGAAGTGCATTTATATGTTCGGCGGTGATAACCGTTTTGTTCGTTAGCAGTATTTCCGCATGAGCAGATCGTTCAAGTACTTGTTCGGGAGTAGTACGATCATAGATGGTACATTCTCCTAATTCCTTTAAACCCTCCCAGGAAAGATCACCGGGATTCAGCGTGTAGCCGTCTAATACTATTATTTTCATTTTTTCCATAATTTGTTCATTCTTTCTTTGATTGAATTCTCTGCCGGATTGTTTTGAGCCTCCCAGAAATGACGATCTTTTAATTCATCCGGTAGATATTGCTGCTGAACGAAATTTCCTTCGTAACTGTGAGCGTATTTATAATCCTGTCCGTATCCCAGTTGTTTCATCAGTTTGGTGGGAGAATTACGCAAGTGTAGAGGAACCGGTAAATTGCCTGTTTCCCGAACCGCAGCTACGGCGTTATCAATAGACATGTAGGCTGAGTTACTCTTCGGACTGGTGGCCAAATATACGGTTGCTTCTGCCAGTAGTATTCTTCCCTCGGGCCAACCTATTTTCATAAGTCCGTCAAAACATGCATTAGCCAGTAGTAAAGCATTGGGATTGGCTAAACCGATATCTTCGGCAGCAGAAATTACTAATCGCCGGGCAATAAATGCAGGATCTTCGCCACCTTCTACCATACGTGCCAGCCAATATATGGCTCCATCCGGATCGCTTCCACGAATGGATTTGATGAAAGCAGAGATAATGTCATAATGCATTTCGCCGTCTTTATCATAAGCCAGCGGGTTTTCTTGCAGACGTTCCGTTACCATTGCGTCTGTAATAATAACCTTATCTTCCGATTCGGATTCTACTACCAGCTCCAGTATATTCAATAGCTTGCGGGCATCTCCCCCCGAAAAGCGGAGTAGAGCGGTTGTTTCTTTTAATTCTATTTTACGCTCTTTCAGGATTACATCTGTGGTGATGGCTCTTTGCAGTAATTCCAGCAAATCGTCTTTTTCAAGAGATTTAAGCACATATAGCTGACTGCGGGATAGGAGAGGACGGATCACTTCAAAAGAAGGATTCTCGGTAGTGGCTCCGATAAGTGTTACAATGCCTTTCTCTACTGCTCCCAATAGTGAATCTTGTTGGGATTTACTAAACCGATGAATTTCATCTATAAAAAGTATAGGGCTCGATTGAGAAAAGAAACGATTACTCTGCGCACGTTCAATCACGTCCCGAACATCCTTCACACCGGAAGTTACGGCACTTAAAGAATAAAACGGAGTTTCCAATTTATTGGCGATAATTTGTGCCAGTGTGGTTTTTCCTACTCCCGGAGGTCCCCAAAGAATAAAAGAAGAGATGCGTCCGGAATCAATCATCTTGCGTAATACTGCATTCGGACCTACCAAATGTTTTTGTCCAATGTATTCATCCAACGTTTTAGGACGTAATCTTTCTGCTAAAGGTTGTGCCATAATAATACCTTGTTTAGATTCTCAGTTTAGAATCTCATTAAAATCATGAAGCGAATACCATGTTTCTTGACATTCGGATTATCAAGATAGTTTAAACGACGCACATATTCTACATGGAGAAGCTTGAATATATTGTATACGCCGACGCTAAGTTCCATGTAGGGAACTTTGGGGTCCATAGTAAAGCTGGTATATTCGCCATTGCGGGTGGGAAATCTAAATAAGTCGGTATCATCCGGATTTAGATATGGATTGTTCTTATCTGTTAAGTCTCCCCAAAGCATACGGAAACGAAAAGCTTCTCTCCATTTCAGTTTCTTAATGAGCGGAATACGGTTGAATAATTTTCCGTTCATCTCATAAGTGAGCGCCAGCGAGGCATATCTATCATTGAAAAACTCCATGTTATTAATCAATGTAAATGTTTCCTGTTGAGTGATATACGATAAATTGGCTGCGGGCAAAATTAATAGCGGGAAAGGAACTTTATTCCATTGAGCTCCGGCTTTCACAGTCATGTCCATATTTCCCCAAGAGGATAACCAGAAACGTTTCCAGATACTTGCCTCGGTGAAGTTAAAATCATAATCTCCTCCTAAAACACCCTTAAAACCGGTGGTGTGAGATAAAGTATATACCGGCATATCTCTGGATACGGCTATACGACGCTGCTTGGTATTTACATACGTTCTTCCGGGGGCATACTCCATAGTTATTCCCACTTCGGCAGTAGTCATATCTTTAATGAGAGTAGCGTTTGCATCATTCTTAAAATAATGTAGGTTGCCCGTTGGTTCGTCATTGCGGTGCTTAGCTGTAACAGTGAAGCCAAGCCCATTCATGGTTTCTAATTCATATTTTAAGGTCGCATCTTTTACATACGACATTTGGTCTACAGTAGTAATTTTCCACGAAACAAACACATTGTCTTTGTCGGTAGTAAGAAACTTATCCATCGGAGACATAACATCATATTTGTACGAAGCCGAAATGTTGTGTTTAGGGAACTCCCAGGGAAAGAACTCTTTCTTTTTAAAAGCGTGGGTAACTGTTCCTTCATATTTAAACTTCTTGTCTTTAAATCCGTAAGCTCCATATCCGCTAAGAAACCATTGGGGATGTAATTTACCTGTAGTACGTCCACTTGCACGAAGACGCAACCCATCTACATAATTACTTGTGATAATGGTATTGATAGGACCTAAATCGAATTTGCTTGGATTGTTGGGACCACCTGTTTCCACATGGTTTTCAATAAACGCTTTCGCAACGAAAATTACATACTTAAAGCCGGGTATCTGCGCCAACTGATTCACAAACAAATCCATGTTGCTTTCCGTTTTGGTAAGTGGAACCTGTCGTACATCTGCCCAAAACTCATCGCTTTTAATCAACATGTCTGTTTCCTTGATGACACTTCCTTTTGCCCGGAATAAAGGACTCTCAATGGAATTGAAAGAGTAATTGCTGTATTTGGTTGTACGCTGCACCTGAAGCCCCTGTAATGCCTTAATTGCATACAAATCTACAATCATATCATCATCCGTAAGTACCCAGTTTCCGTCGGGCAGCTGAGTAAATTCCTGCACAATATCCATGTTCTCCACAAAGTTGACTCCTGTCTTTTTAGGAAGATTCATAGTACATTTCTTAACGGCATAGCTGGAATCATTGACTACATAAAGGTGACCGGTAAATCCAAAGTCCTGCGAGTTTTGCGGAACAAAGGATAAATGAACGCACTGATGCTTATCGACCATAATTGTGTCCATCAGGTAGAACTTATAGAAAGAAATGGCTGAATTTGAAATAGGACTCACAAAGCGTTCCTGAAGTAAACGAATGTCATTATCGTAGATATTAATATCGGAGAAAATATCTTTCAGAACGGTTCCTACCATATCTCCTGTGGAGAGAAAGTCCTCTATTCCATTGGAAGTCATTCCCCGGATAATTGTTTTCTCGCTTTTAGGATCTTTCCGGTAAATGGTTTGAGATGCGGTTTCCTGTACAGATATAGGAAGAATGAACTTATCTGAGTTAGGAGAGGGTTCGAGTTGTTTTTCTAAAAATGGAATCTTCTTGTAGATACCTTCTTTGGCCTTTTCCGGAGTCATGTCGTTCAACGACATTTTAATTTTCTGATACTTATCATTTTGATAGAAATCATTTTCTTCCAGTTTGAAGGTGGACTTGTTTTCTATCACTTTCCGCATGAAGTCTACTGCGGGGTTATTCTTTCGGGAATATCTTTCTCTTCCCGGTTTCACAACTACCTCACTCAACAAAACATCAGAGGAGGATAATTTAACGTCAAGTCTCCTTGTACCTGGTTTTATTTTTACTACTTTGGTATTGTATCCGATAGCAGAGAATGTTAGTTCATTCCATCCGGAACGAACTTCCACGCTATATTCTCCCTTTTCGCTGGAAGTGGTTCCTACTCCTTTACCTTCATAATATACAGAAATATACATGAGTGGTTCATTGGTCAGGGAGTCGGTTATAAGTCCTCTGATTTGCGCAAATACCTGAGGAACAGTGAAAATTAGCAGCAATACTATAATTAGTCTTTTATAGAGTCTATCCATTTTGCTATATATAAGAGCGCAAATTTAGCAAATAACTGTCATATAAATTGCTAATTTAACATAACCTAATCTAAGAGACTGTTTCTCTGAGGTTGTTTACTTATCAGAATTCCCTTCCAATAGTATTTGCACAATCCTTTCTGCTGTTTTTCCATCCCACCTGTCTGGCAATTCACCTTTTTTCCATTTTCCATCCATTAGAGTTTGCATGGCTTCCAGTAATAATGCCGGGTCTTCGCCTACAAGCTCATTGGTACCAATCCGGTAGGTTTCGGGGTGTTCGGCGTATGTATTAAGCGTAATACAGGGAATTCCTAAAAAGGTAGCTTCTTCGGCTATGTTACCGGAATCGGTTATTACTGCCTGAGCTTTATTCATTAGATAACCGAAAGATAAATAACTTTGTGTAGGCAATATATGAAGGTTATCTGCTTGTATATTCAGGGATTTGATGGCCTCGCGCACATAAGTATGAACGGGCACAATAATCGGCATTCCCCGAGAACTTTTGATGATTACATTTATCAATTCACGAAGATTCTTTTCGTCATTAAGCAATGAACGTCTGTTAAGAGTTAGCAGTATATATTCTTTCTCCTTTAAACCAAGTATGGAAAACCAAACAGGCTGAATTAAACGACTGCGATTATACCGTATGGTGTCAATCAATATGTTCCCCACATGGTATACATGTTCGCTTTCTGTTCCTGATTGATTGAGATTACGGTTGGCCACCATGCCGGCGGTGAATAAATAGTCAGACAAACCATCTGCAATAATCACGTTGGCTTCTTTGGGCATATCTATATCGAAAGAACGGGTACCGGCCACTAAATGGGCTACTTTGATGTGGCGTTTCTTGGCTACAATAGTACAAGCCATAGTGGGCGTTAAATCATCTACCACTAAAACAATCTGTGCGGGGTTAGCAGATAACTCATCATCGAAAGCCATCATTATCTGTGCTGCCGTTTTTATAGGGTTTTTATCATCTATATTCAGGTAAACATCAGGAGCTTTCATATCCAGATCTGAAAAGAGAGATGCATCCAGGCTACTGTCATCTTGCTTTCCTGTATATATTAATCTATAGGAGATGTTTTTTCCTTCTTTCCGTGCTTTTTCGATGGCTCTGGTAATGGGTGCTATCTTCATGAAGTTAGGACGGGCACCGGCAACAATTGTAATTTTCATACGCTACATTGTATAGAGGTTTAGATAACAAAAGTACTGTTTCTTTTAGAATTTATTTGTTTCTTTGCAGAAAAATAAAAATCATTATGCCAACATTTGTGCAAATTATAGAGTTTATTGGTACGTTTGCCTTTGCAATTAGTGGTATTCGACTGGCTTCGGCTAAACAATTTGATTGGTTTGGAGCTTATGTGGTAGGATTGGTAACAGCCATCGGTGGAGGTACCATTCGGGATCTATTGTTAGATGTAACTCCCTTTTGGATGACGAATCCTATTTACCTCGTTTGTTCCGGTTTAGCTCTGTTTTGGGTTATTTTCTTTGGCAAATATCTTATCCATCTGAATAATACCTTTTTCGTTTTCGACAGCATTGGTTTGGCACTCTTCACTGTGGTGGGAGTAGGGAAGACTGTTGGTTTAGGCTTTCCATTTTGGGTAGCTATTATTATGGGAGGAATCACCGGTGCAGCCGGCGGAGTACTTCGTGATGTTTTCATCAATGAGATTCCTTTGATCTTTCGCAAAGAGATTTATGCAATGGCCTGCGTGATTGGTGGTATTGCTTACTGGCTTTGCGATTTAGCCGGGTTCACTCTTATCATAACTCAACTGATAAGCGGAGGCGTAGTATTTATCGTTCGCTTCTTGGCGGTGAAGTACCAGATTTGTTTACCGATATTAAAGGGTGAATAGAAAATCACCCTTTCTGTTGATAGTTTATTCTTCTTCTTCTCTGTTCAGTTCTCCCATAAAGTCAATAGATTGCCTTTTGTTCATATTGACGGCAACACTTGATGATCCGTTAGGGTGAACAGTCAGTATAAAGTTGTATGTATCTTCGCTGGTTTGGGCAGAGAACTTTATTCGGGCTGCACCTTTCTTTATATATTCTACTTTGTACTCTTTTATGGGGGAATCGAATATCAGTGCGCTACCGCTACCACTTCCAATTGGAATAGAGTAAGCTCTCCCAAAGTAGGGAAGATAGGAAAACACAGAATCGTTTTTCACCTTTACCGAATAGCGCGAAGTAAGATTAATGGTTTTTCCACTTTGCGGATGTGCCATATTCACGTCGATGGTATAATCTCCGGAATTAATAATTTCTTTTAATTGTTGTTTCTGCTGTTCTTCCTTTTCTTTCTTGGTTTGAGCAGAAATGGTACAAATGCCTACGAAAGCAAATATACCTAAGAGCAGGGTACGTTTGTTTAGTTTCATAATAATGTCCTCCTTATTTTTATAAATGTAGTTATTCTTTTATTTACTACAAAGTTAGAACACCCAAAAACTGTCAAAAAGCACCTAAAAACTGTCAATTGATGGTTTTTACCCCTTTATCTGACGGTTATTGCCCCATCTACTTTCGGAATAAGCCTTAATATTGCAATGTGATTAGTGAAGAGAAAGTAAAACGGCATATAAACTAAAAGAAGAATGATTATGAAAACAAGTGTAAGTTTCGAGAAGAATAATTCAATGGCGGTTGACCTTAACATCAAAGGTTGGGTATATTCCATTATGCGTATTCTATTTATCAACAACTTCTTTAGTGCTGTTCAAGAACAAGCTTATGTAGATTATACTTATACAGAGGATATTACAGAAATACGTAGGAAGGTAAATACATTACCTTCGGCCTACAAAGAACTTTATTCTATGCATATAGCCGGATTCGACTATAAAGAAATAGCACGGAAACTCAATTTGCCGTTACGCATAGTAAAGATTCGTATTTCTTTTGCTAAAAGTTATTTGCAAACTTCTTAGTTAATATAAACGGTTTTGAAATAACGTCTGAATAATTGGGCTGCTTGCTCTAATTGTTCGGGCGTGTTTTCTTTTACTCCTTTCAATAAATATTCCTGTCCCATGGCTTCGTATTTGTGAACTCCCAAAGAATGATAAGGAAGTATCTCTACTCGTTCTATCATTTGGTAGTTCCGGAAGTGTTCTCCCATAGCTTGTATGTCTTCTTCGAAGTCGCTGTATCCGGGCACTAATACATAACGTATCCAGAAAGGCTTTTGTTGTTTTTCCAACCATTCGGCTGTGAGCAGCGTTTGCTGATTGTTGTGTTTGGTTAGCTCTTGATGGTGCTGGTTATTAAACTCCTTAACATCAAGCAATACAAGGTCTGTAAGTTGAAAGAGTTCTTTTACGTCATCGTTCCAGATGCTTCCGTTGGTGTCTACACAAATATGTATACCATTCTCTTTTAGCTCTTTGAATAGAGGGATCAAGGCCTTTGCCTGCATTGTCGGTTCTCCTCCCGAGAATGTGATTCCTCCTCGTTTACCAAAGAAAGCTTTCTGATTAACGGCCATGCGCACTATTTCATCCGGTTGGGTAATGTTGCCCTCTTTAATGGCAATCGTATCCGGATTAGCACAATATAAACAACGGAAATTGCATCCTTGAAGGAAAACGACGAGCCGAAGACCCGGCCCGTCGAATGTTCCCATGGATTCGTAAGAGTGTACTCTGATATCCATTTATATGATTTAGAATTTTTCGTGGAAGCTACGGCTGAGAACCTCAAGCTGATGCTCACGACTTAATTTAACAAAGTTTACAGCATATCCCGATACACGGATGGTTAACTGCGGATACTTTTCAGGATGTTCCATGGCATCTTCAAGCATTTCGCGGTTCAATACGTTCACGTTCAGGTGGTGAGCTCCTTTGGTGAAGTAACCATCCATCATTGTTACTAAGTTCTCTACGCGATCTTCGGCAGTAGGGCCTAATGACTTAGGAACGATAGAGAATGTATTACTGATACCATCTTGAGAGTCGCGGTAACGCAATTTAGCTACTGAGTTAAGTGAAGCAATAGCACCGTTCTTATCACGACCATGCATTGGGTTTGCACCCGGAGCAAAGGCCACACCTTTGGCGCGTCCGTCGGGAGTAGCACCGGTCTTTTTACCATACATTACGTTCGATGTAATGGTAAGAAGAGATAATGTAGGACGAGCATTCTTATAAACAGGTAATTTCTTAAGTTCTTCGTTGAAGAAGTATACAAGGTCGATACCCAATTTATCTACTTTGTCGATGTCGTTACCGAAGCAAGGGAATTCGCCTTCGATATCGAAACCTTCGGTCAAACCGATGTCGTTGCGGCGAGCTTTTACTTTAGCATATTGAATAGCCGATAAAGAGTCGATAGCAATAGAAAGTCCGGCTACACCATAAGCAAGGTTAATGCGAGGATCGGTATCGATTAGAGCCATTTGAGCTTTTTCGTAATAATACTTATCGTGCATATAGTGGATAACGTTCATCGCTTCGTTGTATACGCGAGCAATTTCCACTAATACCTTCTTGTAGTTATCCATCACTTCTTCAAACTTCAGTTCGTCGCCGCTAAGTACCGGGATGTCTTTAACCATTACAGTACCGGTGTTTTCGCAACGTCCACCGTTGATGGCAAGCAATAAAGCTTTTGCCAAGTTGGCACGGGCTCCGAAGAACTGTATCTGACGACCTATATCTTGGTAAGACACACAGCAAGCAATACCGTAATCATCTGAATTACGAACTTCGCGCATCAGTGTATCGTTTTCGTATTGAATAGAAGAGGTGTCGATAGAAACTTTAGCGCAGAAGTCTTTGAATCCTTCAGGAAGTTCGGGCGACCAAAGTACAGTCATATTTGGTTCCGGAGAAGCACCAAGGTTATATAATGTCTGTAAGAAACGGAATGAAGTTTTGGTTACTTTATGACGACCATCATTGAAACGTCCACCAATTGCTTCGGTTACCCATGTTGGGTCTCCGGCAAAGATGTCGTTGTATGTTTGCATGCGCAGGTGGCGTACCATACGTAGTTTAATAACAAACTGGTCGATCAATTCCTGAGCAAAAACTTCATCGATTGTTCCTTTTTCTAATTCATATTGAATATAGATATCGAGGAATGAAGAAACATTACCCAATGACATAGCAGCACCGTCTTGTTCTTTTACAGCAGCCAGATAGGCCATATATACCCATTGAACAGCTTCTTGAGCGGTATATGCAGGACGACTTAAATCTATTCCGTAATATTCGCCCATTGTTTTGATTTCGTTCAAGGCTTTGATTTGCTCTGTTACTTCTTCGCGAAGACGGATGCGAGCATCAGTCATAGGACCTGTAAGAGTTTTTAAATCTTCTTTTTTAGCTTGAATCAATCTGTCTGTTCCATAAAGAGCCAAACGGCGATAGTCACCAATGATACGTCCACGAGCGTAATTGTCGGGCAATCCGGTGATAAATCCTAATGAGCGGAAAGAACGAATTTCGTCGGTATAAGCATCAAAAACACCATCATTGTGAGTTTTGCGGTAGTTTTTGAAAATATCTACTACTCTTTCGTCGAGTTCTACGCCTGCTTCGCTACAAGCGCGAGCCACTACGTTGATTCCACCAAAAGGTTTAATGGCACGACGAAGCAATTCGTCGGTCTGCAAACCTACGATTAGTTCGTTTTCTTTATCAATGTATCCGGCTTTGTGTGAGGTGATGGTTGAAACGGTTTTGTTATCTAATGATCTTACTCCGTTGTTAGCTCTTTCTTCTTCGATGGCTTTCAAACAGATGTCCCAGATCTTCTTTGTTCTTTCAGTTGGTCCTTGTAAGAAAGAAGCATCTCCGTCATAAGGGGTTATATTGTTGCTTACAAAATCTCTGACGTTAATCTCTTTACTCCAAAGGCCATCTTTAAAGGCTTGATTTAATTCCATAATGTTTATTTTTTGGGTTAGTTATCTCATTTGCACTGCAAAATTACTGTCTTTTTTCCATATAACAGTCATAAATTACCAATATTTCATGTTTTAAAACATAAAATACTTGTTCGTATGTATGGGCTTTAGTCTTGTGTCACAACAGTGTCACGCTTGTGTCACAACAGTGCCACGGGCATGGCACAGTTGTGCCACAGGCATGGCACGCTTGTGCCACAGGCGTGGCACAACTATACAATCTGTATGTTAACGTTTTTAGTTGACTACTTTCAGTCTTATTAATAGAATTGGTTGCCTCGGTTTATACTTAGTTATAAACTAGGTTGACCTTTTT
>NZ_QVMK01000003.1 GCF_010500995.1 Bacteroides sp. 224 | reverse complement strand
AAGACTAAGGAAAGTGTGCTCAGACAGACCGTTAGCCTTGTGGGTGGAAACCCCACACAAGGCTAACGGAGACATTTATAGGAGAAACTTACATAAAAATTACGATTTATAATCAAGTCATGATAAGAATAATAATGAACACAGAGGCACAAAAAGTAATGTTATCGGCAGATAACCTTGAATATTCCTTTATAATCCTCATTCACTAATTCGCACCATCCTATTATGCATATCTTGAGTTGTTGCTTTTGCATGGCTATTCTTGCATAGCGTTCTAAGTCTTCCATATCACATTCTTTCCGGATGAAGAATGTATTTTCCCCCTGTATTTTATGGCGGATACATATTTCGCCCGATACTACATTAGGTAAGGTGTACACAAAAATAGCCGGTCCTGCACCTTGATCTCCGTCTTTATCAATCAGTATTTGATGTTTCAGGTCTGAATGTAACGAAGCACCGGAGTTTTCTAATATGATGCCTATTTCGGTAGGAGTGTATTCTTTATCCTTAAGTAGATAATGAGCAGCAATGTAACCAAGCTTACAAAGATCATCCATTTTGTAGAACTTCATATTGCTTTCGCCTGTTTGTTTGAATGCTTCGCGAATGAAAGCAGCAAAGCTTTGTTCTTTAGAAATAAAGAGAGTTTCTTCTTCTAAACGAATATGACTGTTTTGGATGAAAAGAGTAGGGGAAACAGTACATGCAAATTCCGTATCTATCAATGCAGTATTAACCATTTGGGGAGATGTAGTTAGAACTACTGCCGCATTACATCCTCCAAAGCCCGAAGCTGTTTTCACACAGGTATGTGCAACGCAGGACTGATGGACGGCTTGTACTTTGATAGACATGGGTACACCTAACTCCTTGAAACCAAGAGTTCCAAATAATATATTATCAGTTAGTTGATGGGCACAAATAATGCTTTCAATTACTCCGGCTGCTCCCAACGTGTGACCTAAATAAGATTTCAAACTATTAACAGGAATATCTTCTAAGCCTGCCAGATGAATGGCTTTCGATTCCATTTCGTCATTGTACACTGTGGCCGTACCATGTGTATTGGCAAAATCAATGTCGGAAGCTTCCATGCCTGCATCATTCATGGCCTGCCGGATAGCATAACATAGTCCGTCTCCTGTGCGGGAGGGACCCGATATATGATTGGCATCATTGCTGATACCTCCTCCTGCAAGTACCACTTTTCCCGGGGAGGGTTCTGTAGTCAGGAGAATGGTTCCGCATCCTTCTCCCAGGTTTAGTCCATCTCTTTCCGCGTCGAATGGTCGGCAGATTTGTTCGCTGACAGACTTAAAAGAGATAAATCCGCTGGTGATGAAGTGGGAGAGGGCATCTGCCCCGGTAACGATAACCTTTGCATACTGTCCGGCCTCTATCAACCTCTTTCCTACAATCAGGGCAGATACTCCCGATATGCAGGCGTTGGAAATGATTCGTATCCGGGTAGAAGAAACATGAAAGTATTCTGATACTCGCTGAGCCATCTTCCATAAGAATACCTCCTCCGAGAGATGGTCGGTATGCCGACTTAGTAATTCAATGTTTCCTTTGGTGGTGGAAAAGATAAGACAACAATCGGGTTGCGTTATATCAATGGATGATTGTGCCAATACATCCTGAATAGAAAGGATAAAGAGTTGTTCTATTCGTGTATAGTTTTCCAGTTTATACTGTTTCGCTTTTGCATCAAGCTTTTGAGAATCTATTAAGCCTGCCAGGATAGGAGTATCGGCTATCGTCTTATCCGTTTGCAGTAGGATGCCACTCTGATAATTACTGATGGCTTCCATGTTCTCTTGGGTGGTGAACCCTAAAGAACTGATGATATTATCGGCTGTGAGGTATACGTTTACTCGATTCCCCATTTCTTCTTCCATTCCAAATAAAACTCAGGGTTGCTTAATTCAAGTTCGTTTGTTTCGGCATTAACAAATACCTGTGTAGTGGTGCCTGTGGCGGCTACAGTTAAGTCGGATGCCCTATAAATGGTATACTCAAATAGTATTTTGGCAGCCGGGGTGTTGATGTAGCGGGTTTCGATAATGGCTTCTTCATCAAAACGAAGAGACTGTTTGAACTGGCAGGTCAGATCTACGATGGGGATTACATAACCTTGTGCAAGAACTCCCATATAGCTGATGTCATATTGTTTGCCAAAGGATACTCTGCCATCTTCGAAATACTTGATGTATTCTCCGTGCCATACTACTTGCATGGAATCCACTTCGCTAAAGCGTACATGAATATTGGTACGATTTACCAATGCGGCTATGTTTTCTTTCTTCTTTCTTTTCATTCTTTCTTTAAAAATATCTTCATCTTGCATTCGGCTACCAATGTCTCCCCGCTTTTTACCTTTGCGGCTATCAACGTGATATCGAAAAGCTCCTGCACTACTGTAATCTCGGTATAAAGTTTGCTACCAACCTCGGGCAAATGTTCTATCCGAAGTTTATCTACAGAGCCAATAAAGCCCAACGGAACCGGTTTGTTTTGTTGCAAATAGATATATCCGATGCGGGCAGCGGCCGATTGTGCTATGTGTTCGATAATTCCCGGTTCCTGAAGTCTGCCTGTCTGGCAAAACATATTGTCTTCCGTAACAGTCAATCCCGAATAGGATTGGTTTTCCTCTATTCCGAAGAATGCATCCACCATTACAATCGGTGGGCGCTGAGGTATTAGTTGATAGATTTCTTCTCCTTTGAATATTGCTTCTTTCATTGATATAGTAGTTAGAATACTTTTATCTTTTCACTCTTCACTTAATTTGCATACCATGATGCTATGTCCCAATCCCAATCCGTCATGAATCTTTTCAACGGTTAATCCTGCATTGTTTACGCAGCGTTCCATATCATCAGAGTGATACATCTTGCTGTTACCGTTGGCCATAACTGTGAAATAAATACTGATTTGTGTAAGGCAGTAAGCAGCCGTTTCAAACTTCTGGCGGTTCCAGAATGTCTCCATAATATATAAACGAGCCTCTTTATTCATAGATGCCGCTGCGCGGGTAAGGATGCTGGTAACTTCTTCTTCGGAGAAGCAATCCAAAAACTGACTCATCCAGATGGCATCGAATTCGGTAGGAAAGGGTACGGATTTATCCAATAAGTTGGCTCCGTGACCGTGGATTCTTTCAGCCCCTTCTTTACCGAGAGTTTGTTGCTTCATAAGTTCTAATTGTTGGGGAAGATCCATGATGGTGACTTCTACCTCTTTATTGTATGAAACACATTTCAGTGCCCATCTTCCTGTATTGCCTCCTACGTCCAATAAAGTGTGCGGGTGGTTGGCGAAGACTATATCTAATGCAGCATCAAATGAGCAGTCGGAATAGTAGTGGTCAAAACCAAACCAGCTTTTCTGTACCTGTTCGGGCAAGCTGGATAATCCTTCGTAAATGGTTGGCCACTCGCCGAATACTTTCAGCCCTTCGGGTTTTCCTTTAAGTAAGGCTCCTTCCAAATCAAATAATCCCAGGTAGTTAACATCGTGATTGAAGTCCATATTTACGCGGGCCATTTGGTCATTCAACAGGAACCAACCGGCTTTGGCAAGCAGGAAACGATCTTCCTGAATCAAAATAGTGCCAATGGTAAGAGAAGATTCGAGCAATACCTGTGCAGCATAGCGAGATAGTTGTGTCTTGTCTTCAATTTCCTTTTGGGTTAAACCCTCGCGATGATTGGCAAGCAGTTCGAAGATACCAAACTTAATCATCAATCGCGAAACTTGGAAGACCACAGGGCCAAAGGCTATCTCCTGTGCCAGACGTTGTGCTTCAAGGGCAGAAAGCTCTTTTGGCCTCTCCCCAACCCTCTCCAAAGGAGAGGGAGAAGGTTTTCTACGGTTATTGTTCTTTTTGATATTATTCATAGATCGTTATATTCTTATAATTGCGTTTAAAGATTTTCTCCGCATGGTATTTCTCCCTCTACTTTGGAGAGGGTCGGGGAGAGGCTGTCCCAGAACCGATAATAATTAAACCACTGTTCCGGGTATTGTTTCATAATCTTTTCTAATGTTGTCGTGTACTGTTCCAATAACATTTGTTCGGGCTTTTTATCTTTTGTCCTTTTTACTTCTTCTGCCACTATAAAGTGAAAGTGATAGGTACGCTTAGGCTCGCGCATGGCAAAGTAAAAAACTACAGGCACCTTCATTCGCGCAGCCAGTAAAAAAGGACCTGCAGGGAAATAAGCCTCTTTGCCCATAAAGGAACAGGATAATAACTTATCTGTGTTTACAAACCGATCTCCCTGAAAGCATACATACTCTTTTTGGGCAAGGGCTTCGGTTATTTTAAACACATGTGTCAGATCGTCCTCGTTGACGGGGATGAATTTGTAGTTCTTTTCTACTCCGTTCTTTTCCAGTATCTCTTTTATCTTCCGGTGTTCCGCATCATACATTACGATATTGATTTTCTTACCATAATCGTCGAAGAAAGGAGCACCAATTTCCCAGTTGCCTACATGAGCACCGATCATTACTACGCCTTTGTCTCCATTCAGTATGTCGAGGAATTCCTTATAATTGCCAAACTTAAATTGATACTTCTTGGTGAATCCATTGGATATAGCTACCTTGTCTATGAGTATCTGTCCCAGCCGATAATAGTTGCGAAACAGCAACCCAACACATCGAATCGGATTATACTTTAGTATGCGACGGCCATAAAACCATATACTTGCTGTGGCTTTCGGGGCAAAAGGAATGAAGTAAGGGACCACCAAACACAAGAAAGCGTAAGCTGCGGTTACTCCTGCATATCTGATCAGGTAAATAAAGAACAGATAGCCAAATGCTCCTCCACGGGTTTTGCCTTTCCACATATTAGTTGGGAGTTGAAAGTTGAGAGTTGAGAGTTGAGAGTTAAACCATGCGGCATCGTAACTCTCAACTCTTAACTCTCAACTCTCAACTACAAATTAATTCGCGAAGTGATTAATTTGTAAAAGTCTCCAAACGTTTTGATTCCTGCGAAATCCTGTCCGGTGACGTTAAATCCGAAATTCTTTTCTATAAGTACTACCATATCAACAAGGTCCAGACTGTCTAAGTCCAGTGTCTGCATCAGGTTTGCATCCGGTTGTATTAACTCAACATCTACCTCAAACTCTTCGGCAAGAGTAGTTCTTATTTTCTCAATGATTTCTTCTTTGCTCATTTTTACTATGTTCTTGAATGATTGATTTTTTGTGTTATTAATTCGCTTTAGTGATGATTAGTGTTGAATTGGTTCCTCCAAATCCGAATGAATTAGACAGGAAGGTATCAAATTCAATATCTACACGTTGTGTTGGAATATTCAGGCGGGATGAGGCTTCATCCGGTTCTTCAAAGTTCAGGTTGGGAGATATAAAGTTGTTGTTCATCATAAGCGTGGAATAAACGATTTCGGCTGCTCCCGCCATCCACATTTCATGTCCGGTTAACGATTTGGTGGAGGTAACATAAGGGTTGCAGCCCTCAAATACTTCTGCAATGGCTATGGCCTCATTCTGATCACCTACGGGGGTAGATGTGGCATGCGCATTGATGTACTTGATCTGTTCGGGTAGGATATTCGCATTCCGGATAGCAGCTTGAAGAGACTGTTTAGGTCCTGCCACATTAGGAACAGAGATGTGATCTCCATTCGAAGAGAAGCCATAACCAATAATCTCTGCTATGATAGGAGCACCTCTTTTGACGGCCGACTCGTAACTCTCTACCACTAAACTTGCAGCTCCTCCGCTTGGCACCAATCCGTCCCGATTCTTATCGAAGGGGCGTGAAGCCTTTTGTGGTTCATCCTCGCGAGTTGAGAAAGCACTTAACCCGTCGAAGCTTCCTACTGAGTAGGCATTCGTTTCCTGGGCACCTCCACAAAGAATGCAATCTTGCATACCTGCTTTGATAAGCGTGTAGGCCATGCCGAGCGCATGAGATCCGCTGGCGCAAGCACCTGCTACCGTGAAGTTAATCCCTCGTAGATTAAAGATGACCGAAAGGTTCATGGTGACAGTGGAAGTCAGCGATTGAAATACAGATCCCGACCCTACCAATACTGTTTTCTTTTTCTCGCGGATAATATCTATGGCTTCGATGATAGGTGCTGCACTGCTGTCGTTACCATACAAAATACCTACATCGTTTGTATCTAAGAAATGTTGATCTATTTGCGCGTTCTTAAATGCTTCCAGTGTTGCTATGTAGGCATATTCTCCTTGCTCGGCTAAGCAAAGACGGCTCCGGCGGTCGATAAGGCCTTTCAGGTTGGGGCGTTCCAATAAGCCTGTCAAAGCAGAAAAATAACCCAACTCTTTGCGTTCGGGAGCAAGCCCGATACCCGATGTTCCATTATAGAGAGAGTTCTTAACTTCCTCCAGATTCTTCCCAATGCACGAGTAGATTCCCATGCCTGTAATTACAACTCTACGCATTTCTTCAAATAGTTTATCATCTGCTCTACTTTGGGATATAATATGCTGTCTTCCTTAAATGCCGGGAAGAAAGCACGGATCTCTGCATATATTTTATGACTTTTGGGACTTAGCTTTTCTTGGATTTGCAGATAATCTACTGCCTGTACCAAGCCCATAAACTGGATAGCCAATACCTGATAAGCATTCTCAATCACCTTTTTCGCTATCAGAGCCGAGTTGGTACCCATGCTTACAATATCCTGATTATCGTTATTGTTGGGAATACTGTGTACATACATGGGGTTCGATAACATCTGGCACTCAGCCGTGGTAGAAGTAGCTGTAAATTGAGATGCCTGTAAACCATAGTTTAGTCCGAGTACTCCCAGGTTTACAAAAGGTGGCAATATTTCGTTGATCCGATCGTGAAACAGATAATTAGTCTGCCGTTCACTCAACATAGTCAGCTTAGTTATAGCTATTTTTAGTTTATCCATCTCGAAAGATATGTAGTCGCCATGAAAGTTCCCACCGTGGTATACGTTTTGGGTAATAGGGTCGATGATCGGATTATCGCAAGCGGAGTTTATCTCGTTAATAATCACCTTCTCCGTGTTTTGTATCTCATCGTAAATGGGTCCTAAAATTTGCGGTACGCAGCGAAGCGAATAGTAGGGCTGTACTTTGTGAGTAAAAATCTTCTCTTGGTTTTGTCCGTCGTATAATAGGATTTCTCTTTTGAGCACGCACTTGCTTCCTTCTATCTGTTCCCTCATCATGCGGGCGATCTCTGTTTGACCTTCATGTCTCTTACAATTGTTGAGAGGTTCGGCCATCAAGTCATCATAAGAGGCGGCAATTTCGTTCATCATTACAGATGCGGCAACCGACCACTTGAGCAATGATTGTGCATGAAAGAGATTCACCAACCCGATACCTGTCATAACCGATGTGCCGTTGGTGATAGAAAGCCCTTCACGAATATGCATAGAGAAAGGCTTCAAACCGTTTTCTTTCATTACCTCCGTTGTGGAGCGTCTTTCTCCTTTATAGAATACTTCCCCTTCTCCAATCAGGGTTAGGGCGATGTGTGCTAATTGAACTAAATCTCCGCTGGCACCTACACTGCCGTGTTCGGGGATAAACGGATAAATCTCGCGATTAATAAACTCTACCAGCAGATTTACAACTTCCGGATGTACCCCCGATCTGCATTGCAGGAAAGTATATACCCGTGCAATCATAGCTGCGCGAACATAAATTTCAGGGAGTGGTTCGCCTGCTCCGGTGGCATGGCTGCGAATGATGTTATATTGGAGTTCTGTCAACGATTGATCTTCGATTCGATATTGAGCCATCGGTCCGAATCCCGTGTTGATACCATAAATAATCTTGTCGCGAGAGAAAGTTTTCAGGAACTCATAGCACTGCGTAACGCCCTCCATACAAGCTTCGGACAGTATCAGCGGTTCTTTTTTGAACAAAATATGATGCAAAGAATCAATGTCGATAGTTTTCCCCAGTTTCATTTTAGATGGAAAGTTTTCTTTAATTAATTCGCAAAAATAATGTTTTTAAGTGATAAATGGGGTATTATAATGAGAATTAAGGTAACTAACCCGTTGGTGGGATTAATTTAGCAAACTAATAAGGTGCATGAATCCCCTAATTGCCTGTTAGGGCATACATCTCAATAGAAACTTATAATGAGTATCCTTTTAATCTTTCTTGGAGCACTTCTTTGTATCCCGTAGATATCGGAATAATTGCATCTCCCATATAAATACGGTTCCTTTCCACACTATCTATTTGTGAAAGAGCCACCACATACGAGTTATGTACGCGTACAAATTCCTTCTCCGGAAGTGCTTGTAATATATGCTTAAAAGATTGCAGCGTCATAATCTTCTTGTCGGTACAATGAATTTGAAGATAATCTTTCATCCCCTGTATATACAAGATGTCTTTTAGTACCACCTTTTCAATACGGTATTCCGTCTTTACGAAAATAAACCCGGGAGCAGATGGCTTTTGTTCCATCTGCCATTCATTATATACTTTTTCAACAGCTTTCAAAAAGCGGTCGAAGGGGAATGGTTTCAATAGATAGTCAGATACTTCGAGCTCATAACCTTTTAGCGCATACTCGGAATAAGCTGAGGTAATAATCACCTTCGGCTTTTGTTTCATCGCCTCAAGCAGTTGGATGCCCGATAAACTTTTCATGCGAATATCCAGGAAAATAAGATCTACAGAATGTTGTTTTAGAAAGCACAGGGCATCCAATGCACTATCAAAAGAAGACAGCAGGTTCAGGTAGCTGACCTGCATAATGAAGTCTTCAATCTTTTTAATAGCCAATGGCTCGTCTTCTATAACAATGCAGTTAATCTTCATCTGTATTTATTTTCAGGAATACTTTAAAGATGCCATTTTCTTGTGTAATATCCAATCGGTATTTTTTAGCATAAAGCAGGTTGAGGCGTTTACGAACAGTTTCCAAACCAATTCCATGTGTGGCATCTTTTTCTACCTTTCCGTTATCGAACTTGTTTTCACAAGTAAATTTAATGATTTTGCCGCTAAATACAAACTTTATGTGGATACCGTTTTCAATATTTGAATCTACAGAGTGCTTGAATGCATTCTCTATGAAAGGGATAAAAAGCATGGGAGCAACTTTCAGGGAGTCGGGTTGACCTTCTTTCTCGAATATAAGGAATCTCTCGTTTTTAAGTCGGAGCTTTTCTAAGGTTATATATTCTTCCATATATTCCAATTCTTGTTTCATCTCCACCTGTTCCGTTTCGCTATCATACAGCATATAACGCATAATATCCGAAAGTTTAATAAGCGATTGAGAGGCTTTGGTAGGATCTATCTTAATAAGAGAGTCAATATTATTCAGTGTATTGAAAAGGAAATGCGGATTTATCTGCATGCGTAGCATGGCAAGTGTGCTTTGCATGTTTTGCTTTTCCAGTTCCCGTATTTTGTTTTGCTTTTTAAACCAGTCGAAAAAGATACGGAATAAGGCACCAAGAGTAAACCATATAAATACCCCTTGCATTTGAGGACCGTATATATAGATTGTTCTTTGATAAAAAAAGAGAAGTGTATAGACACCGATGAAGAATAGAAAAGTGTAAATTGATAGCCTTTTATTTTTAAGCAGTGAAACAATGCTATAATAGCCAATAATAAATGATAATGGAGTAAAAACGAGTCTAAGTATATTGTAGAAACCAGCTAATGATGCATCTATAGTTTTAAAGTCTTCGGTAAAAGAAAGGTTTTGAAATAGTAGGAAGTGGGTGAAGGCTATAGTTATATATGCACCCCAGAATATAATTAACCCTTTTGTTACAACAGACGTTTTCATAACTTCTTCATTTTTAATGTTTCACCACAAAAGTCTGATATTATAATAAAAACGGCAAATACAATATATACTTTGCATGGATAAATCGGCAGATGATGGGCTATGATCTATCCTTACTGATTTACATTATCTATAAACCAACCTCGACAGCCCCTCTTCCCCAAACATCTCATTCGCTACCTCCAATAACATTTCCGCGGTAAGTCCCTCAATTCTGCGGAATACCGATTCTTGGGATTCGCACTTATTATAATGTAGAAATGTTTTTGCCATACCCAGCGCATTATTCTCATTATTGTCCGAAGCCACTCCTATCTGTCCAATCAGTTGTTTTTTGGCGGCGGAGAGTTGAGAGGAACTCATTTTTGTATCACAAAAGCGCTTTAGTTCTTTGTAGGTTAGTCTCAGACAATAATCCACATCGTCGGGGTCTGTTCCAAAATAGATACAGAAAGCTCCTGTATCTGTATACGAAGTTAAATTTGATTCTACATTATATACTAATCCTCGCCTTTCGCGCAATGCAAGGTTGAGGCGGCTGTTCATACCCGGACCTCCAAGCATGTTGTTGAGTAGATATAAAGCCGTTCGTTTATCATCATACGCATTATAGCCCCGACTACCAATCATAACATGCGCCTGATGAGTATCTTTAGGAATAATCAAAGTTTCGGGTACATACAATGGGGGAGGAGTACGACGATTTTGCACTTCTACACAAGGAATATCCGATACATGCTTTTCTACCTGTTTAATGACTTTCTTAAAATTGAAATTGCCTAATACAAAGAAAACCATATTGGAAGGTTGATAATAACGGGAAGTGAAAGAAAGTACATCTTCCGTATTGAAGCTTCTTAACAACTCCGGATTTCCTAATATGTTTCTGCCTAAGGGGTGTCCTCGAAAGATCATATCTTCGAAATCATCAAAGATCAGTTCGGAAGGATTGTCTTCGTAAGAGCGGATTTCGTCAATGATAACTTCCACTTCCTTCTGAATTTCGTGAGGAGGATAAACGGAATGAAATACAATATCGGATAATAACTCTACCGCACGAACAAAATGTTCGGTTAAGAAAGCGGCATAAACCACAGTTTCCTCTTTATTGGTATAAGCATTCAGGTCGCCCCCTACATTTTCCATTCGATTAAGAATATGCCAGGCTTTGCGCTTTTGAGTACCCTTAAAAATAAGATGCTCTACGAAATGAGCCATTCCCTGCTCATTCTCAAGCTCATCGCGGGTACCCGCATCAATGGCGAAGCCACAGTAAGCAACTTTGGAAGCAACCGGGCAATGAATGATTCGTAGTCCGTTGGGTAGTGTATGTTGATTGTAAATCATCAGGTTACGTATTGTAGATGTTATTGACCTGCAAAAATACAATAAAAGTCATTGCTGTTTATCGGAAAATGCAGATATTTGCACGTTAAATCAAAGACTCTATTCTCCATACTAACTTAGTTCTATAATATAAAGAATGATTGAATCAATTCAAAATCTCCTGAAACAGGAGGCACAAGCAGTATTAAACATACCTGTAACAGATGCTTACGAGAAAGCAGTAAACCTCATAGTAGAACAGGTACATCAAAAAGGTGGTAAACTGGTAACTTCCGGCATGGGAAAAGCAGGCCAGATAGCCATGAATATAGCTACCACATTTTGCTCAACCGGTATACCTGCTGTATTTCTGCATCCAAGTGAAGCACAACATGGCGACTTGGGTATCCTACAAAAGAATGACGTACTGTTGATTATTTCCAACTCCGGCAAAACCCGCGAGATTGTTGAATTAACTCAACTGGCACATAATCTGGACTCTGATCTCCCTTTTATTGTAATTACAAGCAATCCTGACAGTCCATTGGCCAAAGAGTCGGATGTATGCCTTTGTACAGGTCGCCCGGATGAAGTTTGCCTGATTGGTATGACTCCCACCACCTCTACAACAGTGATGACTGTGATAGGAGACATCTTGGTAGTGCAAACCATGAAGCGTACCGGTTTTACAATTGCCGAGTATTCAAAACGTCATCATGGCGGATATCTGGGAGAAAAATCAAGGAGCTTATGCGGAGAGTAATCGCTATTGGAGAAACCATTCTGGATATAATCTTTCAAAATGATCAGCCTACGGTAGCTGTACCGGGAGGCTCGGTCTTTAATGGCATTATATCTTTGGGACGCATGGGGGTTGATGTAACCTTCATTAGCGAAACCGGAAATGATAGGGTAGGGAACTCCATCCTGCAATTTATGCGCGATAACAATGTTTCCACCGATTATATGAATGTATTCCCTGATGGGAAGTCGCCCGTTTCTCTGGCCTTTTTAGATGAGAAGAGCAATGCCGACTATCTTTTTTATAAGGAATATCCCAAACAAAGACTGGATGTGATTTTCCCTAAAATCAAGGAGGATGATATTGTAATCTTCGGTTCCTATTATGCGGTTAATCCTGTATTGCGCGATAAGATGCTTGAATTGCTGACCTTGGCACAAGAAGCAAAGGCAATCATTTATTACGATCCGAATTTCCGCAGTACCCATAAAGATGAGGCTATGAAGTTGGCACCAACCATTATCGAGAACTTAGAGTTTGCCAACATCGTGCGAGGATCGAAAGACGATTTCCTGAATCTTTATAAGATGGAAGGCGCAGATAAAGTGTACAAGGATAAAATTAAATTCTATTGTCCCAACTTTCTGTATACTTCGGGGTCAGAGGAAATTTCATTGCGTACCAAAAGCATAACCAAAGAATATCCGGTGGAGCCTATCGAAACTGTAAGCACCATTGGTTCGGGAGATAATTTTAACGCAGGACTTATTTACGGCCTACTGAAATACGATGTTCGTTACAGAGATCTTGATGCGCTGAATGAAGCTGCCTGGGATAAGATAGTGCAGTGTGGTAAAGACTTTTCGGCCGAGGTTTGCCGGAGTTTTAATAATTCCATATCTGTGGACTTTGCCAAGCAATATTCATTGTCTTAAAAAGTTTATACTTTCGCTAATTATAGCAAAGTTTTATTGGCGTGTACAGGGATTTTCTATCTTTGTGTTAGATGTTCAGAAAGGAAATGTATGTATAAATATCTTCTAGGTTGGTTTGCCGTTGCTTTTTTCTCTTATTCTTGCTCCGATGAATCACCAGATATTTCGGTAGTTTGTGAAGAAAATAGCGTGGGAAACTGCATTGTGAAGTGGGAGACTACACCTGCCATAGAAGGTAAGGTGAAGATTTATGTGTCTACAAACCCCGATCATATATGCGAAAATGACCCTGTGGCTACTGCCGATATCTCCGATCAGCGGATTATTGTTGTTACTTCGGACCCTACACAACGATATTACTATAAAATGGTTTTTAACAACCGCTACCGAGTAACTACAGCCAGCAGAAACACAAATATTCCGGGTATTCAGAACTTCCGTGATATAGGTGGATATGCAGCCGCCAAAGGTAAGCAAGTGCGTTGGGGTAAACTGTACCGTTCGGCAGAGTTTGGCCATCTGCCTTGTTCTTCTTATAAGGAGTTAAAGAATATTGGAATCAAAACAATAGTTGACTTACGCAATCCTTCGGAAGTTGTAAATGATATATCCGGCGAGTTGGAAAATGAAGGCTTTCGTGTAGTTCGTATTCCTATTAATATTCTAAATACAAAAGAACTTATCGGAGAGTTACGTAAGGGCCGTGTTCGAAATGATAGCATTAACCGATTGGTGATGCGTTTAAATCGTGATTTGGTAACCTATTACCGGGCAGAGTATAAAGAAATGTTCGATGTTCTTTTGGAGAAGAAAAATTATCCGGTACTCATTCATTGTACTTCCGGTAAAGGAAGAACAGCGATTGCTTCTGCTTTAATTCTGGCTGCCCTGGGGGTGAATAATGATCAGGTATTGCAAGACTATCGTTCGAGCAATGACTATTTCGATATTCCTAAGTTTTCCAATTTTGCTTATGGACTTCCAAGTTATTCTCAGGAAGCAATTACTACCTTGTTCTCCGCTCGCGAAGGTTTTCTCAATGCAGCAAAGTATCAGATCGAAAAGAGTTATGGAGATATGCCTACTTTTCTGAAAAGAGGTTTAGGGCTCACCTCCGATGATATTGATGATTTGAAAGGGATTTTGTTGAGATAGAAGTTGAGAAAGGCGATAATAGCGACTCTTTGAACCAGAAGATTAAGATATGATTTCTATTCAGATCGATTTTTCCGATCAAAAAGTGTCACAAGTGTCACACGTCGTTCTAACGAATTGATTTACAGCATTAAATACCCTGTGATACTTTTCCGAAAAGCATCACAGAAGTGTCACAAGTGTCACACTCTGACTCGTCCTGATTGACTTTCCCGGATTTTGACTGGCGATTTCAAACGTCTTCCTCCACCCGGGTGTAGATAACTTCTCCATCCGGGTGGAGGTGGTTTCCCCATCCGGGTGTAGATTCCTTCTCCATCCGGGTGTGGAAAAATATTTTAAATCAGCAATGACTTAATTCTTAATTAATATCACTACCTTTGCGCCGAATTTACTGATACACAATCCATTTAATGAAGAATTTTGAAGAGCTTGGTGTTTCTCCGGAGATACTTAAAGCAATTGAAGAAATGGGATACGTTGCTCCCATGCCTGTACAAGAAGAAGTGATTCCGTATTTATTAGGCGAAAATAACGATGTGGTAGCCCTGGCGCAAACCGGGACAGGTAAGACGGCAGCTTTCGGCTTACCTATTATACAAAAGATAGACGTTGCGAAACGTGTTCCCCAATCATTAGTGCTATGTCCTACTCGTGAGCTCTGTTTGCAAATAGCAGGAGATTTAAATGATTATTCTAAATACATAGACGGTTTGAAAGTGCTTCCCGTTTACGGGGGATCTTCTATTGATAGCCAGATACGAAGCTTAAAGAAAGGGGTACATATTATTGTGGCTACTCCCGGACGTTTGCTCGACTTAATGCAACGGAAAACCGTTTCTCTCTCCACCATCAGTAATGTGATTATGGATGAGGCCGATGAAATGCTGAATATGGGTTTTACCGAAAGCATCAATGCCATCTTGGCCGATGTGCCGGAAGAGCGTAATACACTCCTTTTCTCCGCTACCATGAGTCCGGAGATTGCCCGTATTGCCAAGAAATACCTGCGCAATGCGAAAGAAATCACCATTGGCCGTAAGAACGAAGGAAATAATAATGTAAAGCATGTGGCTTACGTGGTACATGCCAAAGACAAATATGCAGCACTTAAACGTGTGGTAGACTACTACCCGCAGATATACGGTATTATTTTCTGTCGCACCCGTAAAGAAACACAGGAAATTGCAGATAAGTTGATGCAGGAAGGTTACAATGCCGACTCTTTGCATGGCGAATTATCGCAAGTACAGCGTGATGCCGTTATGCAGAAGTTCCGTATTCGCAACCTGCAAATACTTGTTGCTACCGATGTGGCTGCCCGTGGATTGGATGTGGATGATCTTACTCATGTAATTAATTACGGTCTTCCCGATGATACTGAAAGCTACACACACCGTAGCGGTCGTACCGGTCGTGCCGGAAAAACAGGAACCTCCATCGCCATCATCAATCTGCGCGAAAAAGGAAAGATGCGCGAGATAGAACGCATCATCAGCAAGAAATTCGAGGCAGGCGAAATGCCTACCAACAAGCAGATCTGCGAAAAACAATTGCTGAAAGTAATTGATGATGTAGAAAAGGTAAAAGTAAACGAAGAAGAGATATCCGAATATATGCCTTCTATTTATCGCAAGCTCGAATGGCTGGATAAAGAAGATATTATTAAACGTATGGTTTCGTTGGAGTTCAACCGCTTCCTTGAGTATTATCGCAATCGGGAAGAGATTGAAATGCCAACCGAAGGCCGTGGTGGCGAACGCAACAGCGCCGGTTATGAACGTCGCGATCGTGGATCGTCGAGCGATAAAATGGGGCGAAAAGCCGAACCGGGTTATACACGTATCTTTATTAGCTTGGGAAAAGCCGATAATTTCTTCCCGGCACAGCTTATCGACTTGGTAAACAAGAACCTGCAACATCGCGTACGTCTCGGACGGATAGACCTGATGCGTAGTTTCTCTTTCTTCGAAGTAGAAGAAAAACAAACACAATCGGTACTAAAAGGATTGAATAACGCCGTTTTCAACGGTAGAAAGATAACCGTAGAGCTGGCTGGCGAAGATACTCCTGCCAGTGGACGCAGTGATAGAAAGAAATACGACTCTTCCAGATCTTCGTCGGGCAGAGGCACTAAAGATTCATCGCGCAAAAAGGATAAACCAAGCCGCGAAGAAAGAGGATATAACAATTCCAGAGGCCCAAAGAAACAGGACGACTGGAAGCAACTCTTCAAAGGCAATGAGCCGGACTTTAGCGAAGATGGCTGGGCAAGGCGGAAGCCAAAGAATAAAAAATAGAGAATGGAGGGGGCTTTGCTCCCTCTCTTTTTTTTGAAATACTTTCTTGCTTATTTTACACAAAACTCCCCTTTTCACCGAACCATCCTTGGTTTATTTCCTCTTTTTTGTTTGTTAGTTAACATGTTTGCATTATAGTTAAGATAGTATTCTTTGCATTTGCTCTCATTTAAGATTGGTGCACTGGTCACATCGCTGCCTTTAGCCGTGCTTTTCGGGAATGCGAAAAAAAGTCGTTCCGTGAATGGCGAAGGCAAATGTAAAATGTGACGCAGATGTGACGCTGATTATTACCGAAATCTGCAGAATTTTGTTATGGGGCATAGGTACCCCCACGTTTTATGCCTGCAAAATGGGTTTGTGTAGATTGCAAGCTGTAATAGGCAGGCGTACATAAAGCTGTAAAAAATGGTAAAAGGTGCTGTGTACGTACACATTTTGTTTGTCGAGATGCTTTGGCTTCTAATTTATTGACTATATTTGTCGCAAAGTAACTTAATAACTAATCGAATTAATATCATGACTAATTTATTTTGTATTAAAGACAAAGTAATCCTTATTACCGGAGGTGCCGGTATTTTAGGAAGAACTATTGCCGAGTATTTGGCAGAACAAGGTGGTAAACTTGTTATCCTCGATAGAGACGAGAATGCAGGTACAACACTGGTGAATGATATCAAAGCCAAAGGCGGAGAAGCTTCTTTCTTTATTACCGATGTATTGAACCAAGAAGTTTTAGAGAAAAACAGAGAAGACATTCTGGCTAAATACGGTCGTATAGACGTATTGCTGAATGCCGCCGGTGGAAATATGCCGGGAGCTACTATTGGCCCTGACCAAACTATATTCGATTTGCAGATTGATGCTTTCAAGAAAGTACTCGACCTGAACCTTGCAGGAACCGTATTGCCTTCTCAGATATTCCTTAAACCAATGGTTGAGCAGAAAGAAGGTTGCATTGTAAACTTCTCATCTATGGCTGCTTTCCGTCCGTTGACTCGTGTAGCCGGATATGCTGCTGCCAAAGCAGGTATCTCTAACTTTACCAAATACATGGCTACCGAAGTAGCAACCAAATTTGGCGAAGGAATTCGTGTAAACGCTATTGCTCCGGGGTTCTTCCTTACTCAACAAAACAAAGCCCTTTTGACGAATCCCGATGGAACCTATACTTCTCGCGGACAGGATGTAATACGCCAAACTCCTTTCGGACGTATGGGGCGCCCCGAAGAACTTTGTGGTACCATCCACTACCTGATAAGTAATGCTTCTGCTTTCGTAACAGGAACAGTTGCCATTGTCGACGGTGGATTCGAGTGTTTTGCAATGTAGTATTAATCAGTTGAGAGTTGAAAGTTGAGAGTTGAGAGTTACCATGCGGTACTTTCTGTTTTTAACTCTCAACTCTCAACTCTCCACTCTCAATTCAATTAGAAATGTATTTATGCGAACAAACATGGCGGTGGTACGGTCCTAACGACCCTGTCAGCTTATGGGATATCAAACAAGCCGGTGCTACCGGAGTAGTAACAGCCCTGCACCATATACCTAATGGTGAAGTGTGGACTGTAGAAGAGATTATGAAACGTAGGGAAGAACTCGAAGCTGTAGGCCTTCGTTGGTCGGTAGTGGAAAGTGTTCCTGTACACGAGCATATTAAAACTCAAACAGGAGATTTCCGGAAGTATATTGATAACTACAAACAAAGCTTGCGTAATTTAGGCAAATGCGGCGTTAACATTGTTACCTATAACTTTATGCCTGTACTCGATTGGACACGTACTGATTTGGCTTATGAGTTGCCCGACGGTTCTCGTGCCCTTCGTTTTGAAAGAGCTGCTTTTGTGGCTTTCGATTTATTCCTTTTAAAGCGTCCGGGTGCTGAAGCTGCCTATTCTGATGCCGAGAAAGCGAAAGCAAAAGCCCGTTTCGATCAGATGACGGAAGCAGATAAGCAATTACTTATCCGCAATATGATAGCCGGTTTGCCCGGTTCTGAGGAAAGCTTCACATTGGAGCAATTCCAAAGAGAATTAGATCGTTACAAAGATGTGGATGCTGAAAAGCTTCGTGCTAATCTTATCTATTTCTTAAAAGAAATCGCTCCTGTAGCCGATGAAGCTGGCGTAATGTTGGTGATTCACCCTGATGATCCTCCCTATTCAATCCTGGGATTACCTCGTATCATGAGTTCTGCCGAAGACTTCCAAAAACTGATTGATGCCGTTCCAAACGTATCTAATGGTCTTTGTTTGTGTACCGGTTCTTTGGGCGTTACTTCTTCCAACGACTTGGAAGGAATGATGAAACGCTTTGGCGACAGAGTGAACTTCGTTCATTTCCGTAGTACCCAACGTGATGAAGAAGGCAACTTCTATGAAGCCAACCATTTGGAAGGAGATGTAGACATGTATCATGTAATGAAATCTTTCCTGGAGCTGCAACAACGCAGAAAGGTATCTATCCCAATGCGTCCGGATCATGGCCATCAGATGATTGATGATTTGAAGAAGAAAACAAATCCGGGTTATTCTTGTATCGGTCGCCTACGTGGATTGGCGGAGTTAAGAGGACTTGAAATGGGGATTGCTAAGTCGATGGAATCGTAGATTTCTGAATAAAGTCTGAATATTATTATAGAAGAAGGGGAGATGTGGAAGGTGATTCCGAATCTCCTCTTCTTGGTTTATGGCCTCTTAACTCTTGCCTTTCTGCAAAATAATGCATAGCTTTGTCGCAAATATTTAGACATTCAGATTAAAAATATAAATGACTACATTGCTATATTATATATACTATACGCTTTGGTTTCTGGTTTCGCTTTTACCTTTCTGGCTACTCTATCGGTTGTCTGATTTAACTTATTATTTGCTTTATTATCTGGTGCGATACAGAAGAAAGACTGTGAGGAAGAACCTTGTGGAGTCTTTTCCGGAGAAAACAATAGGCGAGATAATCAAAATAGAAAAGAAGTTCTATTCTTTCTTCTGCGATTATGTGTTCGAAACACTAAAGCTGCTTTCCATAAGCCCCAATCACCTGCGCAAAAGAATGCAATTTGAGGGGATTGATGAAATTAATGAGATGTTTAAGCAAGGAAAGCCATGTGGTGCTTACCTGGGGCATTATTGTAACTGGGAATGGATTTCTTCACTGCCGCTTCATACAAGTAAAGATGGGATATGCGGACAAATATACCATAAACTTAGCAATAAAGTATCCGATCGGTTATTCCTGAAACTACGCGGACGAATGGGAGCCGTAAGTATACCCATGAAAGAAACGTTGCGTAAAATCCTAACGATTCGGGCAAGCGGAAAGCCGTATATCATTGGTTTTATTTCAGATCAATCGCCCAAAGCTCAGAATATTCATCACTGGACTCCATTCTTGAATCATAGCACTCCGGTGCTGACTGGTACAGAACGTATTATGAAACAAGTGGGTATGGTAGCTTTTTATGCAGAAGTCAGCCGGGTGAAGCGTGGTTACTACATCTGTAAATTTCAGAAACTGGTTGATAATCCGAAAGAATATCCGGATTATGAAATTACAGATATGTATATGAAACGTTTGGAACAATCTATTCTGAAAGCTCCTCAATATTGGCTTTGGACACACAAACGATGGAAATGGACCCCCGAAAGATTCCATTCCATGTACGAGCAGGGAGAAGATGGTAGAATAAGACCTAAGAAACAAGAAAGCTAACAATAATATGGAAATAGCAATCATAGTAGCTGCTGCCGAGAATAATGTAATCGGCAAAGACAATAAAATGCTTTGGAAGCTGTCTGCCGACATGAGATTCTTTAAAGAAAAGACTACTGGTAATGCGATTGTTATGGGTAGAAAAACCTTTGAGTCGTTGGGTCGTCCGTTGCCTTCGCGGTTGAATATTGTCATTACCCGCGATTCTTCGTTTGCAGCCGAGGGGTGCGAAGTAGTTAATAGCATCGAACAAGCCCTTTTAGTTGCCAACCGGGCAGGAAAAGAAAAAGCATTTATTATTGGTGGCGGTGAGATATATAAACAATGCTGGCATCGGGCAGATGTTCTGTATCTAACCAGGGTACACACCAAGATTGAAGGAGATACAGTAATTCCTTCGGCTAATGATGAATATTGGGAGGAAAGAGAATGCTCTTTCCATAAAGCCGATGAAAAGAACGAATATGATTATTCCTTCATGAAATACATTAAAAAAACAGACTAATGTGTATCTTTGCCCACTAAATTCATATTTTATATAAACTCATGAAAGATTTTTTTCGGGTTCTTCGGCGATTTATTCCTCCATATAAGAAGTATTTAGTTTGGGCTGTATTTCTCAATATCTTATCGGCAATATTAAATGTCTTCTCTTTTGCTCTACTGGTTCCCATTTTGGATATCTTATTCAAAACCGGCGAGACACTTGTTTATGACTTTATACCTTGGGATGTAGACCTCTCGTTCTTCTCCAAAGCAAAAAATAACTTTTATTACTACATTACCACCATTGTAGATACATGGGGACCTTCTGATACCTTATTGTGGTTGGGGGTTGTTTTTGCATTTATGACTCTTTTGAAAACAGCATCCTACTTTGCATCTTCGGCAGTGATGATTCCACTTCGTACAGGGGTGGTGCGCGATATCCGTGTCAAGCTCTATCAAAAAGTATTGAGCCTTCCTCTGTCGTTCTTCTCGGAAGAGCGTAAAGGAGATATTATTGCCCGTATGAGTGGCGATGTGAATGAAGTTGAAACATCGGTGACAAGCTCGTTAGATATGATGCTTAAAAACCCGATCCTGATAGTTATTTATCTGGGTACCTTAATTTTTATTAGTTGGCAACTCACTCTTTTTACTCTTTTGGTATTGCCTTTACTGGGATGGATCATGGGGCTGGTAGGCAAGAAACTAAAACGCCAGTCGCACGATGCACAAGCAAAGTGGAGCGAAACAATGACCCAAATGGAAGAAACATTAGGCGGTTTGCGCATAATTAAAGCCTTCATCGCCGAAAAGAAGATGGACAAACGCTTTGCCAAATGTAGTGATGAGTACAGAGGGGCAGTAAACAAAGTGGCTACCAGGCAGGCGATGGCTCATCCGATGAGCGAATTTCTGGGCACCTTAATTATTGTTCTTGTACTGTGGTTTGGTGGGACATTGATTCTTAAAGAAAATTCTGCTATCTCGGCACCTGTTTTTATTCAATACTTAGTGATGCTTTATAGCTTAATTAATCCATTGAAAGAGTTATCTAAGGCAAGCTATAGCATTCCCAGAGGGTTGGCCTCTATGGAGCGAATCGATAAGATTCTTCAGGCAGAGAATAAAATAAAAGAAACTTCTGCTCCCAAACCAATGGCAGATGATTTGAATGATAAAGTAGAATTCAAGAATGTTTCCTTCAGCTATGATGGGAACAGAGAGGTGCTGAAACATATTGATCTTACTGTAAATAAGGGAAAAACCGTTGCGCTGGTAGGACAGTCCGGTTCCGGAAAATCTACATTGGTCGATTTGCTACCTCGCTATCATGATGTAACCGAAGGCAAGATTCTGATTGACGGCATTAATATCAAAGATGTTCGTATCTCCGAGTTACGTGCTTTGATAGGGAATGTGAATCAGGAAGCCATTTTATTTAACGATACTTTCTATAATAACATAGCATTTGGAGTAGAGTCTGCCACTATGGAACAAGTGGTAGAGGCTGCCAAGATTGCCAATGCTCACGATTTTATTATAGCTACTGAGAATGGTTACGAAACCAATGTAGGAGATAGAGGAGGTAAGCTTTCCGGTGGTCAGCGTCAGCGAATCAGTATTGCCCGTGCCATTTTAAAGAATCCTCCGATATTGATATTGGATGAGGCTACCTCTGCCCTGGATACCGAATCGGAACGATTGGTACAGGAAGCCTTAGAGAGATTAATGAGCACCCGCACTACCATAGCCATAGCACACCGTCTTTCTACCATTAAAAACGCTGATGAAATCTGCGTATTGTATGAAGGGGAGATTGTGGAACGCGGTAAGCATGAAGAATTGCTGGCTAAGAATGGTTATTATAAAAGGTTGAATGATATGCAGAGCTTGAGTTGAGTTTGGGGTTATAACTCAAAACTTACTTTTTCCTGCCAAAATCTGCCGGGATTTCTCCCCATTCCTTGGTTTCCCATTTAATGATTTGGGTGGTGTATTTGTTTTCTTTCAGCCACTTCTCTGCGCGCTCTATGATTTGAAAGAGTTCCTCTGTTTCGAATGTACGGGGAAGTTTGGTTTTACATTTCTTTTGTTTCACCCAACTCATGGCATTTCTGCTATCTGTATAAATAGGCATATCCCATTTGTTTTGCTTCATAAATGCAAGACCGTGTACGATGGCCAGAAACTCTCCGATGTTATTGGTTCCTTTCATAGGGCCGAAGTGAAAAATCTGTTGTCGGCTGGCTATATGAACGCCTCTATACTCCATAGCACCCGGGTTCCCACTACAGGCAGCATCTACAGCCATACTGTTCTCTATAACAGTTGATGGGTAGGTGAGTGCAACAGGGGTAGTTTTTGCCTTTTTACCGATGTATTTATAAGGAGAAGAGGCAAGAGCAGTTTCGGCTTCTTCTTTTGTATTGAACGATTTATATTTGGCACCCTCGTACCCTTTGATTTGAAGTTGACATTGAGTCCAGGAATCATAAATACCCGGCGTTACTCCTTGCCATACTACATAATACTTCTGCTTTGCCATTCTGATTAATTAGTCTTTTTTCGGGATAAAGTTACGAATATATTTTCAATCTGAACATTATCGTTCTTTCTACTGTTTCCTAACCAAGAGGTATGTAATTATGAACTTAATAAATAACAGAGCAATGAAACGAACCTTTCTGGAAGCGATGATACATAGAAGAACTTTCTATACCATCAGCAATCACTCACCCATCACGGTTAAAGAAATAGAGGCAATTATTAATGAAGCTGTATTGCACGTGCCTTCTGCCTATAATTCGCAAACAACAAGAGTGGTGTTATTGCTTGGAAAAAGCCATTTGAAGCTGTGGAAAATAGTAGAAGAGGCATTAAAAGAAGTCATGAAAGGCAAATCTTTTGATGCAACCAAAGCCAAGATAGATAATTGTTTTGCCTGTGGGTATGGTACTATCTTATTCTTCGAAGATCAGGCAGTGGTAGAGAAACTTCAAAAAACCTTCCCGACCTATAAAGACAATTTCCCGATTTGGTCGCAGCATACAGCAGGTATGCACCAGTTTGCTATCTGGACAATGTTAGAAGATGCCGGTTTGGGGGCTTCCTTGCAACACTACAACCCCTTGATAGATAAAGCTGTGGCAGAAACATGGAGTTTGCCGGAAGAATGGAAACTTATTGCACAGATGCCTTTCGGTACACCGATTGCCGAGCCGGGTGGAAAAGAATTCGAGAGTTTGGCTAAGAGAGTAAAGGTGTTTAAGTAGATCTTTTTCTTAGGTCTGACCAAACACTACATTAGGTCGGACCTTTTCAATAATTAGGTCGGACCTTTTGCCTCGTTAGGTCCGACCTAACTGAATTTTCAGTTCAAAGTACTTGGGGGTGTCAAGGTGACTAATTTGATAAGTAAGTGTTCAGAAATAATTCATACTTCAGCAATCACCCCGATAGGGGTGAGATGTGCATAACCCCGGGTCAGCGAAGCGGAGGGCACTGAAAAAGTCCCCAAAATTCTGAAGATACAGTATTTAGCTCTCCAAAACAGTAACGGCAGAATATTTTTCTGCCGTCATTGTTCTTTTACAATTTTCGCTATAAGTTATGATAAAAACGACAAAAACTCAATATCTGCCCTAATAGTAGTGCCCTATAGCCCTTTAAAAAAGGATATTCCCTTTTAGATTAGTCATTGACTGTTTCCTGAGCCTGATTTTTCTTTAGTTTAAGTATTCTTTTTAAGTTGGCTGCAAAAATAGCCATAGCTCCTTGCATATTCATGGCTGATAAGCCATAAGATATAGCCCTGTCATATCCATATACATTCTTTAGTTCTGCATTTTTAGCCTCTATTTTATATCGCTGCCTATACGTTTGCCGAAAATACTCTGTTTGCTGAAATGCTAGTTGTGCGGTTTGAGTGTCGGACTTAATTGCAACTTTATAGGATTTGCTTTTAGCACCAGGTTTATAACATCCCTCTTTATGAGCGCAAATCTTACATTTCTGTACGTCAAAGTAGTAAGCTATTCTTGGATTACATGCCTCTTTTGTTCGTGAATCTTTTGTTTTACGAATCGCCATATGTCCAGCTGGACAAACGTACATGCCAGCATCCTTATTATAATAGAATTCATCGGAGTCTTTACGAAAGCCCTGGCTAACACTAGGGTTCAATTTAGAAATTAAAGATATATGTTCTTTCTTTGCTAATTTCAAATTATTATCGCCTGAATAGGCTGTATCTGCTATAATAGTGTCTACGCAGATGCCATTCTTTTTGCTGGTCTGAACTAATGACTCTAACTCTTTGCCATCAGCCTTTTCACCCGAAGTAACAGTTGCAGCTGTAACAATACGTTCATCAGACATTGCTATATGAGTTTTGAAACCAAAGAAAGAGGTGTCTTTTGTTTTGTGTCCTATGCGAGCATCCGTATCGGTAGAAGTAGTATAGTGATCGGCGATGTCATCCAATGTTTCTCGTAACAGATTAAGCTTTTCTTTTATTTTTGGTATGGAAGTTAGCACTTCATCATCTTTGAGATGGTCTACCAATGTTTGGCTATATTCAAGTTCGTGTTCCAAATCATTATCCTCATTCTTACAAGGAAGTAATTCTTTGATGGATTCATCTACTTCATACAAACTTTTACGCAACTGCTTAGAACGCATCTTCAAGACCTCAAGTGGAGAATGAGGATTAGAACGAGAAGAGGTATGAGTAGCATCAATGATTATAGTTGTTGATTTGATAATACCTTCTTTTATAGCAAGAGTCACTGTCTTGTTAATAAGCAGATCCAATAAATCCATATCTTTCAAACGCAGCCGACGGAATTTAGTCAGGGAACTAGGATTGATTACACTATCCTCAGGTGCCATATCTAAGAAATACTTGAAAGACATATCAACTAAAGAACGTTCTACAACATCTACATCCGAAAGGTCATAGATCGTTTTTAGAAGTAGATATTTAAACATACGAACGGGGTCTACTGCCATGCGTCCATTGTCCAGACAGTATTTATTGACTAGTTCTTCACGAACAAATGAAAAATCGATTAAATCTTTGATTTGACGCAGAACATTCTCTTTGGGAATGATCAAATCATACAGATCAATGTGATTACTGAATAATAAGGTGCCTTGTTCCGGAAGCATAAGACTGATGTTTTATACCATAAATATACAAAAAAATCGACATATAGAAAAATATATCGATTAATTTGTTGGGGAGGAGGGGACTTTTTCAGTGCCCTCGCGAAGCGCAGCCCGGGGCTGGCAAGTCATCACACGCAGCCTCAACCCTGAAAGGGTTGAACCGAGGGCACTGAAAAAGTTTCAAAGCACTATCAAATTGATAGTCTATTAAAACAATATACATATTTAGTGTTTTTCTTCTATCAAATGTACCTTTACTAAACAGTAACTATCAAAATGATAGGGTTAAAACACTTTTTCAGTGCCCTCGGTTGAACCCACTTCGGGGTTCAGAGGAAAAGAGAGACTATCTACCCTGGGTTACGCTTCGCTCACCCAGGGTTATGCACATATTACCCCTGTCGGGGTAAATGCTTGCAGTTTTTCATAATATGAATTAATTTTGAATACTTACTTATAGAAAATAAATGGACCAACTATCCCGGTTTCGGTTTATCAGAGAACTTAAATAAACTCTCCAATGATACTCTTGTTCTTGATATAGCCGATCAAATGCCCGAATTTCCCGGAGGTGCCAAAGAGTTATTTAACTATATAAACGAAACTCTTCAATACCCCGAAAACGCGGCAGGGAATAATATTCAAGGGCAGGTAGTTACATCATTCATAGTACAGAAAGATGGCTCTATTAAAGATATTAAAATCGTTCGTGGAATTAAAGGTTTAAATTCAGAAGCCATTCGTATTATATCTAAGATGCCTAAGTGGATTCCGGGGGTACATCAAGGGGAAGTAGCTGCTGTAAGATATACTTTACCCATTGAATTCAAATTGAAAATAGTCAGAAAACATCATCCTACAATGAAACAAGTGATGGGCACCAATCCGGAAGCCTGGGATAAAGTAGAAACTATGGCTCAGTATCCGGGAGGAGCAGCAGCTTTAACTCTTTTCTTTAGAGAGAATGTTAACTATCCATCTAAAGCATTGAAAGAAAAAATAGAAGGGCGTGTAATTGTTGAGGCAATTATTGATGAAAAAGGTAAAGTCGTTGAGCCTAAAGTGATTCAGAGCGTCCATCCACTGTTAGATAAAGAAGCACTTAGAGTAACAAAAATTATGCCTCGTTGGAAACCAGGTATGGTTGATGGTAAAGCAATACGAACTCGATATACATTCCCTTTCAGTTTTAAGGTTCCGAAAGAATAGAGTCTGCATAAATTAAGATACACCCATACTCAATATATAGCAAACCGCCGGTAGCATTTTTTCCAACCGCCAGTAGCATTTCTATCAACTGCCAGTAGCATTCGGTTCAACTGCCGGTAGCAAATACAGCCATGTTGCGACCTATAAAATGCGTTAGCTTCAATGTGTAAAATCTACATCACATAAAGAACCTCTTCTAATATTTTGTATATTTGCACCATGACTCGTATCTTTTTACTTGGTTATATGGGGGCAGGGAAGACCACATTAGGAAAAGCCTTTGCCAAAGAATGTGGATTATCGTTCATCGATCTGGATTGGTACATCGAAGAACGTTACCATAAAACCGTATCCGAACTCTTCAAGGAAAAAGGAGAGCAAGGCTTCCGCGAACTCGAAAGGAATATTTTGCACGAAGTAGGTGCTATCGAAGATGCAATTATCTCTACCGGTGGGGGCACTCCTTGCTTTTTTGATAATATGGAATTTATGAATCAACATGGAATGACGATCTACTTGGATGTTCATCCGGATGTTCTTTTCAGACGTTTGCGTGTAGCTACTCAAGCACGCCCCATTTTGCAGGGTAAGAAAGACGAAGAATTATATGCATTTATTGTAGAGAAGTTGAATGAGCGGTCTTGCTATTATTCCCGGGCGCAATATGTTTTTAATGCGTCGAAGCTGGATAATCATTGGCAGATTAAAGAATCGGTTCAAACACTTTGCGAAATGATAGGAGTTTAACTTAGTATATAATAGATCCGATGAAAAAGAAAGAGTATGATTATTTAATTGTGGGGGCAGGTTTATTTGGTGCAGTCTTTGCGGAGCAAATGCATTTGGCTGGTAAAAGATGTTTGGTGGTAGAAAAAAGAGATCATATTGGAGGGAACATCTATTGCGAAGAAAAAGCCGATATTCGGATGCATAAATATGGTGCTCATATTATGCATACAGACAATAAAGAAGTATGGGATTACTTAAATAGTTTTGTAGAATTTAATAGATACACCAACTCTCCGTTGGCTCATTATAAAGGTAACCTTTACAATTTACCTTTTAACATGAACACCTTCAAACAATTATGGGGGGTGAATACTCCTGCTGAAGCTAAAGCACGTATTGAAGAGCAGCGGGGTGCTTATGCCGATATAGAAACCCCTGCTAATATGGAGGAACAGGCATTAAAGCTTTGTGGAAAAGATATATATGAATATTTTATAAAAGGATATACAGAAAAACAATGGGGCAGAGAAGCTACCAAGCTACCTGCATTTATCATAAAGCGTATACCTTTTCGTTTTATGTACGACAATAACTACTTTAATGATTCTTATCAAGGCATACCCAAAGGTGGATATAATCTGTTGATAAATAATTTGCTAAAGAATGCAGAAGTTCGTTTAAATGTGAACTACTTTGAACATCGAAAAGAACTCGATGAAATGGCTGATAAAGTGTTGTTCACAGGCTGTATCGACGAATATTTCGACTTCTGTTTCGGGCGTTTGGAATATCGGAGTCTTCGTTTCGAACACGAACATTTGGATATTGATAATTATCAGGGAAATGCAGTGGTTAATTATACAGAAAGAGAAGTGCCCTTTACCCGTATTATCGAGCATAAGCATTTTGAATTTGGTACACAGCCCACTACTATTATTACACGCGAGTATCCGGACGATTATGCACCAGGGAAAGAGCCCTATTATCCCATTAATGATGAGGCCAATACCAAGCTGGTTAAGCAGTATAAAGAACTGGCAGCTCAGCAGTCAACTGTTTTATTTGGAGGAAGGCTGGCGCAATATGCCTACTTTGATATGGATGATACTGTGGAACATGCCCTGAATTTGGCAGAAGTGGAAAAACAAAATAGAAGAAGTATATAGAAAAGGTTGTTTATCTGAGAATTAATATATAGCTTTGTTTTTATTAACAATAATTTAGAACCATGACATTTACTAGCTTATGCAATGAGATCTTCCAAAAATCTGTTTTAGATTACCATGTAACAGATAGTGTAGATGCCCCTATGAATAACCCGTATGAACTGAAAACAATAGAATACTATTTGTATTTGAAAAATTGGATTGATGCAGTGCAATGGCATTACGAGGATATTATCCGTGATCCACAAATAGATCCGGAAGCAGCCTTGGTGCTGAAACGCAAAATAGATAAATCTAATCAGGATCGTACAGACTTGGTGGAACTTATAGATAGTTATTTCCTCGATAAATATAAAAATGTGGCAGTTGCCCCCGATGCAACAATCAATACAGAAAGTCCGGCATGGGCTGTAGACCGCCTTTCTATTCTGGCTCTTAAAATCTACCACATGGAGCAAGAAGTGAAGCGAACAGATACTACCGAAGAGCATCTGAAGCAATGCCAGGAAAAGTTAAGAATTCTTCTTGAGCAGAGGGTAGACCTTTCCGAAGCTATTGATCAGCTTCTTGCCGATATTGAAGCAGGCAAAAAATACATGAAGGTATACAAGCAAATGAAAATGTATAATGATCCGGCCTTGAATCCGGTGCTTTATGGCAAGAAATAATTAATGGCCAAAATACTTGTTATTCGTTTTTCTGCAATAGGAGATGTGGCGATGACTGTTCCTGTGATCAGTTCGTTGGCCGCACAATACCCACAACACCAGATTACGGTACTTAGTAGACCATTTATGCAACCCTTATTTGAACAAATGCCTAAAAATGTATCATTTTTAGGCATTGAATTATCAGACTATAAGGGAGTTGTCGGGATGACAAGGTTGTATAAACGGCTAAAGCAAATGAAGTTTAACTATGTAGCAGATCTGCATGATGTGTTACGTACTCAATACCTTCGTTTTCGATTTAAACTTTCGGGTATTCCGGTAGAGCATATAAGAAAAGGAAGAAGCGGAAAACGAAAGCTTGTACGCCGATACAATAAAACATTAAAGCAGCAGAAAAGCTCTTTTGAGCGATACATAGATGTTTTCTCAAGATTGGGTTTACCTGTTCAACCGGATTTTACATCCATATATCAAAATAGAGAGAGAGATTTTGATCTTATAGAACCAATTACCGGAATTAAGGAAAATGGAATAAAGTGGATTGGAATTGCCCCTTTTGCTAAACACAAAGGGAAAGTCTATCCAATGAATTTGCAAGAACAGGTAATAGCTTATTTTGCAGGAAAAAGTCAATATAAGATATTCCTTTTTGGGGGAGGGAAAAAAGAACAGGAGGTATTCGACCAATGGATAGAAAAGTATCCGGGAATTGTATCTTTAGCCGGTAAAATGAACTTAAACAAAGAGCTGCTTTTAATGAGTTATCTTGATGTGATGTTGTCGATGGATTCGGCCAATATGCATTTTGCCTCTATGGTAAATACTCCTGTAGTTTCTGTGTGGGGAGCTACACATCCTTATGCAGGTTTTATGGGGTGGGGTCAATCTTCAAGAAATGCAATACAAACCAATTTAAACTGTAGACCATGTTCTGTATTTGGACAGAAGCCGTGTTGGAGGAAGGATTATGTGTGTCTTTATTCAATAGCGCCGAGTGATATAATAAGCAAAATTAAAGAAGTTATAAATATGCAAACTTTAGACTGTACTATATAATGGAAAACACTAATTCAAAAATACTTTTATCTATTTGTATCCCAACCTACAATCGAGCACATGTGTTAAAGGATACAATTGAGCATATTGTTCAGGATCCGGCATTTGATAAAGAAGTGGAATTGATTATCTCGGATAATAATTCAGATGATGAGACACAGAGTGTTGTTGAGTCATTTATGAGTACCTATTCAAATATATATTATTATAAAAATGAGATAGATATTGGTAATCGGAATTTTCAACAGGTATTAAGCTATGGTAAGGGGGAATATCTGAAATTGTTGAATGATTATACTTATTTTGGCAAAGGAAAATTGTTTTTTATGAAGCAAGCAGTTCGGGAGTATCAAAATTCACATGCTTCTTTGTTTTTCTTTAATAAAGTAAAAAAGAAATATCGAACAGAAGAATTGTTGGAATGTAATTCGTTAGATGAATTTATTCAGAGAGTATCTTACACTGTTACTTGGATTAGCAATTTTGGCTGTTGGCGTTCAGACTTTGAAAGGATGGAACAAAAAGATCGTTATGTTTCTTATTTGCTCCAACAAGAAGAATGGATTTACAAAATTGTCAGTTGTAAAAAGAAGGCAATTATATTTCCGTTTCAGTACTTAGCCAGTGAAGTTATGGCTGGGAAAAGTCGTGGAGGGTATAATTATTTTAAAGTACATATTGAGAATTATTATAAGATTATGTTAGATTTTGTCCGAAATGGCTATCTCTCAGAAAAAGTATATAAGGAAGATCGTAGGTATACATTATGGCGCTTTAAAAGACGTTTTTTCCGTTATTTGATTTATCCAAATAAACGATATTTATTTGATACAGAAAAATCGTATGAAATTCTTTGGTATTATTATAGGGAATTTCCGGAATTCTATTTGGTGTTGTTTATGATGGGTGTACTGTTTATAGTGAAATCTCCCTATAAATTATTGAAATATTTATTAAACAAGGGATAATGAGAAGAGTTTATATCTCAAGGAATTATAAAGGAGTAAATTCTGCTGGTAATAAGGCTAAAATAGATATTGAAACAGCTATTCAAGCTGTTGGATTTGAAAATGTTGGTTTGAAACCAACTCTCTATTCAAACAAAATAATCGATTTTGCAAAGAACTTTATAGGAGTTTTAAAAGTGGTTTTTTGTATGCCGCAGGGGGGTATTTTGCTGTTGCAATATCCTATGAAGAAATATTTTAGTTTTGTATCTTCTCTTGCCCATCTGAAAGATGTAAAAGTGGTAACCTTGATACATGACTTGGGTACTTTTCGTAGAAAGAAATTAACGATTGAAAAGGAAATTGAACGTTTAAATCACTCAGATTACATCATTGCACAAAATCCGAAAATGCGAGTATGGCTGCAACAACATGGCTATAAAGGCCAGATAGGAGTATTGGAAATATTTGATTATTTGTCGCCGGGATGTAATCAGACAGGTAATAAACCAGAAGCTTCAAGCGAACCATACGTGATAAACTATATTGGTGCTTTAAGCAAGCGCAAGAATGCTTTTTTATATGAAATGTCTCCTTTTATAAATAAATATGATTTTCACTTATATGGAGGGGGCTTCGTGCCAGGTGAACAAGAGGCGAAAAATCCTCATTTTGTATACAAAGGCTTTTGTGCCGGTAATGATTTAATATCTTCTTTGTTAGGTGATTTTGGATTAGTTTGGGATGGAGATTCTTTGGATACTTGTTCGGGCAATTTCGGAGTTTATCTCAAACATAACTCTCCACACAAAATATCTCTGTATATACGATGCCATTTACCTGTTATTATCTGGAAGGAAGCTGCTATGGCTTCATTTATAGTAAAGGAAGATATCGGATTTGTTATTGAATCGTTGACCGAACTGGATGAAATACTTGCAGGTATGACTACCGAACGCTACAATGAAATGAAGCAAAATGTAACGAAGATCAGTCAAAGACTTTCTGAAGGGTATTATGTGAAGAAAGCAGTGGCGCAGGCGGAAAGTGAATTGCTAAATTTGCATGCGTAGCTCCTGATCTTTCCTAATTGCTATAGGAGGTTATTATTTTAATATGTACTTTTGTTTGTTGTTTGAACTAACTCAATAACTAAATGAAATTTGAGATAAACCCAAAATATACTTCCTATATTAAAGAAATACAAGATATACCCCGAATCTTTGAGTCGGAAGGCGAAGTTGTTTATGGAGGACGTAATCTGATTAAGCGAATAATAATCAGTGATTTAGACCTGAATGTAAAAAGGTATAAAGTACCCAACCTTTTTAATCGGGTTATATATACTTTTTTCCGTAAGCCAAAGGGAGAAAGAGCTTTTATTTATCCATCCATGCTATTGAGCGCCGGGATAGAAACTCCTGAACCAGTAGCGTACATTCAGGAGAGTAAACTGGGCTTGATTCATTATTCTTATTTTATTAGTATTCAATCCTCCTATCGATATAATTTTTATCAGTTTGGAAATGCAAAAGTAGAAGATTTTACGGATGTGGTGGTAGCTTTTGCTAATTTTACAGCTCGGATGCATGAGGCAAATGTTTTGCATCACGATTATTCTCCCGGAAATATCCTGTTTGATAAGATAGATGATAAATATCACTTTTGTCTGGTAGATATTAACCGAATGAGTTTTAAGCAAGTAAGTATTGAAGAAGGATGTGCTAATTTTGCCCGCTTATGGGGGCAGCCTGCCTTTTTTGAACTATTAGCTAAAGAATATGCAAAAGCTCGTAATGCAGATGAAGACTTTTGTAGAGAAAAGATATTTGCCTATCGGAAGAAATTCTGGAAGCGCTTCTCTAAAAAGCATAAAGTAAAATATAACCTCAAGTTCTAAGATGAAGATAGTGCTTTTTTGTGAAAATAAATATGCGGTTGACATATTATATCCATTATATCAACAAGCTGTTCTTGAAGGAGAACAAGTTTTGTGGTATGTTCATAAAGAAAAGATACCCGAATTTCCTTTAAGAGCGGAAGTTGAATATACAAATTCTATACAAGAAACATATAACTTCTCACCAGATGTGATTTATGTTCCCGGGAATATTGTTCCTTATTATCTGCCGGGGGTGAAGGTACAAGTGTTTCATGGTTATGCTGCCGAGAAAAAAGATCATTTTATTATCAGACGTTACTTTGACCTTTACCTTACTCAAGGGCCTTATTTCACAAAGAAGTTTGTCGAACTATCTAAAGCATATAAAGATTTTGATGTTGTTGAAACAGGGTGGACTAAACAAGATTGGATTAAGAAACACCTGCACGATTTCGATGAGGAAAAAGCTGCACTGTTAACTAAACATCAAAGAGACAAATTAGTATTGTATGCCCCAACGTTTTCACCCTCTCTCACGTCTTTACCTCACATAAAGGAAGCGTTAATAAAACTGGTAAGAGAAAAGAATATCTTGCTTTTGCTTAAATTTCATCCGCTAACTAAATCAGAATGGATAGAGGAGTATAAGTCATTAGCAGCGCAAGAAGAAAACATCATTTGGGTAGATGATTTTAATGTGACGAAATATCAGTTGATGGCCGATGTGATGATAAGTGATACTTCTTCTACTGTTTATGAATTCTTACTGTTGAATAAGCCGGTTATAACTTATCGTACTATTGCAAAAGATATTTATTGGACGGATATAAAAGATCTATCAGAACTGCCTGAGGCATTCGAGTTAGTTCAAACAGATAAAGATAGTATAGCAAAAAGACAATGGATTGTAGAAAATTACGATCCTTACTTGGATGGTAATGTGTGTAAAAGAATGCTTGAAGCTGCACGAGCATATATTCGGCATAATGGGGTGCCTCCTAAGCGAAAACTTAATTTATGGAGGCAATACACAAGTATAAAGAAATTTGGTAGAATAAAAAGATAAATATGAAACTATACGTTTTTCCCGGAAATATAGAAGAAGAAATTCTTCAGATTGGAGCACAACAAATTCCTTATATGCGTACAGCAATGTTCTCCGAAATAGTTAAGGACTCGGAACGAATGCTGCTGGAACTGATTAATTGTAAACAAGGGAGAGTGATTCCTCTTACTGCATCAGGGACAGGGGCAATGGATGCAGTTGTTACTAATTTTGTTTGTGCAAAAAAGAGTGCATTTATTATAGCAGGTGGTTCATTTGGCTATCGTTGGAAGGATTTATGCGATTACTACAACTGTCCTAATACAGTATTTGAGGTACCATTTGCAAAAGATATTGATTACAGCTTGTTGGAACAAGAAATAGAAAAGCACCGACCCGAGGTATTACTATGTCAACACCATGAAACATCTTCCGGGCAGTTGTTTAATCTAACTACCATTTCTGAAATTTGCCGAAAATATAACGTTACCTTAGTTGTTGATGCGATTAGCTCCTTTCTGACAGATGATCTGGATATGGATGAAATGGGTATTGGTATTTGTATTATTAGCAGTCAGAAAGGCTTGAATATTCCTCCGGGGCTTTCCTTTATTGTACTTTCAGAAGAGATTTGTAAACAAGACTTTCTTCATAACAGCTATTACTTTGATTTTGAAGAGAATCTAAAAAATTTGCAAAGAGGACAAACACCTTACAGCCCGGCAACCACCCTTTTCTTGCAGTTGCATCATCAGTTGAAGAAGGATATGCAGCTCGGAACAGATAAGATTAAATCTTTGGTAAGAGAAAAGGCTCTATATTTTAGAAAACTGTGCAAACAAAATAATTGGGAAGTTCCGGCCGAAGTGCCATCAAACTGTATAACCGGCTTTTTTGTCCGTCGTAATAGTGATATTTTGTTTACTGAATTGTTGAAACAAAACATCTATATCATGCCTGGAGGTACTCCGGGGTATTTTAGAGTATCTCATTCCGGTGTGCAGTCATATTCCGATTTGGATTATTTAGCCGAACAAATTAAACAGATTGAGAATCTAAATAAATAAAAATATGGAGAGGAAGAAGGTAAGGGTGTTTACATCCGGTAGTTTTGATTTGTTTCATGTAGGGCATTTAAACATATTAGAGAAATCTGCTGCTTTAGGAGATGAACTAATTGTAGGAGTTAGCACAGATGAACTGATAGAGGAGTACAAAGGAATGAAGCCGATTATTCCATTTGAACAAAGATTTCGTATTGTGGCCTCTTTAAAGTGTGTGACAAAAGCCGTGAAGCAAGTAAAGCTGACAGAAGTGGCTCAACTGCAACAAGAGGGAATCGATGTTGTTACCATCGGAGATGATTGGATTAATAAATATCTTGAGGGATTAGAGTGGATGAAGTCTCAGCCAGGTAAAGAGGTGATTTACTTTCCATATACCCCTGGAGTAAGTACTACGTTAATAAAGAAAGATGTAATAGAACGCACTAATCAAATAGTAGCAGCTGCATTGCAACGCGAAGCAGAACTGGATTATAACTGGAAAGAAGATGAGGTAAAATAGACATATTATCTCATCTTGCTCTGCCAAGTCTATTTCATAAAAAATCTTCCCTCATCGGCGCAAATGTATCAATCAGAACCCCTGCCTCTATACATTTGCAGCCATGTTCTACATTAGGCTTCATATAAACACCGTCTCCGGCTTTTACAATTTGTGTTTCGCCATCAGTGGTAAATTCAAATATTCCGCTGGCTACGTAAGTGGCTTGTGTATGCGGATGTGTGTGAGGTGAACCTACGGCACCGGTTTCGAATTTAACTTTCACAAGCATAAGCTCATCATTGTAAGCCATAATTTGTCGGCTGACTCCCTCGGATGGATATTCCCAACGAATATCTTTCTCAAACTGAAAATTAGCGCTTTCTTTCTGCATATTCTTTCGTTCTGTAGTTCTAAAAGTTGAATAATAAAGGCAAATGTAGTATATTTATAGATTAATAAGTATTTTTGCCGCATTATTTATACTAAAAGCAGTGTATTAGAAGAAATGAGAAAATGGCGTATTGAAGATTCGGAGGAACTATACAACATCACAGGTTGGGGTACCTCGTATTTCGGTATTAATGATCAAGGACATGTAGTAGTTACCCCTCGCAAAAATGGAGTAGCCGTCGACTTGAAAGAACTTGTTGACGAGTTGCAACTAAGAGATGTAGCTTTGCCTATGTTATTGCGTTTCCCGGACATTCTGGATAACAGAATTGAGAAAACAGCTCTTTGTTTTCAGAAAGCCGCGGAAGAATATGGATATAAAGCCCAAAACTTTATTATCTATCCTATCAAGGTGAATCAGATGCGCCCCGTGGTAGAGGAAATTATCAGCCATGGAAAAAAGTTCAATTTAGGTCTTGAGGCCGGTTCTAAGCCCGAACTTCATGCGGTTATTGCTGTTAATACGGATTCTGATTCTCTGATTATCTGTAATGGCTATAAAGATGAAAGCTACATTGAATTAGCTCTTTTAGCCCAGAAAATGGGTAAGCGAATCTTCCTCGTAGTTGAGAAACTCAATGAGCTGCGATTGATTGCCAAAATGGCCAAGCAATTGAATGTACGTCCTAATATAGGTATTCGTATTAAGCTGGCTTCTTCGGGAAGCGGTAAATGGGAAGATTCAGGAGGCGACGCCAGTAAGTTTGGCTTGTCTTCCAGCGAGTTGTTGGAGGCCTTGGACTTTCTCGAAAAGAAAGATATGAAAGACTGTCTGAAGCTAATTCACTTCCATATTGGTAGCCAGGTAACGAAAATACGTCGTATAAAAACAGCTTTACGTGAAGCTTCTCAATTTTATGTGCAGCTACATTCGCTGGGCTTTAAAGTTGAATTTGTGGACATTGGCGGTGGATTGGGTGTCGATTATGATGGTACCCGCTCCTCAAGCAGCCAGAGCAGTGTTAACTACTCCATACAGGAGTATGTGAATGACTCTATTTCCACGTTAGTCGATGCAAGTGATAAAAACGATATTCCTCACCCCAATATCATTACCGAGAGTGGACGGGCTCTTACTGCTCATCATTCTGTGCTCATATTCGAAGTGCTGGAAACCACTACATTACCCGAATGGGATGACGACGAACAGGTGAGTGAAGACGATCACGAATTAGTACGTGAGCTTTATGCTATCTGGGATTCGTTGAATCAAAACAAAATGCTGGAAGCATGGCACGATGCCCAGCAAATTCGTGAAGAAGGACTTGATTTGTTCAGTCACGGAATCGTAGACCTGAAAACCCGCGCACAGATAGAACGCTTGTACTGGTCTATTACAAGAGAAATTAATCAGATTGCTTCGGGCTTGAAGCATGCACCCGATGAGTTTCGTGGTTTATCTAAGTTGCTGGCAGATAAATATTTCTGTAACTTCTCCCTTTTCCAATCTTTGCCGGACTCATGGGCTATCGACCAGATCTTTCCCATTATGCCGATACAGCGGTTGGATGAACGTCCTGATCGCAGTGCGACTTTGCAAGATATTACCTGCGACTCGGATGGAAAAATAGCAAACTTCATTTCTACGAAGAATGTATCACATTACCTTCCTGTTCATTCTTTGAAGAATAAGGAGCCTTATTTCATGGGGGTATTTCTGGTAGGTGCCTATCAGGAAATTCTGGGAGATATGCATAACTTATTTGGTGATACCAATGCGGTGCATGTTTCCGTCAATGAGAAGGGATACAATATAGAGCAAATCATTGATGGAGAAACGGTTGCCGAGGTATTGGATTATGTACAGTATAATCCGAAGAAATTGGTACGTACACTCGAAACATGGGTAACTAAATCGGTGAAAGAAGGAAAGATCTCGGTAGAGGAGGGGAAAGAATTCCTTTCGAATTATCGCTCGGGATTGTATGGATATACGTATTTAGAGTAATCGTTTTAATTTTAGCCACGGATGGCGCGGATTGCACGGATTTTAATATACGGATGAAATACATGAAAAATAATCCGTGATTTTAATCCGTGCAATCTGCGTTATCCGTGTCTAAGTACATAGATAATATAGAATTATGAGAGAAAAACTAACCGTAATTAAAGTGGGTGGGAAAATTGTAGAAGAAGAATCCTCCTTAAAACAATTATTAGATGATTTCTCTGCCATCGAAGGATACAAAGTACTTGTACATGGTGGAGGGCGATCTGCTACAAAAATAGCATCCCAGCTCGGTATTGAAAGCAAAATGGTAAATGGGCGTCGGATCACCGATGAAGAAACCCTTAAAGTAGTCACCATGGTATATGGAGGCTTAGTAAACAAAAACATTGTAGCCGGATTACAAGCCCGTAAGGTAAATGCGTTAGGATTAACAGGAGCTGATATGGATGTCATTCGTTCTGTTAAGCGTCCTGTGAAAGACATTGACTATGGTTTTGTAGGAGACGTACAGAAAGTGGATACGGCTATTCTCGTTGATTTAATTCGTAAAGGTGTGATCCCGGTGATGGCTCCTCTTACTCATGACGGAGAAGGCAGCCTGCTGAATACAAATGCCGATACCATTGCGGGAGAAACCGCCAAAGCCCTTGCCAATGATTTTGATGTAACACTCGTCTTCTGCTTTGAGAAGAAAGGAGTATTGCGAGATGAAAATGATGATGATAGCGTAATTCCTTTATTAACGCAAGCTGATTTTGCCGAATACGTACAGCAAGGCATTATTCAGGGAGGGATGATCCCCAAATTGGAGAATTCTTTTGAGGCACTTCAAGCGGGTGTATCCGAAGTAATCATCACTTTAGCTTCTGCCATTCGTGGTGCCGGAGGTACCCGAATCAAAAAATAGTTTAAAAAGAAAGCACACTACTGTAACTTTTCAATTACTCACCCGTCAATCCTAATAGAGATGCAAGAGCTCAACTTTCGAAGAGATGTATTGCCCCTGAAAGATAAGCTTTTCAGATTGGCATATCGCATTACCTTTGATCGTTCGGAAGCAGAGGATATTGTGCAGGATACTATGATCCGCATTTGGAATAAACGTGGGGAGTTGAATGAATTAGAGTCTTTGGAAGCATATTGCTTGACTGTTGTAAAGAATCTGGCCATTGATCGTACGCAAAAGAAAGAATTTCAAAATTTGCGCTTAGACAATGATATGGAGAATATATTCTCGGTGCCCGATCCTTATGATAAGATGGTGGAAAAAGAGAAGCTTATTCTTATTGACAGGTTGATGAATGAACTTCCGGAAAAGCAGCGATTAATTATGCAATTGCGCGATGTAGAAGGGAAAAGCTATAAAGAAATTGCTGATATTCTGAGTTTGTCGGAAGAGCAAGTAAAAGTGAACCTCTTTAGAGCCAGACAAAAAGTGAAACAAAGGTATAATGAGATAGATAAATATGGATTATAAGCATGTAGAAGAACTATTGGAACGTTATTGGCTGTGTGAAACCTCATCGGAAGAGGAAGCTGAGTTACGTTCGTTTTTTACTTCGGAGGATGTGCCGCCTGCTCTGTTGCATTACAGGGATGTATTTATCTATCAGGCTGTTCAGCAAGAGGTGGGAGTCGGTGAAGGGTTTGAACAAAGGGTTCTTGCTCAAATAGAACCGAAAACAGTGAAAGCCAAACGATTGACTTTGGTAAGTCGTTTCACCCCTTTATTGAAAGCTGTAGCTATTGTGACTTTGGTTCTGGGTTTAAGTAATGCCGTGCAGCGCACCTTTTTTGTAGATGACGTATTGGTAGGAACCAATGACACCTGTCTTAGTACACCCAATGAAGTGGAAGTAGCCGAGAAACAAGGCATTCCCCCAGTGAATGTACTGACAGAAAAGATTGGCAATTCCGAAGTTACTCAAATGGATAGCTTACAGTCTAAGGACATAGAAAAGCCCATAGATCGGTAGAGAATAATTAATTTGCAAGAATAAAATTTTTCATTTGCTTTAAATAGTAGTTAGTGTGCTTAATTAAACGTTTTGAAGCTGTGAAGCTTTGACTCTCTTAAATTTCTATTAAAACTAACTAAATAGAAAGGGTTACTGTGTGAACAGTAGCCTTTTTTTGTATGTTTGTAATCTTTTAGAAGCAACAATGAGAGAAGCCATAATAGAAGATAAAGAGCTGGGACGTTTAATAATTCGCCTGAATCCCAGAGCACAGCGTTTTATATTCCGAACAAAAGAAGATGCTATTTATGTCACAGTTCCGTTGGGGGCCACCCAGGAGGAGCTGAACGAGGTGATAGAAGAATTACGAAGTGAACTTTCTGCTTCCCGGAAACAGGTTGCGAGAAAGCAAATAGACCTGAGTTATCAAATAAATACCGAATTCTTTAAGCTGACACTTGTTAGTGGAGAAAGAAATGAGTTCTTGGCTCACTCCGAACTGGGAAAGATGCAAATAGTCTGTCCGCCTACTGCTAATTTTGAGGAAGAGCGCCTTCAGTCTTGGTTGCGCAAAGTAATAGAAGAAGGCTTGAAACGTAATGCAAAAGTTGTTCTCCCCTCCCGCCTCTATATGCTTGCCAACCAACATGGTCTCTTTTATGGAAACGTGAAGATAAATGCTAGTAAGGGGCAGTGGGGAAGTTGTTCAGGTAAGAAAAACATCAATCTCTCCTGCTATTTGATGCTATTGCCTGCACATCTTATTGATTATGTATTGCTACATGAATTAACACATACGCTTGAGATGAATCACAGTGAACGATTTTGGGCATTGCTGAATCAATATACCGACGGTAAATCGCTTGCACTCCGAAAGAAACTGAAAGAATACAAAACAGAAGTTTAACGCGATTGTCCTAATTGTTTAATTCCATCCTCATCCTTTATAAAAGAATAGTTGCCTCCTTTTTCACTTAAATCGAAAGTAGACATGATTTCGGTCTCATTATTAACAATCATAACTGCGCTATGATCGGCAAATCGGTTTACCTCCAATACCACAGGTTCTTCGGTTATTAGCTGATTCCATAATAAACTATCGTTTACATAAACAGATACAGACTCTCCTGCGAAGCCTTTAGTTAAGCTAATGGTATAATTTTCCACATAAGTCTTTTCGAGTTGTTTTTCCCGGGCAATTCTCAAACTCATATAGATGAAAATGACTACTATAAAGATGACGGCAAAAGCCAGAATACCATTACCAATCATAAATTGCTTGTTTGTACTTAAATGATGTGCCATGTGCTTTCTATTAATGAAACAAAGATAACATCAACTAACCAATTTTACCCAATCTTCGTTGAACAAATTTTCCCTGCGGTAAATTTCTATATTGCTTTAGCAAGATTTTGAACGGCCGTAACAAGATTCTACTACGGCCGTAACGAGATTTTGCCGCGGCCGTGACAAGATCTGGCCACGGCCGTGACAAAACGTTGCCGCGGCCGTGGCAAAAACCGGCATAAGAAGAGATAACATGTATGTACTACAACTATGCGGTGACTGAATTTTACTCATTTGTAGCCGTATGCGTTTTCGCTACTTTCCAAATCTTGTATTTCAATTCATACCCTGCCGGAGCATAAAGCACAATCGGTAGCTTACTGTTATACCGAATCAATTTTGATTCTCCTGAAATAAATCGATCCTCTTTCGGTTTGTTGCAAGCCATCATGGTAGAGCGGGTTTGGCCGTTCGAGGTAAATTCGTAATACGTATATCCCCATCCCTGCACATCTTTAGCCTCTATTTTACCCATTAGTGTATGATGATTGCAATCTACATTCATCACTTTTCCGGGAACGATTTCTACTTTGAAGTTCTCTTCATTGGCTTTCTCTTTCAGAAAGATCACATACCTCACCATTCCTTCTTTAGCTTGTGGATAGGGAGCAAGCATCTTTTCGCGTTCTTCTTTTACTTTCATGTTTTGAGCATTAGCTATTCCTGTAAATGCAACTAATAATGTGGTAACCAACATTATTCTTGAAAAATGTTTCTTCATAACAACTTTTTTTAAATCTTTGCAAAGATAACAATTTAGATTGGGAGAATGTTTTAACAGACTCAATCTTTGGTCGATTGTTAGGTAATTGCCGGATACTTAAGTTCTTAGTTATAGACACTGTAACCGCCAATGCCAACTGGCAGTATAATTCGGCCTCCAAGCAAAGTAAAGGCAATAGTGCAGCCAAAACACACTGAAACGTAGTGTTAGATGCGAAGATAAGTGCCAATACATAACCATGGATGGACTCTATGGCAAGATAGATGCAGGGATGGAAGCCATCAAAGTTGGGAGTCAAGGAAAGATGGAGGCTATCCAAGTGCTTTATTGAATTCCTCTCCCGGAGAATAAAATCTACGAACTCTACACCACCGGAAAGCAAACCGTAGCATGGTATAAGTAAAACCAGATGGAGTACTTGATGGTATGCTTTTATGGTACCCATATATTTTTTTTCTTATTATTTTGTGTATCCATATATTATTTAGTATCTTTGTCGCCGAAATGGATGAAGGAGGAGGGGCAATCAAGCCTCTTTTTTTGTTCTTATATAGTTAGTAAATGATAGAAAAAAACATTGTTAAAGCTATTGTAGAAGAATGGCTTAATGGGAAAAACTATTTTCTGGTAGACGCAGCTGTTTACCCCGGTGATCGGATTGTGGTAGAGATAGATCACGCCGAAGGCGTATGGATTGAAGATTGCGTAGAATTGAGTCGTTACATCGAATCCAAACTAAACAGAGAAGAGGCCGATTATGAACTGGAAGTAGGTTCGGCAGGAATCGGACAGCCGTTTAAGGTCTTACAGCAATATTATAACCATATAGACAATGATGTAGAGGTTATGACAAATGACGGTCGGAAACTGACAGGCATACTGAAAGATGTCGACGAAGATAAGTTTGTGGTAGCTGTGCAGAAGAAAGTAAAAGAAGAAGGAGCCAAACGTCCGAAACTTGTAGAAGTGGACGAAACCTTTACTTATGATCAAATAAAATACACCAAATACTTAATTAGTTTTAAATAATTATGGCCAAGAAAGAGGAAACTATCAGCTTGATAGATACATTTTCAGAATTTAAAGAACTGAAGAATATTGATAGAACTACGATGGTAAGCGTGCTCGAAGAGTCGTTCCGTAGTGTTATCACTAAAATGTTTGGCACAGATGAAAATTATGATGTGATTGTGAATCCGGATAAAGGAGACTTCGAAATATGGCGGAACCGGGAGGTTGTGGCAGATGAAGACCTGGAAGATCCGAACCTGGAGATATCACTGACCGAAGCGCAGAAGATTGATGCTTCTTTCGAAGTAGGCGAAGAGGTGACCGATGAAGTACATTTTGCCGATTTTGGTCGTCGCGCCATCTTGAACTTGCGTCAAACGCTGGCCTCTAAGATTCTTGAGCTCGAAAAAGATAGTATTTATAATAAATATATAGATAAGGTAGGAACCATTATTAATGCAGAAGTATACCAGATATGGAAAAAAGAAATGCTTTTGCTGGATGATGAAGGAAATGAATTGTTATTGCCCAAAACCGAGCAGATACCGAGCGACTTCTATCGCAAAGGAGAAACTGCACGTGCGGTAGTAGCCCGCGTGGACAATAAAAACAACAATCCGAAGATCATCCTGTCGCGCACCTCGCCGGTGTTCCTACAACGTCTGTTCGAAATGGAAGTTCCGGAAATTAACGACGGACTGATTACCATCAAAAGAATTGCCCGTATCCCCGGCGAACGTGCCAAGATTGCGGTAGAATCTTACGATGACAGAATCGACCCCGTTGGTGCCTGTGTGGGTGTGAAGGGTAGCCGTATACACGGTATCGTTCGCGAGCTTCGGAATGAAAATATCGATGTAATAAACTATACAGCTAATACTTCGCTGTTTATACAACGTGCGTTGAGTCCGGCTAAAATCTCTTCCATTCGTTTGAACGAAGAAGAGCGCAAAGCAGAAGTATTCCTTCGCCCGGAAGAAGTATCACTCGCCATTGGTAAGGGCGGTATGAACATCAAACTTGCCAGTATGTTGACCGAATACACCATCGATGTATTCCGCGAATTAGATGAAAGTGCAATGGACGAAGACATCTACTTGGATGAATTTAATGATGAAATAGATGAATGGGTGATCAACGCCATTAAAGCGATTGGCCTCGATACGGCTAAATCGGTATTAAATGCACCTCGTGAAATGCTGATTGAAAAGGCAGACTTGGAAGAAGAAACCATCGACGAGGTACTACGTATTTTGAAAGCTGAATTTGAAGAGTAACATCGGAAGCTGACAGTTGACAGTTGACAGTTGATAGTGAAAAATCAAGATTGTACAATTGAATAATATTGTCGCTTTTTGGGATTCAGTGAGGGAAAGACATTTATAGAGGAACGTTATTGGAGAAATAATAGTCAACTATCAACTGTCAACTGTTAACTATTAAAAAGTAATTATGACGATTAGGTTAAACAAAGTAACTAGAGATTTGAATGTAGGAATATCAACGGTAGTTGAGTTTCTGCAAAAGAAAGGGCATACCATTGAGGCTAGTCCTAATACGAAAATTACCGAAGAACAGTATGCTATTCTTGTGAAAGAGTTTAGCAAGGACAAAAACCTTAAAATGGAATCGGAACGCTTTATTCAGGAACGTCAGAATAAAGACAGAAATAAAGCGTCTGTTGCTATTGATGGTTATGATCCGGAACTGGAAAAACCTAAGGCAGAGAAAGTTGATAAAGCAGACAAGGCCGACAACGTCATAAAAACAGTTGTTCCAGAAGAAGCACGTCCTAAATTTAAACCGGTAGGTAAAATTGATTTGGACAACTTAAACCGGAAGCCCGAGAAAGCTGCCGAACCGGAACCAACTCCCGTAGTAAAACAGGAACCTGCACCGGCTCCGGAACCAGAGCCCGTTCCGGAACCCGTAGTAAGCCGGAAAGAGGAAGTAAAGGAAGAACCCAAGCCTGTGGTTGAAGAAGTAAAAGAAATCGTAACTCCTCAGCCGGAGGAACAGGCAAAACCTGAGCCGGTACCGACAAAGGAGCCTGTTATAGTAGAAAAAGAATTGGAGAAAGTAATGGAAGAAGTGAAGCCGGAGGTTATGGAAGCGCCGGTAGTAAAAGAAGTGATCGAAAAAACGACTGAGCCCGAGGCTGGTCGTGATGTGGCGGAGGAAGGAGATGATGTATTTAAGATACGTCCTACCGAAATCGTTTCCAAGATTAATGTAATAGGTCAAATTGACTTGGCGGCGCTGAACCAATCTACACGTCCTAAGAAGAAATCGAAGGAAGAAAAACGTAAAGAACGGGAAGAGAAAGACAAGATTCGTCAGGATCAGAAGAAGCAGATGAAAGAAGCTATCATCAAGGAAATCCGCAAAGACGATGGCACGAACAAGCCAAGAACCGAAGGTGATGCAGCTAACAAAAAGAAACGCAGCCGTATCAACAAAGAGAAAGTTGATATTAACAATGCGTCGAATTTTGCTCGTCCTGTGGCAAACAGCGAAAGAGGAAATAACAATAACAACAACAATAACCGCCCGGGAAATCAACAAGGCGGTGGAAAACGGAATAATAACAAAGATCGCTTTAAGAAACCGGTTATTAAGCAGGAGGTTAGCGAGGAAGATGTAGCTAAGCAAGTAAAAGAAACGCTGGCGCGTCTTACTACTAAAGGTCTGAAAAATAAAGGAGCTAAATACCGTAAAGAGAAACGCGAATCAGCTTTCAACCGCCAACAAGAGTTGGACGATATGGAAGCATCCGACAGCAGAACACTGAAGATTACCGAGTTCGTTACTGCCAACGAATTGGCAAGTATGATGAACATCTCTGTAAATCAGGTAATTGCTACTTGTATGAGTATCGGGCTGATGGTATCTATTAACCAACGTTTGGATGCCGAAACCATTAATCTGGTAGCCGAAGAATTCGGATTTAAAACAGAATACGTAAGTGCGGAAGTAGCACAAGCCATTGTAGAAGAAGAAGATGCACCGGAAGATTTGCAGCCTCGTGCGCCTATTGTTACGGTGATGGGACACGTTGACCACGGTAAAACATCGTTGCTCGACTATGTTCGTAAAGCTAATGTAATAGCCGGTGAGGCCGGAGGTATTACACAGCACATCGGAGCCTATAATGTGAAAATGGAAGATGGCAGACACATTACCTTCTTAGATACACCGGGTCACGAAGCGTTTACAGCGATGCGTGCACGTGGTGCGAAAGTAACGGATATCGCCATTATTATTGTGGCTGCGGATGATAGCGTGATGCCTCAAACTAAAGAAGCCATCAACCACGCAGTGGCGGCAGGTGTTCCTATCGTATTTGCTATTAATAAGGTAGATAAGCCAACTGCTAACCCGGAAAAGATTAAAGAAGAACTGGCAAATATGAACTTCCTGGTAGAAGACTGGGGAGGTAAATACCAATCTCAGGATATTTCGGCCAAACAAGGATTAGGTGTAAAGGAATTGATGGAGAAAGTATTGCTCGAAGCCGAAATGCTCGATCTGAAAGCAAACCCGGATCGTCGTGGTGCAGGGTCTATCATTGAATCTACATTAGATAAAGGACGTGGTTATGTGGCAACCGTATTGGTATCTAACGGTACACTGAATATGGGAGACGTGGTATTGGCAGGAACACACTTCGGTCGTGTAAAAGCCATGTTCAACGAACGTAACCAACGTATCAAATCAGCCGGACCATCGGAACCTGTATTATTATTAGGTTTGAACGGTGCGCCTACAGCCGGTGATACTTTCCATGTGATTGAAACAGAGCAAGAAGCTCGTGAAATAGCGAACAAACGCGAACAGTTACAACGTGAGCAGGGACTTCGTACTCAGAAGATTCTTACATTGGATGAATTGGGTCGTCGTATCGCATTGGGTAACTTCAAGGAACTTAACGTGATTGTGAAAGGTGACGTGGACGGTTCTATCGAAGCATTGAGCGACTCGTTGATCAAGCTTTCTACCGAACAAATCCAGGTGAATGTAATTCACAAAGGGGTGGGACAGATCTCAGAATCGGATGTTACATTGGCAGCTGCTTCGGATGCGATTATTATCGGATTCCAGGTGCGCCCGTCGGCTTCTGCCCGCAGATATGCGGAACAAGAAGGAGTGGATGTTCGCTTGTACTCTGTAATCTACGCAGCCATCGAAGAAGTGAAAGCGGCGATGGAAGGTATGCTTGCTCCGGAAGTGAAAGAAGAAGTAACTGCTACCATCGAAGTGCGCGAAGTATTCAACATCACCAAGGTGGGTACCGTGGCCGGTGCTATGGTGAAAGAAGGAAAGGTGAAACGTTCGGACAAAGCACGTCTTATCCGCGATGGTATCGTTATCTTTACCGGTGCAATTAATGCACTGAAACGTTTCAAAGACGATGTGAAAGAAGTGGCAACCAACTATGAATGTGGTATCAGTCTTGTAAACTATCACGATATTAAGGTGGGTGACATTATCGAATCATATCAGGAAATAGAAGTGAAACAAACGCTATAATGTAGCTATAGGGCACTTCGCTACATGTGCCAACGTGCCAATTGCTAAACGGATGTTCACATCACTTAAGTAATTGGCACGTTGTTTTTTTAGTAATTAGTTTACAGTATAAGAAAGACCCCCTCCGCCCTTTGGGCACCTCCCCCTTGCAGGGGAGGAACCAATGCCGCAGGAACTCCTCCCCTGCAAGGGGGAGGTGCCCAAAGGGCGGAGGGGGTATAATAATAATTATATGCTAATAATCGATTACATAATTCTCGTCATACTCGTTGCAGGAGCTTTGCACGGATGCCTGAAAGGGCTTCTTAAGCAGTTGGCTTCTGTTTTAGGATTAGTTATAGGACTGATTGCCGCACGGGCGCTTTACCTGTCGTTGGCAGAAAAGGTCAGTCCGATGGTTAGCGAAAGCTCTATGACTATAGTCCAGATAATTTCATTTGTAGCTATTTGGGCTATTGTACCTCTACTCTTTTTCTTATTGGCCTCTGTCCTTACCCATGCCTTGGAAGCCGTTTCCTTAGGATGGGTAAATCGTTTGTTAGGCTTTCTGTTAGGTACCTTTACCAGTATATTGGTATTGGGCATCCTGATGAATATACTCGATTATCTGGATGTTAACAACGTACTGATAAGTGGAACAATCAAGGAAGACTCAGTGTTATATTATCCAATCAAACATATCATCAGTGGTCTTTTTCCCGTAGCAAAGGAACTGACCCAACAATATTTATTAACTTAAGTTATGCAGCAAGAAGAACCCAATAAATATGTAAAAGAATTCACCCAGGAGAAGTACAAATACGGTTTTACTACCGATGTACAGACGGAAATCATTGAGAAAGGTCTTAGTGAAGAGGTGGTTCGTATCATTTCGGCCAAGAAGAACGAGCCGGAGTGGTTGCTTGAGTTTCGGTTGAATGCCTATCGGCATTGGTTAACAATGAAAATGCCTACCTGGGCGCATTTGCGTATTCCTGAAATTGATTATCAGGCAATCTCTTATTACGCGGCTCCCAAGAAGAAAGAAGGTCCGAAGAGTCTGGACGAAGTAGATCCCGAATTGATAAAGACCTTCAATAAACTGGGTATCCCCCTGGAAGAACAAATGGCACTCAGCGGCATGGCCGTAGATGCGGTGATGGACTCGGTATCGGTAAAGACTACCTTTAAAGAAACGTTGTTGGAGAAAGGTATTATCTTTTGCTCTTTCAGCGAAGCGGTGCAAGATCATCCCGACCTGATAAAGAAATACCTTGGCTCCGTAGTTTCTTATCGCGACAATTTCTTTGCGGCGCTTAACTCGGCTGTTTTCTCGGATGGTTCCTTTGTGTATATCCCCAAAGGGGTGCGTTGCCCGATGGAACTTTCTACGTATTTCCGTATCAATGCCGCCAATACCGGACAGTTTGAACGTACCTTGATTGTAGCCGATGATGAATCGTATGTATCTTATCTGGAAGGATGTACAGCTCCTCAACGAGATGAGAATCAATTACATGCTGCCATTGTAGAAATCGTAGTGCACGATCGTGCCGAAGTAAAATACAGTACCGTGCAAAACTGGTACCCCGGTGATGAAAATGGCAAAGGCGGTGTTTATAACTTTGTAACCAAACGCGGTCATTGTAAAGGAGTAGACAGCAAACTATCCTGGACACAGGTGGAAACCGGTAGTGCCATTACCTGGAAATATCCTTCGTGTATCTTAACCGGCGATAACTCTACAGCCGAATTCTACAGCGTAGCCGTTACCAATAACTACCAACAAGCGGATACCGGAACCAAAATGATTCATATCGGAAAAAATACCCGCAGCACCATTGTAAGTAAAGGAATATCTGCCGGACGAAGCGAGAACTCGTATCGCGGATTGGTTCGCGTAGCCGAAAAAGCTTCGGGAGCCCGCAATTACAGTCAGTGCGACTCCCTATTATTAGGTGATAAATGCGGTGCACATACCTTCCCTTACATGGATATTCATAATGAAACGGCTATTGTGGAGCATGAAGCCACTACCAGCAAAATCAGTGAAGATCAGATATTCTATTGCAACCAACGTGGTATTTCTACGGAGGATGCGGTAGGTTTGATCGTCAACGGATATGCCAAAGAGGTGTTGAATAAACTTCCGATGGAGTTTGCCGTGGAAGCACAGAAACTGTTAAGCATTTCTTTGGAGGGAAGTGTGGGATGATATAGTAGTTACGAGTTACTAGTTACGAGTTACAAGTAGCTGGTGATTCGTAACTCACAACTTGTAACTAGTAACTTGTAACTCGTAACTAAAATGAAAATGTTAGAAATAAAAGACTTGCACGCAAGTATCAACGGAAAAGAGATATTAAAAGGAATCAACCTCACTGTAAACCAGGGTGAAGTACATGCTATCATGGGGCCTAACGGCTCGGGAAAGAGTACTTTGAGCAGTGTGTTGGTGGGTAACCCGGCTTTTGAAGTAACCAAGGGAAGTGTGAGCTTCTTCGGAAAGGATTTGCTGGAACTAAGTCCGGAGGATCGGAGCCATGAAGGCGTCTTCTTGTCATTCCAGTATCCGGTAGAAATTCCCGGAGTAAGCATGGTGAATTTTATGCGCGCTGCTGTGAACGAGCAACGTAAATATAAGAACCTGCCTGCTTTGAACGCGAGTGAGTTCCTGAAGTTAATGCGCGAGAAACGTTCCATCGTGGAGCTTGATAATAAATTGGCGAACCGCAGTGTGAACGAAGGTTTCAGCGGAGGAGAGAAGAAGCGTAACGAGATTTTCCAGATGGCTATGCTGGAACCGCGCTTAAGCATTCTGGATGAAACGGACTCTGGCTTGGATATTGATGCCTTGCGCATCGTGGCAGATGGGGTGAATAAACTTAAAACGCCGGAGACAAGTTGCATTGTGATTACGCATTATCAACGATTGCTGGATTATATCAAGCCGGATGTGGTGCACGTGCTGTATAAGGGGCGCATTGTGAAAACGGCTGGGCCGGAACTGGCTTTGGAATTGGAAAAGCGCGGATATGATTGGATAAAGGAGGAAGTAGGGGAGTAATTAATATAATTAAGACGCGGATTGCGCGGATTATACGGATTTAAAACACGGATTTAATGTTGCACGAAGAACTTACGGAAGAGATTATTGGTGCTTTTTATCAGGTGTATAATGTACTTGGATATGGTTTTCTGGAGCAAGTATATCAAAATGCGTTGTATAAAGAATTGATAAGAATGGGGTTGAAATGTGAACCTCAAAAAGAAATTAAAGTATTCTATAAAAATGAGTTAGTTGGGCGTTATGTGGCTGATATTGTTGTAGAGGAACTTATTATTATAGAATTAAAGGCTGTGAAGCAACTATTGCCGGAACACGAAGTTCAACTGGTAAATTATTTGAAAGCAACTGGAGTTGAGATTGGTTTATTACTAAATTTTGGTCGTACTCCAGAAATCAAACGTAAGATATTTACTACTCATTACTATGAAGACGATTGTTTAGAGTTTGAATAAAAAAAATATCCGTGTTTTAAATCCGTATAATCCGCGCAATCCGCGTCTAAAAACAAAAAGTATGAGTATAGAACAACAATATATTGATCTCTTCTCCCAAGCAGAAGGGATGATCCGCAAGCATAGTGCAGAGGTGCTCAGTGCCCCTCGTGCCCAAGCCTTTGCAGACTTTCGTCAGCAAGGATTTCCTACCCGGAAAGACGAAAAATATAAATACACCGAGATAAGCAAACTATTTGAGCCCGACTACGGTCTGAACTTAAACCGTTTAGATATCCCCGTCAACCCTTACGAAGTATTCAAGTGCGACGTACCCAATATGAGCACCGCCCTATACTTTGTTGTAAACGATTCTTTCTATAACAAAGCCCTTCCTAAAACAGAGCTGCCCGAAGGAGTCATCTTCGAAAGCCTCAAAGAAGCCGCCCAAAAGTACCCCGAATTGGTAAGGAAGTATTATGGCAAATTAGCCGATACCTCAAAAGACGGTGTCACAGCCTTCAATACTGCTTTTGTACAAGACGGTGTTTTCTTCTATGTGCCCAAACATGCAGTATTAGAGAAAACCATTCAGTTAGTTAATGTACTTCGTGCAGATGTTGACTTCATGGTCAACCGCCGTGTACTAATCGTCATAGAAGACGGAGCGCAGGCAAAACTGCTGATGTGCGATCATGCAATGGATTCGGTAAGCTTCCTCTCTACCCAAGTCGTAGAAGTATTTGTGGGAGAGAACGCTATGTTCGACTTATATGAGTTGGAAGAAACCCACAACAAGACCACCCGCATCAGCAACCTATATGTAAAACAAGAAGCTTCCAGCACAGTACTGCTGAATGAAATGACCCTTCATAACGGAGTAACCCGCAACACAACAGAGGTGACCCTTGCCGGAGAACGGGCAGACATCAGTTTGTGTGGCATGGCCATTGCGGATAAGACCCAACATGTAGACAATAACACCTTTATTGATCATGCGGTGCCCAACTGCAACAGCAACGAACTATTTAAATATGTATTGGATGATCAAGCTGTAGGAGCTTTTGCCGGTACGGTACTGGTTCGTCCGGGGGCGCAACACACCACCTCTCAACAAACCAACCGCAACCTTTGTGCCACGCACGAAGCCCGTATGTATACCCAACCACAGTTGGAAATATATGCCGATGATGTAAAATGTAGTCATGGAGCTACTGTAGGGCAGTTAGATGAGAATGCTTTATTCTATATGCGTGCCCGTGGTATTGCAGAAAAGGAAGCCAGACTACTGTTGATGTTTGCATTCGTAAACGAAGTAATCGATACCATCCGTTTAGATGCATTGAAAGAGCGTTTGCATGTATTGGTAGAAAAACGTTTTCGTGGCGAACTTGCTAAATGTCGTGGATGTGCTATATGCAAAGAATTGTAGAAATGATAGATATAAAAAAGATAAGAGCAGACTTCCCTATCTTGCAACGGGAGGTTTATGGTAAACCATTGGTCTATTTTGATAACGGAGCTACTACTCAGAAACCCCGGGTAGTAGTCGATTCCATTGTCGACGAATATTACTCGGTAAATGCGAATGTGCATAGAGGCGTTCATTTCCTGTCTCAGCAGGCTACGGTGTTGCATGAGAATTCCAGGGAAACCGTAAAGCAGTTTATCAACGCCCGCTCAACCAATGAAATTATATTTACCCGTGGCACCACTGAATCTATCAATTTGCTTGCTTGCTCTTTTGGTGAAGCATTTATGGAAGAAGGAGATGAAGTGATTATTTCCGTCATGGAGCATCATAGCAATATTGTGCCCTGGCAGTTGTTGGCTGCGCGGAAAGGTATTGGCATCAAAGTAATTCCCATGAATGATAAGGGAGAATTGCTGATTGATGAATACAAAAAACTCTTTTCCGAAAAGACTAAGTTAGTCAGCGTTACTCATGTTTCCAATGTGTTGGGCACAATCAACCCCATTGCGGAAATGATAGAAATAGCCCATGCAAATGGCGCTTATGTATTGGTAGACGGTGCACAGGCAGTACCCCATACGAAGGTAGATGTGCAAGAATTGGATGCAGACTTCTATGCTTTCTCAAGTCATAAGATATATGGCCCTACGGGTATTGGCGTGTTATATGGCAAAGAGGACTTACTCGATCGTCTACCTCCCTACCAGGGTGGAGGCGAAATGATTCAAACAGTTACTTTCGAGAAAACCACTTTCAATGAACTCCCCTTCAAGTTTGAAGCCGGTACACCCGACTATATTGGTACCACTGCCTTTGCCAAAGCATTGGATTATGTAACAGCCATCGGCTTAGATGCCATTGCCGCATACGAGCACGAGTTGACTACTTATGCTACCCAACGCCTGAAAGAAATAGAAGGCATGCGTATCTTCGGCGAGGCCGACAGTAAAGGAAGTGTAATATCTTTTCTGGTTAATGATATTCATCATTTCGATATGGGTACCTTATTAGATCGCTTAGGAGTAGCCGTACGCACCGGGCATCATTGTGCACAACCGTTAATGCAACGCCTTGGTATTACAGGAACGGTACGTGCTTCATTTGGAATTTATAACACAAAAGAAGAAATTGATGTTCTTGCAGAAGGCTTAAAACGCATATCAAGCATGTTCTAAATGACTTTATTTAATATTTTTTCTGTTTTCTTGGTCTGAATAGCTATTACACACATTCATAAAATGTACTAAAAATATCTCTTTCTCTTTCTTATTGTATAAAGAAGTAGCTGAGAAATTTGGTAAAGAGGCTGGTTATGCAATTGGCTTATTACTTTTGCCTTTCGTATTCTTCCCTCTGTTAGGATTCAAAGAAGAAGTGGTGAAATAAAAATAAACCGCTATAAGGAAATATGTGAAAGCAATGGCAGTGTGTCATTGCTTTTTTAGTATAGTTTGCTGACTGCAAAATTGTAATTCTCACTTAGAATCCATACATTTGAGTTTATATAACCTCAAAATATTGATTCTATGGATAATATCCTTTTCTGGCTCGTTCCTGTAGCCTCTATCTTGGCACTATGTTTCGCTTACTTCTTTTACAAGCAAATGATGAAAGAAAGCGAAGGTACTCCTCAAATGATTAAAATTGCTGCTGCCGTCCGAAAGGGGGCTATGTCTTATCTGAAACAGCAATATAAAGTTGTTTTTATTGTATTTATGGGCTTAGCTGTTCTTTTTGCTATTATGGCGTATGGTTTTCAGGTGCAGAACGGATGGGTGCCGGTGGCCTTTCTTACCGGTGGTTTCTTTTCCGGACTTGCCGGCTTTTTAGGAATGAAAACGGCAACGTATGCGTCTGCTCGTACAGCAAATGCCGCTCGTACTTCATTAAATGGAGGTCTGCGTATTGCTTTCCGAAGTGGTGCAGTAATGGGATTGGTAGTAGTAGGACTTGGCTTATTGGATATTTCCTTCTGGTATCTTCTGCTGGATTACTTTATCCCTGCCGATGCAGTTGCTACACATAAATTAGGTATAATCACCACTACCATGCTTACATTTGGTATGGGTGCCAGTACTCAGGCTCTTTTTGCTCGTGTGGGAGGAGGTATTTATACAAAGGCTGCCGATGTAGGTGCCGACTTAGTAGGTAAAGTAGAAGCCGGTATCCCCGAAGATGATCCACGTAATCCGGCTACCATTGCCGATAATGTAGGCGACAATGTGGGAGATGTAGCCGGAATGGGAGCTGATTTATATGAATCTTATTGCGGATCTATATTAGCTACCGCCGCTTTAGGTGCCGCCGCATTTATGACCAGCGGCAATGTGGAGATGCAATTTAAAGCAGTTATAGCACCCATGCTTATTGCTGCTGTAGGTATTTTACTCTCTATCATTGGTATTTTTGCCGTTCGTACCAAAGAGAATGCTACGATGAAAGATTTGCTTAACTCGCTGTCTTTCGGAACGAATTTAAGTTCCATCTTGATTGTAGGCGCTACTTTCCTGATTCTTTGGCTTTTGAAGATAGATAATTGGGCATGGATTTCCTGCTCAGTAGTGGTCGGCTTAATCGTAGGTATTGTAATTGGTCGAGCTACAGAATATTATACATCCCAATCTTATCGTCCTACCCAGAAATTAAGTGAAAGCGGGCAGACAGGTCCTGCCACCGTTATTATTTCGGGAATAGGATTAGGAATGCTTTCTACTGCCATTCCTGTGATAGCCGTAGTTGTTGGAGTGATTGCCTCTTTCCTCTTCGCCTCCGGATTTGACTTTAACAATGTAGGCATGGGGCTTTACGGAATCGGTATTGCTGCCGTAGGTATGCTCTCCACGCTTGGAATTACCTTAGCTACAGATGCTTACGGACCTATTGCCGATAATGCGGGAGGAAATGCTGAAATGGCTGCTTTAGGTCCCGAAGTACGCAAGCGTACAGATGCCTTAGACTCCTTAGGAAATACCACTGCTGCTACCGGCAAAGGATTTGCCATCGGATCTGCCGCTCTTACAGGCTTAGCTTTATTGGCATCTTATATTGAAGAACTCCGTATTGGTTTAGTACGTTTAGGTTCTAATGTGCTTGCCATGCCTAATGGTGATAACATCCCTATCAATGAAGCAAGTTTTGTAGATTTCATGAATTACTATGATGTTACTTTAATGAATCCCAAAGTATTATCAGGTATATTTATCGGTTCTATGATGGCTTTCTTATTCTGTGGTTTAACAATGAATGCCGTAGGTCGTGCTGCTGCTAAAATGGTGGATGAAGTACGCCGTCAGTTCCGCGAGATAAAGGGTATCCTTACAGGAGAAACAGAGCCTGATTATGAACGTTGTGTGGAAATATCTACTAAAGGTGCCCAGCGTGAGATGGTTGTCCCTTCATTAATTGCCATTATTGCTCCCATCCTGACCGGACTTATATTTGGTGTTCCAGGTGTATTAGGCTTATTAATCGGCGGACTTAGCAGTGGCTTCGTTCTTGCCATCTTCATGGCCAATGCCGGTGGTGCCTGGGATAATGCCAAGAAATATGTGGAAGAAGGAAACTTCGGAGGCAAAGGCAGCGAGGTACACAAAGCAACTGTTGTTGGTGATACAGTAGGAGATCCATTTAAAGATACTTCCGGGCCAAGCTTAAATATTCTTATTAAGTTAATGAGTATGGTAGCTATAGTAATGGCAGGGCTAACAGTAGCTTGGAGCCTGTTTTGAGTTAAATAATATCTATTTAGCCACGGATTACGCGGATTGCACGGATCTTAAAACACGGATTTATTTTTTATCCGTGCATTAGAATCTGTGCAATCCGCGTAATCCGTGGCTAAAGAATTTTCTTTATCTTTGTAATTCAACTCTTAACTCAAATCAATGTTATTATCCTGGTTAAACAAAGATCTTATCGAAGCCGGTTGTGATGAAGCCGGACGCGGCTGCCTGGCCGGTTCCGTATTCGCTGCCGCCGTTATATTACCCAAAGACTTTCAGAATGAACTCCTAAATGATTCGAAGAAGCTAACAGAGAAGCAGCGCTACCTTCTTCGTGAAGTAATTCAACAAGAATCACTCGCTTGGGCAGTAGGCATCGTTACGCCGGAAGAGATTGATGAGATTAATATTCTCAATGCTTCCTTTCTGGCTATGCATCGGGCGGTTGATCAATTAACGATTAAACCGGAGCATCTGCTTATTGATGGAAATCGGTTTAGAGCTTATAAAGACATTCCTCATACCACAGTAATTAAAGGAGACGGTAAATACCTCTCTATTGCCGCGGCTTCTATCTTAGCGAAGACATATAGAGATGACTATATGAATGAACTGCATGAGCAATATCCTGTTTACAGTTGGAAACAAAATAAGGGATATCCAACGAAGAAGCACCGATTAGCGATATCAAATGAAGGCACTTCGCCTTATCATCGCTTAACTTTTAATCTTTTGGGCGATGGTCAAATGGAGCTTCCTTTCGACACCGGAAGCGATACTTTATAGTATCCGTTTTGATCTTTCCGGGGTGAAGGATATTGGACATAAAAGAAGATTGATTCACCCCGTCGGGAGGAAATTGTGCTTCTAAACAAATGCCTCCGAAAGGAATAAACGGATCAGATAGAAAGTCTCCTGTATAAACCAATACTCCCGGTATGGTGGTATATAAATCAATTATGCGGCCCGATTGTTCATTTCTTATAGAGGCCAGAGGCAAATCTTCTTTATAATCTTTATCTTTCATGAAATAGGCATTGTATCCTTGCAGGTTATCTTGCTTTAAGGGCATCATAGATTTGATCTTTTTGTAAGAACCAAAATCAAATGCAGTTCCTACTGTTGAACAAGTCTTTCCTGTGGGCAGAAATTCCGCATTGGTTTCTAAGTATTGCTTGGTGTTTACCCAAAGAAGATCTTCCAAGATACTCTTATTGCTCCCTCCTAAATTGAAATAAGCATGATTGGTAAAGTTTATCGGAGTTGGTTGGTTTGATTCAGCCCGATATGTAATACACAATTCATTGCAATCTGAAAAGGAATAGGTAACCGAAAAGTTTACTTCTCCGGGGAAACCTCCTTCCTTATCTTTACTTATTGTATAGAGCGTAAGCTCTTCGCCGCTTATGGTATAATCGAAGATCTTTTGATGGAAGCCATTGTACCCTCCGTGATTGCTGTTGTTTCCAACATTTTTGTCTAATTGAAAAGTTTGCCTGTTCAATGTAAATTGAGCGTTCGAAATACGATTGGCAACCCGTCCGATGGTGGCTCCCATATAATACGGATCACTCAAGTAATCCTCGAGGTTGTTATATCGGAGTACGATGTTCTCTAATTTGTTGTGCTGATCAGGAACAACCACAGATACAATAGACGCACCATAATTAGAGATCTCCACATAAGCCCCTGTAAAATTAGTGATACGGAAGAGGAAAATATTTTCTCTTTTTGTTTGAGTAGATATTATAATCATAGGTTGGCAATAATGGAATAGAACACAGAGACACAAAGGCGCAGAGCTTTCATCAATTTTTGTGTCATTAAAACCTCTGTGCCTTTGTGTCTCTGTGTTCTAAATAATATCATAAATTGTTGCTAATTAGGATAAAGATGTATCACAAACCCACCTCCTTGAGAAAGAGGAATAGTAAGCTTTGTGTCTGCGTTTACTTCAGCAGTTTCGAATACATATTGATCGGCATATAGATAGGATTTATCTCCATCCTTAAAGATCTCTGCCTTATATTTCTTTCCTGCAGGGAGGAAAGAGAAATCGGCTGTCATATTGCGAGCTGTCCAGTTAGTCATACCTCCCACAAACCATTCATCTCCTTTTTGCTTAGCCATCAGGGCATATTCGCCTACTTTCGCAGATAGAACTTTTGTATCATCAAAGGTAACAGGCACTTTGGAGAGGAAACTCATAATATCGGGGTATTTGATATATTCGGCAGGAGAATCGCACAGCATGGCGAAATATTGATCGAGGATAACGAACAGAGCCAGATGATGACAACGGGTACCTTGTGCCATGGGCAAGCCGGGATCAACAGGCTTAAACATCTGAAAGGATCTGTTACGTAGTGCCCCCGGAGTATAATCCAATGGACCGCCTAACATCCGAATGAAAGGGAAAGTAAGGTGGTGTTGTGGGTTTGCTGTTAAATCCCACTTAGAACATTCCTCGCCTCTTACGGCTTCGAAGTTTAGTATGTTTGGGTAAGTACGTTGCAAGCCGGTGGGTTTACTGCACCCATGAAAGTTGACCATAAGTTTATACTTGGCAGCTTTCTCGGCTATAGTTTCATACCATTGCATAGCTTGTTGATCATCCCGATCGAAGAAGTCTACTTTAATACCTGCTACTCCCCAATTATTCATCATTTGTAGGTACTCGTCTGCTCTGTCTGTAAGAGAGATGGCAGTACACCAAAGGAATACTCCAACATTTTTAGATCGAGCGTAGTTGATGATTTCATTGATATCTACTTTGGGGTTTACTTTGGATAGGTCAAATAAATCGGACCATCCGGCATCTATCATTAAGTACTCCAGGTTGTTTTGTGCAGCGAAGTCGACATAGTATTTGTATAAAGCAGTATTTCGGTTATCCATACCTGAGGGAAGATCTATCCCTGGCAGCATAGCATCGTGCCACCACTCCCAGGCTGCTTTACCAGGTTTTACCCACAAAATATCTTTGAGTACCGAGGGTTTGGCCAGTTTATAAATGAGCTCATTAGTCAGTAAAGTTCTGTCATCATCGGTAGCCATGATAATGCGCCAAGGAAATTCTTTTGTGCCCGAAGTTTTGGCGATGTAATTACGCGTACGCTGAACCACGGATACAAACCCCCAGCCTCCTATAGCGGTACTATCAGGGTAGGAGGCAAAGTCTGCCTGGAATCCATTTTTATTCTTTTTCAGATACATGCCGGGATAGTCTCTGACATCGGATTCGGCTACTATTACTTTCGTTCCGTTCTCCTCGGAGAATAGGACAGGGGTAATGGTTCTTTTTCCTTCTGTGATAGCGGATATACTTGCGTAATCAATATACATCAGTTCCCAGGCTGTATAGTTATCCGTCTCGGGGAAGATAGCGGCGGGATCTCCTGTTAGGTTTACTTCTACTATTTCATTGTTGACAACTATTTCATTCGGTAACTTGGTTACAAACCGATAGGCTACTCCTTCGTTGTATGCTCGGGCTATCAATGAATAATTGTTTTCAAAGTCAATGATTACTTCTTTGTAGTGATTAGTAAGCTGCTTGAACTTTCCATAAGGAGGCTCTAATATTTGCTTTACGGAGTTTGTACGAGTGTTTTTAATTTGAGCGTTTTCTCCTAAATAACCGTTTGAGAGTTCTATGTCTATTCGGGATGGAGCAATGATTTCTGTTCCTTTATAGGTGACCCGGTAGGATATCTGATCTCGAATATCCAGTTCCATAACTAATCTCTTATCGGGAGATGAAACACTTATTTTCTTACCCAAACAGGGAAATAGTAAATAGAAGCAGAGGAAAAGAAACAAACTGATCTTTTTCATGGAAGTAGTTTTAAGTATGGTTTCTAAATTAGTTTATATAAAAGCCCAATGTCATCACATTAAGCCTGCATAGCACCCCTCACCCCTTCGGGGAGAGGTGCCCAAAGGGCGGAGAGGGGAATTATAGACATTTATAAAGGCGTAAATAAAAAGCTTTAGTAACAGAGAATTCCCCTCTCCGACCTAAAGGCCACCTCTCCCCGAAGGGGCGAGGGGTGCTGTGCAGCATCTCAATAGCCCAGAATTATACAGTATTCAGAATCAACTGGCTATCCTGATGATTGATATCCAGCTCTTTCACCTTATTCAGATATTCCATTGCTTTCTCTTTATTACCTAACCCCAGATGCCCCAATCCCATTACGAAGTAGCAATGAATCTTATTACGCTTATTCATATCATCTTCCCAAATAGCCAAATCGGGTAGAGAAACCGCAAAGTAATCAATACGACAATTATCAAATAAATGCTTTTCGCCATGATCTATCAGTTTGTTATAGCGACTTTTGGCTTTATCCGACTCTCCCAATGCTTCCCAAGCCAATCCCTGATAATAAATCTTATCGGGTTGCTGATCATTGTAGAAGAATGCCTGTGCAGGCTCTTGCGAACCGATAGTTGCTTTAGTCAGGTAGAGAGTGGCTTGCTCTTTATTGTTTGCTCCTTGGTAAGCTAATCCTTTATAATAGTTGATATCATTTTCTTCGGCATTGGCCAGCTTGCCTTCTCCCAGGTTATGTGGATATGTATCCGTTTCGTGTAAGAGGGCAATTGCCTTTTCATATTCTTTGTTCTGGATAGCTTGCTTGGCTAATTCTACACGACAAAGGGTATATTGCTTGGTAATCTTTCCTTCTCCACCTTCCCAGGGATGGAACGTTCTACTTGCAATCAGCTCTTTGGCTTTAGCGTAATTACCTAATTGATTGTAGAGTGTAATGCGCTCTACCGATAAGTCATCTCGTTGTTCTACCAAGTCGATATGCTTTTCTAAGAAAGCAAGCCTTTCGGAATGTGGTAATCCTAACTTCTTGTACAACTGATCCAATTCCATACAGATACGTGCATCTGTGGGATCTAATTCGAATGCCTTTTCGAGGAGAGTTCTTGCTTCTTCTTTATTATTCAGCTTATTATAATAGGCTAAAGACAGATTGCGCAGTACCGTCGGGAATTTGTTGTTGAGTTTCAACGATTCTTCCCAACAGGCTATTGCCTCTTTGTATTGACGGGCTGCATACCAATACGTTCCCAGGTAGTAAGGAGCGTATGCATCCGTCGGGTTCAACCGGATGGCATCTTTCAGAATGTTTACCTCTTCTATGCGGTTGGGGAAGCATTTGTCAGGGCTCATTTGAGAGGCTTTTACATAATACTCTTTGGCTTTGTCAGGGTTTCCTGCTTGTGAGGCAAAGTATCCCAATGTATAGTAAACCATCGGATATACCTGATCTTTGTCGACGATGCAATAAGATAATAACTGTTCAGCTTCCTCATACAATCCTCCTGATGCAAAGTCGATAGCATATTCAATATGCGGATGAATAGCACCACGCATCAATGTTTTCAACTCATGTAAATCTTCGGGGTGTTGAGTCAACAGATATTTTTCGAAACGGCATCCCATATTAAAGCGATCAATGGTTAATGATTCATCAATCAGCTTTAGAGCTTCCTCTGTTCTTCCTAACTTTCTGAGGATAGAAGCTTTCAGTTGGCGGGCTTTGTGGTTATGCCAGTTTCTAATCAGACTGAGGTTTACTCTTTCCAATGCATTCTCCCATAAACCTTTGCGAGAGTCGATCAATGCCAGTGCATAATAAGCGGCATCTTGCCAGGCAGCGTTCCAGGTGGCTTTAAAGAAAGCATCGTAAGCCTCATCCGATTTACCTTGCATGTTGAGGCACCAACCTAAATTGAAATAAGGCTCGCCGTCATAAGGATTCGGATTACGCTCCGTTAATGTATTGATGGCTGTTTTAAAATAAGGCTCTGCCAATTCAAATTGTCCTTTACGCATCAACCACAATCCCATAGCATTATTACATCGAACATCTCCAGGCTCTCTTTTAAGGGCTTCCTTATAGTAGTCTGTAGGATTGTAGGTAGCATGACGGTATTGTTCCAGATGTAATCCCGTGAGGTAAAGTTGCTCCATGGAAGCTATGTCCTCGGGGTTTTTGGCCGCTTTGGCAGGATCGGGTGTCGGCTTGATTTCGGGTTTATCTGCCTGATAGGTAAGCATCTCTTTCCCTTCCCGATTATAGAGTTCGAAGATAAGTTCTTCGGGGAGTTCCTGACCAATGGTTACGGTTTTTGTATACACATCTGCCGGAGAAGTATTGGCATAATCATCCAGATAGACTTTTCCTTCTTTGTTTTTAAGAATAATCCGCAACTCTTTATATTCGGAAGTAGTGTATAGAATTATTTGAGCCTTTCCTTCTTGAATGTCCACATTCACGACGGCATCTTTGGTGGCGTTCTTTACATATCCTACCTCTGCATAAGGCATGAAGTACTGTACCCATGATTTCTCTTCACCGGGTTGTAACCAGGTAAAGTCTGGTTGGTTATCGGTGTATACTCCTGTCATTAGTTCGATGTAAGGACCATCTTCATCGGTAAGATTCCTATCCCATGCGATGCCAAAATCTCCGCATCCCCATGTCCATTGTTTCTTACCTGGGGATACATGATGATCTGCCACATGCAACAATCCTCCACGGGCCTCTTCTTCGTATCCTCCTACGAAATCGAACTTGGATTGAATGGCCATATAGGAGGTAGGTACAGGTATGTTTTTGTATTTGGAGATATCTACTCCCGCAGAATAATCCTGTTTATAATAGACACCCGTGGCAATGGGGAAGTTAGATACATCTCGTTTCCCGTGGTCGAATACCGCATGTACATCGGGTGGGAATACGGAGTGATATCCGTCATTCACTACGACGGCGGGATTTGCCCACCACAGGAATGTTTGCGGGAAAGAAGTACGATTATATACCTTTACCTTGATTTCAATATAAGCCTTATCTGGATAAAGTGTGAAACCTTGCATGCCTTTGGTGCGGAACATGCGTTCTACCTCATTGCACCATACAGTTACACTGCCATCATCATTCTTTTCAATATAATAATCAGTTGGCAAATAGGTGCTTGGGCGATGATGTTGAGGCCAGTTAAATTCAATCCCTCCCGATATCCACGGACCTGTAAGACCGACCAATGCAGGCTTTATAACTTGGTTGTAGTAAACAAAATGACGGCTCTTTACTTTATCGTAAGCCATTTGGATACGTCCTCCCAACTCAGGAAGAATCATCACTTTGATGTATGCATTCTCTATGAATAGTGCTTTGTACGCTTTATCAAACTTCTCATCGCATATCTTCTCTACCACAGGGTAGGGGTACACAGAACCTGAACTTCCCTGGTAGACACGTTTTTCTAAGAAGATAGGATTCTTTTCTTCTTCTCCTATGTCGTAGGTGGGAAGCATGATTTCCTCTTCCCAGGCTTTTACTATTCCTTTCTGATTGACAGTTGATTGTATCAGATAGTTGGTGATTTTTTCCATTGTTGTTTTATGTTTATTGGTGATTATTTGAATGGATTATATTGTTCCGCATGGTACGGGCTGTTGTAGAGACGCATGGCATGCGTCTCAAACCCAAGAAATGGTATCAGAGGAGACGCATGCCATGCGTCTCTACCTTTTCCTATAAAAGTTCCTTCTCTATCTCCTCCAGCGACTTCCCTTTCGTCTCCGGCAAATTTTTCTTTATAAAGATGAATCCAAGCAAACAAATGAATCCATACAACCAGAAGGTACCATAAGCTCCCAATCCACTATTTAATAACGGGAAGGTATACGTCAGTACGAAACACGCCGCCCAGAGCGAAAAAGTAGATATAGCCATAGCCATCCCTCTGACTCTTGTCGGGAAGATCTCTGATATCACCACCCAGGTAACAGGTGCCAATGTCATGGCATAGCAGCCAATGGCTAACAAAACCAATACAAGAACCGCTATTCCTGATATTTGGAAATAGTAGCAAGCACCTAATGCCAGGTAGATACACGTTAGCCCAATAGCTCCGAACAAAAGCAGCGAGCGACGCCCCAGTTTATCTACCGTGTACATTCCTACGATGGTAAATATTACATTGATAACTCCTGTGATAACAATATTAAAAAGGATATCTGATACTCCATAGCCTGCGGCAGAGAAGATTTCCTGTGCATAGTTAAATATTACATTGATGCCGCACCACTGTTGGAAAGCAGTAATTACAATACCAATCAATAATACCTTAGGCATTTTTCCTTTGAAAAGAAGTTTGTAATCTATCTTTTCTTTGGTTTCGGAAAGGGATTCACGTAAAGCTTTTATTTCCGTTTTGGCATATTCCGAGCCTCCGATGCGTACCAATATCTTTTCCGATTGGTCGAACTTTCGTTGTGTGCCCAGCCATTTCGGACTTTCGGGCACAATGAAAATCATTATAAAGAAGATGAAAGCAGGAACAGCTTCTGCCCAGAACATCCAACGCCATCCCGTCTGCCCGTTCCAGGAATTCAGAATGTCTTCGCCGGCGAGGGTGGGTTCGGCGATTAGCCAGTTTACTAATTGGGCGGCAAGAATACCGATTACTACTGTTAGTTGATTTAGCGAAACAAACTTACCTCTTACCCGGGCGGGTGAAACCTCTGCAATGTACATAGGCGATAAATTAGAGGCAATACCAATGGCAACACCTCCAATAAGGCGATATACAATAAACCAGGAAAGCGAATTGACGATTCCCGTGCCAATAGCAGAGATGATAAAGATAAGAGAAGCCACAATCAATAAAGGCTTTCTGCCATACCTATCGGACAGTCCGCCCGATACCATCACGCCTCCCAGACATCCCAGAATGGCACTTCCCATTACAAATCCTTGTACAGAGGGTGAATCGGCGATATTGAAAAAGACCTCGTAAAAAGGTTTTGCACCTCCAATCACTACCCAGTCATAACCAAAAAGGAGTCCGCCCATGGCAGAAACAAAGGTGATAAGCATTAAATACGAGTTATTTCCTTTCATGTGTATTAGTTTAAATTAATAATAATGCAAAAATAGAGGGAAAGAAGAAAGAAAAGATGTATTATACTTCTGAAAACATGTAAAATATCACTATTTTAGCAGGAGTATTGATGAATGAACACAGAGGCGTAGAGACACAGAGGTTTTAATTTACTAATTCACGGTTATTTATATACAACTCTGTGTCTCTGTGCCTTTGTGTTCTAAATGATATAATCTTCTAAACAGCATAGAATGGAAACCATAGCCGAAGGATTTAAAGGGGAAAAAGCCATTATCACTCCTTATAATATAAGAGAGTTGCAGGCAAAGAATAAAATTACAAAGCAGATGTATGTAACCCACATCGGCTATTACCCCCATGCAAAATATCACTATCGGGAAAGAGTAGACGGAACCAACGAAAATATTCTTATCTATTGCGAAAAGGGCAAAGGCTGGGTAGAATGTGGTGGAGAGAGGTACCACCTAACTGCCAATCAGGTATTTATCATACCCGAGAAAGCAGCGCATGCTTACGGAGCCAACCTCCAAGACCCGTGGAGCATTTGCTGGATTCACTTTCAGGGAACAAACGTAGATATGTTCCAATCCATCATAGGAAGACCCGTTTCTTTGAAGGACTCTGCCAACAGCAGGCATGGAGAAAGGCTTTTACTGTTTGAAGAAATGTTTCGGAATCTGGAGATGGGATATAGTCCCGAGAATCTGGAGCATATCTCTTTTTGCCTCATGTACTTTCTGGCTTCCATTAAATACTTGCAGCAGTACAGAGAGATCAAAAATGTAAAAGTTGACGATGTGGTGCAAAAAAGCATTCTCTTTATGAAGGAGAATCTCGAAAACAAAATCACATTGGAAGACATAGCACGTGAAGCGGGTTATTCGGTATCGCATCTAACCACCTTGTTCACTCAAAAAACATCTTATTCGCCTATTGTTTATTATAATCAGCTCCGCATTCAAAGAGCTTGCTCTTATTTGCAATTCACGGAATTGAAGATTAAAGAGATTGCATTCAAATTAGGGTTCTTCGATCCCTTCCATTTCTCGAAGGCTTTTGTGAAGGAGATGGAGATTACTCCGAAGGAGTATAGGAAAAGGTATCAGGAGAGGAAGGAGTAGCTTGAAGTAAGCATCTGGGTTAAATGAAGGGTTCATTTACTTCAAATGCTTACTTCATTTAACCCGAATGCTTACTTCATTTGATTGAAATGCTTATGGCATTCAATTTGATTCTCAGCAAATTCATTATCATTGTATCTCTACCAAATCATTTTCTTTAAGCATTAAGGTAACCAACCCCTTTGCATCCGGAGTCATTTCTGTTTTCTCCCCATTGATAAAGATAGCATATTTTCCTTCTTTCGGCACCTTCACTGTAAACGAATTATCCGCTGTTGCTTTCAGCGAAGCTCCTGCCAGTTTTCCGTTTTTCCAGTTAGCCGACATTTCTCCTCCTCCTTTCACACATAAGCCTTTAAAGTATCCGTTTTTCCATTGCTCAGGCAAACAAGGCAACAAATCAATCACTTCATCATGACTTTGAATAAGCATTTCCGCCATACCTGCCGCGCCTGCCGCATTTCCGTCGAAGATAAATATATCATACGGAGCCCCTGCTATACCTGCGGGCGACATGCTTAGCAGTGTTTCGCGAGTTAACGTACCCAATAATTGTTGCAAACTGGCATACGCTTCTTTTGTGTCTCGTAAGCGGGCATACATACAAATCATGTTGGCACGGCTCCATTCCGTATCTTCCCAATCGGGAGTAGCCAGTCGGTTTTCAATGGTTTTTCTACAAGCGGCTGCCAGTTCAGGTGTTTTATCGGGAGTGATCTGCGAATACGGATAAAGTGCAAGCAAGTGAGTTGTATGTCGGTGGTTCGGGTGTGCTTCCTCATAATCCTTAAACCATTCCTGCAATCCACCGTTTCTTTCAGAGATGAAGAAAGGAGGCAGCTTTTGAAGGGATGTTCTAAGACTGTCGGCAAAAGGACGATCCATACCCAGAATCTCGGAAGCCTTAATACAATAAGAGAAGATTTCTTCTACAAACACACGGTCGCAAGTAGGCATCATCGAAGCACAGTAATTACCTCCTTCGTGGCGGAAGCTATTCTCGGGAGAGATACTCGGACCTGTTACCAGATAGCCATTATTGGGGTCTATTACCATATAATCCAATAAGAACTCCGCATTGCTTTTCAAAAGGGGATAGGCTATTTCCGCCAGATACTTCTTGTCTTGCGTATACTCATATTGAGTCCACAAATGAGAAGCAAGCCAGGAAGAAGCTGTTGGAAATAGACCCCAGGCGATGCTGCCTGATACGGCTGCATATCCCCACACATTAGCAGTGGTGTGCGCTGTCCAACCTTTACAACCGTAAAGATCTTGAGCGACTTTGGTTCCGTGATGTGCCAAATCTTTAATATACCCAAAGAGCGGAGTATGGCATTCGGCCAGATTACCTACATTGGCAATCCAGTAATTCTGTTGCGTATTAATATCCAGGTGATAATCATTGGTCCATCCCATGTGGCAAGCGAGGTTGTCATTAAAGAAACCTTGCAAGGCAACAGGCAACGGAGAGTTAGGGCGAGAAGAGGCTATTAGTAAATAGCGTGCATATTGAAAGAACAATGCATCCAAGTCAGGATCGGCAACTCCTTCTTTCACCTGTGCCCAACGTTTATCCGTCGGTAGTTTATTATAGCGTCCATCGCCCAACGACATATCCACTCTTTCGAACAAAGGAGCATAGTCGGCTATATGACGTTCGCGTAGCGAGGTAAAGTCAGCACCTAAAACCTTCTCGGTGGTTTCTTTACATACTTTTTTATAATCATAGCCTGCAAATACGGTGCTTTTAAAGTTCGTACGGATATCGGCTACCAACATCACTTCCGTAGCATCTTTAATAGATAGCGTTTTTTCGTTTGCTTCCACCGTTCCGTCTTGTAGCTTTACGGCAATGCGACCGTCAAAGAGTACGCCGCCCGATCCGTGTTTCTCGAACTCAGCGTTTCCTGTATAGATCAACTGATTACCCTCTGCGCGTATTTCCGCATTCCTTAATAAGTCGAGGCTGATTTCCATTTGAATACTGCCAGGCTTATCGGCTTTTATATTCCATACAATTGCATCATCAGGGTTGGTAGCAATGCACTCGCGGGTATAATTAACATTCCCTGCGCGATAAGTTACTTTACTGACGGCTGTATGCAAATCCAGTTCCCGTTGATACTGACTAATCTTTCCTTCGGGATAAGTAAACCGGATCTTTAAGTCTCCCATCGGCAGATGAGTACCGAAGGAATGGGCGGTTCCGTGCATTGCATTGCCTGCAATTCCATTACCATCAGCTAAATTACCATCAAAGAACAACTGCCTTAGTTCATCCAGCTTTTTCCTTCCGAAAGGGCGTTGTTGTTGCTCGTCGTATTGTCCCGACCATAAGGTACTTTCATTCAGCGCGAGTGTTTCCTCCTCTATTCCGCCATATACCATTACACCAATGCGACCATTGCCTAAAGGGAGAGACTGCATCCACTCCGCGGCGGGTTGGTCATACCAAAACTTGAAGGTATTCGTCTTGGAGTCAGATGCCTGACAACCCGTAAGAAAAAGAACGATACTTCCGATAAATCCTGCAAACGTCTTTATACTTTTCATGTTTCATTAATTGAGTTAATTCGATTGTTGCAAAGATATTCGGAGAGATTAGATGAAAATGACACAAATGCGCCTATTACTGCAACAAATGCTTCATACTGACGCAACATATTGTTTTTTATCTATATTTGCATCAAATGTAACCTTTTTAAGAGCCATGAAACGAATTGCCCTACCTCTAATTTTCTCCTTCTTATTGTACTTTAATGGGAGTTTGCTTATTGCGCAGAATTCTTCCAATTATTATTTTTCTCATATTAATGGAGAGAACGGATTATCTGCCAGTAATGTCAAAACAATCTTGCAAGATAGCTACGGTTTTATGTGGTTCGGTACAAAGAATGGCTTGAACCGATACGACGGAACTTCCATTCTTCAACTTAACTGCAAAGACTTGCATACAGGCATGGGGAATAACAACATCAGCACCTTATTCGAAGATAGCAACCAAAAACTATGGGTAGGCACCGACCGGGGGATTTATATCTATGACCCCACAGAAGATAACTTCACTCAATTAAGACCTTCATCGGCCGAGGGAGTCACTCCCGATAACTGGGTGGCAGAAATCCTGTCTGATACACAAGGAGATATTTGGGTGCTTATCCCCGATCAGGGAGTATTTTGCTTTCGGAAAGAGAAAATGAAGTATTACCCGATAACCGGTAGAGCGAATATCAAAACTGAAAGTCCTAATTGTATGTGTATCAATGATAAAGGGGAAATATGGGTGGGCACTACCAATTTAGGACTGTTTCAATATAATCGGCAGGAAGATACATTTGAACAACGTTTCGGTAATAGCGGAGAAATACTTGTAGGAAAGAGTATAGAAGGTATTTGTGCTCAAGGAGATGATTTAATCTTAGCCGTTCTGGAAGGAGAAGTCATGAAGTATCATACCGCTTCGGGAAAACTAACCTCCCTTATTCAACTGAATAACAATAAAACGATTCTACGAGATATTGAATGCTTTGGAAATGAAGTCTGGGTAGGTTCTCACCACGGGTTATACATTATAAATACAGACAAACAAAGCATCACCCACCTGAAAGAAGACCTCATGCGCTCTTTCAGCCTTTCCGATAACATTATCTATAAGATCTATCGGGATTCGGTGGGAGGAGTCTGGATCGGTACCATGTTCGGTGGCGTAAACTACTTACCCGATCATTCGTTGATGTTCAGTAAATATGTGCCCGGAAGTGATGGAAACTCATTAAATACCAAACGCATACGCGGATTAGCAGAAGATGCCGACGGAAACATCTGGATAGGAACCGAAGATAGTGGTATTAATGTGTTGAACCCCCAAAATGGTCGTGTTCATCGAATAAATGGAAGCAACCCCGACCATTTAATCTCTGTTTGTGTAGAGTATCATGATAAGAAAGTCTACTGTGGTTTATTTAAGCAAGGAATGGATGTGGTTAGTCTGCCTGGCGAGCATCTACGGAATTACAGTGAAAAGAAACTGGGTATCGAAGAAGGAAGTGTTTACTCTTTCCTGATAGACAGTAAAGGTAGAAAATGGATAGGGACAGGCTGGGGGCTCTATATGGCCGATCGGGATAAAGAAACTTATACCCGCATTGATCAGGTAGGCTATGGCTGGATATTCGATATCATGGAAGCTACAGACGGCACCATCTGGTTTGCCACAATGGGAATTGGTATTTGGAAATGTAATGCCGATGCGGCTTCTTTCCAATGGTACCCGTCGGAACAAACCAATTTAAAGTCTAACTCCATCAGTGCTATTATGGAAGATAGCAAAGGAAACATTTGGTTCTCTACCGATCGGGGCGGTATTTCCCGCTACAATAAGGGCGAAGACAATTTCACCACTTTTACTGTTGAAGACGGCCTGCCCGACGATGTTACTTATGATATGTTAGAAGATAACCGAGGGAATCTTTGGTTTGGAACCAATAAGGGATTGGTGAAATTTAATCCCGATACCCGTGACGTTCGTGTGTTTACTACCAAAGACGGGTTATTGGGTAATCAATTTAACTATAAATCGGCCCTGAAAGCTAAAGACGGACGCTTTTACTTTGGAGGAGTCGATGGATTGGTAGCTTTTAATCCTCATGCGGAAGAAAAATACCATCAACCCGCTCCCGTGTACATATCTAAGTTGAGTATATATAATAAGGAGGTTACTGTGCATACTCCTCACTCTCCGTTAAAGAAATCAATCACCCATACAGAAAAGATAGTGCTTCCTTATAATCAGGCTAACTTGAGCTTCGATATAGCACTGCTTAGTTATTCCGCAGGAGAAGCCAATCAATATTATTATAAAATGGAGCCTGTCGACAAAGATTGGATACGAGCCATAAGTAACCAAAACATCTCTTATGCCAAGCTCTCTCCCGGTCGGTACACCTTTCAGGTAAAAGCTGCTTCGGGTGGAAATATAGAAGAAGCCTCGTTCCGTTCCTTATCTATCGACATTTTACCTCCTTGGTGGCAATCATCCTGGGCCTACTTGTTGTATACCATTTGCATTATCTTGACTGTTTATGGATGTCTCCTTTGGTATAAACAGCGTAAGGAACGACAGATGGAAGAACGTCAGAAACTGTTTGAAGTGAGAAAAGAAAAGGAACTGTACGAATCTAAAGTTGAATTTTTTACGGAGATCGCTCACGAAATTCGCACGCCGCTCTCCTTAATCAATGGCCCGCTGGAAGCTATACAAGAGATGGAAATACAAGAAACAGGGCTAAAGAAGTATATAAATGTAATGGTGCAGAATACTAAACGTCTTCTGGAACTCACCGGGCAGTTGCTCGACTTCCAGAAAATCAGTGCCAACAAACTTGTTATGAAGTTCGAGAGTGTGGACGTTACTGCCTTGCTTAAAGAAACCGTTGCCCGTTTTGAAATTACCATCAACCTGAATAAAAAGGAGTTAATCCTGAATCTGACAGATGAAACCGTATGGGCCTCTGTTGATAAAGAAGCCATTACCAAAATATTGAGTAACCTGCTTAACAACGCTTTAAAGTACGCCCGTAAAACCATTGTAGTGGAACTCGAAAGCGATCGGGAAAACTTTACCATTCGTGTAACCAGTGATGGAAACCGAATTCCCGAAGGAATCAGTCAGCGTATATTCGAACCTTTCTACCAAACGGAAGGGAAAGAAGAACCGCGGAATGGAGTAGGGATAGGGCTTTCTTTGGCTCGTTCTTTAGCCTTATTGCATAAAGGCACCCTTTATTTGGATACCAAACAGGAAGACAATGCATTTGTGCTCAATGTTCCGCTGAATAAGGGAGGCATTATACGAGAGAATGATAAAGCCATTCAAAAGGATATTGTGGTGCTGGATGAAGAAACATCCATCGCCACCGATATGCACAGCTATACCCTTTTGTTTGTGGAAGATAATGAAAGCATGCTTACCTTTATTCAGGAAAGATTGCAGGAATTCTTCACTGTAGAAGTTGCCCGGAATGGTAAAGAGGCATTGGAAATACTCCGAAGCATCCATGTCGATCTTATTATCAGCGATATCATGATGCCTGTGATGAATGGCTATCAACTTTGCAAAGAGGTAAAGTCGGATATTAACCTTTCTCACATCCCCCTTATATTCCTTACTGCCAAAAATGACTTAGACAGTAAGATTAATGGCCTGAAGTATGGCGCAGAGGCTTATGTAGAGAAACCTTTTTCTTTTAATTATCTCAAAGAACAAGTACTTTCTTTATTGGATAATCGTCGGAGAGAGCGGGAAGCCTTCTCTAAACGTCCTTTCTTCACTGTGGATAATATGCAGATGAACAAAGCGGACGAGGACTTTATGAATAGAGTGATTCAAATTATTGAGGAGAATATAACAGATGATTCCTTTGGTGTAGAGCGCATGGCGGAAATTCTTTATATGAGCCGATCCAGCTTATTGCGTAAGATAAAAACCTTATTCAACCTTTCTACACTTGACTTCATCCGTTTGATTAAACTGAAGAAAGCCGCCGAATATATTCAGGAAGGCAGACACCGCATCAGTGATGTATGTTATATGGTAGGAATTAATTCGCCTTCCTACTTTAGCAAAATATTCACGAAGCAGTTTGGCATGAGTCCGAAAGATTTTGAGAGGCAACATCAACCAGGAAAGCAACCTGTTATTCCCGAAGAGTTGAAGAATGCGGGAGAGAATAGTGGGGAAGAAGAAGGTTGACGTTTGAATATATCTAAATGCTTCAAAAAATGAAAGATTCATGCATTACCCCCTTTCCAACCTGCATTTTGCGTTAAACTTATCATTTTTTGAAGCGTTTGTGTCTTTTCCTCCTACCATTTATAGCTACTTTTGGCATGACCAATTATTAATATCATTAATCAAACCAATGAAAAACAAAATTCAATATCTAAAGAATCTTTCCTTGGCTTGCCTTCTCTTGTTGGGGCTTTGCGGATGTGGAAATTCATCCGGTAATCTGATTGCAGGAAAGTGGGCTATACAGTTTAATCCGGAGAATAAATCAATCAACATTTATCAGGATTCCGTTCTGATAGCCGATGCCCTATATGCATCTTATCAACTCGATAAAAAGCAGGTGGCCACCCGCGACTATTCTACCTATCAAATTAAAACAAGTAAGATAAAAGACTCTTTCGGTAAAGGACATCTTTATACCATTATCTATAAAGATGAGGCATTGCCTACACTCACTCAATACTTTTATTTGTATCCGAATAACGACTATCTATTGACAGAATTTACTCTTGAAGATAATAACGGAGTTGCTTCCAACCGGATGGCTCCTGTACAAATCGATCGCATGCCACAAATACTTCGCCCGGGTGAGAATAATCGTGCCTTGTTTGTTCCTTTTGATAACGACAAATGGGTGCGCTATCAATCTCACCCGCTGACATTTGATAAGCTTACCAGCTATGAAGTAACAGCAATCTTTAATAACGACAATCGTCAGGGCCTGATTGTAGGTTCTGTCGAACACGATAATTGGAAAACAGGTATTACAATAGGAAAAGGTAACAAAGAGAATGTGGGTTCATTGGCTTGCTATGGAGGCATAGCCGATGAATTGACACGGGATGTAAAAACGCACGGTATATTAAAAGGTAAAAAGATTAAATCGCCCAAAGTGTTATATGGGCTTTTCGGTAACTGGTGCGACGGGTTGGAAGCTTATGCTAAAGCCAACGCTGTAATTGCCCCTCCCAAATCCTGGGAGAAAGCTGTTCCATTTGGTTGGAACAGCTGGGGGGCATTGCAGTTTAGCCTTACCTACGAGAAAGCGTTGGAAGTATCTGACTTCTTTAAAGAGAATCTGCAAAATGACGGTTTTGTAAATCCTGATAACACCCTTTACATCGGGTTAGACTCGGGTTGGAACAGCTTTAGCGAAGAACAACTCAAATCCTTCATAGACAAATGCAAAGCCAATGGACAAATCGGAGGAATCTACTGGACGCCCTTTACCGATTGGGGAAAGAATCCCGACCGTACCATTGATGCTGCTCCCGAATATAAATACAAAGACATTTATCTGTATGCCAATGGCGAACCTCAGGAACTGGACGGTGCATACGCCATTGATCCTACCCATCCTGCAGTGGAGGCTATGATGAAAGAGATTTCCGAATTATTCCGTCGCACAGGTTATGAATATGTAAAGATGGACTTCATGACGCATGGAGCTATGGAAGCCGACAGTTGGCATAACCCCGAAATCACCACAGGAATACAAGGTTATAACTATGGGCTGAAACTTCTTAATCAGTATTTCGGAGATATGTACATCAACCTTTCTATCTCTCCTGTTTTCCCCGCACAATATGCACAATCCAGAAGAATAGCTTGCGATGCCTGGAATAAAATCAAGGATACAGAATATACACTAAACGCTCTTTCTTATGGCTGGTGGCAAAAGTATATCTATCAGTACAACGATGCAGATCATATCGTATTAAGAGATGCGACCGAAGGAGAGAATCGGGCGCGTATTACTTCGGGGGTAATCACAGGAATCTATATTGTAGGAGATGATTTCAGTAAGGAAGGCCCGACTGATTCCAAAGAAAGATCGATTAAACTCTTAACAAACAAAAGCGTAAACGCTGTGGCTACAGGCGAAGTATTCCGCCCGGTTGAAGGTAACGGAGCACAATCCGAAAACATCTTCATCCGCAAGAACGAAGACGGAACAGTGCATTGCGCCATATTCAACTATTCCGATAATGAATTGAATGTCACTTTATCTTTCGAAAGAATAGGATTGGATGCAACCAAAGAATATCGGTTAACCGAATTATGGAGTGGTGAAACATTGACAGCAGCGAAAGAACTCTCGCTCACCATTCCTGCTAAAGATGTGAAACTGATTGAGATGAAATAAATTCATATAACATTATAAACCAAAAACAATGAATACCTTGAAAACGAAAACTATCTTTTTGCTGTTCCTGTTTTGCCTAACCACCTCGTTAAAAGCAGCCGACACCCCTGTTATTAAGATTGAAACGAGCAACATCAGCCTCATTTATCAAGTAGGAGAAAACGGACGACTGTATCAGCGTTATCTGGGACAGAAACTAAACCACGACTCGGATATTAATTTCCTTCCAAAAGGAACCGAAGCCTATCTGACTCATGGCATGGAAGATTACTTTGAACCTGCCATTCAAATACTGCATAATGACGGCAATTCTTCTTTGTTATTAAAGTATGTCACTCACTCAAACCGTCAGTTAGAATCGGGAGTGAATGAAACCATTATCACCTTGCAGGATGATAAATATCCTGTGACTGTTAAGCTTTACTATATTGCTTATAGCAAAGAAAACATCATTAAAACATATACCGAAATCAGTCATCGCGAAAAGAAGCCTGTTGTGTTAAGTAAATATGCTTCTTCCATGCTTCACCTCAATCGGGCTAAATACTTCCTGACCGAATTTGCAGGCGACTGGGCGCATGAAGCTAATATCACCGAGCGCGAACTGGACTTTGGTAAAAAAGTGATTGATACCAAGTTAGGCTCACGTGCCAATATGTTCGTATCTCCTTTCTTTCAATTAGCTGTAGATCGTGAATCCGATGAGAATAGCGGCGAAGTATTGGTAGGTACCATTGGTTGGACAGGCAACTTCCGTTTTACTTTCGAAGTAGACAATAAAAATGAATTGCGTATTATCTCAGGTATCAACCCTTATGCTTCCGAATATCAATTGGCAAGTGGTGAAGTATTCCGCACTCCCGACTTTTACTTTACTTACAGCTTCGATGGTCGCGGACAAGCCAGTCGTAACTTCCATGACTGGGCTCGTAAACACCAACTAAAAGACGGTGATAAAACCCGAATGACTTTATTGAACAACTGGGAAGCCACTTACTTTAACTTCAACGAAGATAAACTGATCGGTTTAATGGACGAAGCCGTGAAACTGGGTGTAGATATGTTCCTTTTGGATGATGGATGGTTTGCCAATAAGTACCCCCGCAGCAGTGATACGCAAGGTTTGGGCGATTGGGGCGAAACCAAAGACAAACTTCCCAACGGAGTAGGTCGTTTAGTAGACGAAGCCAAAAAGAAGGGTATTAAATTCGGTATTTGGATAGAACCCGAAATGGTGAATCCTAAAAGCGAATTGTACGAAAAGCATAAAGATTGGGTGATCCATTTGCCTAATCGCGATGAATATTATTTCCGCAACCAGTTAGTTCTTGACCTTAGCAACCCTGCTGTTCAAGATCATGTATTTGGCGTAGTAGACAAGCTAATGACTAAATACCCCGATATTGCATTCTTCAAATGGGACTGTAACAGCCCGATTACCAATATCTATTCGCCTTACTTAAAAAACAAACAATCTCATTTATACATTGAGCATGTACGCGGACTTTATAAGGTACTGGATAGAGTAAAAGCCAAATATCCCAACTTACCCATGATGCTTTGTGCCGGCGGTGGCGGGCGTTCGGATTATGAAGCCCTTAAATACTTCACCGAATTCTGGCCAAGCGATAATACCGACCCGATAGAACGCTTATTTATTCAGTGGGGCTTCTCACAAGTATTCCCAAGCAAGGCTCTTTGTGCACACGTTACTACTTGGAACCGCAGCACAAGCATCAAGTTTCGCACCGATGTAGCCATGATGGGTAAGCTTGGTTTCGATATCAAACTTGAAGACATGAATGAAAACGAACAGCAATATTGTCGCCGGGCCGTACTCAATTACAACAGGCTGAAACCGGTTATTCTCGAAGGTGACCTTTACCGTTTGGTTTCACCTTATGGCAGCAATCACACATCTTCTATGTATGTGGGTAAAGACAAACAAAAAGCAGTGGTTTTTGCTTTCGACATCTATCCGCGTTATGCCGAAAAAACACTCCCCGTGCGCTTGCAAGGATTAGATAAAGACAAGAAGTATAGAGTGACGGAAACCAACCTGATGCCGGGTGCAAATTCTTCCCTGCCGGGCAATGATCAGGTCTACTCCGGTGAGTATCTGATGAATGTAGGTTTGAATATCTTTACCGGACAGAAGCTGAAGAGTAGAGTTATCGAAGTGGTAGCGGAGTAAGTTTCACAATTAATTTGTACCTTTGCCGGCATATTAAAGTTTTTATAAACTCACCATTCAGGTACTAATAAACTAAAACAATATGAGTAAAAAAGCCCTTTTAATGATTCTCGACGGATGGGGAATCGGTAATCACGGAAAAGCAGACGTTATCTTCAATACACCAACTCCTTATTGGGATTATTTAGTAAATACGTATCCACATTCGCAACTGCAGGCAAGCGGTGAAAACGTAGGTTTGCCCGACGGACAGATGGGTAACTCCGAAGTAGGTCATCTGAATATTGGTGCGGGACGTGTAGTGTATCAAGACTTGGTAAAGATCAACCTGGCTTGTCGTGATAACAGCATTCTAAAGAATCCCGAAATCATTTCCGCTTTCAGCTATGCCAAAGAAAACGGAAAGAATATTCACTTCATGGGGTTAACTTCAGATGGTGGAGTACACAGTTCACTGGATCATCTGTTTAAACTTTGCGATATCTCCAAAGAATACGGAATTGATAATACCTTCATCCACTGCTTTATGGACGGTCGTGATACCGACCCAAAGAGCGGAAAAGGATTCATCGAACAACTGGATGCCCATACAAAAAAGAGCGCAGGCAAAATCGCTTCTATCATCGGACGTTACTATGCGATGGACCGCGACAAACGTTGGGAACGTGTAAAAGAAGCGTATGATTTATTGGTAAGCGGCACAGGCAAAAAAGCTACGGACATGGCTCAGGCTGTGCAAGAGTCTTATGATGAAGGTGTAACCGATGAATTTATCAAACCAATCGTGAATGCAAACTTCGATGGTACCATCAAAGAAGGCGATGTAGTTATCTTCTTCAACTATCGTAACGACCGTGCGAAAGAATTGACCGTGGTTCTTTCTCAACAAGATATGCCCGAAGCAGGAATGCACACCATTCCTAACTTGCAATTCTATAGCATGACTCCGTATGATGCATCTTTCAAAGGTGTACACGTACTCTTCGATAAAGACAATGTAGAAAATACTTTAGGCGAATACCTCGCTTCTCAAAACAAATCTCAGCTTCACATTGCAGAGACAGAGAAGTACGCACACGTTACTTTCTTCTTCAATGGCGGTCGCGAAACTCCATTCGATGGTGAAGAACGTATCTTGGTTCCTTCTCCCAAAGTAGCTACTTACGACCTGAAACCGGAAATGAGTGCTTTCGAAGTAAAAGAAAAGTTGGTTGAGGCTATCAATACCGAAAAGTTTGATTGTATCATCGTAAACTATGCAAATGGTGACATGGTAGGTCATACAGGTGTTTACGAAGCCATTGAGAAAGCAGTGAAAGCAGTAGATGCTTGCGTAAAGGATACCATCGAAGCAGCAAAAGCGCATGGTTATGAGGCTATCATCATTGCCGACCACGGTAATGCGGATAATGCAGTGAATGAAGATGGTTCTCCAAATACAGCTCACTCACTAAACCCAGTTCCTTGCGTGTATGTAACAGAGAACAAGGATGCAAAGATTGAGAATGGTATCTTGGCAGATGTAGCTCCTACTATCCTAAATATAATGGGATTGGAGGTTCCGAAGGAAATGACAGGACGCATATTAATAAAATAATCCTGTAGAGACGCACGGCGTGCGTCTTATTATAAATGCACAGATAAAGGATATGGAGACGCACACCGTGCGTCTCTACAAATTTAAAAACATGGTACAAATTGACGACATCGTAGTAAGCCTCGACGTATTCACCCAAAAGTTTATCTGCAACCTCGATGCCTGCAAAGGCGAATGTTGCATAGAAGGTGACGCCGGCGCTCCCGTAGAAGATAATGAATTAGCAAAATTAGAAGAAGTCCTTCCCATTGTTTGGGATGATCTTTCTCCTAAAGCGCAGGCAGTTATTAACAAACAAGGCGTTTGCTATAGAGATAGTGATGGCGATTTGGTTACTTCCATCGTAGATGGCAAAGACTGTGTTTTTACCTGTTATGATGAAAAAGGCTATTGCTATTGTGCCATCGAGAAAGCTTATCGAGAAGGCAAGGTAGATTTCTACAAACCTATTTCCTGTCACCTATACCCCATTCGCGTTGCCGATTACGGAACTTTTAAAGCACTCAACTTCCATAAATGGAGTGTTTGCCATGCAGCTTGGCTGTTGGGAGAAAAGGAAAATGTGGCAGTATATCAATTCCTGAAAGAACCGCTGACCCGTAAATTTGGAGAGGTTTGGTATAAGGAGTTGGAGAGTGTGGCACAGGAGTTGAAGGAGCAGGGGATGATTTGATGATAGATAATAAGACAGATTGAGAATGTTCTTTAATAAAAAACGCCGCTAAAAGGTTTCCCTTTTACCGGCGTTTCCTCGTTGTAAGATGTGAGGTTGGTTTTATTAATAATTAATTAAGTATCGATATTAGCGTATGTAGCATTCTCTTCGATAAACTCGCGGCGGGGCGCTACGTCGTCACCCATCAGCATAGACATTACTTTATCAACTTCCGAAGCGTTTTCAATAGTAATTTGTTTCAGCATACGGTTTTCGGGGTCCATAGTTGTTTCCCAAAGCTGAGTAGCGTTCATCTCTCCCAAACCTTTGTAACGTTGTGTGTGGATAGCATTTTCAGAACCACCACCATACGTCTCGATAAATTTCTGACGTTGTGCATCTGTCCAGCAGTACTCTTCCACTTTTCCTTTTTTACATAGATAGAGCGGGGGAGTAGCGATGTACAAATACCCGTTCAGAATCAGTTCGGGCATATAGCGGAAGAAGAATGTCATGATCAGTGTGTCGATGTGAGAACCATCGACGTCGGCATCGGTCATGATAATGATCTTCTTGTAGCGTAGTTTTTCGATGTTGGCCGCTTTGCTGTCTTCTTCGGTACCAATGGTTACGCCTAAAGCGGTGTATATGTTGCGAATTTCATCACTTTCCAATGCTTTGTGATACATGGCTTTCTCTACATTCAGGATTTTACCACGAAGTGGGAGAATAGCTTGGAAGGCGCGGTTACGTCCTTGCTTCGCTGTACCACCTGCCGAGTCCCCTTCGACAAGGAATAATTCGCATTTGTCCGGATCGCGATCCGAGCAGTCGGCCAGTTTACCGGGAAGTCCGCCACCTGACATGGGTGATTTGCGTTGTACCATCTCGCGAGCTTTACGAGCTGCGTGACGAGCGGTAGCAGCCAAGATCACTTTGTCTACAATCACTTTGGCTTCTTTCGGATGTTCTTCCAGGAAGTATGTCAGTGCTTCGCCCACAGCTTGGTCAACGGCACCCATAACCTCATTATTACCTAATTTGGTTTTGGTTTGTCCTTCGAATTGTGGCTCGGCTACTTTGATAGAGATAACGGCTGTTAGCCCTTCGCGGAAGTCATCGCCCGAGATTTCAACCTTTACTTTTTCGAGCATCTTTGAATCTTCGGCATACTTCTTTAAAGTACGGGTTAAAGCGCGACGGAAACCGGCCAGGTGAGTACCCCCTTCAATGGTATTGATGTTATTCACATAAGAGTGAATGTTTTCAGAATACGAGGTGTTGTACATAATGGCCACTTCTACGGGAGTGCCTTGCTTTTCTGTGTTGATGTAGATTACATCTTGAATCAAGCGCTCGCGGGCAGAATCAATGAATTGAACGAATTCTTTCAATCCTTCTTCCGAGTAGAATGTTTCGTTTTTATAGCTACCGTCTTCGTTTTGTTCGCGCATGTCGGTTAGGGTGATGGTAATACCTGCATTCAGGTAAGCCAGTTCGCGCATACGGGCAGCTAAGATATCGTATTTATACTCTAAAACAGTAAATATGGTTGGGTCGGGATGAAATTCCTGACGTGTTCCTCTTTTATCGGTGGTGCCTACTTCCTTTACGGAATACATAGGTTTACCACATTCGTATTCTTGTTGGTATATTTTTCCGTCTTTGAATACCTGGGTAGTCATGTGTGTAGACAGGGCGTTCACACAGGATACACCTACACCATGCAAACCTCCGGATACTTTGTAAGAGTCCTTGTCGAATTTACCTCCGGCATGGAGTACGGTCATTACAACTTCTAATGCAGATTTTTTTTCTTTCTCGTGGAAGTCTACCGGGATACCGCGTCCGTTATCTTGTACTGTTATTGAATTGTCTTGGTTGATGGTGACATCGATACGATCACAATATCCGGCCAATGCTTCGTCGATAGAGTTATCTACTACTTCATAAACCAGATGATGTAATCCTTTTAGGCCTGTGTCTCCAATGTACATCGCAGGACGTTTTCTTACTGCTTCAAGACCCTCTAAGACCTGGATACTATCCGCTGAATACGTACCGTTGTTGTTTGTGATTTGTTCTTCAATCATAATTTATTTTCCTATTAGAATAACTGAGCAAATATACTAAAAAAATCTTGCGTTATAAAGGAAAATAAACGTCAAAGTGAGGCGAATTATAGCTTTTTATCTTTTGGTTTCGGGGGAGGGGTAAAAGTAAAAAGGCCGAACTTTAAAGTTCAGCCTTTTGCACTTAAATATCTTCTGATTAACAAATTAACCTAATCTGTTAATGTATAGAGCAAGTTTTGATTTTAAGTTGTTAGCTTTGTTTTTGTGAATGATGTTCACTTTCGCAAGCTTATCAACTTTCTTAACGATGAATGGGTACAGAGCAGTTGCTTCTGCTTTGTCTGTAGTGGAACGAAGTTTCTTAATAACAGTTCTTGCGCTCTTTGCATAGTATCTGTTATGAAGCTTTCTTCTTTCTTCTTGTCTGATTCTCTTTAGTGATGATTTATGATTTGCCATTTCGACTAATCTTTTTAATTTCGTTATTTTTTTATTTGTAGCCCATAGGGGAGTCGAACCCCTCTTTCAAGAATGAAAATCTTGCGTCCTAACCGATAGACGAATGGGCCATCATGTCTTGCATTTCTGCGTTCGCTCTGAGATTATCTCTCGATTGCGGATGCAAAGGTAAGGCTTATTTTTGAATCTCCAAACATTTCTGCAGAAAAAAGTGAATTTCTTGTGATTTTTATTCTAATGCCGGTTGTAATTGCTTCTAAAGCCAGTAGCATTTGACTTGATTGCCGGTAGCAGTTTCTTTAAATGCCGGTTTCATTTCTTTTTCTTTCTTTGGTGTTTGGTATATTACTTCTTCTTCTTCTTTATCATCATCATTATATATATAGCTATAATTTTGCCATACGTTTTGCTATAAGTTTGCCATACGTTTGCTATAAGTTCGCTATTAGCGTTTTATAGCGTTCGCTATTTTTGGGGGCTATACTCACAGTAATAAAATGCTGTTTTGTTCTTTAAAGCTTTTTATGTAGTTTTGCATTATTACCCAACAAACTATAAACTCCAAACTCTAAACTAAAACTCCAAACATGCTTCAAAAGACGCTTGGTATCGTTCTTCACTCTTTAAAATACAATGATACGTCTAATATTGTCGATATCTATACGGAGTTAGCGGGTAGGGTTACTTTTCTGGTGCCTGCCACACGCTCTAAGAAGTCGGCTGTTAAGTCGGTTCTTTTTCAGCCTTTATCTATTGTGGATATAGATACGAATATTCGTCCGAATACAAGCTTGCACCGTATTAAAGAGGCAAAATCGGCCTATCCTTTTATTTCGATTCCTTATGATCCTTATAAATCTGCCATTGCTCTTTTCCTGGCAGAGTTTTTATATAGAGGGGTTAGGGAGGAAACGGAGAACCGTCCTTTGTTTGCCTATTTGCAACACTCTATTGCTTGGCTGGATGCATGCAAAGAGGATTATGCCAATTTTCATTTGGTGTTTTTGATGCGTCTTTCTCGCTTCTTAGGTTTGTATCCTAACCTCGAAGATTATCAGAGAGGAGATTATTTCGATTTGTTGAATGCTTCTTTCACTTCGATTCGTCCACACCTACATTCTTCTTATATAGGAGGAGAGGAGGCGTATCGGTTGACTCGCCTTATGCGTATGAATTATGAAACGATGCATTTGTTTGGCATGAATCGGGTGGAAAGAGCTCGCTGTATTCAGATTATCACCGATTATTATCAGTTGCACATTCCGGGCTTTAAGGAGTTAAAGTCGTTGGCGATATTGCAGGAGTTGTTCGACTAAATAAACGTATCCCCCCATTCATAACTCCCGGGTTTCATAATGATAGGTAGTTTCGGAATGTCGGAACTAATAAGGCGTATTACCCCCGGACTTATTTCTTCTTTTACCGTAAACTGGCAACATTGCATAGCTGTTAGGATAGCGTAGGCAGTAGCTCCTCCTTCAATAATTAATTCGTCCGGGAAATGTTCTTTTAACAGAGCAATGACGCTTTCCGTAAGGACTCCTTTTAAACGGAGGGCAAACTCTTTTCCTTTTCGGGGAGGATGATTAATCATTAAGAGTAGGGAGCGGGAGGTAGCGTATAGCTCTTTCAATTCAGAGATCCATTTATCGGGGCTTCCTCCTTCGAATACTTCTTGGGGCATATTACAAAAAGGGATGTTTTTTCTTATCATGTAGGGGTAGGTTGATAAGTTATGTTTCATGGTGCTTCCACAAACAATAAGTGCATCCTTGTTGCCTAATATCTGTTGAGGTTGCCGATTGATACGCGGAAGAAGCGAAATGAGCGGATGAACGCGGAAATCTTTGTATGCAGACTTTAAATAGCAGACAAAGAAATCTGCGCCTCCTGCCGGCAAGGTGTCGGGGGTTAAAGAGGCGGTATGTTCTTCTATTTCTTGTATGCCGATGGCATTGGCGATGGTGAAGTGTTTGTTCCCTTTTAAGAAGGAATGAACTTCCGAACTTTCCGCGGGAAACTCAGGGTCGTCTTTAAAAGATGTTTCGTGTAGTGGAGTGTCGTTTATATAATACATTCCCTCCTTTATGACTCTTCCTTTGGAGGGATTTTGGGGAATTAATAAAGCCTGTTTAAACAGACCTGCTTCTAAGAACGGTTGTAGCTCGGCGGTTAAGTGCCCTCGCAAGGCGGAGTCTACTTTCTTAAAGATATTCTTTATACCGGATCTTTTTAAGATCTGCACCAGTTTTGTGCTTTGTGTAATAGCCTCTTCTTCACTGAGGGAGCGGGTATCTGTGGCATATACCAGCAGATCGCAATCTTTGGGAAGAAGTCGTGTGTTCATTACTAATCTGACTTTCAATCCGAAGCGAAGCCCAATCCCTGCGATTTCTGCTGCTCCTGTTATATCATCGGCTATTACACAAATCATAAAACGGTAACTGTATGTGGATAATTATTTTTTTCAGAACACAAAGGTACAGAGGCACAGAGGTTTAATCAATTCAAAGCCTGAAGTTTAATCTCTGTGTTTCTGTGTCTCTGTGTTCTTATTGTTTGCCATTCTTGTCGCATAATCAATGGAGAGCAACATGGCATCCGGACTGGCAATTCCTTTACCTGCTACATCAAAGGCGGTTCCATGATCTACGGATACGCGGATAATGGGCAGACCTAAGGTGATATTGACTCCTTGTACACTTTCCATCTTTCCGGTTTGGGGATCCCAGTTGAAGCCGACAACCTTAAACGGAATATGACCCTGATCGTGATACATAGCCACGCAACCATCATATTGTCCGCATTTGGCTTTGGCAAAAAGAGTGTCGGGAGGTACGGGACCTTCTACATGATAGCCCATCTCTTTAAGGGCATTAACGGCGGGAATGATTTCTTTTTCTTCTTCCCAACCAAATAAACCGTTATCGCTGGAATGGGGGTTCAAGCCTGCTATGCCGATGCGTGGGTTCTTGATGCCGAATTGTTGGCAGGCGTCTGCAATAAGTTGAGTTACATCTATGATGCGGTCTTTCTTCACCCGGTCGCAAGCTTCGCGCAAGGATACATGGGTGGAGACATGAATCACCCGAAGGAATTCATCTGCCAGCAACATAGCGTACTTAGCCGTTTGGGTGAAGTGAGCATATATCTCGGTATGACCATCGAAGTGATGCCCTGCCAGATTCAACGCTTCTTTATTAATAGGAGCGGTGACGGTTCCATCTACTTCTTTATTCATGGCTAACTCAATCGCTTTTTTGATAGACTGAAATGCCGCATCGCCTGCCTGTGCAGATACTTTTCCGTATAGAATCTGATCGAGTTTAGGGAAATTCAGGTCGTATACATCAATCGTATTAGGTGCGAATAAGGCATCGGATACTTGGTGTATGACATGGATGCTCATCGGAAGTTCGGTTACTTTGATGGCTTTCTGCATCACGGCAGCATCGCCTACTACCAACGGGCGGCATTTTTGGTACACTTCCGGTTGGTGTAATGCTTTGACGATGATTTCGGGGCCGATACCTGCGGGGTCGCCCATGGTGATGGCTAATATTGGTTTTTTCATGCTCTGGTGTATGTTGTTTTTGTGAACCACAGATTAACACAGATTTTCGCGGATTAAATTATAATAATAATCTGTGCTAATCTGCGTTAATCTGTGGTTCAAAATAATGATTCATAAATCGCTTTCGCATCTGCCAAGGTAACCTCTCTCGGATTATTCTTTAATAAACGAGTTACCTGCATAGCAGCTTTTGCCATTCCATCGACAGCTTCCTGTGGAATACCAATCTCAGACAGCTTGGTAGGGATGCCGCAATCTTTGGATAGTTGGGTAATGTGGTTAACACCATTCTCTGCTGTCTCTTCATTGTTCTTTCCTATGGGAGCACCACAGGCTATGGCTACTTCTGCATATTTGCGCACATCTGCACTACGGTTGAATTTCATAACAGAGGGCAACAGAATGGCGTTTGCCAATCCATGCGAAATATGAAATTCGCCTCCTAACGGATAAGATAACGCATGTACAGCAGCCGTGTTCACAGGGCCAAGACAGATGCCACCGTAGTAACTGCCTAATAATAAGGCTTCGCGGGCTTCTATGTCTTTTCCGTCTTTCACGGCACGAAGCAGATTAGAGGCAATCAGTTCCATTCCCATACGGGCATACATATCAATTACAGGGTGGGCGAACTTATTGGTATATGCTTCGATGCAATGAGTCAGCGCATCCATGCCCGTTTCGGCTGTAATCTTGGGGGGAACTGTTACTGTGAGTTGCGGGTCCAGATAGGCAGCATCTGCTACTAAGTAAGGGCTGACGATTCCTTTCTTCAGTTTATCTTTTTCGTCTAATAATATGGAGTTGGGAGATACCTCGCTTCCAGTTCCCGCTGTAGTAGGCAAACAAGCCAACCAGCGTTTGCGGCTTTTCAGGAAGCCGGTACCGAAGATGTCTTCTACTTTCTGATCGCTTTCAATAAGGGCAGCTACCAGTTTGGCGGTATCCAACACACTGCCACCGCCTACGCCGATTACGCTGTCGGCGTTGAAGTCGCGGGCTTTTTCGAGTACTTCATAGAAGTGGGCAACGGTAGGTTCCTGAGTAATCCCCTCGTAAATGCAAATGCTTACCTTATCGGCTTCCAATTGTTCCAACATGGGTTTAATCAGAGGCAGTATGGGGGGAGCTGTGAGGATGAATAATCGTTTGTAACCCAGTTGGCGGAAATCCTCGCAGAACTGTGTAGTGCTGCATCCGGTGCCGAATACAATTTTATTCGGTTGTAAGATGGTTAAAGCCTCACCCCAACCCTCTCCAAAGGAGAGGGAATGAGAAGCTCTTGTTGATTTGTTCATATTTTTCTTTTTTAGTTTTAATCTGTTTCTTTCATTCTTCTTTCTCCCTCTCCTTTGGAGAGGGTTGGGGAGAGGCTTCTTTTCTTTTCTCCTCCAAATACCCATAAATAGTAAGCTCTTTATCTGCCAGTGGTGTTTTAAAGAAGAAACTGGCAAAATAACCCACCACAAAAAGAATGATATGACTATATACACCTAACATATATTTATGCTGGGTGAAGTTAAGACTACCCAAATCGAGTATGATGCGTTTGCCTAAGCCATCGCCAAAGTCTACCTTCATAGAGGTTAAAGTGGCATAAGCCGTAAATAAGATGGCTGCTGCAATACCAACATACAACCCTTGTTTATTGGCCCGGCGACTAAGCAAGCCTAATAGGAACAGTCCCACAATACCGGCCGAGAAGATGGCGTATAGCCCAAAGACTACTCCCAGCACTCCTTCGCCACCCCAATAGGCATAAATCATGGCTACTCCCACGGCAGCTACTCCCGATACTCCTACCAAAATACGTCCCAGGCGCAGGCGTTGTTTATCGGTGCTTTGAGGTTTAAAGCGCACATAATAATCTTCTACGCCAATGGCGGCCAGGCAGTTCATATCCGAGTCCAGACTGGAAATGGCTCCTGCTGCCAGTGCTGCTACAATTAATCCGGTGATACCGATAGGTAGCTCGGTAGCAATAAAGAACGGGAATACTTCGTCTGCTTTAATGCCATCGGGCAGTGCGGCGCCACTTGTTTGGTAAAATACATACAAGGCAGTACCGATAAACATAAATAACGCCCAGATGGGCACACTCATAAATACCCCGATGTATGCGGCCTTTTTAGCAGATTTATCATCTTTGGCTGTGAGGTAACGCTGTACAATGGTTTGGTCTGTTCCATACTTCTGAATAGCGTAGAAAACACCGTTAAGTGCCATAACGATAAACGTTAACTGCGTAAAGTCCCAGTCGTAAGGCCCGAAACTGATTTTATTCATTTCGATGGCTGTGCTGAATACTCCCAACGGTCCGCCTTCGGGTTTAAACAAAAGGATGAGGGCGCAAATAACACCGCCGCCAATCAACATAAATCCTTGTATAACATCCATCCAGATAACGGCTTCGATACCTCCCAGCAAGGTGAGCAGAATGATGGCGATGCCAAGCACAATGATAACCGTATAAATATCAATTCCCAGAAAAGGAGACATGGCCATAGCCACCAGAAAGAATACAGTTCCCATCTTAGAGAAATGGGTGAGTATAAAAGCCACCGAACTGTAAATACGGGCAAAGAGTCCGAACCGTCTTTCAAAATACTCGTAGGTACTAAGTTTAATGACGCGGCGAAACAGTGGTACAATAATCCCAATCAGGGCTACAAGTACAATTGGCACCATTAATCCCTGCACCAGCAGAATCCAGTTTCCTGCATACGCTGCCCCGGGGTACGCCAGGAAGGTAACACTACTAATCAGTGTGGCAAATATAGACATACCGATGGCCCAGGCAGGAATGTTACGCCCTCCCGCGAAATAGTTATCGGTGCTTTTCTGACGGCGTGAGAAATAAAGACCTACGCCAATGGCTAATACAACAGACAGGAAGACAATGGTTAAGTCTACCCAATGCATCAAAGGTTCGTTCATGGTGTTTTTAGTATGATTTCTTGTTCTTCGTTAGCGGTTAATCGGGTGAGGGGAGAGAGCATGTCGGGTCCGCAAAGATCTTTGGTACCCATCATGACTTTCAGGGCAGCCAATGATTGTCCCAGAGTGCGACCTTCCTGGTAGATGCGGGCTATTCCGTCGGTTTCTTGTTGCAACTTGTCGGCTGTGGTTGTATCTCCTGCAAGGGCGGCGGTGTATAGGTCGGCAAACATTTCGGGGATGAAATTTCCTGTACTGGGCACAATGCCATCGGCTCCTTTATATAAGCTGTTGGCCGACTGGGCAGCCCATCCGCAGAAGTAAGCAAAGTTTGAATGTTCGCGAGAGATTTGCAGGCAGGCTTCCATTCGTTCAAGATCACGCTCGGAATCTTTCAGACCAACGATGTTGGGATGGGTGCTTAATCTCTGTACAATATCTACAGGGATGCTCATGTGAGTAGTTGCCTTTATATTATAAAGCATAAGAGGGGCGGTGATGCGATCTGCCAATGTAGTATAATAAGTGTACATTTGCTCGTCCGTAAGTGCGTAATAGCTTGGAAGGGTAGCTACAATGACATCGGCACCGAGTGAATGGTACAAGTTGGCCATTTGGATGTGTTCCTCGGTACAACAGCCGTTGAGTCCCACATAGATAATCATATCCGAATTGGCAGGCACAGCTTTCACGGCAGCTTCTACCAGTTTTTTACCTTGCTCTGCTGATACTGAATTTCCTTCTCCTGTAGTTCCCATTAAGAGAGGAGACACCTGGCAGGCTGCGAATTTGCGAATGATTTTGTTTACGGCAGTGGTGTCGATTTCTCCTTGTGGAGTGATGGGAGTAATCATGGGTACTACCACTCCTTTGTATTTGCTATCTTTCATTATTTAAACGTATACGGTTAATTCTGTTTAGTAAGACGGTTGAGGTGGGGTTTAGTACTCATGTTTAGGTTGGCAAGTTAGGAGTTATTAGGAACTTTGCTCTGTTAATTCATAATGGTATGGAAAGGAGGGCTTTTCACCACAGATTACGCAGATTTTCACAGATTAAATTATTCCACTACAAAACCAAAGAGGACAGAGCTTTTAGTTAATAATCTGTGAAAATCCGTGTTAATCTGTGGTGAATTAACTCAAAACAGTACGGAATTATATCAACTTGTACAAAAAGACATCCTGTTTATACCCATCAGGCTGTATATTTGCCCTCGTTAATCAAATTATAACCTTCGTGTCATGAAACACCAAATCTTACCTATCTTTCTTTTCTTCAAGGATTGAAGAGTATAGAAAAGAAATTATCAACAAATACAGTAAAATAGATTATTTAAAATAGAAAAATGAAAAACATTCTTGTAACATTCCTACTATTCCTCTTTGGAGGAACCTATACAATAAGCATCGCCCAATCGCAAGAGAAAACCCCTGTTCATGTATTTATCACAGCAGGGCAATCTAATACCGATGGCCGGGTAAACAATAAATTGTTGCCTTCCTATATAAAGGAGTTGGCAACAGATACCATAGATTACAAACAAGGACAATACCCCTTCTGCAAAATCTCCCAGAATAGGGGAGACGGTCTTTTCGTTCCCTACTGGCCCAAAGGTAGAATAACAGATGGTCTTTGGACGTATGACGCCATTACTTATTACCAGATAGATAAAGCCCTTCGGGAAGATTTTTATGTAGTGAAGTGGGCAGTAGGAGGTACGTCTATCGGTTTTCCAAACGATACGGTGAAAGGCCGATACTGGTCGGCAAATCCTGAATGGTTAAAGAATACCGCCTCTTCTCAAAAGAAAGGAAAGTCTTTGCTGCTTTCCTTTACCGAAGCCATTGATGCAAGCATCGACCAAACATTATCCAAAATAGAGCAAGGATATCATATAGATGCCTTCCTGTGGCATCAGGGCGAAAGTGACGACCGATATGCAGGAGATTACTACAAGAACCTGAAAGCAGTTATCAGCCATGTACGTACACATTTAACCCAAAAAACCGGGAAGAATTATCTGAATCTACCTTTTGTTTTTGGTTCCATTCCCAAAGCAAACCGCCATTACAGAGCAGAGGTAGATGCAGCCATGCGCTGTATTGCTGAAGAAGATGCGAATGCTTACCTCATTGATATGTCGCAAGGCGAGTTGCAAAAAGACCGTACCCATTTTAATGAGGTATCTGCCGAATACCTGGGACAAGAAATGTTTAAGGTACTGAATCAAATACTCGACCTTTCCAGTACAGGTTTCCGTGTTGCCAAATACAAAGATGATAAAGATTGTGCCATCAGCTATACCTTTGATGATGGACTTATTGAGCACTATACCCTCGTAGCCCCCCGTATGGAGAAACTGGGCTTTCGCGGCACCTTCTGGATAAACGGAAACAAAATCAATAAAGATGCAACCGCCATAGCCGATACCACCCGTATGACCTGGGCGCAACTAAAAGAAATGTCGGACCGTGGGCACGAGATTTCCAATCATGGTTGGGCGCATAAGAACTTTAGCCGCTTTCCGTTGGAAGAAATCAAAGAGGATATTTATAAAAACGACAGCGCTCTATTTGCATGGACGGGCAAAATGCCTCGCACATTCTGTTACCCCAATAATAACAAGAAAGCCGAGCCCATGAAGATTGCTGTGGAAAATCGCGTCGGAACCCGAACCTTCCAACGTTCCATCGGCAGCAAATCGACTCCGGAAGATTTAGAGAAATGGGTAAATAACCTGATAAAGACAAACGACTGGGGAGTAGGAATGACGCATGGAATTACATACGGCTATGATGCATTCCGCAACCCGCAACGCTTTTGGGATCATTTAGAAAAGGTAAAAGCACTGGACGATAAAGTCTGGGTAGGTACTTTTGAAGAAGTAGCCGCCTATACAAAAGAACAAAAGCAGCTTACTTATGAGATAACTCCACAGAAAAAGGGCTTTACCATCACCCCTCATTTATCATTAGAAAAGAGCCTTTTCACCGAGCCCTTAACAGGTGTTGTGATGGGAAGCAAGAAGGTAACCGTACGGCAGGGAGGAAAGAAATTGAAAACCCAAGTGCGCGATGGAAAGGTTTTATTTGATTTTGATCCGTTTGGGGGAGAGATAGTGGTGCGTTAACAACCAATAAATGCCTTTGCCAGGTTTTGCCACGGCCGCGGCAAAGTTTTGTTACGGCCGTGGCTAATTCTTGTTGCGGCCGCGTTAAAATCTCGTTACGGCCGTGGCAAAACCTCGTTACGGCCGTAGCAAAATCTTGCTAAAGTAATCAAAAAGATACCACAGGGGAAATTTGTTCAACCAAGATTGGGTAAAATCGCTTAGTAGGCAGTGCTGTTCTTAATCATCTAACCTTCGAATCTTTCTTCGATCCTTTCTGTTTCGAAAGAAAAGCCCTGCCACAAAACCAGCCCCCAATCCTCCGAGGTGGGCTGCCATATCAATATCGGTAAAGAGTAATCCTACAATCAGGCTCACAACCAGGAAAGGCAAGCAGAAGAACAAGTAGACCCCTTTCATTTCGTTACTTAAAATGCCCTTTAGAGTTAAAGCGCCTGCCAGCCCATACATGCCGAAGATAGCCCCCGAAGCTCCCATGCCTACGCTTGGCTCATGAACAAGGACACTTACATAACTTGAGGCTATTCCTGCTATCAGGTAAACGAGTAAGAAACGGAAGCTTCCGGCTTCTTTTTCTGTCGCGAAACCAATTAGGCACAGGCTGAACATATTGTATATAAGGTGTTCTATTCCACTATGCAGAAAGGTGCAAGTGAGTAATCGCCACCATTCCCCTTCCTGTATAAGTGGACCGTAGGAGGCTCCCCATTCTAACAACTGATCGGACTGGGGAAACATAAAGTCTAACCCTTTAAACAGCATCAAGATGAATATCAGTGTGTTGATGGCTACAAGGAGGGAGGTAGCCCAATAGCTTTTAATGCCCAACAAAACATCCCGGTTGATGCTGAAGTGTATCTTCAACCCTTTTTTACTCCGGGTAGGTTGATGGAAGAGTTCCAGATCTCCTTCATGTACCGAACTGAAGAGAACAATTAATAGCCAGATAACATTGCCAATGAGCCAACTGTAGAAGATCCAGGAGAAGTTATCTCCTGTTCGGCTTTCATAGTCTCCTTCTGCTTCTTGCAGAATAACGATGTTTTCTTTTCCTACAAACTGCTTAGAGTTTTTGGCAGCCAACAGAAAGTAGTTGAAATCATTATCCGTGCGCAGGTTGGTAAGGAACTTAGTGTCGATGGAATATCGTTGAAAGGATTTGTATGCTTCGTTGAAAAAGGCTTCTATATCTCGCCGTTGATCTTCCTTATTGACAGTAACCATGTTGGAGAATTTCCGCTTAAAGGTTACTCCAATCCAGTTGTTGTGCGTATGCAGTTGGTTAAAGTCGGGCTCGGAAAGAAGAGGAGCAACAAAGTAGACGGTAATGGATATCTTGGTGCCATACCTGTCAGCATCGGCTCGGGCTACATAAGCGCCTGCCCCCATCTTGGCAATATATGAGTGTTCGATGGAGTAGTACTTTACCTGATTTTCAGCCTCTATCTTATCCGGTGTATCCATCTCAATGAGATGCCCCTGCTGCTTGGTGAGGTAGTTCTGTGTCACCACTTGTGGAGCCAGCAAAGCCAGTGTGCAGATAACCATAAAGAAATCGTGCCAACTTTTTTTAGCGAACAGTCTGATTCTTGCGTAATACAACAACAGAAATAGAACACAGAAGATTCCGGGGAAGATAAAGTTTGTATATACCTCCTTAGGATGAAACAACTCTAAGTGAATAAAAAGCAGCCAGTGCAGCAAGGTATATGTGACTAATAGTCCGATGGAACCGAGGAAAAACGGTAGAAAGATGATGCGTAGTTTGTCTTTGATCATTGTACGTATGTTTGCTTTGGGAGTACAAAGCTAAGATAATATTCTTAAAAACCCTGCCACGCCTGGCAGGGCCTTTAGCAAAAAACCTATTTATTTACATACCGCACTTCACAGTGGGGGGATGCTGACATTTCTCGGTACTTAAACCCAACCGAGACGGGGTATCGTTACGGAAGCACCTCGCTCCAAGCTAAACGAGTGTAAGCCTCGTTCAATTTGGGAAACCTCTCTTGGGCAATATAGCAAGTTAGTCCGGAGTGGGAAGTGATGGTAAATCCGTTATATCCGTATTCTTGTGCCATGAATTTGTTGGTAGCAGCCTTCCAGATAACATACTCTGACAAGAGCCTGTTTAACTCTTCTTTTTGTGAATCATCTGTGAGTAAACGTCCGTAGTAATCGTTGAAATCGAAAAAGAGATGATAGCTAACCGAACGGTCGAAGTGTTGGATATCAGTAAGGTCAACGGGTTGGGTAAAATCGCAATGATCTTTAATAAAGGTGGCCAACTGCTCCAACCCTTCGGTACGAATCACCGAATAGGTGCCCGAATGTAACAACTCGTTCTCCGCATACGTTAGGGTCTGGTTGAATACCTGCTGCCCAAATGCCGGAAGATTGGCATTGAACAGATGTTGGGTGGAGTGGGTGTAAGTTGGTGCAAACCCCGGGTGAAGAATCTCCGCACTCGATGCAAAGATGTAGGGCGTTTTATTCCGAAGCTCATAAGCCACTTCGATACCTGCCATGAAGCAGCTCTCGAATACAATGTAATTGAATACCCCATCGGGGAGGGCGGCGGCAAAGTCGGTGAGGGACATTTCCGATTTACCATCAATAAGGATGGAACGGGTTGGGCTGTTCAGCATTCCTTCCGGCAACCAACCGCTGGCATGGCTAAACACCAACAGTCCATAACTATCTGCCTTATATCTGTTTACCACATCGGTGATGACACGAGAAAGGGTTGCAGCATCAGCAGAGTTCTCCTTGCCATAGCTTTCAAGGAGTAGGGGTTCCGAATTGGGCTCTGCCGAGAGGGCATATAAGGATGCTCCTACACCGGCCTTATCGACGTATGCCAGTATATGGTCGGTAGGTTTACCGGTCCATCCGGCACGTAGGGCATCAAGCTTTTCCGCTTCGAGGGAGTTGAGATTATTGTCTACTCCGATGTAGGCTAATAATAGCCGGGTGGGGTTGGGGGTGGCAGGTTGCTCGTTCTTGCTGCATGATGAGAAGAACAGGGCAATGAATAGCCATAGAATATGTTTGCGGAGTTGCTTCATTTTGTTTTTTACCTAGTGATTAGTTGTGTGCAACCTCTTGTTACTTAACCATTCAGCTTCGTCCCAATCTGTTACTGTTAGATCGAAAGATACGGATGGCATAGCGTAAGCGTGGTTTCTTTTGAATAGAGGTAGCTTGCTATCATTACCAACAGGCACTACCGACGACATGCTCTCTACCCACGGCCCGTTTTCTGTAGGCTGGTGCCGGCAGATGATGTACACTTCGAGCGGTTCCGTTTCATAACCGGTGGTTTCATAGGTGTAGAAACTAATCTTTCCTTTTTGAGAAGGGAACTTCTCGCTGAAACGTTCCATTGATGGCAACAGATTGATATCGCCCCCACCGGGAAACAAGTATGTTTCCGCCTTAGGGTTATAGAGTAGCGCAAAACACTCCAACCTGCCGGCAGCTATCAGGTCGTCTACTTGGGGTATGTCGCCCCAGCCACCGCCATTGTTGATGGCTATTGTTGTGTCGAACTCGATGCGTGCTGCTATGCGCTTCATATTGAATATGCCGTTAAACGGATTCCCATCCCACAGGGTTACTTGGCCCGATACAATCTTTAGTATGCATTGGTCGTACATCAACAAGGGTGTTTCTAGTTTGTTGGCAGGGGTATTGGCTTTCAGCGCAAGGAGGTGGTCCATAGATTCCACTGCTGCAAGGGCAGTGGCAAGGTGGCTGTCGTAGTGGTGGTAATTGGCTAATACCGCCACTTTGGTGGTGCCGAGGTGGATTCCATGCTCCAGTTTCAGGGTTATGCCGGTATAGTTGCCCGATGCATCTTGGCTGGCGGCCTCGAAACCATTGGCAGACTGCAACGGCTCTTCGCTAAAGAATTTATATAGTTCGCCGTTCTCTCCTTCAACGAAGAATGCTACAGACTTTATTTGCTTTTCGTCTTCTATTGGGCTAAGATCGGTAGCAGCATAAGTTACAGCTCCCAACCGGGCTTGAATGTACACTGCATCGGGCGACTCCGTAGGTGTTTGTGGCTCAGCAGGTGTTACATCCTCTTCTGAGCACGATGCCAATAGGAGCAGCAGAAGAGGCAGTATGGCTATATAATTTTTCATCATAAATGTTTTGTCTAATATTCTATTTATCAATTGCCGTCTGCTTTAGCTGACGGTTCAAGGGTTCTGTTTCTCTTTCTTGGCTTTAGCCAAACAAATCATTTGGCTAAAGCCCCGGTTGCATAAAACTGTCATAGTCCGTCAGCTAAAGCAGACGGCAATTGATAGGACTTAACAGGTTTATAGTGTGACCGGGAGAGCGATCAAACTCGCCCGGCCTGTGAAGTATTTCTTAATAAGAAGATTTTTAATTACTTTTTCTGCAAAGATAACCCCGGAGTGTTATTGGCAGCATAAGTTTCAGAGAAATTACTTGCAGGATCAGTCAGGTTGAAACCCGGCCATACATAAACAGTTGTCAGGTTAGGACAATTGCTCAAATTCATTTGTACCCAAGTATTATCACAATGAGATAAATCAAGTGTACTGATTGAAGTACCTCCTACATTCAATCCTTCCAAAAGAGGATTATTACTGAAATCCAAAGATGAGATTGGAGTATTTCTTGCATCTAATCTTAAAAAAGCAGGGTTTTGTGATAGGTCTAAAGATGAAATCTTAGTATCAACAATAGCAAGTCTTTCCAACTTAGGATAGCCTGACACATCTAATGTTGTGAAGTATATATCATTTAGGTGAAGATCAGTAAGCGAAGCCCATGAACTATTAATTTTAAAATCGGTAAGATTGCAACGAGCAACAGAAATATATTCAAAATCAGAGTAGCCGCTAAAGTCAAGACTGGTAAGTCCAGCATCAGTAGCTTGGAACATTTTTAAATTTGGAATACCAGAGAAGATGAAGTCACGAGTATTAAAGTTTTTAGTCATATCTATATGTCTAAGCAAAGGACAATTAGTTACTTTTAGCGATTTCATATTATCCGATGAACGAACGACCAAAACATCTAAAACAGGCAAATCCTTTATCTCCAATGTTTCCAACAAACAGCCATCAAGCCCAATTGTTTTAAGTGCCAAGTTTACACTTGCATCATATATAAATTCTTTCACAGGAGAAAGAGCCGTCACAATCACTTCAAGTTTAGCATTCTTAGAAATATCAATGCTTGACACTTTACAATCTCTTGCATCTAAAGTCTTTAACAGTTCAAAGCCTGTAACATCAATTTCAGCTACTTCTGTATAACGGAATCTCAACTCTTCAACTTTGCGGAAGTACTCTACACCGGCAAGAGATTTAACAGCTAAGCTGTTAACATTAACAACTGTCTTTGCATCAAATTGCGCTTGAGTTACATTACCACTCAAGCCAAGTGTATTTTCTACATAGTTTCTGAAGGCTGCATCCGGGAAAGTTGCTTCATGTACGGGAATCACGCTTCCGTCTTCTGCTTCGTGGTAAATGTAGAAGTCAATTGTTTTAGTAATATCTGCTTTATCGGCAATTGAAATCTTGGTAATAGATGTTTCGTTTGCGTTGAAAGCCGGAACCTCTATTGTGTATTCCGAAGCATAGTAAGGACGCGAGTAAACAACGCCACCTGCTGCTTGTGTTACTTTACCGGCAAAAGCAGCGCTAACGTCTACCATAGGAGCGCCTGTGCCACCGTCGGCCACCACAAAGTCAGTGCCTTGAGCGCTGGTAGCTTTCACTGTAAGCAGAACAGTGCCACCGGCAGTAGGTACTTTTACTGCATTTATACCGTTGAAGCTGCCTGCTCCGCTTGCAGTTGCAATGCCGAAAGCACCTCCGTTAGGGTTTTCTTCGCCTTTGAGGCTGTCGCCTTCGTCCCAGTCGGCCACTACCAGTGTAAAGGTCATAGTTAAATCGTCTACAGCAGAGATGATGTAGCGTTTGTTGGCTTCAATAGTCAGGTCAACCGGATTTCCGCTGTTGTCTACTTTACGAAGTGAGAAGATTTTATCTACACCATTTACTGTACCTACCAACTGAAGGGTGGTTTTGCTGTTGTCTACCTTTACTTCGGTAGGATAGATATAGAAAAGGCTTGGTTCTTTTTGTACTTTATCGGATGTAGGGTCGCTTGAGTCTTCAAGAACTGAAGCTGCTACATCAAACTCAAGATCGCCCACGGTAGTGCCACCTATTGAACCTTTCTGATAGCCAAACACATAGCCATTCAGGTTAGCATCGTTCACGAATACTTTTTTGATTTCTACATTACCTACGCTTACATTGTTGTCGATATCGAAACGTGCCACGTTGCGGTAAAGGCTTACATCGCCGGTGATAACTGCCGGAGCATTCTTCACATCGTTCACGTCTTTGGTGGTGCTGGTTAGCATCAGCGGAGTAGCGATATGGTCGGCATCGCTGTGAGCATCAGTCAGGATGTTCTGGAAGTCGGTCAGGCTAAGCGGAGTAGTAGGAACTGCTGCCGGAAGCGATGAACCGCGAGTAGTGTTACCTACGAATACAAACTTCTTGTTACCGTCCCAGTTTTCGTCTTTCACGATGGTTGCAGTAGTTTTGCCTCCGCTTGTGCCCGGCTGAATACTGGTAATGATAGCTTCCAGGTTGTTCGATGCGTCGAACATATAAATGGAAGTGTTGTTCAGTTCCAGCGCCATCTCATTGTCATTGGCAATGGCATAGGTAATACCTGCGTTGGTGGCAGGCAATACAAAAGTCAACTTGTTGGTGTTGTCCGAAGAGGAGAAGTTGCCTTCTTCAAACTCCTCGTTAGAACACGATGTAGCTCCTGCAGAAAGCATGGCAGCTACTAAAGCAAAATTTAGAATCTTCTTCATCTTGTTTCTAAGTTTTAATTAATAAATAAGAGTTGTTTTGAGTTTATAGTTTTTAAGTTTGTAGTTTTTGAGTTTGGAGTTTATAGTTTATAGTTTGGAGTTTTTGGGTTTATAAGTTTTTGGGTTTTTGAGGTAATTCTTAATTCTCAATTTTCAATTCTCAATTTTAATTATATCCAACCTCCTTCGTCCCAGTCCTCTACTGTAGCAAAGGCAACGGTTATGGATCCGTCTTTGTTAATCCGGAAGACGAGCGGATACTCCTGCCGGAGTGTTTCGTCGAGATTAATTCCCTGCCTCACAAAGAAATCATTCAGAGGAACAGAGTTGGCCAGCGGCTTGTCGGCATCATATACGGTAAAAGTGCTTATTTTACCCGGCTCGGGTTCATTGCGCAATCGATAAGTAATTACCTCGCCTGTAGCCTCTTGCCCAAACAAGGTGGAGGTGTGGCGGTGGTTTACATAGTTGCGGTTGTTATGAACTGTAGCAATATGGTGTATACAGTTGGTTTCCTGCCGATCATAGAAATCGTCCGAATCGGGATTATGTTTATAGCACAGCCCTTGCTGTTCGGGATATATAAATTCGGGCATCAGGTGGTACTCCGAAGGCATATTCTGCATACGGATATGCACATTGCTGAGGTTGTTTGGCATACCTCCTTCCCATATCACTTTATAGTTTATCACACAATGACTATGCACCATATCTACCCGTACATGACTCAACTCGGCAGGTGCAATGCTGAACGTACGATACCCATGATACAATCTTCCGCAGTTGTCGAAATATCCGCGTGCGGTTCTTGTTGGCGTTTCGTTTTGCAGGAAGAGCAACATATCTTCGCGGTGGGTTACACCTACTTCCGGAGTATGAGTTGTTGCTGCGTCGGTGGTAGCACTCATAGAGGTATCGTTGCCTACCACAATAATCGAGTAGCGGCCCGGGGGCAGATTAAGTTCGGAAGCATACTGACCATCGCACACATCTATCTCTACCGGGTGGGTGGCATAAAGTATGCCTTCGCTGTCGAAGATATAAGCTGTCATCCACTTTACGTAGTCGGGCAGTACATTCTCGCGACTGGTGTTCTCGCGGTTGTAGTGATAGAAGATGCGTACAGTATAGTTGCACTCTCCTTCCGGCCCGTAATGGTCGATGTGGCAGGCGTTCAACAGCAATACAGCTATGATGAACAAGGCTACTTGCATCCTATATAATATATAGCGGTTCATTTTATGGTTTCATCAGTTTCAGGTTGTCAGTTCCTTGGGCGATGCCTGCTGCTTCTGCTTTGGCAAAGTACTGGGCTGCCCGGTCCGGATCGCCTGCCAGGTAATAATACACTCCGATGTTGACGTACGCGCGTGGGTCGTCGGCAATCTTTTGCAGATAGGGGTATGCTCCTGCGGCATCGCCTGCACGTAGCTTGGCGGCTGCTATGTTATTGTTGGCAATTACATTGTTGGGATATTGACGGGCGGCTACTGCATACACCCGGTTGTAGAGTTCGCTACCTTCGTCGTAGAGGTTTGCCACACGGAATATTTCGTTCAGGCTCAACATCTCCGGGCGAGTAAATATCAGCGCTTTGGCATCTACATCCGAGAAGTTAGACACTACGTAGTCTACATCCAACTCAATGCGTCGCAAAGTGGGGTAGATATGTTGCAACATATATTGGTAAGGTATGCGGTTATCAATCTTCTTCACCAACCATTCGCGGGCATCGGGCTCGCGGTGACTGTTCTGTACAATGGTATGGCGCACCTGTTCGCGGCGAGGCATTTCTTCGCCTACCGAGTCGAGGGCTTGTATCAGTCCGTCCCAGTCTTCTGCCACCCACGAGGTGCGTACGGGTATACCTCCCAGCTTATAAGCATTGCGTATGTAACGCTCGAATGCCAGCGAACGGTTCTTAGCCAGAAACTCGTTGTGCGTAAACTTACCTTCGGGCGAAGCATAGCCGGTGATGTGCATGGAGCGCACCGATACCAATTGTTTGTTCAGGATGATGTTCATCAGTTGTTCTACTTTGGAAAGTTCGTGGCGGTTGTTGGCATGTTCCGGACGAATGGTATAGTCGTTCACGGGAAACTCTAAGTTGAGCCTTAACATTTCTGTGCGGCTTTTCACTTCTTCTACTTCGGGGGTGAGAAAGAGGGTCATGGCACGATATACCTCGGGCTTGGCGTACCATTCTACTTCTGCCATTTCGGGTTTGGAAACAGGCGAAGTCAGGTTGCCGCTGTGCACCAATAAATTGCCCCGGCATCCATACTGATAGCAGCGGTAAGTGAGTTGTGCACCTTCCATCCAATCGTAGGTAGGAACAGACACTTGGTAGCGAGTGCTATAGGTACGGCTTTTCTTTACTCGCTCAAATACCTCGTAAGGTTCGGGACTGTATGCGCCCGAAAGCAATTCGCGACGCTCTTCGTAGAGGCTGCGAGTGCGGCTCAGGTAAAGCACTTCGGGCAGTACGAGGCGAGTGCTTCCTTGTTCCACTGCCAGTTCCAGGCGGTAGCCTCCGCCACACGATACATTCATCTGTGCGGCTTCAATGTGCATGGATATTTCCGTGGTTGAACCTTTGCGCACCAGGGCAGGTTCGGAGATATTTATCTTCTGACCGTAGGCAATGCCTGTGGTAAGGAAGAGTAGGAGGGTGATGTGTATATACTTGTTCATAGCTCTTACTTAATCATATAAATCAGTGATACTGCTGCTTTAGTAGGTCCTACATAATGCCTGCCTGTGCGTCCGCGGTAGCTGGAACATTTGTCGCAATTGTATTTCTTATAGTCGAGGTACACATAGCCTGCCCCTACCGAGAACTCCATTGCCCAGCGCGGCGATACGGGTAGATGAAAACCATACGCCAAACCTGCACCCACTCCCCAGCCGTCGTAACGCTTGCCGGTTAGGTCGCGACCAACGGGTAGCTTTACATCACTTATCTGATATTCGCCATAGAGGGCATGCAGCCCAATGAAGTGACGTTCGAAGGCATTGCAGAACCAATAACGCGCTTCGGGTTGCACCAGCCAATGACGAATACCGCCTTTGCGACTGTTCAAGTCCCACGGGTTGTAGGCTACTGCCGCGTTCAACGTCCATCGGCGTGCCAGGTAAAACTCCATCGCTACATTGGGTGTAGTGGTGGCCCAGGTAAGCAGGTTGGTTTTGAGGGCTGTGTGCGGACGGTAAGCGCGAACCATGTTGTTGGGTTCTACCAACAAATAAGTGTGTCGCAGGGCATCTGTCGAGGTAGTGTCTATGGCCTTCTCGCTTACGGTTACCAGTTCCCGTTTGCGTGCAATCCGGTCGATGGGGATAAGAGTGGTTTTCGCTGCCTGCGGTTCCGTTTCCACTGTTGCTGTGGTGGTAGTGGCAACCGGGCGTTTGGTGGGGGCAGCAACCGGTTTTTCTGCTTCTATTGCTTCTTTAGCTTCTTCAAATACCGGGATGATGATGTAATTACCATCTATGGCATACGTCATGCCACTGCCTTTAAAGAGTTTATCCAGAATGATTTTTACGGTGACTGATCTTTCGGTAACCTCTACCGTCAGTTCTTTTCCGAAGCGACTCATGTTGACTGCCACATCATAATGGGTTTGCTTCTGTATGGCGTCGAACACCTCTTGCGAGGATAACACCTTCAGCGGAAGGCTTATTTTAGCTTCCTGTGCCTGCACCCAAAGGGGTATAGTTATGGCTGTCACCGCAATGAAAAGCTTTAGAAGCTTTGTGTTGCGGATCAGAAAATTCTGTATCTGCATGTATAAATGGGATTTTCTTAGTTGATTACTATTCTTTCTTCTTCCATTTTATAAGTAAAGTTACCGCCCAATCGCGACAATATTCTCAGCACTTCCTCCGGTGTTCTTCGTTTGCCAAACCAGATTTGTATGCGTTCACTTTTGCTAAAATGTTCTTCGTCATAAATGATTTCTTTATCATAATAATTGCCTATCATCTTAAATAACTCTGCCAGTGTTCGGTTTTCGGCATGAATAACATCCGATCGCCAATCCTGAAACTTCTGTAGACTTTCCACAACAAACTCCTCTGTGAGGTGTGTGTATATCAACTTCTGCCCGGGACGGAGCGTTACCGCTTCTTTGCCGTTGGTGGCTTTCACCGATCCTTGGTGAAGAATCACTTCGGTGGTTCCCCTTTCAGGATAGTCTACCATATTAAACTCGGTTCCCAATACCACTACTTTCAGTTCCGACGTATGCACCACAAAGGGCTTTTCTTTGTCGGGTTCTACCTTAAAGTAGGCTTCGCCTTGCAGGTGTACCTGTCTCTCTCCGGTAAACGTTTCGGGATAGCTTATTTTGCTTTCCGAGTTTACCCACACCTGCGAACCGTCTGCCAGAACCACATCTTTTTGTACTCCCTCGATGGTTTCGTACACCAAGCAGTCTTTTTCGGGCAGCGGCACGGCTGTTTCTCCGGGTTTGTAGCTCCAGTAAAGGGCACCTGCTATCACACAAACAGGTATTAAAACCGCGGCTACTCTTAACGCTACCTTCCGGATGGAGAATACGCGCCGAGGTTTGATGTTGAGCCTTTCGGCCAATTGGGCAAACCGTTGGTATTCTTCTTTTCCCGGGTTTTTATTAGCTGCCAGTTCATCATACATCCTTTCTTTTAAAACGGCATACTTGGTTTCGTCGCTCATCTCACTTTTGAACCAGTATGATAGTTTCTTTCTTATTGCAGGAGGGGTGTCCTCGTTCAATAATGCATCTATCAATTTTTCCGCTCTCTCAAACGATTCTGGGAAATTGTTCATGTCCGGTTGTTGTTTGTTATCTTTTCCTTTCATAAATCAAAAAAACGTGTTCTTTATTCAAAAAAAACAGTTGCTTTCCCAACAAATCTTTAGCCAGTTCAGTGGTGGAGTTTGCTTCGCTTTCTATATAGTAAAGCCGCAAGGTGGCGTTTGGTCGGAAAGGAAATTAGACTTTTTTTGAATTATTTTCTAATTGATTGCTATTCAGTGCATTAAAAACAGAAGAAAGCTCAGGGCAATCAGCTTCTTTAGTTGTTTGCGTGCTTCGTGCAGGTGGTGTTTCACGTTTTCGCGCGGAATATTCAATTGGTCGGCTATCTCGGCATTCGTCAGTCCTTCGCGGTAGCTTAGTTGATATACCCTTCTGCGCTGTTCGGGCATTTTGCTGATGGCGAGTTCGGCCAGGAGTTCGGTTTCGCGCGCCACGATGATGTCGAGAGAGTTAATATGTTCATCAAAAGAGAACTCACTGTTGGCAAGGTATCCTTCTTCCACCCGTTGCCTGCGAAAGAGCTTGTAGGCCGATTGTCTTGCCAGCAGGTAGATGTAGGCTTTAATGCCTTTGCCGGGGTCTAAGCGTTCTCGCGTTTCCCAAAGGGTGATGAATACTTCCTGCGTGATGTCGTCGGCATCATCTTCGGAGAGCGTCAATTTATACAGAAACATAAACAAGGGTTTCCGCCATTGCACGTAAATAGTTTGGAAAGCAAGGGAATCTCCCTGTTTCAGCAGTTCAAGCAGCTGTGGGTCGCCCTCGTGAGGATTGTTTTCGCTAGTTCTTCTCATATCATTAAAAAAAGCGTGGTCATTGCTAACTCCACCACTACCACTGGCTAAGGGTTTATCGAGGAATCAACATACACCACGCTATACTGTTATGAGTATAACACTATGCAGAAATTCCGTTCCTCGATTTTTATAACAGCCAGTTATGTGGTGGAAACGGCGGTACTTAGTTTGTTACTAAGATGCGGCAAAAGTAGTTAAAAATAAGATCTAAAACAAATGCTACCGGCATTTGCTTCAATTGCTACCGGCATCTTCTTCAACTCCCGGTAGCATTTACCTCAACTCGCGGTGGCAAATTAGTATTATTTGTGGTATGTTGGGCAGACACAAAGCCTGCCCAACATATATTCTATCACCCCAGCAATTCCTTAACCTTTGCCGAGATAGCGCGTCCTTCTGCCAGTCCGGCCAGTTTTTTAGAAGCAACGCCCATTACTTTACCCATATCTTTGCCGTCTTTGGCTCCGGTTTCGGCAATAATTTCTTTCAGTGCGGCTTCCAGTTCTTCGGGAGTCATTTGTTTAGGCAGATAAGTTTCCAGCACTTTTACTTGTGCAAGTTCTTCATCGGCTAAGTCCTGACGACCTTGTCCGATATATATATCGGCAGCATCTTTACCTTGCTTGGCTAACTTCTGAATGATTTTCAGTGCGGCTTCGTCGCTTAGTTCGTCGTTAGCTCCCGGAGCTGTTTTGGCTTCTATAAAGAACTTCTTTACGTTTCTCAAAGTTTCGAGGGCTACTTTATCCTTTGCCTTCATTGCGTTTTTAATGTCTTCGCTGACTTGATCGAATAAATTCATGATATTTTAGTTTATAGTTTTTGGGTTTATAGTTTATCAGTTTTTGAGTTTTGGGGTTCTTAAGTTTTTGGGTTTTTAAATTGGGGGTTATGGCTGCACCACCTCATTCTCAACTTTCAACTTTCAATTCTCAATTTAAAAAGTAATAACTCCCGGTGTCTCATTCGCCTTTTCGATGGCGTTGTTAGAGTCATTGCGAGATTTTTCTTTGATCTTGCTCAGTGACAGTTTATCTCTTTGGTAAGTAGGAGAGGCTTCCACTAAGGCGATGATATCATCGTTATCCATGTCTTCGGGACTGAATAAGAAGATGTGGCGACGCTTACGGTGGCTTTGTATGCCGATGTTGTTGGCGCTTTCGCCATACGCTATGCGAATGCGATTTTTGTTGATCTCTTTTTCCTCCTCCAGTTGTAGCTGACGCTCGTCCTCTTCCTGCGAGTGTTTTTCGCGTATGGAGTCTATGTTCGGTACGTCTTCCATGCCGAAACCGGTGGCTAAGACGGTGATTTTCACCTTCTTGTCGAGGGCTTCTTCGGTGGCTGCTCCCCAGATTACTTCTACCCCATCGCGGAATTTGCTCATGAAGTCGTGTATCTCGCTCATCTCTTCCATCATCAGTTCGGCACTCTCGCAGAAAGAAACGTTCAGCATTACCTTCTTGGCGTTGAAGATATCATTATTATTGAGCAATGGCGAGTGCAGGGCATCGTTGATGGCTTTGGTTACCCGGTTTTCTCCTTCGCCGTAGCCGGTACTCATGATGGCTACTCCACCATCTTTCAGTATGGTTTTTACATCGGCAAAGTCGAGGTTTACTTTTCCGCGCATGGTGATGATTTCGGCTATGCTTCGTGCAGCGATGGAAAGTGTATCGTCTGCTTTACCGAACGCGTTCATGAAAGTAAGATCGGAATAGATCTCGCGCAGGCGTTCGTTGTTAATAACCAGCAATGCGTCTACGTGCTGGGCAATTTGTTCTACCCCGTCCAGTGCCTGAATGATTTTCTTTTCGCCCTCGAAAATGAAAGGGATGGTGACAATACCCACTGTCAGTATATCCATTTCTTTGGCTACGCGAGCAATTACGGGAGCGGCTCCTGTTCCGGTTCCTCCACCCATACCTGCGGTGATGAATACCATTTTGGTGCCATCGTTCAGTTCGCGGCGTATATCTTCGATGCTTTCTTCGGCAGCAGCAAAGGCTCTTTTGGGTTTATTGCCGGCACCTAACCCGGCAGTGGTTATTTTTCCTAATTGTATTTTTACGGGTACAGGCGAGTCTATCAATGCCTGATTATCAGTATTGCACACTACAAATGTAACATCATGTATACCTTCACGATACATGTGGTTCACAGCATTTCCGCCTCCACCACCTACACCAACTACTTTAATAATCTTGGGAGTATCTATAGGAAAATCGAATGGTACTATATCATCTGTCATATCGCTTCGTATTAAAGATTATTTAAAATTGTTTTCGTCATCACTAAACAAGTCATTCGCACTATTCGAAATCTTGGTGAAGGTAGACTTTAACCAACTGGGTCTGTTTCTTTTTTCTTCTTGTTTCCTTTTCTTCTCTTCCTCTTTGGCTTTTCTTTCCTCTTCCGCAATTCTTTTTCTGGCTTCTTCTGCTTGTCGTTTCAGGTCTTCGTCTTGGCTGAACATATCACCGCTTATGGGTTGAGAAGGTGTAGGTTGTTCAACCTGTTTCTCGGCACAGCAGTTATCGTTGCCCGAGGCCAGCAGTCCAAGCAGTGTGTTTTGGGTGCAATCTTTGGCAATTAGGTTCTCGGCATCGTCTACCTCGTTGCGTACAAAGCGTGCGGTTCTTACTTTGCGCACTTTAGTTTGTTTGCGGAAAAACTCTTCGGTGTTCTTTAAGTTGGCTCCTCCTCCGGTAAGGATAACGCCTGCCAGCAGTTTATCATCATAGTTAGAGTACTCTATCTGATTCCATACGTTGGCAATGATTTCTTCCATGCGTGCTTCAATAATATCATTGAGAGTGCTTAACCTAATGCTCTGGCTGTTGTCTTCGAGTGTGATGGCGGCTACTTCTTCGCCTTCGGGCTCTTCGTAGGTAGCATCTCCATATTGTACTTTCAGATATTCGGCTTCTTCTTCCTCCATCTGCAAGGCGGTGATATCATGTGTGATGCTGTTGCCTCCTAATGGTATTACACTAAGAAAACGCAAGATGTTATTCTTATACACAGATACGGTAGTAGTGTCTGCACCAAAATCTACCAAGGCACAGCCCGAGCGTTTCTCGTTTTCTATCAACACCTGATCGGCTGTTGCAAGGGGTGCAATAAGCAGATCGGCAATTTCTATCTTTGCTTTATCAAAGCTCTGTATCAGGTATTTCTTGATGTTCGCTTTGGCTACTATATTCAGGAAACGACCTTCTATGTGCTGGGCTGCCACTCCTACGGGGTCTACCTGATAGTTGTATCCTACCTTATATTCTTGTGGAGCTACTTCCAGAATGTCCATATCTACCAAGGGGATGGCATGGTTTTCATCGCAGATGGCATCTACTTCCTCTTGAGTGATGATGGTTTCCTCTAAGTAATCCCTGCCCACCGTATTCATTACTGTGTGCATTGATTGTCCGCTTACGCCCACATATACTTTCTTTATAGAGTTTTGTAGGGTTGCTTCCAGTTTGTTTATGATGGATGTTAAGGCCAATGCAGCCTTGTCCATATTAAAAATGGCTCCTTTACGAATAAAGGAGGAGGACTCTTCTTTGGCATACGCCAACACTTGCAGGCTTCCGTCACTGTTCTTTCGTCCGGCAATACCTGCAATCTTCGACGAACTTAATTCGATGGCGGCGATAAATTCTGTAGCTGCTCCCATATTAGTTATCAGTTATTTAATTTTCTTTTTTGGTACAAATAATCTGGTTCTCAAATTCAACGCTGATGCGGCTGTATTTGTTCCAACCCACTTTATTAAGTCCTTTCCGGTAGAACTCTTTCAGTTTGCTCAACTTGTTTTCGTAATTATCAATCTTGCCCAAGAAGATGATATGATCGCCCACGCGCGGCACCAACTCTACTTCTTGTCCGGATACGATGTTTATCTGTTCGATCTGCGCATTCCAGAACTTGTTTTTCTGCATGAATAAGGCAAACGGATATAACTTGTCTATTACGTATTTCTTATCGGCATTTCCTGTAACTACGGCTAAGTGGGCAATGCATTTAGCTTCGGAAGGCATAATGTTGCCTTTGTTGTCGATGTAATAGTTCTCTCCGTTTCTACTCATTATCCGCAGAATGGGAACACGCTGTGTAACTTCTATACATAGTTTTCCACTGGGTGTTTTATAACATTCCACCTCATCAATAAGGTGATGCTTAGAAAGTATTTTCTCTAACGAATCGGAGTCGATACTTTCCATACATTGACCCACCGGGTTCATATTCTTCTTCTTTAAGATGGTTGTTACTTCTTTCTTGGTTACAAACCCTGCATTCACAGAGTCTTTGATAAGCAATTCAATATCTTTGCAAACCAGCTCGTTCGGTTTCACATTAAAGGCTGTAATGGCTACAACGAGGTAGCCCATAATCAGTAACATCACTAATAAAAGAAGAATCTTTTTCATAATCTTTTCTCCAACATTTTAGCAATAGGGGATACATAATCTTCGATGTCTCCTGCACCTAATGTTAGTAATACTTCTATTTCTTTCTCTTTCAAAACATCTACTAATTGCTCTTTGCTGCACATACTCTTTGCTACTTCGGGCTTCATGTTTTGGAAGATCAGTTCGCTTGTTACACCCGGTATCGGTTGCTCGCGTGCCGGATAAATATCCAGCAGAATAACCTCATCGGCTAAAGAAAGACTATCGGCAAACTCTTTGTAGAAATCGTGCGTGCGCGTATATAGATGCGGTTGAAAAGCCACAGTTATTTTCTTATCCCGGTACAGCTCGCGCAAGGAAGAGATACTTTGCAGAATCTCGGAAGGATGATGCGCATAATCGCTAAGGAATACCAGTTTATCTGTTTTTATTTTAAAGTCGAACCGTCTGTCTACCCCTTTAAAGGTTTTCATGCCTGTTCGTATTTCTTCGGCAGTTACTCCGTTTAAGTAAGCCAGTGCCATGGCGGCTATTCCGTTCTCTATGTTGATGCTTACGGGTACACCTAATTGTATATCGTTTATACGTTCATCCGGAGTAATGAAGTCGAAGAAGATCTCTCCGTTTCCAATACGGATATTCTCTGCGTGGAAGTCTCCTTCCTCTTTGGAATAGGTATATACGCTTACTCCCTCTTGTACCTGGGGTTGAAGTGCAATGCCTTTGCGGATAATCAATGCCCCTCCCGGTTGAATAAGTGTAGTATATTTCTCGAAGCTCTCCATATAAGCCTTTTCGGTTCCGTAAATATCCAGATGATCCGGATCGCTGGATGTGATAACAGACATATAAGGCGATAACCAATGGAAAGAACGGTCGAACTCATCGGCCTCAATCACCGTGAACGGGCTTACCTGCGAAAGCAATAAATTGGTGTGATAGTTTTTAGAGATTCCTCCCAAGAAAGCCGTACACCCCACATTCGACTGATAGAACAAATGAGCCGTCATGGTAGAAGTAGTTGTTTTACCATGCGTACCGGCTACACACAACCCTTTGCTTGAACGGGTAATGGTGCCCAATACTTGCGCCCGTTTCTGAATTTCGAACCCATGTGTACGGAAGTAAGTCAACTCGGAGTGATCCTGAGGCACAGCCGGAGTCATCACCACCAAGGTGGTTTCCTTATCTAAACAGGCTTCGGGGATAAGTGCTATATCATCTGTATAATGAATAGAGGCTCCTTCTTTATTTAATAATTCGGTCAACTCGCTGGAGGTGCGGTCATATCCTGCTACGATTTTTCCTTTAGAAAGGAAATAGCGAACCAACGCGCTCATTCCGATACCTCCTGCTCCGACGAAGTAAACTGATTTTATAGTTTCTATATTCATATTATTCCTTTATCAATTTATAAACTTCCCGGGCAATGATATTGGCAGAGTCGGGAAGGGCCAGCTTAGTAATATTGGTACTAAGTTCAGCTAATTGTTGTTCGTTGTTTATGGTGTTGAAAGCGGTTGGGATTAGTTTCTCTACTGCTTCCACATCCTTCACATAAATGGCGGCATGTTTATCTACCAATGCCATGGCGTTCTTTGTTTGGTGATCTTCGGCCACATTCGGCGAAGGCACCAGAATCACCGGCTTATGAAGCAGGCAAAACTCGGATATAGAACCGGCACCGGCTCTGGAAATAACCAAATCGGCAGCCGTGTATGCGGTAGCCATATCTTTGATGAAGTCCGATACAAAGAGGTTGGGTATTTCGCCTGCCTGTTGTACGGCTTCTTTGGCTTGCTCAAAGTAAATCTTTCCGGTTTGCCATATAAATTGTACGGCTGATTCTTTGATGGAATCAAGATGCGCAATAACAGACTGATTGATGGTTCGTGCACCTAAACTTCCACCTAATATCAGGATGGTTTTTTTGTTAGGATCGAGTCCGAACTTACTAACCGCCTGCTCTTTGGAAATGTTAGGATGCAATAAGTCTTGCCGAACAGGGTTTCCGGTCAATACTATTTTTTCTTTAGGGAAGAACTTCTCCATGCCTTCGTAGGCCACACAAATTCTTCGTGCTTTTTTAGCCAAGAGCTTATTGGTGACTCCGGCGTAGGAGTTTTGTTCCTGTATAAGTGTAGGTACTCCCATTGTACCGGCCATTTTTAATGTCGGGCCACTGGCATAACCGCCTACGCCTACGGCAACATCCGGTTTGAAGGATTTGATTATTTGTTTGGCTTTCCGCTGACTCTTAAAGAGTTTAATAAGTACAGAGATATTCTTCCAAAGTCGTTTACGATCGAATCCGGCTACGGGTAAACCAATGATTTTATATCCGGCATCGGGCACGCGCTGCATTTCCATTCTGCCTTCGGCTCCTACAAACAGGATTTCGGCTTTGGGGAACTGCTCTTTGATGGCGTTGGCTATGGAAATGGCCGGGAAGATATGTCCTCCTGTTCCTCCTCCGCTTATAATGACTCTTATATTATCTTTCATTTCTTTCATGTTTAGGTGTTACTCGAATTTAGTATCACTGTTTAATATTTCGGCAGTGGGTTCTGCTGCTCCAATTATAGCTTCTGTTTCAAAAGACTCTTGATCTTGCAAGGGCAGTTCAGACCTTTTCTGTTCTTCGGTTAAGCGTGCCGTGTATCGGCTGATGCCGAGAACCATACCAATATATGCACAGTTAATCCACGTACTTGTACCTCCCTTACTGATTAAGGGGAGCGGCTGCCCGGTAACAGGGAATAAACCCACAGCCACCATCATATTAAGTATAGCCTGCGAAACCAATAGAAGAGTAATGCCCATCACCAGAAAAGCCGGGAATGTTTGATTGCATTTCTTGGCTATACGCCCCGCTCGTACCAGTAGCCAGATGTAGAGGCAGACTACAAATCCTCCTCCCAATAATCCTAATTCTTCTATTATGATAGCAAAGATAAAGTCCGAAAAGGCTTGGCTGAGGAAATCTCGTTGTACCGAGTTGCCCGGTGCCTTTCCTATCACGTTGCTGGTGGCAATGGCTATGCGTGCATGAGCTATTTGCCCGTCTTTATCAGTATCGAATTTGGCTGCCGGCACTTTATCATCTTGGGTAAAGTTGACTATACGGTTCTTCCATGTTCCAAGACGGTGAAGGAAAGGTAGATCACTGTTGTTAGGAACAGCCAGAACCACAGCACCCAATAATAAAACAGAAGCAGCAATGATACCTACTAATACAAGTAATTTCTTGGCAGCCACCCGCCCGATATACATCATCAGAAATACCACCCCGAAGAGCAGAATACCTGTTGACAGGTTTTCGGGAGCAATCAACAGAAAAGTAATTCCCACTACCCACATAATGTATTTAAAGGCGTTGGGGTGGGCACCATTCTCATTCTGTCCTTTGGAAAGTATAAAGGATACCGCTATAATAACCGCCATCTTTGCCAACTCCGAAGGCTGGAACTGAATGCCGAAGAAAGTCATCCAACGGGCTGCACCGTTTACACGATCGCCTGTTACTACCCCCATCACAGTAACAAATGCGAGCAGCAGCAGAGATAGAGGAAGCAGAAATACCGGAAATACCTGATACCATTTATAAGGAATGTTGTGAAAGAGTATCACAATCAGCGTACCCGATATCAGCATGAAGGTGTGTTGTGTAATAGGTCCCCAATGGTCGCCACTCTTAAAAGTAAGTGTACTTGCAGCACTAAATACCTCTATAACAGATATCAGGCACAGGAACAGGAATATAATCCAGATTACCTTGTCGCCTTTAAATATGTTCTTTAGTAAATCCATTCTAATTAAAAATTAAGAGTTAAGAATTATAGCTTCCTTACATATTCTTTAAATTGATTGCCCCGGTCTTCGTAATTCTTAAAGAGGTCGAAGCTGGCACAGCAAGGACTTAATAATACGGTATCTCCTTTCTCGGCCATCTTGTAGGCTTCTGCTACGGCATCTTTCATGCTTTTTACGTCTACTATGGGTAAACCAAAGCTATCGAAGAATGTGTGTAGCTTGGAGTTATCGACTCCCAGGAATACCAATCCGCGGCATTTTTCCCGAACCAGATCGGCTATTTCGGTGTAATCGTTCCCTTTGTCGGTGCCGCCTACAATCAGTACGGTTTTGGTAGGCATGCTTTGTAGAGCATACCAGCAGGAGTTTACGTTGGTGGCTTTGGAGTCATTGATAAATTCAATGCCGCGTACGCGCGCCACCTTCTCTAACCGATGTTCTACCCCTTTAAAATCCGACAAGGCTTTCCGGATATCTTCTTTGGTGATACCGGCTAAGTTGGCAGATAATCCGGCAGCTAATGAGTTGTATAAATTGTGGGTTCCGGTGAGAGCCAGTTTCTCCTGTTCCATATTGAAGGCGATAGGCTCGTTAATTACCACCTCATTATCTTCGACGTATGCAATGGCTCCCTGCTCTTTCATTGCAGCGAAAGGGTAGAGGTGCGCCTGAATGCCATGCTTATCCAACTCTCTTTTAATGATGGGGTCGTCATTCCAGAAGATGAAAGCATCCTCCGGTGTTTGATTTTGAGTGATACGGAACTTAGCATCTACATAGTTCTGCATATTATGATCGTACCGATCCAGATGATCGGGGGTGATGTTCATCAATACGGCTATGTTGGCACGGAAGTTATACATATTATCCAGTTGGAAGCTGCTTAACTCAATGACGTAATAGTCGTGGTTCTCTTCTGCTACTTGCAGAGCCAGGCTTCTTCCGATGTTTCCGGCTAACCCCACATTCAATCCGGCACTTTGGAATATGTGGTAGATGAGGCTGGTAGTTGTTGTTTTGCCATTACTACCCGTAATACATACCATGGTTGCATTGGTGTATCTTCCTGCAAATTCAATTTCGGAGATAATGGGTGTGCCTAATTCCTCCAACTCCCGAATGATGGGGGCGGTATTAGGAATACCCGGGCTCTTAATTACCTCGTCCGCATTCAATATAAGCTCTTTGGTGTGTTGGTTTTCCTCCCAACTGATATCGTATTTGGCGAGTAATTCCTTGTATTTATCTTTAATCGCAGACATATCGGATACGAATACCTCGAACCCTTTCACTTTGGCCAGGACGGCTGCTCCTGATCCACTTTCGCCTGCTCCTAAAACAACTATTCTCATTTTAGTTTATTGTTTTTAGTTTATAGTTTATAGTTTTTGGATGCCTTTTGTAGTTCTTGAGATTGTGATATATACTTATTTGCTCTTGTATAAACTACAAACTCAAAACTATAAACTCAAATTATCTTATCTTTAAAGTAATAATTGTAATAGCTGCCAATACAATAGTTACAATCCAGAATCGAACCGTAATCTTTGATTCATGGAATACATTGGTTGGCTTGGTAAACATATACGTACAATTCGGATCGAGTTGAGCCATCGTTGTACGGAAATGATCGTGAATAGGGGTGCGCTTGAATATACGTTGACGCACGCCTTTCTTTTTCCCCCTTTTGAAATAATTCACTTGTAAGATTACCGATAAGTTTTCTACAAGGAAAACTCCGCAAAGTATAGGGATTAAAAGCTCTTTGTGAATGATAATGGCAAATACGGCAATAATCCCACCAATGGTTAAACTACCCGTATCGCCCATAAATACCTGAGCAGGGAATGCATTGTACCAAAGGAAACCGATTAACGCTCCGATAAATGCGCAGATAAAGATTACCAGTTCCTCGCTACCCGGAATAAACATGATGTTCAGGTAGCTGGCAAAGGCGGCGTGACTGGATACATAAGCCAGTATCCCGAGCGTCAGTCCTATGATTGCGGAATTACCCGCAGCCATTCCGTCCATTCCATCGTTTAAATTGGCTCCGTTAGATACGGCAGTAACCACAAATATGGTGACAATTACAAATAGAATCCAACCGGCAGTTTGTGCGTATTCTCCGCAGAAGCTAACCAAGTCGGCATAGTCCAGGTTGTTGTTTTTAAAGAAAGGGATGGTGGTTTTGGTAGACTTAATGGCCTCTGTGCCATGAACTACGGTCATTCCCTGTCCTTCTTTATGTATTTCCACGTTTTCGCGGATAACCACATTTGGGCTCAGGTATAATGTAAGCCCAACGATTAGGCCCAACCCTACTTGTCCGATAACCTTGAACTTACCATGTAGCCCTTCTTTATCTTTCTTGAATATTTTGATGTAATCATCGGCAAAACCTAAAGCTCCCAACCAAATTGTGGTGATAAGCATCAGAATCATATATGTATTATGAAGCTTACCCAACAACAAGCAAGGTATAAGAATGGCCACAATAATAATAACTCCCCCCATGCTTGGTACACCTACTTTACCTACGTTGAATGGGTCGATTCTGGCATCGCGCTGAACCTCGGTAATCTGTTTGCGTTTCAGCAGATTGATGAATTTATCTCCGAATATACTGGATATAAGCAGAGATAGAATCACAGCGATCAATGCGCGGAACGAAACGTAATTGAATACTCCTGTTCCCGGAAGATCGAATTGTTGAAGCCACTGGAATAAATAGTATAACATAATTCTTGTTGATTGATTGCTTTGTGTTTGTTACTGCTGTTGAAATATCTCTTTAATAATCTCTTTATCGTCAAAATGATGTTTTACTCCTTTAATATCCTGGTAAGTCTCATGTCCTTTACCGGCAATGAGTATAACATCTCCTTTCTCTGCAAGCATGGCGGCTGTGCGGATGGCCTCTTTACGATCGGTAATGCTGATGGTCTTTTTGCGATCTTCGGCATCCAAACCTGCCAACATATCATTGATGATGTCTTGCGGCTCTTCGAAGCGAGGGTTGTCGGAGGTGATGATAAGCTTGTCGCTCAACCGGGCCGATTCCTTGGCCATGATAGGGCGTTTCCCTTTATCTCTGTTGCCGCCTGCGCCTACTACGGTGATTACTTTTCCGTTGCCTTCCAGCACTTCATGAATGGCGTTTAGTACATTTACCAAAGCATCCGGGGTGTGGGCATAATCAACGATGGCGGTGTATCCGCTTGGAGAGCGTTGTGCATCAAAGCGTCCGGCTACGGGGTGCAATGTGCTTAATGCCAATAATACATCCTCTTCTTTCTTACCTAATAAAACGGCTGCGCCAAATACCGCCAATAAGTTGGAAGCATTGAATTTACCGATGAATTGGGCGAAAAACTCCTTATTGTTAAACTCAAGCAGCATTCCATCGAAGTGAGATTCAAGGATACGACCTTTAAACTCGCTCAAGCTACGCAGCGAGTAAGTATAAACTTTGGAGCGTGTATTTTGGGTCATTACCAAACCATTCTTATCATCCAGGTTTGTCAGGCTGAATGCATTTTTAGGCATATCGTCGAAGAACTTCTTTTTTGCTTTCAGATAGTTCTCCATTGTTTTATGGTAATCAATATGATCGCGTGTTAAGTTGGTGAATATACCCCCTGCATATTTAAGTCCGCTAATGCGCTTTTGCTCGATGGAATGGGAGCTAACCTCCATAAAAACATACTTGCAGCCCTCATCCGCCATGCGTCCCAGAAGTTTATTTAAGGTGATAGGGTCTGGGGTGGTATGCTCTGTGGGGATGGCTTCATCGTCAATGTAATTGCATACGGTAGAAATCAACCCGGTTTTATATCCGAAGTGTTGAAACAGGTTATATAATAAGGTGGCGATGGTGGTTTTACCATTTGTACCCGTTACCCCTACCAAATCAATCTTGGTAGTTGGGTCGCCGTAGAAGGTAGTGGCTACTTTGCCTACCACATCCTCGCTATCTGCTACCTGAATATAGGTGATGGCATTATTGATCTCTTCCGGAAGTGTTTCGCATAAAATGGCAGTTGCTCCTTTTTGAAGAGCAGCTGGTATATAGGCGTGTCCGTCTGTTTGAGTGCCTTTCATGGCCATAAATAAATGGCCGGATTCAACCAGACGAGAGTCTATATTCACCCCTGTTATATCTTTGTCCGTATCGCCTACGATTCGGATTGGTTGAATTTTCTGTAGTAGCTCGCTTAGTATCATGTTTATAATAATTAGTTAAGTTGAAGAGCAATGGTTTGCCCATTAACAGCTTTGCTTCCTTGTGCGATGGATTGGCGCTTTACCTTCCCTACACCGGATATGTTTACCTTGAGTCCTCTGCTTTCCAACAAGTAAACAGCATCTTTGGCTCCCATACCTATCACACTGGGAATGATGTTCTCGTTTAACTCTTTGGATTCCAGCACCACCGATTCGGCCATTGCCTGAGCATTTCCCCAAATTTCTTTTTGCCCTCTTGCTTTAAACTCTGTTTGAGTTTTTATTTTTAAGTCTTCCAGCACTTGTTTGGCATAAATCATTTCTCCGGCTTTTACATCCGGAATAACCACACTGGTAGAGTCGATAGCCATTTTTATGTCTTTTCGGATGTTTTTAGCCATTACCCTCTCGGCTATTTTACCAAAAACGCTTCCTGCCATTAAACCTCCCGAAGCCGGAAGCCCGGGTTTTTGAATAGCAACAATGCAAGTATATTTAGGGGCATCTGCCGGAAAGTAACCGCAGAAGCTAACCAGATAGTTAACAGTTCCGGTTTTATATCCTGCTGCTCCTTGCGATATCTGTGCGGTTCCGGTTTTCCCGGCTACCAGAAATTGAGAAGAACCGGCCGGCTTTGCCAACCCTTCGCTTACCACTTTCACCAAGATATCTTGTATCTGATTCAATGTGCGTTTGGAGCAAATAGAAGGGTTAATAACCTCTATTGGATATTCTTCTACCATTTCGCTGTTGCGGGCAATCCCTTTTACAAACCGCGGTTTCACCATTACCCCATTATTGGCTATTGCATTATAAAAGGCGAGCGTATTGATGGGAGGAATCTGTGTTTCGTACCCTATACTCATCCAGGGAAGAGCCGTTTTCGACCATCTGCCCGATTTGGGATGGCGTATGTTGGGTTTACCCTCTCCGGCAATTTGCAGCCCCAATGGTTCGTGGAGGCTCATGCGGTAAAGCCCGTCTACAAATTTGCCGGGGTTTTTGCCATAGTGCTTTTCTATGAGAGAAGAAACACCAATATTAGACGAAACCATTAGAATCTGCGGAACCGTGAGGTATTGATAACCGCCTCTTCGCCAGTTATGATCGCGCATGGGGCGTTTATGCATTATCTTTATTCCGTTTCCGGTGTCTACACCATCTTCGGGGGTGATAACTCCATCTTCCAAAGCCACCATAATAGAGGCGGTTTTAAAGGTAGAGCCCGGTTCTATCATATTGCTGATGGCTCCGTTACGCGTTTCGCGGTATACTCCATCAGCTCCTTTATTCATGTTTACGATAGACTTAATGTCTCCCGTAGAAACCTCCATTAATATAGCCACACCTTCGGAGGCATTAATATCTTTCATCTTATCTACCAATGCTTTCTCGCAGATATCTTGCATGCCTACATCAATGGTAGTGATTACGTCGTAGCCGTCTACCGGTGCAATCTCAACCAGGCTGAGGAACTGGTTTTTTACTTTCTGGCGGCGAGTGATGCCGTTTTTACCTTTCAATATAGAGTCGAAGGCTAATTCAATTCCGTTTTTGGCACCTTGCGCAGTGTCGGCATATACATCGCCTAACGTACGATTGGCCAATGAACCGAAAGGTTTCTTCCGTTGGTTGAATACTTGCTCATGAAATCCACCAATATTTTTTTTCCAGCAGAAAACAGGCAACTCTTTGGCTTGCTTATATTGAATATACGATATGCGTTTAGGATAGAGCAGGTAGTTCCGGCTTCCGGCTTTCCGGCCTTTTAATATATGGTTTTTGAAGTGCGCGGCTGTTTTATCGGGAAATATACGATGCAGACCTTCGCTGATTTCGTTTAAATGGTTCATTAAGGCAGTATCTTGTTTCGCTTTTCCGGCTTTAAAGTCCATGTATATACGGAACTCCGGAAGAGAGCTTGCCATCAGTTTACCATCTGCCGATAGTATGTTGCCGCGATTAGGCTTAACAATCACATTTTCATTTACGAAGCGATTGGCCACAATTTTCCAGTATTCTCGCTCGCCAAACATGATAATGCTTGCCTTTACGATAATAGCTATTCCTATTAATCCCATCACAAGGATTACGAAGAAATAGCGAGTCATTATGTTTTTCTTGTTTGCCACAGTCGTTTCAGTATAATTATTTAATAATATACGGTGGATTGGTAGAAGTCTGCAAACTGCTTTCTTCCTTTGATATATATTCCTCTATTCTGGATTGACGGCTCTTTTCCATCAATTCAGAACTTCTGGTAAGGGCATCGTATTTGATGTCTGTCAGTTCTTTTTTCAGGTGATCTATCTCGATCAACTGCTGTTGGCTGGCATAACGATTGTGAATGTACACAATAGCCAATAAAACAAGTAGAGCAATGAGTCCCTTGTTTCTGTCTAAAAAACCGGCAGCCAGGATGTCTCCTCCTAAAATACTTTTCAGAGAAGGCCCTTTTTTCTTTTTTTTCTCGGTTGTGTTCTTCTCTTCCATAGTTTTACCTCCTTTGTTGGCTGATATTATTTATTGTTCTAATTTCTTTTCTGCTATTCTTAGTTTGGCGCTGCGCGACCGTGGATTTCTTGCAATCTCTTCCTCGTTGGGAGTAATTACTTTGTTGGTAATGAGTCTATAAGGCGTTTGTATGTTCCCGAAGAAGTCTTGATGCTGTTTACCTTCAATATTGCCCGTTTTCATCAGGTTTTTCACCATTCTGTCTTCTAAAGAATGATAGGTAATAACAACCAATCGACCTCCCGGTTTTAGCATTTCCGTAGCCGCTAAAAGCATCTCTTTCAGTGCTTCCATTTCATGATTCACTTCAATTCGAAGTGCCTGAAACACTTTAGCCAGTTCTTTCTTTTCTCTTTCTCTACCGAAAAGAGGTTTTATGATGGTTAAGAACTCTTCGATGGTTTTAATTTTCTTATTGGCTCGCTCTTTAATAATAATCGAAGCCAGCTTCCGGCTGTTTTTAAGCTCTCCGTACAGATAAAAAATGTCGGCCAGCTCTTTCTCGCCGTAATTGTTCACAACATCTGCGGCGGTTATGCCCGAGCGTTTATTCATTCGCATATCCAACGCTCCGTCGAATCGGAAAGAGAATCCCCGTTCACTATCATCAAAGTGATGCGATGATACGCCAAGGTCGGCCAAAATGGCATCTGCCTGCTCTATCTGATGGTATTTCAGGAAATTGGGCAGATATCGGAAGTTGCTTCGCACAAAGGTGAAGCGCTGATCATTCACAATGTTTTTTTCGGCATCTTCGTCTTGATCGAAGCTGAGTAGCCTCCCGTTTTTCCCCAATCGGGAAAGAATCTCTTTCGAGTGCCCTCCGCCTCCAAAGGTTACGTCTACGTAAATGCCATCCGGTTGGATGTTCATTCCATCAACACTCTCTTTAAGGAGAACAGGTACATGATATGTTATTTCTTCGGATGTCGTCATTGCAAGTTGTCTTTGTTATCACCCATTATATCCTGAAGCATGCCGCCTAAATCCATCGGATTAATGAATGGTGCTTCTGTTTTTTCTTTTGCCCAGATTTCGATCTTATTCACCACTCCAATAAAGCGAACTTTGCTTTCGATACCGGCTAATTGAAGATACCGTTTAGGAATGAGAATGCGCCCGTTGCTGTCGGGTGTTATTATTTCTACATCACTAACAAATTGGCGCAGAATTTGTTGGTGAACTGCGTTCCATTTACTTAGCTTTGCTTTTAACTCATTTAAGTCTTCGTTCCATACACTCTCGGGGTAGAGCGTAAGGCAATCTTGAAAAATATCTTTGCGCATAATGAGTCTCTCTTCAGAGTAGCTTTGCAGCTGCTTTCTGAATTGAGCCGGGATGAAAACTCGCCCTTTTGCATCCGCTTTAGCTTCGATATTTCCAAGAAAGTTGGCCATCTATTCCTTATTATATTAGGATTTGAATGTAAAGTTACACAATTCTCCACAATTCCCCACTTCCAGCCACTAATATTTTTATCAACACCCTGTTGATAACTTGTTGGTAACTAAGGCGGTTTGCTAAAACGCATCGTATTTACTTTTTATTTTGATTTCTGTATGTCTGTTTTAGCGAATTTTGAAATACTGCATCTGCTTTTTAAATTGCCGATGAAAAGGAGTAAAAATGCTATCTTTGGCTTTTATCTTGATGTTTTGATGCTTGTTTGCCGCGATAATTTGTGTAATTAAGTTTGTGAAAAGAGTATAGCGTTCGTTATAGCGACCTTATAGCAATATATAAAGAAGAAGAAGTAATATAATACAGATACTAAGAAATGAATAAAATGCTACCGGCAATCCATGCAAATGCTACCGGCAAATGAGTGAAATGCTACCGGCAATTTGAAAAGGGAGTTCTTTCGATGGTAAATAACGCGATCCTTTTGCCTTATTTGCCGTTTTTTTAGGGTACTTTGTTGCTATAAATAAAAAGTTCGACTAAATTTGCAGATACTTTTTTTTAAAAGAATGACCGACGATTCATTATTTCTGATTGATATAGATGGCGTGCTTCGAAATAAGGCTCCGAAGCATTATAAATATATCCCAAAGTTTCTGATCTCTTATCTGAAGAAAATAGTTCATCAGGATGAGATAAATGTATTCTTGCGTGAATCGAAAGATGTAGAGCCCGGTGTGCCTTTCCTCGAAGCCTGTCTGGAGTTTCTGGATGCCCGTGTTGAAGTAAAAGGGCTGGAGAATTTACCCAAAGATAAACTGTTTACTTTTGTGTCTAACCATCCGTTGGGTGGGCAAGATGGAGTAGCTCTTGGCTATGTGATAGGCAAATACTATAACGGAAAAGTGAAATATTTGGTGAACGATATATTGATGAACGTAAAAGGACTTGCCCCCTTGTTTATTCCCATCAATAAAACAGGCAAGCAAGCCAAAGACTTTCCGCTGATGGTAGAGGCCGGGTTTAAATCTGATAATCAGTTAATTATGTTCCCGGCAGGACTATGCTCCAGGCGACAAAAAAATGGGGAGATACGCGATTTAGCCTGGTCTAAAACTTTTATAGTAAAGAGTATACAAACACAACGGGATGTAGTTCCTATCTATTTTGAGGGACGTAATTCCGATTTTTTTTATAATTTAGCAAATCTTTGTAAAAAACTGAGGATTAAATTCAATGTGGCAATGCTCTATTTGGTAGACGAAATGTTTAAGAATAGACATAAAACATTTACAGTTGTTTTTGGAAAACCTATTCCTTGGCAAACATTCGATAAGTCTAAAACGCCTATTCAGTGGGCTGAATGCGTGAAAGAGGAAGTGTACAAATTAAAAGATTAGAAATAACCAAGGGAGAGAGGATAATTAAAAGTATATGGAAGAAATTATTGCACCGATAAGCAAAGAGATTCTTAAAGCGGAGTTGACCGAAGAGAAGCGTTTGAGAATGACTAATAAAAGTCATAACCAGATTTATATCATTACACACCATGATTCTCCGAATGTGATGAAGGAGATTGGACGTTTAAGGGAAATTGCTTTTCGCGCTGCCGGAGGAGGAACAGGGCTTGCTATTGATATTGATGAGTACGATACTATGGCGAATCCGTACAAGCAACTGATTGTATGGAACCCCGAAGCCGAAGAAATTCTGGGTGGATACCGGTATATATTAGGCACAGATGTAGAGTTCGATAAGGATGGGCATCCTATTCTGGCTACTTCTCACATGTTTAATTTCTCCGATAAGTTTGTGAAGGATTATCTTCCGGTGACTATTGAACTGGGACGCTCTTTCGTAACCCTGGAATATCAGTCTTCCCGCGCCGGAAGCAAAGGGCTTTTTGCGTTGGATAATCTGTGGGACGGGCTGGGAGCGTTGACCGTTATCATGCCCGAAGTAAAATACTTCTTCGGAAAAGTAACCATGTATCCAAGCTATCACCGCCAAGGACGCGATATGATTCTTTACTTCCTCAAAAAACATTTCCAAGATAAAGATAGCCTGATTACTCCTTTGCGCCCCTTGCAAATGGAAGCAGATGAAGCAGATTTGGCCAAACTATTTGATAAAGAAACATTCAAAGAAGACTATCGTATTTTGAATGGAGAAATCCGTAAATTAGGTTTCAATATACCTCCTTTGGTAAATGCTTATATGAGCTTGAGCCCTACCATGCGTATGTTTGGCACAGCTATTAACTATGGCTTTGGCGATGTGGAGGAAACCGGCATACTAATAGCCGTTGATGAAATTCTGGAAGACAAACGCATGCGCCATATCGAATCGTTTGTAAAGAACGATCCTTTCGACTGCAAAATTACTTCCGGAGCCAATAAAGTGTTCTATAAGAAGAACGGTAATTGATTTTATACAGCCGGCAGACTGTTTCCGTTGATCTTCCGGTAGAGGTCGAGCGCGAAAATATCCGTCATGCCGGAAACGTAATCCAATACAGCCTGCACTCTTCCGTAGAGTGTTGGCGAATTGATATGATACTGACCGGATACGCGATCAATCAATAATTTAGAATAGGCATTCTGGGGTGAGGTAACGGCCTCTATCATTAGTTCAAGAAGGGTGCTGATGATCCGGAAACCGGCAAGCTCCACATCCAAAACATCTTTTGAACGATAAATCTTATCTACAGACAGCTCGGCAGAGTACTGGTAAGCCTCTTTAGCTCTTGGCGAGATGTGCTTAATGAGCGATTCTTCGAATGTTCCGTTTAATATCTTCTCTTCATTCTCAACAAAGATCCGGGTGCACTCTCCAATTAAAAGACCTATAACGCAAGAACGTAAATAGGCTATTTGCTCATTTACATCGGTTACGTAAAGACATGTTTTCCTCATTCTGGCTTGTCTTTCCTCTCCGAAATAGCTCATGAGTAATCCCATTGTTTCATCGGTGGTAAGGATTTTCAGCTTGTGAGCGTCTTCAATATCCATAATCTGATAACAAATATCGTCGGCGGCTTCTACCAGATAAACTAAGGGGTGGCGACTGTATCTTAATGGCTGGTCGCAAATCTTTTTAAGTCCTAAATCTTCGGCAATGCAGCGGAAGCTCTCTTCTTCGGTGGTGAAAAATCCGAATTTAGGCTTTGTATTGGCAAAAACAGAAGAGTAAGGGTATTTAACAATCGAAGCCAGTGTAGAGTATGTAAGGGCAAAGCCACCTTTACGTCTTCCTTCGAATTGATGGGTAAGCAGGCGAAACGCGTTGGCATTTCCTTCGAAACGGATAATATCCATCCATTCTCTGGGCGATAATTTATTCTTTAAATCGAGTCCTTTCCCCTCCGAGAAATAAGTGGAAATGGCGCGTTCGCCCGAATGTCCGAAAGGAGGGTTTCCAAGGTCGTGAGCCAAGCATGCTGCCGAAACAATAGAACCAATCTCCGAAATAAATGTCGCTTTGAGGTCGGGCTGATTTGCCAGAAGGATTTTGGCTACATCATTCCCCAATGAACGACCTACGCAGGAAACTTCCAGGCTATGTGTCAGTCGGTTGTGCACAAATACACTGCCGGGTAATGGAAATACTTGGGTTTTATTTTGTAATCTTCTGAATGGAGCCGAGAAGATCAGTCGGTCGTAGTCGCGTTGAAATTCCGAACGATTCTCTTCACGCTTCTCATGGTAACTTTCCATGCCGAAACGTTTGGCGGATATTAGCTTATCCCACTTCATAATTAGTCGGTTAAATACTTAAATACTTAAAATCTTCTTAACTTAAAAACGCAAATGTACGGAAAATAGAGGCAAATTAGTTACTTTCGCAAAATTAATAATGTAAATCCCTTCAAACATGAAAATACAGATTGTAAATAAGTCAAAACATCCGCTACCGGCTTACGCCACAGAATTGTCTGCCGGAGTCGATCTTCGCGCCAATATAGATACCCCTATCACTCTGGAACCCTTGCAACGTTGTATGGTGCCTACCGGGTTATATATTGCTCTGCCTAAAGGATTCGAGGCACAAGTGCGCCCTCGCAGTGGGTTGGCTATTAAGAAAGGAATCTCTGTACTTAATTCGCCCGGCACGATTGATGCCGATTATCGCGGAGAAATTTGTATTATTCTGGTAAACCTATCCTCCGAATCGTTTGTTATTGAGGATGGTGAACGTATTGCACAAATGGTTATTGCCCGTCACGAACAAGCCGAATGGGAGCAAGTAGAAGTGCTGGACGAAACTGAACGCGGAGCCGGCGGCTTTGGGCATACAGGAGTTTAATAATGAAAAGATATAAATAGCTATAGAATGATATATTTATTGCGTTCGTCTTTACTGTTGGCAGCGTGCCTGTTGTTCTGTTCGTTTCGGATGGACGACGACCCAGAGCGTCAACGCAAATATGATTATTATTTTTTGGAAGCTACTCGTTTGAAATCTCAAAAAGAGTATGCTGCCGCTTTTGAGCTTTATAAGCATTGCTTAGAGATACAACCCGATGCACCCTCTGCCCTCTACGAAATAGCTCAGTATTACTTATTCTTAAACCAAAAAGAATTGGGCGAAGCTGCTTTGGAAGGTGCCGTCAAAGGTGATCCGGATAACTACTGGTATAATCAGGCATTAGCCGGATACTATCAGCGAGAAGGAAAAACAGAAGAAGCAATAGAATTGTATAAGCAGATGATGGTGCGTTTCCCCGGTAAGCAAGATCCTTTGTTTGCATTGATCGACATTTATGGAGATGCCTCCAATTACGAAAAGCTGATTGAAATGCTCGATCTTTTAGAAGATAAAGCCGGTAAAAACGAGCAAATCACTATGGAGAAGTTTCGCATCTACCTCCAGATAAAAGACGATAAGAAAGCATTTGCCGAAATAGAAGGGCTGGTAAAAGAGTATCCTTTAGATATGCGTTATCTAACGATTTTAGGAGATGTTTACTTGCAAAACGATAAAAAGGAGCAGGCTTACGAAACTTACCGGAAAGTCTTATCGGTTGAGCCTACTAACCCGCAAGCGCTTTACTCGTTGGCCAATTATTATGAGCAAACAGGGCAGAAAGAACTCTATGAGCAACAAATTAATACCCTTTTGCTGAATAAAGGAGTAGATACCAACCTGAAAATGAATTTGATGCGTCAACTGGTAATACGCAATAACCAGGCTGGGGGCGATAGCATACGTGTTATACAGATGTTCGACAAGATTATAGAGCAAGATGCTGACGATACACAAATCCCGATGCTTTATGTGCAGTATTTGTTGTCTAAGCAGATGCAAGAAGAAACCGTGCCGGTATTGGAACATATTCTTCGGTTAGACCCCACAAATACAGCCGCCAGACTAACGTTGCTCGGCCAAGCCATTAATAAAAATGATTTTGATTGGGTGATACGTATCTGCGAGCCGGGCATTGAAGCCTCGCCGGAGAGTATAGAGTTCTATTACTACTTAGGCATAGCTTACTATCAGGCAGAGCGGTTGGATGATGCTCTGAATGTTTATCAGAAAGCATTATTGCAGGTAACAAACGAAACGAATAAGGAATTGGTGTCTGACTTCTATAATATGATTGGAGATATTCGCCATTCCAAGAAAGAGATGAAAGAAGCTTTTGCAGCTTATGATTCGGCCTTGATATATAACGCAAATAACATTCCCGTACTGAACAACTATGCCTACTATTTATCAATAGAGCGCAGAGATTTAGACAGAGCCGCAGAGATGTCTTATAAAACAGTGAAGGCAGAACCTACTAATTCTACCTATCTGGATACATACGCCTGGATATTATTCGAGAAGAAAAACTATTCCGAAGCCCGCATCTACATAGATCAGGCCTTGCAGAATGATGGAGAAGGAAGCGATGTGATAATAGAGCATGCCGGTGATATTTACTATATGGCCGGAGATGTGGAAGGCGCACTCAAGCACTGGCAGAAAGCCGAAGAAATGGGCAGTGAATCGAAAACATTGAAGAAGAAGATTAAAAGAAAGAAATACATTGCAGAATGAAAAAGTATATAAAGACAGCATTATACCTGGGTGTGGTAGTCGTTATGTTATCTGCCTGTAAGAGTTCTAAAACTGTTTCTACGGTTGATAACGGTATCAGACTAAAAGGTGGGGAGCTTTTAGAAGCAGTGATTAATAATACACCTGATTTTGAATCTTTCTCGTCCAGGCTAAAGTTAACTCTTCCTGCCAGGAGAGGAGATGTTTCGCTGAGTGGTTATCTGAAGATGCAACATGATGAGTTGATTCAGATTTCTTTATTAATCCCCATTATACGTTCGGAAGCTGCCCGGATAGAAATATCACCGGATCGGGTATTGGTGATCGACCGAATGAATAAACGTTATGCGGACGTTCCGGTAGAGGAACTGCATACCATGTTTGGTACGGATATCAATTTTGCTACTTTGCAGGCTTTGTTTACCAACTCTTTCTTTGTGGCGGGAAAAACAGAATTTAAGCGTCGCGATTTTTCTTCGTTCAGAGCCATGCCTATGAGCGCAGATAATATACTCTTTACCCGGAAAAGTAAGAAGTTCGATTATTCGTTTGTTACATCAAGGGTAAACAATCGTTTGGTATCCAGCGAGATAGGTGTTGCCGATACAGGCTATAGCCTTAACTGGCTATACGATAAATTTGTAGAAGCCGGGCAAACCACCTTTCCTTCGGATATGCAAATTCTTTTGAAGAACTCCTCCAAAACTGCTAAGGTGAGTATGGAGTTGTCTCGTATTTCTGTAAATGCACAGGAGTTGGCTCCAACTGCCATTCCTACTAAATATCAATCGGTAAGTTTAAGTGAGATATTAGAGAAATTAAAAGGAGAGTGATGAAGAAGTTCTTGTTTTTGTTAGTGATATTGATTTGCAGTATTTCGCTATCAGCTCAAACCAATGATTTGATTAAAGAGCTGGAGAGTAGGAGAGTTGCGCTTCACAAACAAATACAAGATTCGGAAATGTTGCTTACTACCACTCAAAAGGATGTGACAGGACAACTAAATACACTCGCCACACTCACCGGACAGATAAATGAGAGAAAACGCTATATCCAGGTAGTAACCAATGATATAGAAGCCATCAACCGCGAGACTAACTCCTTAGAGAAGCAATTAAAGAAACTCGAACTCGACCTTACCGATAAAAAGCAGAAGTATGAAGCCTCTGTGCAATACCTTCGTAAAAATAGAACTGTAGAAGAAAAGCTCCTTTTTATCTTTTCGGCTAAATCATTGGGGCAAACCTACCGTCGGCTACGCTACGTGAATGAATATGCCACCTACCAACGCTTGCAGGGAGAAGAACTGCTGGTTAAACAGGAAGAGGTAAACAAGAAGAAGAAAGAACTTCTGGCAACTAAGAAAGCCAAAGAGAATCTGCTGAAAGAACGCGAACGCGAGCGCAAGCGTTTGGAAGAACAAGAAAAGCAGCAAAGAGCACTTGTTGTTAACCTGCGAAAGAAGCAAAAAGGATTGCAGGCTGAGTTAACAAGAAAGCAAAGAGAAGCCAGACAACTCAATGACCGAGTAGATAAACTCATTGCCGAAGAAATAGAACGCGTTCGTAAATTGGCCGAGAACGAAGCAAGAAAAGAAGCCGAAGAAGCCCGTAAAAAAGCAATTGCTGCCGGAGAGAAAGTACCGGCAACTGCTAAAGTTGCTCCTATGGGCAGTTTTACTATGAATAAGGCCGACCGTGAGTTGTCCGGCTCGTTTGCCAACAACCAGGGTAAACTTCCTGTTCCGGTTACAGGACCATATACTATCTTAGGAAATTATGGACAATATAAAGTGGATGGATTGGGTGGTGTGGAACTCGATAAAAAAGGAATTGATATTCAGGCTAAACCCGGTGCGGAAGCCCGCGCCATTTTTAATGGAGAAATAAGTGGTGTGTTTCAACTCAGGGGGAAAATACTTTATAATATACTGATTCGTCACGGGAACTATATCTCTGTGTACTTTAATATATCTAAACCTACTGTTAAGCAGGGAGATAAGGTGAAAACGGGCGCTACCCTCGGGAAGATATTCTCGGACAGTCGAGATAACAATCGCACAGTTCTGCACTTCCAACTCCGAAAAGAGAGAGAACAATTGAACCCGAAACTCTGGCTGAATAGGTAACCCCGTCTTTGTATTTCTACTTATAGCCGGAAACCGCTCAATAGTTCTAAATAGGTTTCTATGGCTTCTTCTATCTCCTGAAGTTTGATGAACTCATCCGCAGTATGTGAGCGAGACGAATGTCCGGGCCCCATCTTAACAGATGGATATGACATTAATGCCTGATCCGACAGCGTGGGAGAACCAAATGGAACCTTTCCGGCTTGTATGCAACGCTTTATAAACGGATGCTCTTCCGGTATTTGCGAAGAATTTAATCTGAAAGATCGTGCCTTTACTTCCGATGAAACCTGTTCGCTGATAAGCTTAAAAAGCTCTTCGTTGGAGTAAAGCTCATTGCTGCGTATATCTACTACAAATGTGCATCGATCCGGAATCACATTGTGCTGTGTACCTGCACTGACCATGGTGACACTCATCTTTACGGGCCCTAATAAGGGGGAAACTTTCTCAAACCGGAAGTCCCGGAACCATTCGATGTCTTTCAGAGCTTTGTAAATAGCATTCTCTCCCTCATTGCGGGCGGCATGTCCGGCACGTCCCACGGCAGTTACATCGAGTACCATCAGTCCTTTTTCGGCTATGGCTGGTTGCATTTCCGTAGGTTCTCCTACAATGGCGAAAGAGATGGGAGGCAGTCCGGGCAGTATGCTTTCGATGCCTGCTTTGCCGGAAACCTCTTCCTCGCAAGAAGCTAAGAAAATTAAATTGTAAGATTGGTTGCTCCGACAAAGTTCAAGGAAAACATGAAGCAGAGAAACAAGGCTTGCACCAGCATCGTTGCTTCCCAATCCAAAGAGCTTATCGTCGATAATGGTAGGGGTAAATGGCTCCTTTATCCAACCATTTACAGGTTTTACGGTATCTATATGAGAGTTCAACAGAATCGTTGGCTTGTCGAGAGTGAACATGGGGCTGATGCACCATATATTATTACCCTTACGGTAAGTCTCCATTCCCTTCTCCTCTATGTATTGTTGGAGGAAGTTGGCGGCTGTTTCCTCCTCGCGACTCAGAGAAGGAATACGGATCAATGCTTGTAATAAAGCAATGGCTTCGGATGTTAAGAGCTCGGTTATTTTCATACTACAAATATATCTCTTTTTTCATATAATTGCTAATAAATAAGTTGATGAAACAACTAATAACGACTGTTTAAAACCCTTAATCTATTGATACGATAGTTAGAATTTAATCTCTTTCTATCCGAATAATTCCAAATTAAACGATACCTTTGCGTCATTAATTATCAAAACATAGAGTATATGTCATATTACCATCTCGCGGTTTTAGTTGATAAACAAGCCGAAAAATACGGAGATAAGATAGCATTGAAATATCGCGATTATGATACAGCCCGGTGGATACCTGTTAGTTGGAATCAATTCTCGAAGATAAACAATGTAGCTGCCAGTGCCTTGGTGACATTGGGAGTGAAAGAAGAAGAGAACATCGGTATCTTCTCTCAAAATATGCCCGAGTGCTTTTATACCGAATATGCCGCTTTTGCCAACCGTGCCGTATCGGTGCCTTTGTATGCTACCTGTTCGGGCGCACAGGTGCAATACATTATAAATGATGCGGAGATCAGGTTTCTCTTTGTAGGAGAACAATTGCAATATGATACGGCTTTCAGCACCTTTAGTTATTGCCACACCTTGGAGCGATTGATTATATTTGACCGGAAGGTAAAGAAAGACCCGCGCGATGTTACCTCTATGTATTTTGATGAATTTCTGGCAATGGGCGAAGGGCTGCCTCATAAGGAGGTGGTGGCAGAACGTACCTCTCGCGCCACCGAAGATGATTTAGCCAACATACTGTACACCTCCGGAACCACCGGAGAGCCCAAAGGGGTGATGCTGCATCACAGTTGCTATATAGAGGCATTTCGCATTCATGATATTCGTTTAACCACTATGAACGATACGGATGTGTCGATGAACTTTTTGCCTTTAACGCATGTGTTTGAAAAAGCTTGGTGTCATCTTTGTATATTTAAGGGAGTGCAAATATGCATCAACCTGAAACCAATGGATATACAGATGACTATTAAGGAGATACGTCCTACACTAATGTGTAATGTGCCTCGTTTCTGGGAAAAGGTGTATGCCGGAGTGCAAGAAAAGATTAACGAAACCAAAGGAATAAAGAAAGCGTTAATGCTGGATGCCATTAAGGTAGGGCGCATTCATAATGTAGAGTATCTGCGAGTAGGCAAGACTCCTCCTTTACATATACAGTTGAAGTATAAGTTTTACGAGAAGACTGTGTACCAACTACTAAAGAAAACTGTAGGAATTGAGAATGGAAAATTCTTTCCGGCTGCCGGTGCTGCCATTCCCGACGATATTTATGAGTTTGTGCGTTCGGTAGGCATTCAGATGATTGCCGGGTATGGACTGACAGAATCAACCGCTACTGTATCGTGTGCATGGGGAGATCATTTCCAGATTGGTTCGGTAGGAAAGTTAATGCCCGATGTGCAAGTTAAGATCGGAGAGAACAATGAAATCTTGCTGAAAGGAAAAACCATCACCAAAGGATATTATAAGAAGCCTGTGGCCACCGCTGCGGCTATTGATAAAGACGGCTGGTTCCACACCGGAGACGCCGGCTACTTTAAAGACGGAGATCTCTATCTGACAGACCGCTTGAAAGACCTCTTCAAAACATCCAACGGAAAGTATATTGCCCCCCAAGCACTGGAAACCAAACTGGTGATTGATCGCTATATCGACCAGATTGCCGTTATTGCCGATCAGCGCAAGTTTGTTTCTGCTTTGATTATTCCTACTTATGGATTTGTGGAAGAATATGCCAAAACAAAAAGCATTGCCTATACGGATATGGCAGATTTGCTTCAGAAACCGGAGATTATCGAGCTGTTTCGTAATAGAATTGAAACATTGCAGCAGCAATTTATGCATTACGAACAGATTAAACGCTTCACGTTGTTGCCACAACCTTTTAGCATGGAACGCGGTGAATTAACGAATACGCTGAAACTGAAAAGAAGTGTAATTGCCGAGAACTATAAGGAAGTAATTGATAAGATGTACGAGGGGTAAAATTAGAGGCTGCCTATAGGTCGTAAACAGATGGGTACGCGGAAAAAACGGAATGAGCGGAAACACGCGGAAAAGAAAAAATGAAACTCCGCGTTCATCCGCTCATTCCGTTTTTCCGCGTATCTATTCAATATAGCATATTACTTTATTTCTTTCAGCCACTCCTCTGCTTTAGCCAGTGCTTCCGGCTTGCCGATATCCAACAATTGAAGATTATCCATTGGGTAAGCCTCAATATTTGTCTTTGCACAAACTGCCAGATAGAAATTGATAATAGAGAATTTACCTTCCCATTGTTGATCCATCCATTCAAATATCTTCGGCGAAATAACATGAATACCACTGAAAGCATACCCTTTATACAGCGAAGCCCGGAAATTAGAATGAGGAGATTTTACCTCACCCGTTTCACGATTCTGCCAGCCCTGCAATTGGTTTTCTTTATCAAAGAGCAAACAACGCGAGCTTTCCCGTTCGCTGACTAACAGCGTAGCGATAGTTCCGGATGAGTGGCAAGCCGCCTGATAGAGTTGTTTCAAATCTACATTTGATAATATATCAGCATTGTGCACAAGAAAAGGTTCGTTTCCATCGAGAAACTTCCGGGCATGCTTAATCCCTCCTCCGGTATCTAACAAGCAATCTCGCTCGTCAGATATATGAATATCCAAACCGAAGTTCTCGTTCCTTTCCAGATAGTCGATAATTTGCTGCCCGTGGTGGTGAATGTTGATAACAATCTCGTTAAAGCCCGACGCTTTCAGTTTAAGGATAACATGTTCCAGCATCGGCTTTCCGCCAATGGGAATCAAAGCCTTTGGGGTGTTGTCGGTCAAGGGTCTGAGGCGGGAACCCAGTCCTGCTGCAAAAATCAGAGCCTTCATAACGAGGGGGCAAATATGCGTTCTACATTCTGTTCGCGGTGAATGAGGTTGACTTTCACACCGAATTTCAGATGAAGATGCTCTGCCAGGTGTTGCGCCGAGTAAACCGAACGGTGTTGACCGCCTGTGCAGCCAAAACAAACCATCAGGTTGCTGAATCCGCGATCTAAATAGCGTTGTACCGAGGCATCAACTATCTTATAAACAGATTCGAGGAAAGTTGTAATCTCTCCCTCTTCTTCGAGGAAAGTGATAACAGGCTCGTCCATTCCGGTGAAATGGTTATATCTTTCGTATTTGCCCGGGTTATTGATGGCCCGGCAGTCGAATACAAATCCGCCGCCGTTGCCCGAAGTATCGTTGGGTATTCCTTTTTTATAAGCAAAACTCATAACCTTTACCTCTAAGACAGGTTTCTTGATTTCTTCGGCAAACTGCTTTAAACCTACAAGCTGATGCAGGATATCGCATAAGTAAGGATACTCGGAATACTCTTCGTGCAATAAATCTTTCAGGTTCTTGATGGCGAATGGAATACTTTGGATGAAATGCGGTTTCTTCTCAAAATATCCGCGGAAGCCATACGCACCTAACACTTGCAGGGTGCGGAATAGTACGAAGTGGCGTAGCTGTTTACAGAACGCATCCTTATCTACTGTGGTGTAGTGAGAGAGAGAATCCATGTAAACATCCAATAGCTCATTTCGCAGTCCTTCCGGGAAGTTTGCTTTTGCTTGCCATAAGAAGGAGGCGATATCATAATAGATAGGTCCTTTTCGTCCTCCCTGAAAGTCGATGAACCAAGGTTTCCCGTCTTTAACCATTACATTGCGCGATTGGAAGTCGCGGTACAAAAACGTCTGGGTTTGGTCTTGCAACAGGATGTCGCACATCTTCTTGAAATCATCTTCCAACATGTTTTCCTGAAAGTCTATTCCGGTAGATTTCAGAAAGCAATATTTAAAGTAATTCAAGTCCCAAAGAATGGAACGCTCATTGAACTCCGGTTGCGGATAACATTGGTCGAAATCAAACTCTTCGGCTCCCCGAAACTGAATCATCGGCAACATGGAAATCGTCTGACGTAGTAAGGAACGTTCTTCATCGCTGAATACGCTGGTTTTTCTTCCTTTTTCTATCTTATCAAAGAGGAGAGAGTCGCCCAGATCTTCTTGCAGATAAAAGAGGGAGTCTTCGGAGGCAGCGTAAACCTTTGGAACCGGGATGCCTTTTTCCCGGAAGTGGGCGGCCATGTAGAGGAAGGTTTTGTTTTCTTCGGGCGAGGTACCGCTTACGCCTACTAAGTTCATAACTCCCGATAACCGGAAATAACGACGATTAGAACCGGACGAGGGTAACTCAACGATATTTTCGGCGGGTGTACCGGCCACCTGCGTATAAAGTTTCTGTAATGCTGTGATGATCATTTTAGTTTTCCAATTAGCACGCTAAGATAAAAGTTTTAAAGGACCTGTACAAGCTAACGCGGCTCGTGCAGGTCCTTTATTTCATTCGGGAGACGTTGATTAATTCTTCTTTAGAATCCGAATAAATCTTCCGTACTCAGTCTTTCAATCGGGCCGAGTTTCTCCAGTGACTTCATGTCCAAGCTTTTTTCATCTCCTAAGATGCAATAAGTGTATGTGCGATCTTTCACCCACTTCTCTTGGAAGTTTACTACATCCTGTATAGTCATATTCTGCACCTCATTGAAGAGCTTAATACGTTTGTCGGTAGTCAATCCAAGATCCTGTGCAGAGATGTAATTCCAGAGAACAGCGTTTTTGGTGATACGTTCTGTACGTAATCTGCCGATAATTGCATCTTTAGCCAATGAAAATGCGTTTTCGGATTGAGGCATATTGTTGATGATGTCGTTAAATGCACCAATAGCATCAATCATTTTATCGTTTTGAGTGGCAATTTGCGTACGTATGTTATATGTGTACTTCAGATTTGCCGGAGCATTCAGTCCTGCCCAAGCTGAGTAAGCCAATGCTCTGGCTTCGCGCATTTCCTGGAATACGATAGAGTTCATGCCTCCGCTGAAATAATCATTGTACAGTGTACGGGTTGATTCAATCTCCGGATTGTATTTCTCTCCTCTATTAGAATACTGCGACATGTAAATCTGGTTAGCCTTGTAAGGAGCTATATAGATTTTGGTTGAAGGAGTTTCCTGACGAGGGAATTCTTTGCCGGCAGGAACATCTTTCAATGTTTCGGGCACACGGTGATACTTTTTCAGTACATCCAGTATCTCCTGCTCGCTGTTCGGGCCATAGTAAAGAATACGATGTTTGTAACTGTTTTGAGCTTTGATACGATCTACCAACTCTTGTGGATTCATTTCTTTCAGCTCTTTTTCCGACAGAATGTTTTTGGCAGGAGAGTTAGGCCCGTATGTAGCATAATTAACTAAGTTGCTGAAGTTTTGAGATTGATCCAACTTAATATTGCTGCGTGATTTCAGTTGATCGACTACCAAATTGTTATAAGCCATCTCGTTCACTTGAGCATCGGCAAGTAATTTCTCCAATAATTCCAATGCTTGAGGAAGATTTTCGTTCAAACCACTCAAAGAAATGTTCATACGTTCGGCTCCGGGCGATACTCCATACGAGCAGGCCAGGCTATAGAACTTGCTGTTGATTTCTTCCAATGTCATGTCCGAAGTACCTAAATATCTCAGGTATCCGTAAGCAGTGCTCAATGCTTTGTCGTTGTTGTTACCCATTTCGAATACATACGTCAGATTGAATAAATCGTTCGTGGTATTCTTTTTGTAAAGTACAGGGATATCGGCTTGGGCTTTTAATTGGCTCAAATCTTTATCATAATCAAGGAATACAGGTTCGATAGGAGGAACCACTGTATTTTGTACTTCTTTTAAGAATGGGCTAACAGCATCACGGTTCATAATGATAGGAGTGATGCTTGGCTTATCTATTTTCTTTACGTTGGCATCGGGGCCTTGTTTTTTGTAAATAACAGCATAGTTATTGGCGAAGTATTTATTGGCAAGAGCAATAATGTCTTCTTTGGTTATTTTGGCCAGCTCGTTGATTGCGTTCACTTCGTCTTTCCAATCAAGGTTGTTACCAAAAGCGTGTACAAACATGTCGGCGCGTGCATTGTTGCTTTCCAGCTCGTGCATTTGCGATAGTTTGTAATTGTTGATGGTGGCTTGTAGCACTTCTTCGTTGAAGTTACCTGCTTTCAGCTTTTCGATTTCGCTTAGCAATAACTCTTTTACTTCGTCCAGTGTTTGTCCGTTTTTAGGGCGTGCCTGGAGTAAGTAGATGGAGTGGTCGGTCATTCCCCAAAGATAGCCCGATGCACCAAGAGTTTTTTGTTGCTGGTTCAAATCTACATCCATAAGTCCTACTTTGCCATTATATAGTACACGGCTCAATAAGTTCAGTGCATTGAAATCTTTATGAGCGATGCCTGGCATTGGGTATCCTATGGTCATGCTTTCGGCTTCCAGTCCATACACTTCTTTTTCGGTAGGGGCATTTCTTTCTACCTTTTCAACTTTGGGTTGTTCGGGTAAGTTGGGGTTCGGTTTCATGCCGCCGAAGTACTTTTCGATAGTGGTAATCATTTCATCCGGATCGAAATCTCCCGACAAACAGATAGCCATATTATTGGGCACATACCAAGTACGGTAGTACTCTTTAATTTTGGTGATAGATGGGTTTTTAAGATGCTCCTGACTTCCAAGAACTGTTTGCTTTCCATAAGGATGATTAGGGAAGAGAGTAGCCAATACTGTTTCTGCCACTTTGCGTCCGTCTTGTGTAAGTGACATGTTTTTCTCTTCGTACACAGTTTCCAACTCGGTGTGGAACCCGCGGATTACGTTGTTTTGAAGACGATCGGCCTGTATTTTAGCCCAGTTTTCAACTTGGTTGGATGGGATGTCTTCTATGTACACAGTGCGGTCTTGCGCAGTATATGCATTGGTTCCTTTGGCACCAATAGCCGACATCAGCTTATCGTATTCGTTAGGAATAGAATATTTGGATGCTTCGTAAGAAAGGCTGTCTATAACATGATAAATAGCTTTACGTTCTGCTTCATCCGTAGTTTTACGATAGATTTCGAATTGCGCTTCGATTTGATCAAGAAGAACTTTCTCGGCTTCATAGTTCTGGGTACCAAACTGTTCGGTTCCTTTAAACATCAGATGCTCGAAGTAGTGGGCAAGTCCGGTTGTTTCGGCCGGGTCATTTTTTCCTCCTACGCGCACAGCGATATACGTTTGAATGCGGGGAGTTTCTTTGTTAACGGTCATGTACACCTTCAGACCATTTTCTAATGTGTAGATCCGAGCTTGTAGCGGATCGTTGGGAACGCTTTCATAAGAGTGGCCGCCGGGTTGGCAGCTGAAACAGATGAGTACCGAAAGTAAGGCAATCATCGGTAAGGTTAGCTTTTTAATTTGTACCATTGTATGGATAGATTTGTTTGATGTTTCCTGCAAAGATAATCGTTTTTCTATTATTCTCTTTTGATTCAACTGATTTTCAATTGATTTATTAATTGTTTTTATTGGAAATGGCTTCATCTGTTTTCAAATTGCTTTTAAGTGTTCTTCTTGTTGTTGGGCTATAAGGTAATATCAACTAACTGATTTTACCCAATCTTCGTTGAGCAAATTTCCCCTGTGGCAAATTTCCGATTGCTTTAACAAGATCTTGCACAGCCGTAACAGCATTTTGCCACGGCCGTAACCAACTTTTGACGCGGCCGCAACAAGATTTAGCCACGGCCGTGACAAAACTTTGCTGCGGCCGTGGCAAAAATTGGCATAAAAAGCATCATTAAATGTGCTACAACCATGCAGCGAATAGATAGTATGGCTAAATGGTGGCACACAAAAAAAAAGAGCGCCTCCATAAAGGAAGCACTCTTCTGTATATAATCTGTAAAAGGGTGGATTACAGTTTTGGACCGGCAGCAACCAATGCTTTTCCTGCTTCGTTTCCTGTAAACTTAGAGAAGTTTTTGATGAAACGTCCGGCAAGATCTTCCGCTTTTTCATTCCATTGAGCAGCTTCGGCATAAGTGTCGCGAGGATCAAGGATGTTAGGATCAACACCCGGAAGTTCTGTTGGAACCACGAAGTCGAAGTAAGGAATAGTTTTGGTAGGAGCATTGTCGATAGAGCCATCCAAGATAGCGTCGATGATACCACGAGTATCTTTAATAGAGATACGTTTGCCGGTACCATTCCAACCAGTGTTAACCAAGTATGCTTTAGCACCCGATTTATCCATTTTCTTCACTAACTCTTCTGCATATTTAGTTGGGTGCAATGAAAGGAATGCAGCACCGAAACAAGCAGAGAAAGTAGGAGTAGGTTCTGTAATACCACGTTCTGTACCGGCTAATTTAGCAGTAAAGCCCGACAGGAAGTAATATTTAGTTTGTTCTGCATTCAGGATAGATACCGGAGGCAATACACCGAAAGCATCAGCCGACAAGAAGATAACTTGTTTTGCAGCAGGACCTTTAGATACTGGTTTTACAATTTTCTCGATGTGATCGATAGGATAAGATACACGAGTATTTTCGGTTACGCTCTTATCGTTGAAGTCGATTTTACCGTTAGCATCTACAGTTACGTTTTCAAGAAGTGCGTCACGTCTGATAGCTTTGAAGATATCCGGTTCAGCTTCTTGGCTTAGGTTGATAACTTTTGCGTAGCAACCACCTTCGAAGTTGAATACACCTTCGTCGTCCCAACCGTGCTCATCGTCACCGATAAGTAAACGTTTTGGGTCGGTAGAAAGAGTAGTTTTACCGGTTCCCGACAAACCGAAGAATACGGCAGTGTTTTCGCCCTTCATATCAGTGTTGGCAGAACAGTGCATAGAAGCCATACCGTTCAATGGAAGCAGATAGTTCATGTAAGAGAACATACCTTTTTTCATTTCGCCACCATACCAAGTGTTCAGGATAACCTGTATTTTTTCAGTTAGGTTGAATACTACGGCAGTTTCCGAATTTAATCCTAATTCTTTGTAGTTTTCTACTTTAGATTTAGAAGCATTCATGATAACGAAATCAGGTTCACCGAAGTTAGCCAATTCCTCAGCAGAAGGACGGATGAACATGTTTGTTACGAAGTGAGCTTGCCATGCTACTTCCATGATGAAACGAAGTTTCAGACGGCTGTTTTCGTTAGCGCCACAGAAAGCGTCTACTACGAAAAGTCTTTTTCCTGAAAGTTGTTTAGTAGCTAAATCTTTTACTGCAGCCCAGCATTTTGCGTCTACAGGTTTATTGTCATTTTTGTATTCGTCAGAAGTCCACCATACAGTATTTTTGCTGGTTTCGTCCATTACAAAGAATTTATCTTTAGGTGAGCGACCTGTGTAAACACCTGTCATTACATTAACAGCGCCTAATTCTGTTACCTGACCTTTTTCAAATCCTTGAAGTTCCGGTTTTGTTTCTTCAGCGAACAAAGTGTCAAAAGATGGATTGTGAAGAATCTCAGTCACTCCGGTGATGCCGTACTTGCTTAAATCTAAATTTGCCATTTTTTAAATAATTAAAATGAATTGATATAATAAATGTATTCTTTTTAGAGCTTTCAGTGAAAACCTGTAAACAGCTTCCTATTAAACCGGCTACAAAAGTAATACTTTATGTGAGAAACAAATGCGATATTAGAGAAATTTTTCCCTAATCAAATCGCTTTTATAAAACGATAACAATATCTGCAATGTGAATGTTGCAATTCAGAATTATATTTGTTCCTTTGTAATATTGTTTATGAATTAGTAATATATTTCCGACATGAAAATAATTAATTTAGGAGATAACAATTCCATTTTAAATCAGTTTGTAGCAGAGATCAGAGATGTAAATGTGCAGGGCGACCGACTGCGTTTTCGACGTAATATAGAACGCATCGGCGAAATTATGGCTTACGAAATGAGTAAAACGTTTGCTTATTCTATAAAAGATATTCAAACTCCTTTGGGCATTTCTCCGGTTTCTACCCCCAACAATCAGTTGGTGATTAGTACCATTCTTCGCGCAGGAATACCTTTCCATCAGGGCTTTTTAAGTTACTTCGATTATGCAGAGAATGCTTTCGTTTCGGCCTACCGTAAATATAAGGATACCTTAAAGTTCGATATACATATTGAATATATCGCCTCTCCGCGTATTGACGATAAAACGCTGATTATAACAGACCCCATGCTGGCAACCGGAGGCTCTATGGAGTTAACTTATCAGGCCATGCTTACCAAGGGTCATCCCAAAGAGTTGCATGTTGCTTCTATCATAGCCAGTCGTCAGGCAATAGACCATATAGCCAGTGTGTTTCCGGAAGAGAATACAACGATTTGGTGTGCCGCCATCGATCCTGAGATAGATCATCATTCATATATTGTGCCCGGCTTGGGCGATGCCGGAGATCTGGCTTACGGCGAAAAAGAATAAAAACGCAAAAAACATACCATTTACGTCAAAAGAGAAAGGATATATGCTGCTTATTGATTGTATTTTTGTGAAAAATCTACGTATCATGAAATACAGAATAACAGGATTAATCCTTTCTCTTTTTTCTTTCTCGCTGGTTATGGCACAGCAAACCGAATGGCCTGAACTTTCGACAGAAACCAAACCCGGAGCCCGTTGGTGGTGGATGGGGAGTGCTGTGGACAAAAAGAACCTTACTTATAATCTGGAGGAATACAGCAAAGCCGGTATGGGCTCTCTGGAAATTACCCCCATCTACGGTGTGCAAAAGAATGAGCAAAATGAGATTCCTCACTTATCTCCTAAGTGGATGGAAATGCTTCGGCATGTAGAAAGCGAAGCCACCCGTTTAGGTTTGCAGATTGATATGAACACAGGCACCGGATGGCCATTCGGAGGACCGGACGTAAGTATTGAAGACGCTGCTACCAAATTGTTGATAAGCGAATATCAGCTAACCGGCGGAAAAACAGTTTCGCTCAATATCAGTGTGGCCGACGAGAAACAAAAGAAATATGCCCGCCTAAGTCGATTAATGGCCTATTCATCGAAAGGAAAGTGCCTTGACATTACAAATAAAGTACAAGATACCCTATTAACATGGAAAGCCCCCAAAGGAGAATGGAAGCTGATTGCTGCTTTCTGCGGGAAAACTCTTCAAAAGGTAAAGCGCGCAGCTCCGGGCGGAGAGGGCTATGTTATGAATCATCTTTCGGCAAAAGCGGTGAAGAATTACCTGGGTAAATTCGAACGTGCCTTTCAGAGTTCGGGAGCAAGCTATCCGCATAACTTCTTTAATGACTCTTACGAAGTTTATGGAGCCGACTGGTCGGAAGATTTCTTCGATCAGTTTGCCCAAAGAAGAGGATACAAACTGGAAGAACATTTACCCGATTTTCTGGCAAAAGAAAGAACAGACATTACAGCTCGTTTAGTGTCGGACTATCGGGAGACGATGGGCGAACTGCTACTCGAAAACTTCACTCAACAATGGACGGAGTGGGCAAACAGTCATGGCACAAAAACACGAAATCAGGCGCATGGCTCTCCGGGCAATCTGATTGATTTGTATGCTACCGTAGATGTGCCCGAGTGCGAAGGATTTGGATTGTCTGATTTTGCTATTCGCGGATTAAGAAAAGATTCAATCGTTAAGCAAAACGACTCGGATCTTTCTATGTTGAAATACGCTTCGTCGGGTGCGCATATCGCAGGTAAAACGTACACCTCCTCCGAAACATTTACCTGGCTGACCGATCATTTTCGTACTTCCTTATCGCAGTGTAAGCCGGATATGGATTTGATGTTCCTGTCGGGGGTCAATCATGCGTATTTTCATGGCACTACCTATTCTCCTGCAGACGCAGAGTGGCCCGGATGGAAATTCTATGCCTCTATTGATATGAGTCCTACCAACTCCATTTGGAAAGATGCCCCGGCTTTCTTCTCTTACATCTCCCGATGCCAAAGCTTCCTGCAAATGGGGAAACCGGATAACGACTTCTTGCTTTACCTTCCTTTATATGATATCTGGCAAGAACAAGACGGACGGTTATTGCTGTTCGATATTCATAAGATGGATCGTCGCGCACCTAAATTTATAGAAGCCGTTCACCGTATATATAATGCCGGATACGATGTAGATTATATCTCCGACAACTTTATTCGTTCGTTAAGCTGCCGCGATGGGCAATTGGTAACCTCCGGAGGCGTTGAGTACAAAGCACTGGTATTGCCGGGCGTTCGTTTGATGCCCAATGATGTGTTGGCTAAACTGTTTGCCTTGGCAGATGAAGGTGCCACCATCGTGTTCCTTGAACAATATCCGGAAGATGTGCCGGGTTATGGCGATTTGGATAATCGTCGCTCCCAATTCAAAAAGATAATGAACGATAACCTAAAGGCAGAAGATAGCCGTAAAGGTAGAATCATCTTCGGAACAGACTATGCGCAAACCCTGGCTCAAACAGGCGTTCGGCCCGAAACAATGAAAGCCGATTTAGGATTGAGTTGCATTCGCCGTTCCAACCCGGATGGACATCATTACTTTATAAGTGCTTTGAAAGCCGAAGATACAGATCAATGGGTGCCGCTTTCTGTGCCTGCTAAGTCTGTAGTGCTTTATAATCCGATGACAGGCGAAAAGGGGAAAGCACAAACCCGCCGTCGTGGAGATAAAACAGAAGTATATTTGCAGTTAGCTTCCGGCGAGTCTGTGATTGTTAAGGCATTTGCTTCGGCAGATGTATCGGTGGCAGATTGGAAGTATTGGGGTAATCCTTCCGAAACTCGTGAACTTTCAGACTGGCAATTCCTTTTTACCGATACACAGCCGGAAACACAACCATCAACCGCCATCAACCTGAATAAACTAACTTCCTGGACGGAGTTTGATCTTCCCGGATCTAAAACATTAATGGGCTCCGGAATCTACTCTACTGTTATACAGTTAGAGAAAGAAATCTCGCAAGATGTAGAATGGATGCTGGATTTGGGTGATGTACGCGAGAGTGCACGTCTCTACATCAATGGCGAAGAGATAGCTACGCTTTGGGCAGTACCTTTCCGCTATCCGATAGCTCGCCACTTAAAACCCGGCAAGAACATCATCGAAGTGGAAGTAACCAACCTGCCTGCCAACCGCATTGCTGAAATGGATCGGAAGCAAGTGCCCTGGCGTAAATTTAAAGATATCAATATCGTTCGCCTTAATTACTTAAAAGGCGGCTATGAGAATTGGCTACCGGTGGAAAGCGGTCTGCTTGGACCGGTGAAGATTGATGTGGTTCGCGAAAAGAGTATGCCAAAAAAATAGTGTTATGCCACTTAACCACAGATTAACAGAGTTCACAGAATATGTTGATTATTAGTAATCTGAAAATTAAAAATCTGTGTAATCAGTTAATCTGTGGTTAATAATGGCACTTTTGATGCATCTCCTCTAATCTTCTAATGCCCAAGTGCAAAGGAGATCATAAGTGTTGTTCTCCTGACTAATATAAACTTCGATTCCTGACTTGTGCGCATAAACATCGCTGCCCATGAACGACTCAACAAAAGTCAGATGTTCTTTGATGAATATAAGCATTTCCATGTAAATTGGTTTAGAAGGAGTTGAATAATTAACAGAAACGCATTCGTCTGTAATTTGTATCGTATCAACCCCGAGAGCGATGGTTACAGTTAGCTCATCTTCCTGAATAAGTTTTCCTTTTGAAAGATAAGTTTCCACTAATGGAACTTCGTTAATGAAATCATTAAAAACTGCTCCTATAGGATTAGTAGAAGGGAATAGGGTTTTTTCCATAAATTAATTTGTCTGATAAATGATTGATGTTGCCAGATGTTTTTGCCTAAAGTGCATTCTCTCTGTATTTACTATGAACAAAAAGCTGTTGCAAATATACATAAAGATATCGGATTTTGCATAAATCAATCAAATTCTACACCCTTTCTGCCAAAATTGATAGCTTGCTTATAGGTGATTACAAATACTTTTGTTCTATTCTCAATGAACCTAATAGCATGAAAGCATGAAGCATAATTTCTTTGCCGTAGATTTAGGCGCTACCAGTGGGCGCACTATCTTAGGCTCGTTTACTACCGGTGGTTTAGAATTAGAAGAAGTAAACAGATTTCCCAATCAACTAATTGAAACCGGTGGTCATTTCTTTTGGGATATTTACGCCCTGTATCAGAATATTATAGACGGACTTCGCATCGTAGCCCAACGCGGCGTAAACATCACTTCCATCGGTATTGATACCTGGGGGGTCGATTTTGTTTTTGTGGGTAAAGACGGCCATTTTCTGCGTCAGCCTTATGCCTACCGCGATCCTCATACGGTAGGTGCCCCGGAAAAATTCTTCGAAAGAGTACCGGCCAAGCAAGTATATGACTTGACGGGTATTCAGGTAATGAACTTTAATTCATTGTTTCAGTTAGATACCCTTCGCCGTAACAATGACAGTGCATTGAATGCCGCAGATAAGATTCTTTTTATGCCCGATGCACTATCTTATATGCTTACCGGCAAAATGGTTACCGAATACACCATTGCCAGTACAGCACAAATTGTAAATGCGAAGACCCGCCGCCTTGCTCCCGAATTATTAAAAGCGTTAGATTTAACCGAAGATAATTTCGGGCGTTTTGTTTATCCGGGCGAACTTGTGGGTGTATTAACAGAAGAAGTTCAGAAAATAACAGGGCTGGGAGCCATCCCGGTGATTGCGGTTGCCGGTCATGACACAGGTTCGGCGGTTGCTGCCGTTCCTGCATTGAATAAAGAATTTGCTTATCTGAGTAGTGGAACATGGTCATTAATGGGTGTTGAAACAGAAGCCCCCGTTATTACCCCCGAAACAGAAAAGCTTAATTTTACCAATGAAGGTGGCGTAGCAGGTACTATACGTCTTTTAAAGAATATCTGTGGAATGTGGCTTTTAGAGCGTTGCCGGGGCGATTGGGCAGAGCTGTCTTATCCCGAACTTATTGCAGAGGCCCAGCAAGCAGAACCTTTCCGTAGCATCATAAACCCGGATGAGGCTTTGTTTGCCAATCCTGCCAATATGAAGGAGGCTATTCAGCAATATTGCAAAGAAACCAATCAGCCTGTGCCGGAAACGTGCGGAGAGGTGGTAAGATGTATCTTCGAGAGTCTTGCGCTTCGTTATAGAGAAGTGTTGGAGAATCTGAACAAATTAAGTTCGCATCCTATAAAAACATTACACGTTATCGGAGGTGGTAGTAAAAACGATCTGTTGAATCAGTTTACGGCTAATTCTACGGGAGTAGATGTGGTGGCAGGTCCTTCGGAGGCTACTGCTATCGGCAATGTGATGATGCAGGCCATAGCCGCGGGCGATGCTTCTAATGTGGAAGATATGCGTCGCATTGTGAACGGTTCTGTCTCACTTTCTACTTTCCAACCTCAAGATAAAGAGAGGTGGGATAAAGCATACAGCAAGTATCTCAATGTTTTAGAAAAATACAGCAAAATATCTCAATAACTATAATCAATCAAACTATTATTATGAAAGAAAGTTTAGTAAAACAAGCGTATGATATAGCTGCAGAACGCTATGCAGCAGTAGGAGTGGATGTAAATAAGGCAATGGAAGAGTTGCAAAAGATTTCAATCTCGCTTCATTGCTGGCAGGCAGATGATGTAGCCGGATTTGAATCTAACGGCTCACTGAGCGGTGGTATCCAAGCTACAGGTAATTATCCGGGTAAAGCTCGCAATATCGACGAATTAAGACAAGACGTATTGAAGGCTGCTTCATACATCCCCGGTACTCACCGTTTGAATCTACACGAAATTTATGGAGACTTTGGTGGTAAGTTTGTAGATCGCGATCAGGTAGGCCCCGAACACTTTGAAAGCTGGATGCAATGGTCGAAAGAACACAATATGAAACTGGACTTCAATTCTACTTCTTTCTCTCATGCTAAATCAGGAGATTTATCTTTGTCTAACCCGGATGACAGTATCCGCAACTTCTGGATTGAACATACCAAACGCTGTCGTGCCATTGCCGAAGAAATGGGTAAACGTCAGGGCGACCCTTGTATCATGAACTTATGGGTACATGACGGTAGCAAGGATACTACTGTAAATCGCATGAAGTACCGTGCGCTGTTGAAAGACTCGTTAGATCAAATCTTCGCAATCGAATATAAGAACATGAAAGACTGTGTAGAATCTAAAGTATTCGGTATTGGTTTGGAAAGCTACACAGTAGGTTCTAACGATTTTTATATTGGCTATGGTGCGAGTCGCAATAAAATTGTAACGTTGGATATGGGACATTTCCATCCCACGGAAAGCGTAGCAGATAAAGTGTCTTCTTTATTACTCTTTACCCCGGAAATCATGTTGCATGTGAGCCGCCCGGTACGTTGGGACAGTGACCACGTAACTACCCTTAACGACGATACATTGGATCTCTGCAAAGAAATTGTTCGTTGCGATGCATTAAGTAAGGTACACGTTGGTCTTGACTTCTTCGACGCAAGCATCAACCGTATTGGAGCGTATGTTATTGGTAGCCGTGCCACACAGAAATGTTTAATGCAGGCATTGCTTGAGCCGCTGGCAAAATTGCGCGAATACGAAGCTAACGGACAAGGTTTTGAACGTCTTGCATTGTTGGAAGAATCAAAATCACTTCCTTGGAATGCCGTATGGGATATGTTCTGCTTGAAGAACAACGTTCCTGTAGGTGAAGCGTTTATCGCCGAGATTCAGAAGTACGAGAAAGAAGTAACAAGTAAAAGAAACTAAGACGATGGAAGCTAAAAAAGGAAGTTTAAAAAGTACAATTGCCGTTTCGCTGACTAATTATCTGGATGCAGGATCTATCGTAGCCGGAGCAAGTGGATTAACTCTCTGGCAGAATTATCTTGGGCTTACAGAAACCAATCTTGGTTGGCTGAATGCAATTAGTGCCAACTGTTTCGGAGCTGCCCTTGGTGCTATCATCGGAGGATTTTTGGCCGATAAATACGGACGAAAAACAATCTACACTTACAATATGCTTGTTTATATGGTGGGGGTACTTGTTATTATGCTCTCTACCAGTTTCGCGATGCTGTTGCTCGGATTCCTGATTACAGGTATCTCGGTAGGGGCGGGTGTACCTGCTTCGTGGACATACATCTCCGAAAACTCTGAAATCAACAACCGCGGTAGGAACATCGGTATCTCTCAATTTGCTTGGGGAGTAGGACCCGCTATCATCCTGATACTGGGAATGCTCGTTGCTCCGGAAGGATTATTGGGCGATTCGGTACGTCAACTCGCTATCTTCTTCCACGGAGAAAGCGATCCGGCTGCGCTTGCTGTATTTGGTAACCGCTTAATCTTCGGTACACTGTTCATTGTTGCCTTCATTGCCTGGAACCTTCAACGCAAGCTCAACGAATCGGAAGATTGGGAAGAAGCAAGAAAGTCGGCTGTGAAACAACCCAGCGTATTCTCTTCTTTCGGTGCTCTCTTTACTAATAAAGTGAATGTTCGTACCCTAATCTTTTTAGTAACCATTTATGTTACCTGGAATTTCGTTGCAGGAGTTATGGGTATGTTTCAACCACACATCTTTGAAACAGCAGGTGGACTGACCAACGCGCAAGCCAATATGTTGCCCGCTATTCAGTGGTTGATTATCGTAGTAGTTACCTACTTCGGCTTTGCCATGCTGGTTGATAAAGTGAACCAACGCTGGCTATACTTTATCGGAAGTTCTATTGGTATAGTTGCTTGGGGAATCCTTGTATTTGTAGGAATCAATAACCTGTCGGCTCTTTGGACATTCACCATCCTATGGGGTGTTCATGCCGGGGTTGGGGTGCAAGCATTTTATGCGCTTTGGGCATCGGAGCTCTTCCCTGCCAAGTATCGCGCAGCGGCTCAAGGGGTGATGTTCTTCATCGTAAGAGGTGCAGCAGCCATCTGGAGCTTAGTGTTTACCGGCATCTATGAACATAGTGGCTTCGAGGCATCGGGCTATATTATGATTGGCTGGTTAGTTGTTGCCTTATTGGTAGGAACCATCTGGGCACCTAAGACTCAAGGTAAATCGCTGAAGCAAATTACTGAGGAGAGATATGGGAAGGACTTCTAAAAGAAAAGATATTTGAACCGCAGAGTTGCGCAGATTAACGCAGAGTTTAAAGTTGCGATGCCGCAGGAAAACTAAAAACTCTGCGTTAATCTGCATAACTCTGTGGTTCAAAAATAAAACAAGGTATTGTATAAACTAATTTTTTCATTAGTCATAAATAGTTTATATTTGTGCGAATTTGCTATGTATTTAAAAAATATAGATCAATGAAATCAATTTTAGAGAACCGTCCGGGACTGGCTCATGAAGTAAATCAGGTGGCCGAAGTAGCCGGATACCTTTGGCAAAAAGGATGGGCCGAACGTAACGGTGGAAACATTACTGTTAATATAACCGAGTATGTTGATGACGAAATTCGCGCATTAGCACCCATCAGCGAAGTGAAACAAATAGGCGCGGTGATGCCACACCTGAAAGGTTGTTACTTCTTCTGTAAAGGTACCAATAAACGTATGCGCGACCTGGCTCGTTGGCCTATGGAAAACGGTTCGGTTATTCGTATTCTGGACGATTGTGCCAGTTATGTAATTATTGCAGACAATCCGGTAGCTCCAACTTCCGAACTTCCTTCTCACCTGGGTGTACATAACTACCTTATCAGTATCGGTTCACCTTATAAGGCATCTGTGCACACTCATCCTATTGAATTGATAGCGATGACCCACAGCCCGAAGTTCCTGGAAAAAGACGTAGCCACAAAGGTATTGTGGAGCATGATTCCTGAAACGAAGGCATTCTGTCCTCGTGGATTGGGTATTATCCCTTACAAACTTCCAAGTTCGGTAGAGTTGGGTAATGCAACAATCAAAGAACTGGAAGACTATGATGTGGTGATGTGGGAGAAACACGGTATTTTCTCTGTTGATGTAGATGTAATGGCAGCTTTCGATCAGATAGATGTATTAAATAAATCGGCCTTGATCTATATTGCAGCTAAATCTATGGGATTCGAGCCCGATGGAATGTCGGACGAGCAGATGAAAGAAATGTCAGTTGCTTTTAACCTTCCAAAATAATTTTTTTATCTTTGCCATACGGAGTATCATGAAACACACGTATGGCAAAGAATTACAATGATTTGGGCGTAGAATTTAAGTACCTCATTGTTAATGACATGGATCGAAAATTCGGTCTGTGGGTTAATACTGTAGGTTTTCAGGCTATTCAGCCCAACTCTCCTTATCCCATTAAAGATCACCCTTCGGGTTATTACTTCAATATACAGAAGGGTAGGGTGCTTCATGAATACCAGATTGTATATATCACAAAAGGGCGTGGGTTATTTTCCTCAGACTCTACTTCCGAGAGACAAGTTTGCAAAGGCCGCTTGATGATTCTTTTCCCCGACCAATGGCATACGTATCAACCTCTTCGACAAACAGGATGGAATGAGTATTATATAGGCTTTCAAGGCCCTATTATTGATAATCTGGTACAACATTCTTTTCTGAGTAAAGAAAATCAAATACTTGAAGTTGGATTGAATGAGGATTTAGTATCACTCTTCTCTCGTGCGCTGGAAATTGCTGCTACAGATAAAATTGCCGCTCAGCAGCATCTTTCGGGTGTTGTGCTGCATATATTAGGACTGATTTTATCTATTTCCAAGGGTAAGATTTTCGAGATAGGGGATGTAGGGCAGAAAATAGAGCAAGCCAAAATCATTATGAACGAGAACGTTTTTAAAGATATTGATGCCGAAGAACTTGCCATGAAGTTAAATATCAGCTATTCCTGGTTCCGTAAAGTTTTTAAGGACTACACGGGGTATGCCCCTGCCAAATATTTCCAGGAATTAAAGCTACGCAAAGCTAAACAACTGCTGGTAGAAACATCTAATTCCGTGAAGGAAATCTCTTTTACACTCAATTATAACTCCACCGAGCACTTCTTTGCCTTGTTTAAAAAGCATACAGGGTTTACACCGTTGGAGTATCGCTCGTTTGGACGGGGGGGAGATGATGAGAAGTAACACTTTGCTCCGAAGGCAGTTGCATTTTTCTCAGTAGCCGATGGTTATCCCAATTCTTGTCTGGCCAAAGCCAGTGCTTGCTCAATGGTATCGTCCATATCCAGATAAGCATACTTAGCCAATCTGCCTCCAAATAAAACATTTGGTTGTTTAGCCGCTAATTTCTGGTATTGTTGAAGCAATTTAGTATTATTCTCATCATTCACCGGATAATAAGGATCATTGCTTGGCAAATAATCTACCGGATATTCTCGGGTAATAACAGTGGTCGGTTGCTCTCCAAATTCAAAATGTTTATGTTCAATAATCCGTGTATAGGAAACTTCCCTTTCTGTATAGTTTATAACGGCATTTCCCTGATAATTATCTATCTTCAATTGTTCATGTTCAAATCGAAGACTACGATATTCTAATCTTCCTAAGCTGAAGTCAAAAAAATGGTCGATACATCCGGTAAATACTATCTTATCTGCTATTTTATTCCATTTGTTGCGATCCTGAAGATAATCTGTATTTAACTTTACTTCTATCCCTTCCAACAAGCGTTCAACCAGCAGAGTAAAACCTCCTATTGGGATGCCCTGATATTGATCATTGAAGTAATTATTGTCATATATAAAACGGAAAGGGATTCTCTTTATTATAAAAGCCGGTAGTTTTACAGCTTCTCTTCCCCATTGTTTTTCAGTATAACCTTTTATAAAGGAATAATAAATATCTTTTCCGCAAAGTTTGAGCGCTTGTTCTTCCAGATTTCGTGGCTCGATATGAGCATAAGTCCCTCTTTGTTCTTCCAGTTTCACCTTTGCTTCCTGAGGAGATGTTATGCCCCAAAGTTGCTTAAATGTATTCATGTTGAAAGGTAGATTATAAAAACTCCCCTTGTAGCAAGCTAAGGGGGAGTTGGTATACCTGTTGAATGGCACAAACGAGTTCACATAATTCCATATCTCTTCATTGTTAGTATGTATGATATGAGCACCATATTTATGTACTTGAATATCCGCTATATTTTCTGTGTAGATATTGCCACCTATATGATTACGTTTTTCTAAAACTAAACAGCTTTTACCTGCCGCATGTATTTGCTGGGCAAAGACGGAGCCGAAGAGACCGGAACCAACGATTAGGTAGTGGTAGGGTTTGGGCATGAATGATTATTTATTATAATGATCAGAGTTTACTTAATATATGATCAAATAAAACAGATATATTTTCCTGTTTCTGAAAATCATAAAGAGTTATTTTCTTTATTTTATAGTAATAAGTCCAGTAGTATTTAAGAGAATTAATATAGTTTCTTTGTGCTTCCTTGTATCTATTTAATGAAAGGGTAAGCGTACTTATATCCGCTTTCCCTACTACAAATCGTTTTTTATTAATTCTATAAGCTTCATTTGCTAAAGACAAAACTTCCTGAGTAGAGATAATCTGTTCCTTTTGATTATTGAATTTATGAATAGCAGAGATTAATTCCTCTTCCATGTTCTGCGTTTTTTGTTGTACAGAGAATTTTGCTACTTCAAGATTACTCTTAGCCATGTTTATCTGTCCTCTTTTCACTCCCCAGTCCAAGATGGGTATGGTCAAACTCACCGTCACTATATCTTGTTGCAACGGTCGTCGATAGGCATCAACAAAACGATTGGCCACCTGATTAAAACCTATGCTGGCAGAAAGGTCAGCTTCAAATATTGCCTTTCGTTTTCTATCTACCTCTCTTTCGGCTTCCAGTATTTCCAGATGATAGGCTAAATAATTAGGATTATTGCCACGGGTACATAATAAAGCATTATCTATAGAGATTAATATATCCTGATCCATATTCTCGGGTAACTTAAGCGAATATGCCTGATTACTATCCAGATTCAGGAATGATAAAAAAGCGAATCTGGCATCCTCCATATTAAGTTCTACCGTTTTGAGGCTATTCTGAGCATTAATCTTATCCAGCTTCAATGTCAACACATCTGCTTCTGAAATAGCAGATATCTTTTGCCTTTCTAAAGCTATATTATAGAGCGAATCTGTGGAAAGCAGATTTTCCAGTGCCAATTTGTATTCTTTTTCTGCCTGTACATAATTAAAGAAATATTGTAGAGTGTTCTCCGCTATTTCCTGCTGACGATATAGAAATTGTTTCTTTGCTTTTTCAAACTTAAGAGGCTCTATCTTACACTCCCATTTGAAACTGTTAAAACCAAATAGCGCTTGCGAATAACCCACCCGAACAGGTATACTATTGAATTGTGTATAACTATTTTCTCCAAAATTTTTGCTATAGCCTAACTCCGAATTAATAAAGAATGTTCCTCCTGTTAAATCAAAATTCTGACTCAATGTGAACCCAGCCGATGAATATAGCGACTCCTGCGTTCGATACACATCAATATTCTCCTGATAATCGTAACGTTTTATGATATTCCGGTTATATTGCATCGGAGTTAACTTTAGTGATAAAGCCGGCAAGCGGGCAGCCTTATAGGAGCGATATTCCCAATAACCGGCTTTATAATAATTATCTGCGATAAAGGCTTGCAAAGAACTATCCGAGGCTATTTCTATGCACTGAAGCAAATCCAGTTCCCTCTCGTTTTGCGCATACAGAGAGATAGGAACAAAGCCTATGATAGACATGAATAGGATGCTAAATACTTTCATCTGCTTATGCTTCTTATTTAGTATTGAATTTTATATTATCAAACAGTCTTTCAATCAATCTTCTGTCTTTTACAATAATATCGGCCTGCCCTCCAATTTCATATTTAAAATCCAGTTCGTCGCCATAGTTCGTAACTAATCCATCCGGCATATCCACCTGTACAAGGTAGGTATTTATCTTACCTTGTGCTACTTCGTACTCATTCGTTATAAGTGAGATTGATTTGACAATTCCTTTAATGGCACCAAATTCTGTGTAAGGATAATCATCTAATTTAATTGACACATTGCTGCCTGTTTTGACTTTACCTGCACCTATGGCGGGAAGTAATACTTGCCCTAATATTACATTCTCCTTGGGAACAATACAAAACACATCGGTTCCGGCTTGTACAAATTGGCCATTCGTCCAGAACTTAAGGAATTCAACCTGTCCATCAAATGGAGCTTTTAAAACATAGGTTTGTTCCCATTGTTTCAGCTGATCATTCAGGTCATGATAGGACGCAAACAAATCCAGATGGAGTTTTCTTTCCTGTTCCCGGCGCTCTACCGAAAGCTGCGACAGCCTGTTCCGGCTCTCTGCGATTTGCATTTCGATGGATGCCATTTCTTTTACCAAATTCTGATTATTCTGTTTAGCAGATAAATAATCCGCTTTGCTTTTGTCTATTTCAAGCTCATAGGTAGTAATTAACTCTTTGTTGAGCGATGAATATTTATCGAGCCACTTTCTGGATATCTCCAAATTCTCTGTGGATATATTCAAAGCGTTTTGTGTTTCGTTTAGGATTTTCTCCCGCCATTTGATTCCCTCTGATAAGCTAATCTGTTGCTGCTCGTACTGGTTATCATCAGCGTAGTCGGTAATACTTTTTAAAGAAGACAAAAATGAATAATATTTCATGTTTAGTTCCCCAAGTGATACTTTCTCGGGGAATAAAGCACATGCTTGTTTAAATGTTTTGTATTCATTGGGATCGAATTCATTGATCAATGCTGTCACTTTCCGGATATCTTCCGTTTTTGCTGAGTTTTGAATAATGGCAATATAATCCCCCTCTCTCACATTATCCTGAGAAGTTACATTTAGAATTTCTATTTTTCCGGAAGTATGAGCTGGGAGTTTAATGGGGGCTGTATTAGAATTGATTGTAATTTGCCCCGAAACAACATCCGGATATTTTATCAGCCATCCGAATGTAAAGAGAAGAATCGTAAAAATAACTACCGCCCAAGCTACCCATTTCCCGAACGAAGTGGGCATGCGATCTATAATATCGCTTACTTCTTCGCTACGATTCTGGTTTTCTTTTTCCTCAGGCTTCAATTTCAACAGTTTCCAGTTCATATTGGCTTTGTATTAGTTCGTAATAGTATCGCTGATTACTCATCAGTTTTTCGTGGTTACCCATTTCTGTAATCATGCCATCTTTCATTACTATAATCTGGTCTGCTTTTTTAATGGTACTCAAGCGGTGGGCTATAACCACTACTGTACGATTTTTAAATACATTATGTAAAGAAGATACAATTTTTTGTTCATTAATGGTATCTAACGCATTAGTTGCTTCGTCTAAAAATAGATAATCCGGATCTTTATATAGAGCCCGGGCAATAAGAAGCCTCTGTTTTTGTCCGCCACTGAGTCCACGTCCCATTTCGCCAATCATTGTTTGATAGCCTTGCGGCATGGCTTCTATTTCTTTGGCAATATTGGCTATTTGAGTCGCTCTTTGCAGTGCTTCATAATCTATTCTTTCTTCATTTAATACAATATTATTCTGAATCGTATCATTAAATATTTTTCCTTCCTGCATTACACTACCGCATTTCGCTCGCCATTGGCGCAAGCTTACACTGTTTATGTTCATATCTCCAATACAGATTTCTCCATATGAAGGAAGATATAAACGTAAAAGCAATTTCAAAAGTGTTGATTTACCACAACCACTATCGCCAACAATAGCAGTGACTTTGCCTTCGGGAATGGTTAAGTAGATACTTTTCAGAACAAGAGGTGCGTGAGGAGAATAAGCGAAGGCAAGGTTTTTAACTACTATGCTTTTGTTGTTGGGAAGTTCCATGCTATTGGCAGAAATAGATACCATATCATCTTCGTCCCGAAGCTGATGAATCTCATTGATACGCATAAAACTGATTTTAGCATATTGGGCAGATTGAATGAATCCTACAAACTGGACAACGGGTCCGTTCAGCATTCCAATAATAAATTGAGTGGAAATCATAACACCAAATGTGATATCCCCATTAATAACGGAAATGGCACAAAAAAAGGTAACAGCCATATTCTGTATGTTGTTAATGAATTGTGAACCAAGCATTTGTGCATTGTTGATATTCAAAATCTTAACATTAAGTTTGTATAGCCGTGCCTGAATGGCTTCCCACTTCCATCGCTTTGTATCTTCGTAGTTGTTGATCTTTATTTCCTGGATACTTTCAATGGTTTCCACCCAGTAGCTCCGGTCTTTGGATAATAAGTCGAAATATTCCCAATCTAATTTACGTCTGACCCGAAGGAACAAGAATATCCAAAGTACATAAATTATGCTTCCGGCAATGAAAATGAAAAAGATGATCTTATTAAATATGAGTAGGATGATGCTGAAAATAGCAAAGGTAATAGAGGAAAATAGCATTCCTAAAGAATTGTTCATAATGAACGACCGGATTCGTTCATGGTCATAAGCACGTTGCAGAATATCTCCTACCAACTTATTTTCAAAGAAGGACACCGGAAGTTTCATTAGCTTGATAAGATAGTCAGAAATCAGAGAGATATTAACCCGTGTAGTGACATGGAGCAATACCCAATCTCTCAGTACATTAGATAAGGTTATGCTTAACAGCAGCACGATGTTGGCTGTAAGTACCATGTATATGAAATTTACATCTTTTGTTCGTATACCGGTATCTATAACAGCTTTGGATATAAAAGGTAAAAAGGCCTGTAGAATGGTAGCGATGAGCATAATGAAAAATAGAATTCCAAAAGCCTTTTTATAAGGCGTAAAGTAGCCTAATAGATTCTCGAAACTTTTTAATCGCTCAATCTTTTCATGGGCTTCAATTTGTTTAAAGTTAGCCATTGGCTCTAAGGCCATTAAAATACCATAAGGCTCGTCGTTTTTATACCATTTCTCTTTAAATTTTTCGTAAGTATAAGAGACTAATCCCCGGGCAGGATCGGAGACATATATTTTCTTGACGGTAGCTTTGTAAATGACAATAAAATGGTTGTTATCCCAATGGATAATAGCGGGAAGTATCACTCTGCTGACAAGATCATCAATTGTTACTTTTACTGAGATAGATCGCAAGCCAATTTTGTCGGCAGCATAACTTATATCTAACAAAGAAACACCTTCTCGGGTGATTCCGCACAGATCGCGTAGGTATTGCAATGAGTAGTATTTTCCATAGTATTTCGCAATAATTTTGATGCAGGCAGGGCCGCAGTCTTTGGCATCCATTTGAAATTCATGAGGAAAATTTTTAATGATCATACAATTTTTAATTAAATAAATTTGTAAACTCTTGCAAATAGTATATTTTTAATTTTAATTTGCAAAAAGTATACGATTAAAATTTGATCAAATACATTTTTGTCTCATAATTAGTATCTTATAAATTAATATTAATGTAATGAAGAATAATATAGTATTATTATTTAAGGAAATTGATTTAATAATATGAAAAATGAATGTAGCCAAAAAGTACCTAAAATTATTCATCAAATATGGGCGGGTATTGATGAACCACTTCCCGCCTATTTTCAAGTATTAGGTGAGACTTGGAAATATAATCATCCAACATGGAGTTATGAATTTTGGGATAATGAACGTATGAATAGATTTGTAATAGAGTACTACCCTAAATTCTGGAAAAGATACAATGAGTTTTATTACAATATTCAACGTTGGGATGCCATTAGATACTTAATATTAGACAAAATTGGAGGTATGTATGTTGATTTTGACTATGAGTCTATACAACCCATGGATTCATTGATTAAAGATAAAACTTGCTGTTTTGCTTTAGAGCCAGAACACCAATATGCTTTTTTTAATAAAGAAATAATGTTTAACAATGCATTAATGGTTTCTGCCCCTGAACATCCGTTTATAAAAAAGATATTGGAATATGTTTTTTCAGAAAAAAGTATCAAATATCCTATTACTCCTAAAGAAGATTGTATAATGAATACAACGGGACCTTTTATGCTAATTGATTTATATCAATCTTTAAGAGAAGACGAAAAAGAAGGAGTATACCTTATTCCTTCTGAAAGAGTTACTCCATATGATTCTTTTCAATCTCGTGCTATTGTAGCTGGTAACACAAGCTACTACTTAGAAAACCAACTGAAAAATGCTTTTGCATTACATTATTTCAATAATGCATGGAGAGATAACGAATTCTGTGATACAATAAAATTTGAGCTTAAATAGCTCTATATGTTTAATTTAAAATAATTTCCGCATGAAAAAATTAAAAAAAAATGTCTATTGATTTCCTTGAAAAAAATTACTCAACATTAGATCAATCTATGCAAAGAAAAGTTTTGGGCGGTAGTGCAGGAATTCTTGATGGTGATTGTTTGTTTATGGCTATTGCTGGATCTACAGGTTATTCTGTTCAGGATATTCAGCAACTTTATGCAGATTATCTTAAAGAAAAAAATGGTTGGTCAATGGATTCTAAAAGTGCTTATGCTTACGTTGGTGTGATGGGAGTAGCCTATTCAGACACAGAGTGGCTATTTGAACAATTTGGAATGAGTACTTCATCTCATCTATATTCACAAGAATACCCTGGAACAATGTTAATAGGGGGACATGCTGTTAATTTCTTGTATGCATCAGCCGATGGTTATTATCATTATTACGATGCTCAGCGAGAAGTTTATGGTGCAATCAGTCAGAATGATTCCAATATTTATGGCGTATTTCGTTAAAATTTCAATGATATAGGAAGGTTGTACGGAGTTTACACCTTTCTATAGTTCATTATATATTATTATGAAAAATACCTTACTCCTTTTGTTATGTCTTTCCATATGTTTGAAAATGGAAGCTCAGTCATTCTCCGAAAAGTATGATTTAGAATTCCGTAAATTTAATAATTGCTCATGGGGGTGGCCGGGGAAATTTGGTAAGTTCACTTCATTATCAATAGATAGTACAATTCAAGTTAATGGGAAATATCCGCTTAAGCTATCTTCTTCACTTAAAAAATATAAGTCTGTTAAATCAGATATGTATACAACATTTTCTTTAATGCAAATAGTTGTATTACCTTCATATAAAAAAGAGGCAAATTGCATAGTTTCTCTTCGCGCAAGGATGAACATTTCAGGCAATGCTTTTTTGGTAGTTAGGGGCTTCGATCAGCGCGAACAGGTGCTATTCGAAGATTCTGTATCATTAAATAATGGTGAATGGAGCGAGAACGTCTTGTCATTTAAACTTAGTAGCGAGAAGGCTATAGAAATAAATATAAACTATTATGGGAATGATCAGTTGGAGCAAGATATATGGCTAGATAAAATAAGTATAAAAATTGCAGGGAAAGATATTGGGAAGAAAAGCGTTTTTGCTATAGATAAACAGATTGCTGAAGAGGTAAATGAAAGCTTTAAGGAAGAATATATTATACCTTTATCTGAAAATGATGAAACTCTGTTTTCGGTATTTTCAGGGCAAGATGTGGAAAAGCAAATAGTGGCATTAGGAGAGTGTACACATGGAAGCTATACTATAAAGCAATCTATTTATAGTTTAATAAAGAGTTTAATTGAAAAGTCTAATGTGAGACTTGTGTTATTCGAATTGCCTTCTGATATGTTGTTAAAATATGATTTATATGCACAGGGCTTTACTTCTGAGGATTATATAAACAAAATAGAGCAAGATGCAAGATGTTTTTTTCATGACTATACATTAATTGTGGAATTGTTGATATGGATAAGGACCTATAATCAGACTCATGATCACAAAGTGCATTTTGGGGGATTTGATGAAATGCCTATTTCGCAATTTGCTCTACATCAATATTATTCAGTTTTGATAAATAAAGATGCTGCATCCTCTTATTTAGAGCTAATAAAAGGAAAGAAATTTGACGAATTATTGAAGCAAACAAGATCAGATGTGCATCTGAAAGAAAAATTGGGCATAGAATCTTTCGAGTATCTTCTTTTTATGCTACAAAAAAATATTCCGCGTGAAGATTCTGTCATTTTTGATCACGATAAAAAAACTCGTGATTTTAATATGGCAGATAGAGTAAAGAATACTATGAGAATATTTTTGAAAGATGGAGAAAAAGTTCTTCTTCATGCTCATTCAGGACATTTGGCAAAAAAAACGATTATTGGTAATGGTTGGTTTCCAATGGGGTATTTTTTGAATGATTGGTATAAAGAGAAATATTTTGTAGTTAGCTTCCAAGTGGTAGAAGGAGTATATACAGATAATGAGTGCGATCAAACAAGTGATTATTCGATGGTGTGTCCATTGCCTAAACCTTTGCCTCAAAGTTTTGAAAGTGTATCCACAAAGTTTGGCATGGATTATTTTTATTACCCATCTGCGCGTATAGGGAGGGGTATTGTATTGCTAAATCAGATGGGAAGGAATAGTTGTAATAGAAGAAAAGAAGTGTTTATTTGTCTAAAAGAGCATTTTGATGGATATGTTCTCATTAAAGAGAGCGAACCTCTGAAAAATGTTGAAGATAATCCAGTGTCTTATATGATGAGATATGTAAAACAGTAAAACATGAATAATCCAGATAATGTAAAAATACCTCTTATAATTCATCAGATTTGGTCTGGTGTAGAAGAACCCTTGCCTCAATATTTTGAGATTTTGAGTAAAACTTGGAAGCATGATTATCCTGATTGGAAATATGAATTTTGGGATAACGAACGAATGAATAAATTCATTATAGAGAACTATCCTGAATATTGGGAAAGATACAATAAATTCCAATATAATATTCAGAGATGGGATGCTATTAGGTATTTGATTTTAAATCAGATGGGGGGGATGTATGTAGATTTTGACTATGAATCTATACAGCCTTTAGACCCATTGCTTTTGGATAAAACTTGTTGTTTTTCACAAGAACCTATTTCTCATTATAGGAATACAGGAGTGAAATCTTTTACATTCAACAATGCCTTGATCTTGTCTACTCCCAATCATTTTTTTATGAAGAAAATAATAACAGAAGTTTTTTCAGAAAAAAACATTAGTAAGAGATGTGAGAATAAAGCTCAAACTGTATTTGAGACTACAGGGCCATTTGTTATAAATAAGGTATATAAAAATCTGACAAAAGAGGAGATGTCGCAAGTGCATTTAATTCCTCCTGAATTTGTTAGCCCTTTTGATTTTATCCAATCACGTTTATACCGAAATAATATTATTAATTTAGATTTGGAATCCAGCTTGAGAAAAGCATATGCAGTACACTACTTTTTAGGAGCTTGGATTCCATCAAAAGAAACATGAAAAAAATGTCGGGAATATCAGTAATAATGCCAACATATAATCAAGCATCTTTTATAAGAAGGGCCATCTTGAGCTTATTTAATCAAACATATGAAAAGTGGGAACTTATTATAATAAATGATGGTTGTACTGATGATACTAAACTATATATTAAAGATTATTTGCTTGATTCGCGAATTAAATATGTAGAAAATGAAAAGAATGAGGGACTTGGATTTTCTGTAAATCGAGCTTTGAATATAGCTCAATATGAATATATTGCATATCTTCCGTCAGATGATTATTTTTTTAAAGATCATTTACAGGCAATGATGGATAAACTTAAAAAATATGATAATATTATTTTAGTCTATTCTGGTATTATGTACCAATCCTTGGATACTATGAGTGGTTTTTTGCAACCAAAAGAGTCATATTATATACGTAAAGGGTATTGTTTGCAGATGATTCAAGTTCTACATAGAAAAACAAATGATAGGTGGTTGGAGCGCAGTGAATGGGTGACAGAGGATTTATTTGCAATGTTTTGGGAAAAGTTGTCAACGAAAGGAAGTTTTCTTCCAACTAAGCAAATTACAAGCTTTTGGACAGATCATCCTAATCAAAGGCATAAAATAATAAGCGAGGATCAAGGGGGCGGACTGAATTACTATAGAGTATATTATAATGTGGAAAATCCTATTAAAATGAGGATATCATCTGAAAAATTTATAGATGAAAAAAAGTTGTATGAGAACTATAGGAAAAAACAAGTAAATGATGTAGAACGACGATCTCTTAAAATTTTATTAGTTGGAGAATTGGCTTATAATCCAGAAAGGATGTATGCATTAGAGGAAGCAGGACATAAATTATATGGATTATGGATACAAAGACCCAACTATTCTTTTAATACAGTGGGACCTTTGCCATTTGGGAATGTTACAAATATTCCATTTGACAAATGGGAGGAGAAAATCGAAGAAATAAAACCAGATATAATATATGGTTTATTAAACTACACTGCTGTTCCACTTGCATATATGGTTTTACGAAAATTTCGAAATATTCCTTTTGTGTGGCATTTCAAAGAAGGACCTTCAATGTGTCTAAAAAGTGGATTATGGAAAGAACTATTGTATTTGTATACATATTCTGATGGAAAAATATTTATAAATGAGATAGCAAAAAGATGGTATGAACAATTCATTCCAGCAGGACAAGGAATATCTTTCATTTTAGATGGAGATTTGCCTAAGAAGGAAATATTTGCAGGAAAGCAATCAGTAAAACTGTCAGAGATTGATGGAGAAGTGCATACAGTAATTGCAGGACGTATAATTGGTGTTGATTTAAGGGTTTGGACATTTTTTATTGAAAGAGGAATTCATATACATGTTTATAATGAAAATTACTTGTCTGCAAGGCAAGTAACTTTTAATCAAATGAAAGAAGCTGCCCCTGAGCATTTCCATTTACACCCCCATTGTCCTCCAGATGCATGGCTGCAAGAATTTTCAAAATATGATGCGGGATGGTTACATAGTTTGTCAAGTTCGAATAAAGGAGATATTGCTCAAGCTTCATGGGATGATTTAAATATTCCAGCTAGAATGAGCACATATGCGGTAGCAGGCCTACCTGTAATTCTTCGAGATAATTCAGGTCATATTGTAAGTACACAAGAAAAAGTAAGGGATATGAATGTTGGGTTGTTTTATAACGATTATGAGGATTTAGGAAATCAACTTTTAAATAAGAAAAAAAATGAGGATTTAGGATGTAATATGTGGAAAAATAGAGAATTGTTTCACTTTGATTATTATGTACCACAATTAATCTCTTTTTTTAGAGAAGTTATTAAAAATAAGAAATGAAAGAAATACTGCAAAAAATAGCAAACATATTAGTATTGAATGTATATAATATGAAGGAAATAGGTCTTTTAGAGGGGAAAATGGGTGTTGTTTTATTCTTTTATCATTATGGTAGATATTCTCAGAATAAATTGTATTTGGAGATTGCTGACGAATTGTTAGATTCTATTTTTGATTGTTTAAATAAAACTTTAGATATAAGTTTTGATCAAGGCGTTGCAGGTGCTGCTTGGGCTATCCAATATTTGATAAAAAATAAATTTGTAGAAGGGAATCCAGATGAGATATTATCGGATGTTGAGAATTTGTTATTCGAAAAATACGTAAATGATTCTCAGTCTAAAATTCCAATATCAATACTTGGAATGTATCTCCAGTCTAAAATGATGAATGAACTTAATTCTGAAAAACGCGAAATGCTCATAAATATTGTTTTGAAAAAATACGATTTTTATTTTTTATGTTTAACAGATAAACCTCGACCAATTGCATATGTGAATTCTGCATTATTTGTATTGTCAGAGCTTGTCCATGATGATCAATATAGAATTTGGACAGAAAGAATTATTTTTAAAATACTACTTCATATATCCAATGCGAAATCTTTGGCTCAAGTAGATAAATGTGATTTGAATATTCTATATAAATTATTATCTGCAATTAAATGCCAAATGAAAGAAAAAAAAGAAGTAATGATAAGTATAGAAAAAATATGTGATTTAGATTTTACTACAAATATACCTTTTGAATGTCTATGGCAATATTTTTTCTATTTTCCCAAGGAGAAAATTTCCCTGCAATTAGAAGCTGTTAGTAAATATATTGAAAATAAATGCACATTTCTTCCGAATGAAAATTCGCTGTCTCTTTTTAAAGGACTGACAAGCATAGGATTGAACTTAATCTTGCAAGAGAAAGAGAACTTTTAGTGTAAATGTCTTCAATGATTATCATTTTAATTGTTCGTAGCACATCCAAAAAGCCTTCTCAATATCCTATCAAGAAGGTTTTTCTAAATCGCTTCCGACCATGAAAATATAAAGCGGAAAGATCTTAAATCATCCCCTATAGAGTCACCTCCATCATCCAGATTGTTTTTTTATCGTTGTCGATTTAGGCATACATGCCTAAATCGGTGCGGGCAACGCATAAATTTCTCAAAAAGCTTTTGAGTATCTTTCCTAGCATAAAATATGTTTTGCGACAATAGATGGCCTTGGCATTAGCCGAACTCGCTAAACTGTGCGCTATGTCCTACACGTAAAAAACACGGTAAAATACAAAAAATGCGACAGGGATAATTTCCATTATAAGCATTCAGCTGTAGATACTAATTGAAAAGTGCGCCAGTATTCCAATTGAAAAGTGCGCCACCATAGTAAGTATAAACCGACCTTTGCATGCTAAAAAAGCAAGGGCAACAATGAAGTCCCGAATCTAAAATAGGCGCGCATACAGTAGGTCAAAATGCTCACTCTATTGGTATTTGCTATATTGGAGGATTAGATTCAAATGGTAATCCTAAAGATACACGTACTGTTCTGCAAAAAAGTAAGCTTAAGGAGCTTGTTTATAATCTGCAGAAAAAATATCCAGATGCTACTATTCACGGACATAGCGAATTTGCCAATAAAGCATGTCCTTGTTTTAATGTTAAAGAAGAATTTAGATTATGAAGTTACTCATATATATCGCACTTGTTTTTATTCTTTGTTGCAGTTGTAAATCACCCCAAAAAGTAATTAACGACTCTAAATTGAATATTGAAACAAATGAGAGTAACGACCTCTTATTAACGAATGAGCAGGAGCTGATTAAATTATCAGAACAGATTATCGAAAGGCTTACGAACGAAAAATTGAATATAGATATTACGCACTTGAAGTATGATGCAAATGAACATATGATAGAACAAACAGAAATTAAAATTAGCAAGGATACTGAAGTTAATGAAGCATCCAGTGTCTATCATTGTGAAGAGGATGTAATAAACACTGAAGTTATTTCCAATTCGCAGATAGAAACTAAGATAGAAGCTGAATCCCGGAAAAAAGAGATAAGGGGATTCAGCAAATGGCAAAAAGCACTCATTATGATTGGAGGATGTGCTATTTTGGGATTGATAATCTTTATAAGGTATAAGAGCTAATACTTTTCTTACTCCTGCTTCCCCTTCTGATAAACCGAAGGCGCCACCCCAAACTGTGCCTTAAAGCATTTGCTAAAATAGAACGGATCATCAATCCCTACCTTATACGAAACCTCCGAAACGCTCAGATTACCAACCAACAAAAGTTCCGCTGCTTTCTTCATACGCATGATGCGCAGATATTCGTTTGGAGAATAACCAGTCACCCCTTTCACCTTCCTATAGAATACCGTACGACCTAAATCCATTAAGGTGGCAAATTCATCTACCGAGAAGTGTGAATTAGATAAATTCTCACTTAAAATGGAATGTAGTTGATCAACGAATTCCTTATCTCTGTCAGATCCATAAATGGCTGTTCGCACAATGCCTGGTTCCTCCGAGAATTTTTCTTTAAGTTTCTCTCGTTGTTCCAATAATTTTACAATACGGGCCAGCAATAAGCGGATACTAAATGGCTTCGATAAGTAAGCATCCGCTCCACTTTCAATTCCTTCCAGATGGTTTTCCGGAAGCGCAAGCGCTGTCAATAGAATTACTGGAATGTGGCTCGTCACAAACTCTGTTTTTAGTTTGCGGGTTACTTCATAGCCATTCATACCAGGCATTAAGACATCACAAACGATTAAATCTGGCTCTGTACTTTTCGCTTTTTCGAGGCCGGCAATACCGTTATCTGCAGTTTCTACCTGGAAATAGTGTCTTAGTTCCTCCAGTAAATATTGGCGAACATCTATATCATCTTCAATAACAAGTATCTTTTGTTTATTGAGCGGATTAGGTTTGATATCCAGCGGTTTGTTTGTATTCTCTAATAGAATGCTCTGCTTTTCCTGGTTTAATAGATCATTGGCAATGAGGAAGTCTTTTTCTTCATAAGCACTTTCATCTAATGGCAATGAAACGGTGAATATAGAGCCTCCGCCTTTGTTTTCTTTGTAGGAGATTTCTCCTTTATGTACCTGAACCAATTCATGGGTAAGATGAAGACCTACACCCACACTTTGCCCGGAGAAGCTGCTTTGCATGAATCTTTTAAATAGTTCATCTCTTTTCTCTTTGGGGATTCCGACTCCTGTATCGGTTACTTGTATCTCCAAAACGTTCCGGTCTTCGTCTATTTGTACGTATAAGCAGATTTTTCCTCCCTGTGGAGTATATTTGAATGCATTGGATAGTAAATTATAAGTCATCTTATCGAGCTTGCCTTTATCTATATACATTTTATGAGAGGTAACAGACGGAATAAACTGGAAGTCCATGTTTTTAGACTCGGCCATATCTTCAAAGCTTAGGAAAATTTCGTAAAGCATGGCCACCACATCTGTTTTCTCTAATGAGAGAGCCAGTTTGTTATTCTGCATCTTACGAAATTCGAGCAATTGATCGATTAACCGAAGCATACGCCTGGTGCTTTTCTCCATGGTTTGCAGGGGATAAGAAAACTCTTTAGGTATGCTGCTGTCGATTCGGCGGATACGGTCGATGGCTCCCTGTATAAGCGTTAGTGGGGTGCGGAACTCATGCGAGATGTTGGTAAAGAAAACCAACTTGTATTCTGTGAGTTGTTTTTCAACTGCAATCCTGTTGTTTAACCGGTTGAAGTTGCGCATTATCCGAACTGTAAATACTAAAGCTGCAATAATAAAGAGCGCATAAAGTAAGAAAGCCCAACCTGTGAGGTAGAATGGGGGAGTGATGATGATGCTCAATGAAGAAACATGGTCATTCCATATACCGGAACTGTTGCACGACTTAACCATTAATTTGTAGTTTCCCGGAGGAAGCATTTTATAAGTAGCAAAACTCAGAGTAGATGGGCTACTCCAGTTCTTATCATAATGGGCAAGCTTATAGGAGTATTTGGTTTGTCCGTCATCAGCATAATTGAATGATGAAAAGTCAATAACGATGGAGTTCTGGTTGTGCTTCAGCGAAAGTTCTTCGGAGTATGCCAACGATTGCGAGAGCGGAGAGTCCGGATCTCCCGGAAGCATATTGATGCCGTTTACGTTGATGTTGGTAAAGACAACGGGGAACGACATAGAAGATTTCTTCACTGTTTTAGGATCGAAAACAACGAACCCGTAATTAGAACCAAACAGTATTTTCCCATTCTTGCATTGGCAAACGGAGCTTTCTGTATAAACATTGCCTTGCGAGTAGGCAGAGAAGAAATAGTTCTCGAAAATATTCTCCGATTGAGTAAACTTGGAAATACCGTATTCGGTAGACAGCCAGATATTACCTTGCTTATCTTCTGCTATGGTTTGAACAACATCATTGCAGAGCCCGTCTTTAGTACCATAATGCTTAAAGTTGAGCGAGCGATAAGAATCGTACTCTTCAGGTAGTGGGCAGAAACTGAATCCGGCTCCCGAGGCTGTAAACCAAATGTTCCCTTTGCTGTCGTTAAATAAATATTTGACTTCTCCTCCTTGTAAGTCTCCGCTTTCATAGTTGTAATGAAAATAATTGTTGGAGTTGGCAATCAAAGAGTCCGGCTGGAAGATATAAAGACCTTCGCTGGTTCCCATCCATACCATTCCGTTATTGTCTTCGCAGATGGAACGAATAAATCTTTGACTGTAATTCTGATGGAAGAAATAAGAGAACTTGTATTTATCTTCTCCTTCCTCTTTTCGTGCCAGGTTTAAACCACCGCCAAAGGTACCTATCCACATTCTCTGTTTGCTATCTTTCAGAAAGCAGAAGATGTTGTTATTCCTGATAGAATAAGGGTTTGACGGATCATACGTATACCATTTATCGTCAACACAAAGTCCATCACCGCGGGTACCCAACCAGGTTTTTTCCTCGGCATCTTTGGCAATAGCATAAATGTTAGAGTGGAAATCTGTTTTGGAGTGTATCAGGTTAAAATCGGCATCGTACTTGTATAATCCTCCCTGGCGGGTACCTATCCATATTTCATTATCATTAACCACGGCAGCCATGCGAATGGTATTCGAACGGTCCAGTAAGTTGGGATTCTCGGGGAAATAACGGTAGGAACCTTCATTAATAACAGATATACGCGAGATACCGGCAAACTCGCAACTCACCCAAATCTCTCCCGAACGGTCTTCCATAATAGAGAGCAGATAATCGGAATTGATATGGCTGAACCCACTCATGCCGGCTGTAAAATGATTTAATTTATCTTTCTCAAGGTCGTAGGCAAATAACCCATTTCCATAAGTAGATATCCAAACAATATTTCGTGAGTCGTGAACAAAGCGATAACGCTCATAGTCGATGTAACCCATCTTTTCCGGAGCAATCAGTTGGAGCTTTTTGGTTTTTTCTGTTTCGGTATTGATGTACCAAACCTGACCTGTATGGTTGGAGATCCATAGATTCTTTTTGTTGTCGATGGTTACAATTCCATCTTGAATGTTTTCTCCTAAAAGTGTATGGTCGGGCAATAGCTTTTGAGAGGAAAAGTCATAACGGAATGTTCCTTCCTTGGTAAATATGATCCATTTATCTTTCAGCAACAGATTGCCGGTAATGCTGGGATTAGAGGAAAGTTGGGTTTGTTCAATAACTTTGGAGGTTGATGCGTCGAATAAGAATACTTTATGATCGTTGGTGTAAAAGTACGTCTGCCCATTGTGGTTAATTAGGTGATGGAAGTTTTCTTTGTTGTTAATTAGCTTCTCGGAATCATTCTCTATACGAATCAGGCCTTTGCTTGTGCCAATCCATACAATGCCATCTGTACCTTCTGTAATGAAATTGATTTTGTTGCTGGGCAGGTTTCCTTTTTCAACCCGGTAAGTAACCGATTTGAACTTCTCTTTGTCATAAGTTACTTTTCGTGCTCCGTTCTGATCGTGCCATAGCCAAATATTATTGGTGGTGTATATCTTGCTGGAGTACTTCTGCATGTATTCGCCGCTGCCTGTATAATCTACAAAGCAGGCACTTTTCAAGTCGTAGCAACTAAATTGCTCGGAAGCGAAATATATCCAAAGAAATCCATTCTTATCTTCATCCAGCGAGTGTACTTTTCTTTCGGCCAATGATAGAGATTTGCCTGATGATGGGTAGTAAGAAATAAAAGAGTTGCCATCATACCTGTTCAAACCATTGAAAGTGCCTAACCAAATAAACCCTTTACTATCTTGCATAAAATGCCGAACAGTATTGTTGGCCAATCCATCTGCTATTGTAATTTGTTTGGAACTGATTTCAATAGAAGCAAATAAATGGATGGTTGATAGTAAAAGGAAGAAAAAGCTTATTAGTCTTAGATTCATACTCTCCTGTTCTTCATATTGTTTAGATATCCAAAATTAATAAGATAAGTGCAATTTTCATCATATTGATAAACCTTTTTTGCGATTTCTGCCAATAACGGGGGTCATTCCATTCTAAAAACTTCTTTCAGTGGAATAGAAACGGGCGAGTTATCCGGATTGGTTTCCATGATGTCTGCCATGTATGCCCACCATTTTTGTACAATGGGGTTGATGCCCATATCTTGCGAAGATTCCTCGCCTTTTACTTTCTGGCTTGCAAAAAGAACATTGGTTTCCTTGTCCCAGAAAATAGAGTAGTCGTACACTCCATTATCGGATAATAGCTTCTGGAGTTCGGGCCAGATTTCGCTGTGTCTTTTCTCGTACTCTGCCTCGCATCCGGGCTTTAGATACATCTTGAATGCTTCTCGTTTCATGGTGTTTTTTATTTTAGGTTGAAATCATAACCGCGGAATATACCTTCTTTCAGGTCGGGACCGAAATAAAATCCCGGCTGTGTAGGTTGGTTGTACCCTACATTTTGTGTGGCGATGCTAATGCGATAAACCGGATCTTCGAGGAATGTATGAAAGCGATATTCCGTAGGAATGGTCGAAATGTAAAGCCTGAGTGATTCATTATCTTCCGATCGGAGTAATACCTCTTCGCGCCAGTCTCCTATGATGTCTCCTTGTAAGCATGGATTTGCTTTGGTGCCGTTGTTATGGCTTGCCCCTGTGAAGGTTACCAAAGGTTTGCATCTCTTTTCTATCCAGTCGTATTTGCTGACTCTGTTTCTGTCTAACAACTCCCGAAGCAAATCTCCGTCCCACCATACAGCCATATTGGTTGACATTCCTCTCATGTTGGAGTTGATGAGTTCTCCTTTTGTGTTGCGAATACCGCCGGAGTCCCATGTCCACATTTCTACTCCCGGATTGGTGGGGTCGATATCTGCTGCCATGGCACGGCCTACGTCGGTATTACTTTTTACTTGCCAGATAACGACTCCCGTTTCTGCATCCCGGAAGGTGGTACCGTCTCGTTTGTTCTCGTGGCAGTCGAATACTTGCAGCCTTGGATTATTGGGGTCGAACTGTGTTAAATGAATGGCATCTCCGTGCCCCATGCGTGTGTTATAAAGCCCACGACCATCGTTGTTAATGGCGCATGAGCCATAAATAATTTCATCACAGCCATCACCGTCTACATCGCCTACACGTAAATTGTGATTTCCTTGTCCGGTGTAATCTTTCCATTCCGGATTATTGGTGTCGAATACCCAACGGCTTTGAAGTTGTTTGCCATCCCAATCGAAGGCGGCGAGTACGGTGCGTGTATAATATCCTCTACACATTACTACGCTGGGGTGTATTCCGTCGAGGTAGGCAATGCAGGCAAGAAACCGATCGCTGCGGTTGGCGCGGTTGTCGCCCCAATCTGTCAGCTTTCCACGTTGGGGAATGTAGTCGATGGTATGTAGTGCCTCTCCGGTTTTTCCGCTAAATACGGTTAGGTATTCGGAACCGGACAAGATACGTCCGTTGGGTGCTCTGTAATCTGCGTTGGCATCACATATAATGTTTCCTTTTCCGTCAATCGTGCCATCGGAGGTTTTCATTACAATTTCGGCAGAGTTATCTCCATCCAAATCATAAACCATGAATTGGGTATAGTGTGCTCCGGCTCGAATGTTTCGACCCAAGTCGATTCTCCATAAAAATGTTCCGTCTAACTTGTAGCAATCAAGGAGTACGGAACCTGTATAGCCATCGTGTGCATTGTCGTGTGCGTTTGTAGGGTCCCATTTAAGGATGATTTCGTATTCGCCGTCACCATCAATATCGCCTATGCTTGCATCGTTGGGTCTGTATCTGAAAGAATCGCCGGCGGGAGTCTTTCCGTCTTTTGGCTTGTTGAGGGGGATGTTCAGATAACCAATAGGAGCATTTGGGGGTAGGGTATAGCTGCCCTTAGCGGCTCCTTCAATTGTTGGTTCTACCAGATATGTTACAGATTTATTCTCAGGGTAATTGTCTTGATAAAAGGTTCCTGTTTTAATGGGCTCTTTTGTGATTCGTTCTCCATTTCTATATATATGAAAGGCAATATCAATAGGGTCGGAAGATAGATAACGCCATGAGATAAAAACAGTGTTGGAAGATTCGCGTAAGGCAACTACTCCGCGACCTAATTTCTCTCTCTTTAGTTTGGTGAAATCGTAGGCAGGTTGTGCCATTGTCCAGGTTAGGTTAAATAGTAAGGTAAGAATCAGTAAAGTTTTAGTTTTCATAATATATAAAGTTTAGAGAGAGTGAGGATCAAAAGAGCACTTGAGCTTTTGATACATCAAACCCGTAATAGGATGAGCAAAAATAGTTTTTTTAGCAGGTCATTATCCTATAAGTTTGTACAATTACCTGTAAATCCGTCCAAAATGTATGGAAAGAGCAAAGGGAAGAGACTGGTTAAGCAATTACTCCTCTGATGATTTATTATCTTGCTTAGCCGGCATTTGCAGAATTTCACCTTTGGCAGCTCGTGTGCGTAGTGCCCGGGGAGAATCTCCAAAAGATGCTTTACAGAAGTGTGCGAAGTGAGAAAGTGAATCGAAACCATACCGATTACTGATTTCCGTGATTCGTTGTTTGGTGTATTGCAGGTCTTGTAAAATGCCTTCGCGTTTCTTGTTGAGTATCCATTCGTAAACGGGCTCGCCATACATGTTTTTGAATAAACGGCGGAAGGTGGTGGTAGTGTATCCACCCAGGTGTGCAAACTCTTCCACGTTTTTCACTTTATCGTAATTCTGCATTACGAAGTAGTGGAAACTTTCGGTGTATCTGCTTATGGGGTAAAAGAAGATACTTAATTGTGGGAGAGGGTAGTAGCAAGTAAGGATGTATATCAATTCATAACATTTAAGTTCAATGAACTTTCCACAGGGTTTTTCTTTTTCTTGCAAATACTCTGCTACATCATTCAGCAAATAGCTTAATCGGGGAATGGTGATTAAAGGGGTATAGGTAAGTGGAGCTTCCGACATTTCCAACACTTTCTGGAAACGAATATCACAGATTTGGGGGAGTTCGTTAAACCAGTAGATGATATACTCTACATTGCTGAGTGCTAATAACTCCAATTTGGAACCAATAGCCTGAAGAATAAATTGCCCGCTACGTAATATCGTACCGGGGTATTCTTCACTATTGATTAAGAGTTCACCTTTTAACATGAATAACATGCAGTTTTGTGTGCATTTATCAGATGGGGCGTGGAAACCTTTGGCTTGTTTGTAAAGTACCATTATACCATCGGATGCTTTTGTGCATAGCGAACAATCTGTCAATCTTTTGTAACGATCATCCTTTGTCATTGATTGGAATCTGTGTTATTAGCAAAAACAAAGATAGAAGATTTTTGGTAAAACGAGTCGTTTTGACTTATCTTTGTTTACAAGTTAAGTTAACATAACGAAGAATGAAGAAGAATATACTCCTTTTCCTGTGCTTTTTATCGTTTTCTGCTGCATACTCTCAGAACTGGGATATCAATACTTCAAAGAGAATAAACAGTTGGGATGGTAAGCTTGTCAGGAATTATAGTAAAGCAATTTCCAAGAGTACCCCTTATGTTGCAGTAGCTATTCCTTTGGCTATAGCGTCGTATGCAGGTATGCGGAATGATCAATCTTTGTTGAAAGATGCTGTCTATATTGGTACTTCTGTTGGAGGTGCTCTTGCATTGACTTACGGATTAAAATATACCGTCGACAGGAAACGACCTTATGAACGTTATCCCGACAAAATAAGTGTACAGGATAGGGAGTCGAGTCCGTCCTTCCCTTCTGCACATACGGCTGTTGCTTTTTCGCTGGCTACTTCGTTAAGTATTAAATACCCGAAGTGGTATGTGATTGCACCTTCTGCGCTTTGGGCTACCTCGGTGGGTTTTGCACGAGTGAATGAAGGCGTGCATTACCCATCAGATGTACTTGCCGGCGCAGCTATTGGCGTTGGCTGTGCGGTGGTTAATGTTTATGTGAATAAATGGCTGAATCGTTGGCTATTTCATTAACTCCTCGTATTCGCCGGAGTTTAATATCTCTATTGCTTTTTGTATACTCGGACTTGTTTCATTTATTATTTGGAAGTATTCATTCATGTTCCATAAGTCGCGCGCAATAAATGCTTTAAGCTGTGCCGTTAACAAAGGGAGCGATGCTTGATATTCTTCCTCATTATAGGTAATGTTGTCGGTTGCAGCCATTTCCTTTACCATATTCAGCATCTCATTATCAATCTTAAAGTGTTCGTTGAAATGCTTAAAATCTTTGTGCCTTTCGGATAGAGACTTTCTGTGATCCTCGATGTATTTGGTGGTAGCTTTCAGAATAACACCTTTATTGATTAACATTCGGTGATAATCGGTATACATCGTTGTATCAATAGGTACAAAATAATCGGGCATAATGCCGCCTCCACCGTATACGGTTCTTCCCAATCGTTTGGTTTGATATTTCAGTGAATCCGGAAAATGTATGCTGTCGGCACTTAACATTTCTCCGCTATTGTAGCGTTCTATCAGTTCCCGGTTATATAAATCTCTGTTTTCTTCTCCGCTGTTGTGCGAACCGCCATCGGAGTTGTTGCTGTTATAAGGTTTCTGAATACTACGACCTGCCGGGGTATAATAACGGGCTATGGTTAAACGAATCATAGAACCGTCCGGCAAATCAACCGGGCGTTGCACCAATCCTTTACCAAAGGAGCGTCTTCCTACAATTACCCCTCTGTCCCAGTCTTGTACGGCACCGCTGACAATCTCGCTGGCTGAGGCCGAGAATTCATCAATTAAAACCACTAAACGCCCTTTCTTAAAGTTTCCGTTTCCTTTGGCATAGATTTCGCTTCGCTTGGAGGTTCTTCCTTCTGTGTAAACAATCAGTTCTTTTTGGTTGAGGAAGTCATTTGCCAGATCGGTGGCGGCGTTCAGGTATCCTCCTCCATTTCCTTGAAGGTCGAGAATAAGGTCTTTCATTCCCTTCTTCTTCAACTCTTTTAAGGCTTTGTTGAATTCTTCGATGGTAGTGGCCCCAAAACGGTTGATACGAATATATCCCACCTTGGGCTGAATCATATAAGAAGCATCCAAACTCAGAATAGGAATTTTATCTCGCTTAACAGTAAAGACAAGCAACTCACCTACGCCTCTCCTTGCAATGGTTAGCTCTACCTTAGAGTCTTTAGGACCCCGAAGGCGACGCATTATTTCTTCGGTATTCATTTTAACCCCGGCTATGGCGGTGTCATTTACCGCTACAATTCTGTCGCCGGCTAAGATACCTGCTTTTTCCGACGGACCATTGCTTACAGGCTGAATAACAAAGAGCGTATCTTCTAAAATGTTGAACTGAACGCCAATTCCTTCGAAGTTTCCTGCTAAAGGTTCGTTCATTCTTTTCACTTCTTCCGGGTCGGCATACACCGAGTGGGGGTCGAGTTCGGCGAGCATTTTAATGATAGCCTCTTCTACTAATCTGTTATCATCAACCGAGTCAACATATAAGTTGGTGATGGCAAAATGAGCAAATTGAAGTTTGCGTGCCGAAGTACCTACCACCCCTTGCGCGGCAATGTATTGTATACTCAATATGCTTGCCAGGAAGCAGATAAAAAAGATATGCAGATTCCTCATAAGATCATTCCTTTAGGTATAAATTGGCTAATGTCTTTATTATAACTTAGCAATTCGCGTACAATGGTTGAGCTGACACAGCTTAATTCCGGTTCGGTAAATAATAGAATCGTTTCAATGTTTGCCAGCTTGCGGTTAATGTCGGCTATGGTTTCTTCATATTCGAAATCTTTAACCGTACGAATGCCGCGGATGATGAATTTGGCATCTACTTGTTTAGCAAAATCAATCGTCAGGCAGTCATAAGCTATCACCGTTATCTTCGGTTCGTCTTTATAGAACTCCCGAATCATTTCCAGGCGTTTCTCCACAGGGAAATAAGTGTTCTTATTTTCATTGATACCGATTCCAATGATAATTTCATCCATAAAGGATAAAGCACGGGTTACTACTGAATAATGTCCAATAGTAAAAGGATCAAATGTCCCCGGGAATATGGCTCTTCTCATGTTACGCGATGTCTTCTTCTATAACGAGATTATCTATAATAAAGTTTTGTCTGTCCATGGTGTTCTTACCCATGTAGAATTCCAGTAGTTCTTTTACAAGGTCGTTTTTGCGTAAAGAAACTTGCTCCAAACGCATGTCTTCACCAATGAAATGCTTAAACTCATCCGGAGAGATTTCTCCCAATCCTTTAAATCGGGTGATTTCGGGATTTGGGCTTAACTCCTTGATGGCATTCAAACGTTCTTCTTCTGTATAGCAATAAAGTGTTTTCTTTTTGTTGCGAACGCGGAATAGGGGAGTCTGGAGAATATACACATGCCCTTTCTTAATCAGATCCGGGAAGAATTGCAGGAAGAAAGTGATGAGTAGTAGGCGAATGTGCATACCGTCAACGTCGGCATCCGTAGCTACTATCACTTTGTTGTAGCGTAATCCTTCAATACCGTCTTCAATGTTAAGGGCAGCCTGAAGAAGATTAAACTCTTCATTCTCATACACCACCTTTTTGGTTAATCCGTAGGTGTTTAGTGGTTTACCACGTAAACTAAATACAGCTTGTGTATTCACGCTACGGCTTTTGGTGATGGAACCACTTGCAGAGTCTCCCTCGGTAATGAAGATGGAAGATTCTTCCTGATCTTTTCCTTTGGTATCGTTCAGATGCACGCGGCAATCGCGCAATTTACGGTTGTGCAGATTGGCTTTTTTGGCACGTTCGCGCGCCAGCTTGGTAACTCCGGCAATGGCTTTGCGTTCTTTCTCGGATTCCTGAATCTTCTGCAGCATGATCTCTGAAGTGTCATGATTGATGTGCAGAAAATTATCCAACTCCTTCTTCACAAAATCGCCAATGAATTTACTTACGGAAGGACCATCCGGACCCATATCTTTCGAACCCAGTTTGGTTTTGGTCTGAGATTCAAACACGGGCTCTTCTACCTTTATACTGATGGCTCCGATCATACCGCTTCGTATATCGGCATAATCGAAGTTCTTGGCATAATATTCTTTGATGGTTCTGCTCACTGCCTCGCGGAAAGCGCTGAGGTGTGTACCTCCCTGGGTGGTATGCTGCCCGTTTACAAATGAGTAGTATTCTTCTCCGTATTGATTACTGTGGGTCAATACCATCTCTATATCATCACCTTTCAGATGGATGATTGGATAAAGAGGATCGGTAGTCATATTCTCGTTCAATAAGTCGACAAGACCGTGGCGAGAATGGAAACGCTTGCCATTCAGTAAGATGGTTAAACCGGAGTTCAGGAATACATAGTTCTTCAATAAAGGCTCTATGTGTTCTTTAAGATATTCGTAATCTTTAAAGATGGAGCTATCGGGAATAAACTCAGTAAGTGTTCCGTTGGGCTCTTCGGTTTTGGTTATGGGAGTTTCGCTGGTCATTTCGCCTTGTGCGAATTCCGCGGATTTCATTTCTCCGTCGCGGAAACTTGCTACACGGAAATAAGTAGATAAAGCATTCACCGCTTTGATACCTACCCCATTTAAACCTACCGACTTTTTAAACGCTTTGGAATCGTATTTACCTCCGGTATTCATTTTGGAAGCTACATCAACCAATTTTCCCAAAGGTATACCACGGCCGTGGTCGCGGACAGTTACTTTTCCCTCTTGAATAACTACTTCGATTGTTTTACCATATCCCATCATGTATTCGTCGATGGAGTTGTCCATGGCTTCTTTCAGCAGTACATAAATCCCATCGTCCGAATGCGATCCGTCGCCTAATTTACCAATGTACATACCGGGACGGCGACGAATGTGCTCTTTCCAATCGAGCGTTCTGATGTTATCCTCGGTATACGTAACCTCTTGTAGCTTTTCTTCCATATATTAATCAATCTTCTTTGTATACGCGCGGCGGCGTTTATGCTGTTCTGTTTTGAAATATTCCCATTGTGCCTGAACCTTTCCGTTCATCTCCAACTCGGGATTACTCTCTGCAAAGATAAAACCTAATTTTTGATAAACGGGGATTAAATCCGAAAATAACAAAGCGTTAACACCTTTGTTCTGGTACTCCGGTTTTACTGCAACCAACAGAAGATCAAGCGTTTTAGAATACTTTTTCAGGAATAAAGTTTTTAAAAGATGGTACCAGCCAAATGGTAATAAACGTCCTTTAGCTTTTTGCAAAGCTTCGGATAAAGAAGGCATTGAAATACCTACTGCCACCAATTTATCTTCGGCATCGGTAATTAAAGTAACCATTCTTAAATCTACTATGGGAAGGTACATTTTAACATATTGGTCGATTTGCTTTTGAGTGAGTGGAGAATAACCATATAGTGGTTGATAAGCCTCGTTCATCAACTCGAAGATAGCCTGACCATAATCTGCTGCAATCTTCTTCGCAGAGGTGTATTTCTTTATTTTTAGGTTGTACTTCTTTTGTATAAGTGCTGAGATGCGTTGATGTTTCTCCGGAATGGCATCGGGGATAAAGATTTTGAATTCTACCCAGTCGGCATCTTTCTCAAACCCTAATTTCTCTAAATGTTGAGGATAATAAGGATAGTTGTATGTGCTTGCCATGGTGCTTAGTTGGTCGAAACCTTCAACCAACATTCCTTCCGCATCGAAATCCGTAAATCCCAAAGGACCTTGTATTTGTGTCATACCTTTGGCTTTTCCCCATTCTTCAACGGCTTTTAGCAGGGCAGAAGATACTTCTATGTCATCAATAAAGTCGATCCATCCGAAACGCACTTCTTTTTTATTCCAAACCTCATTCGCTTTATTGTTAATGATGGCTACTATGCGTCCTACCAACTTCTTTTCTTTATAAGCAAGGAAGTATTCAGCTTCGCAAAACTCAAATGCCGCGTTTTTCTCTTTGGAGAATGTATTGATCATATCATCGTAGAGATCGGGAACAGAGTAAGGATTGTTTTTGTAAAGTTCGTAATTAAAACGAATAAACTTATGAAGCTCCTTTGCTGTAGAAACCTGCTTGATTATTATTGCCATATAGTGTATAAGTTAAAGGAATGCAAAGATAATAAATCTTAGCTGAAACTAATTAAAGTTGCTGTGTAAACGACATAACAGGCTACCAGTATGATGCCTTCGAAACGAGTGATAGTACGTTTTTTGAAGAATAACCCAAAGAACCAGAGCAGTACACCCGAAGCCAATAACGTCAGTAGGTCGAAATTAGTAATGTTTCCCACTTGCATGGGGGTGATAGAGGCGCTACACCCAAGCACAAAGAATATATTGAAAAGATTACTGCCTATTACATTGCCGATGGCTATTTCCGGATTCTTTTTTAAGGCAGCAACCACAGATGTGGCAAGTTCGGGCAAAGAAGTCCCTCCGGCTACAAGGGTAAGCCCAATAATAGATTCGCTGACGCCCAATCCTCTTGCTATTCCTGTGGCACCCTCTACAAACCATTGTCCGCCCAGGATAAGTCCACCGAGCCCTAACACAAAATAGAGAATTGATTTCCAGATGGGGAGTTGTTTAATTTCTTCCTCTGCACTGTTACTGCTATTGGAGGCTATGGCAAAAGTATACCCCAGGAAAATAACAAAGAAACACAGCAGGATAAGACCGTCGGAAATACTTAATGCATTTTCTGCTTCTTTATTCAATATAATATCATTGGCACAAACCAATAATACGATGGAAGAAAGGATGCACAAAGGTATCTCTTTTCGTAATGTGTTTCGTGTGATGACAATAGGAGCAACAATAGCTGTGCATCCCACAATCATCAGAGAGTTGAATATGTTACTTCCAACTACATTTCCGATAGCGATTCCCGAACTACCTTTTAGTGCGGATGAAACACTCACCACCAATTCCGGTGCCGATGTGCCAAAGGCCACAATGGTAAGCCCAATTACAATAGAAGGAATATTAAAACGTTTGGCAACAGAGGCAGCTCCGTCTGTAAGTCCATTGGCACCTGCTAAAATGAGTACCAGTCCGCCGATAAGTAAGAGTATATTCATGTATGATAGATATGTAAAATCTTAGAAGGGCAAAACTACGAAAAAAAATAGTTTCTTAAACTTTTATGGTATTCTATTACTTGCCAAACCGCAAAGTTCTTTCTGTTTTTGAAATTCCCCTCCCAGGATTTTGTTTTTCGCATTTTTGCCAGCACGCCAGCACGATCTGCCTGTATTCGATTGAGACAGAGTGAATTACAGCGTGCTGGCAACCCGTGCTGGCAGCGTGACGGCAAATTTGCCAGCACGCCCTAATATTGGTAAAAATAATAGCTGTTTATGGTGATAATAAGAGGAGGTTATATGTAACCAATTGTTTTATAGTGCAAAACGGTTTGTTTTATACCGGAAAACAACTTGTTTGCTACCATCAAACTAATTGTTTACTACCGGAAAACTATTTGTTTTGAATGATAAAACAATTGAATTGATAGGACAAAACAACTAAAATTAAAGCATGATAAAGGTCACTTAACTAAGGCATAATAATGCTAATATAGCACTAAGTACACTGGATTTAGACACTTTTTTGAAGAAAATAGAGATAGAAACCAAAGAAAAACGGGTTTCTTCCTTTCGTTTACTACTAAAAATAGTTTGCCCGGCACTCCATAACAGAGGAAAACAAGCATTTATAGACTCTACCCCCTAATTGTCTCCTCCATCTCTACTACCTCCCATCCCCGGAAAACGACGGTAATCAGTTTTAGCCCGGCATTTCCGATGGTACTTGTCACAATTTCGTCCGAGGCATATTTGAGTAATTGCGCCTGTGCCTCTTCTTTCAGCGTAGCAATTCGGCTGTCCGGTTCATCACGCTTCAGATACTTCACCTCCAGTAGGTAGGCGTATTTCATATCTGTCAGTTTGGGATTGGGGCGGAAGTAGAAGTCGGTATAACCTTTCGCCAGCTCATATTCGGGCATGAGGTAATAATAGTTCGTTAAGCCAATATAGGCAAGCAGAAAGCCTTTTACGTGCGCTTCGCCATCTATAAACTCACGAATGCGACTCTGCTTTTCCAGTTCCGAACCGATGTAAGTGAAGACGGATTGCCATTCGCCTCGGTAAGCCATACTCTTCATTAACTTGCCAAGCTGGTGAAAGTCGAGCCGGAAGATGTCCATGTCAGCATAGCTCTCCGTCAGATAGCTATACATCTGCTCGCGCACAGTGTGGTTGGGAATGCTCAGTATGGCCTCTCCTGCTTCGGTGCCTTGAATAGTCAATAAGCCGAAGTAATAGAGTAGCGACTTGAAATTATCCGGGTCGGTCATCTTCTCTACCGAAAAGGCATCAGTAAGGGCGGCGGTGGTACGCCCGGTTTCCACAATCTCGCGGATTACGGAGAAGTTTTGCCCCAACTTGCGATCAATGCTTATCAGGTGACGCAACTTATTATAGTCGGTACGGATATTTTTATCAATCATCTCTTCGGGGGGGAAGCCGGTAACCTTGCAACTATTGAGGTAATAGAGTACCATGTCCGAATTATACATACATTCGTTCAAGCTTCTTGTGGCAAAGCAATAATTGTCGTACCAAGGCTTCATTTCTTTGATGACATTTTCTACCTCCTGTTTCAACATGCCTTGCTCGTGGTAATATTCGAGCATCTGGCGTAGCTCCACCTCAGAGAATCCTACCATGCTGTTGAAGGCAGACGAAGTGGTGAAGTTAGTCCCGATATTAAAACCAGAGGTTACATCGTCCAATGTGATGGGACTTACCCCAGTGATGAACATACGTTCCAGTGCCATGCCATTGCCGGTAGTCATTTCTTTGAGTTTATTGAAGAAGAAGCGAAAGAAACCTTCACCGTGGGTGGCAGCCCGATAGGCTTGTTCTCCGAAAGAGGCAAGAATGGAGTTGGTGAAGTTATCGTACTCATCAATAATGAGGTAGATACGCAAGCCTAAATTGGTGGCTCTTTGGTTTAGATAGCCTAATTTACCTGTAGCGGTACGATGTTGCATCAATTCCTTGCGAAAATCAGCATGAAAAAGGTGCTCGTATCGGTTGGCAAACTCTCCAAACCGTTCATTGCAATGCTCTTCAAAAGATTCTTCTAATTTATCTGGCTGATTATTCACGGCCGAGAAGTTAAACTTTAGCACCATGAACTTTGCCCGTAGATTGGTGGGGTGTTGATAAATCCATCGTTCGCCAAAGAGTTCTTCGAAGCGGTCGGCATTGTTGATGTCGTAGTAAGCGTCCAGTACATTGAGCATCAAGCTTTTACCAAACCTCCGGGGGCGGATAAGGAAGAAATAAGAGGCAGCCTGCTCTATCAGGGGGATAAAGTGGGTTTTATCTACATAGTAATAATTCTGAGTAACGATACGCTCGTAATCGCTAAGCCCGTAAGGTATTCCTTTGATGCTATTGTTCATAGTGGCAAGGGTTTTTATAGGGTAACAAAGATAAAGATAAAAAGGTTATATTCCAGCTGTTTCGCCCAATTAAACCTATTGCTTTATCATTCCATCCACTATATGTATCGTCCTATCCGTAAGTTGTGCCAACCCTTCATCATGGGTAACAATCACAAACGTTTGGCCAAACTGATCGCGCAAATCAAAAAAGAGCCGATGCAATTCCTCTTTATTATGTGTATCCAAGCTTCCGGATGGTTCATCGGCAAGAATCACTGATGGGTTGTTGATTAATGCTCGTGCCACGGCTACGCGCTGTTTCTCCCCACCCGAGAGCTCATTCGGTTTATGAGAAGCTCTTTCTGTAAGCCCTAAAAAGTCCAGAACTATATTGGCTCGCTTAGTAGCCTCTTTGGTGGAGGTTCCTCCAATAAAGGCGGGAATCATTATATTCTCCAAAGCGGTAAACTCAGGGAGCAGTTGATGAAACTGAAACACAAAGCCGATATGCTTATTGCGAAAAGCAGAAAGCTCTTTTTCTTTCATCCGACTTACATCCGTACCATTCATGCATACAGCACCGGAATCTGCTTTATCGAGCGTACCCATAATTTGAAGCAAGGTGGTTTTACCGGCACCACTGGGCCCTACAATACTTATTACTTCACCTTTATCAATATTCAGATCGATGCCTTTAAGTACTTGTAAAGAACCGAAACTTTTGGTTATTCCTGTCAGTTGAATCATTTCTTCTTGCTGTTTTTTTATAATCGTTTAAGCACATATTCGGCTAAATAACAACCAAATACGGTTGGCATATAGCTTATGGTTCCGTTTGTCGACTTCTTATTCATTTCATTTTCGGTTAGTATCACAGCTTTCGGATCGGCTTGTTCCGTACTGAATACCACCGGCAATTTACGCTTTACCCCCATCTTTTGCAAACGTTTACGTACCGCCTTGCTTAAACCACAATGGTAGGTATCATTAATATCTGCAAAACGTACTTGAGTGATGTCGCTCTTTGCTCCTGCTCCCATGCTGGATATGATCTTAATCTTCCGCTGCAAAGTGTGGTAAATAAGAAAGCACTTAGGGCTGAGTGTATCTATAGCATCTACTACAAAATCATAGTGAGCTGCATCCAATAACTCGGGGATATTTTCATCTTTCAGAAATAGGGGAAGCACCTTCAATTCAATATCCGGATTAATATCCCGAAAGCGCTTGGCTAACACTTCGGCTTTTTCCTGTCCAACGGTAGAGTGAAGCGCCGGAAGCTGTCGATTGATATTGCTTGGCTGAACGGTATCTGCATCCACAATGGTCATTTTACCTACTCCGGCACGACAAATCATTTCGGCTGCATAAGCACCCACCCCGCCTAAACCAACCACAAGTACATGAGCTTGGGATAAACGTTGCATCTTCTCCTCACCTAAAAGCAGGGTTGTTCTTTGTTTCCAGTTATCCATTATCCTTTCTTAAACCATTTATATAACCACTTACCTATACTATCATAATGATGAGATTCGTTGTGATGCAACGGTTCGGAGAATGATAATGTTTCCTGCGGATCTCCATATTGATCGGGATAAAGCACTATCAAGCTACAGTTATTAAAGTATTTAGTAATCTGCGAAGGGAGTTTCTCGAAAGAAGGATCATACGAAATGAATCCTCTGCGAGCACTTGCAATAATTAATAGATGATCATAATTCACCTGTCCTGTAAGCAGTAACAAATCTTCCCACTCTTCCAGTTCGGTAAATTCTCTTCTTACACCCTTATATTTCTTGTTAATAAAGCCTTCCAGATAACGCAATGTATCTTTGTTTGCATAGAAATGCACACGGCAACCCAATTGAAGCCCCATCCGACAAACACGCTCTACCCATTTAAAGAAGCCGATTTCATATTCCGCCTTGGCCGGAACAGCTACTATAATCCGGCGCAATGTATTAACCGGGATGAGATTCTTCACAATCATCACCTGCTTATGGGTGCCTTTCAATAGATTTTCGGTAAGCGTACCCAGAAAAGAATCTACCAGCGTTACTTTATGGTGCAGCCCGATAACTACTTCGGAGGCAGCGCACTCTTTCATGGCATGAATAATTCCCGAAGCTACATTCATGTCAAAACGGGTGACAGTATGTACATTGACATCGGCCGCTGCTGCCACCATTGCCGAACGTTCCAAGGCTCGCTTTCCTTGTATCAAACGGGCTTCCGAAGCATTGCTGTCGTTGATTACACTCAGAGCAGTCAGGCCATCTTTCCTTCTGGGCTCCTTCATCAAAAGAGCCATATTTATCAGGTTCTCAATGGTATCCGGGTTAGCTATCGGTATCAAGATGTTTTCTTGCTCTTTGGGCTTTTCGTCGGTAGCGCCTGTATCATCTTCTACAGTCATTTTCCGCGCGGCACGCTCGGTAGCGATGGAACTTATGATACAGGTAAATAAAATCATTACCACTGTTCCGTTCAATACATCGTCATTCAATAGTGGAACTCCCGGAGAAACTTCTATTTTATTTCCGACTAATACGGCAGCCAGTGTAGCCGCTGCTTGCGCATTACTCAGGCCAAATATGAGTTCGCGTTCTGTAGCACGCATCCGGAAACTCTTTTGAGTTAACCAGGCAGCCAACCACTTGCTAAACGTAGCAACAATGGTCATAACAACTGCTACTTTCAAAGCTTCGCCACCGGTAAAAAGTGCTCGTATATCAATAATCATTCCCACTCCAATCAGGAAGTAAGGAATGAATAAGGCATTTCCCACAAACTCCAGCCTGTTCATTAAAGGAGAGAGGTTGGGTATCAATCGATTCAAAACAAGTCCCACTAAGAAGGCACCCAGTATACCCTCCATTCCTACCAGTTCCAGTATGGCTCCCCCAAGAAAAACCATCACCAACACAAAGATAAACTGCATGATGTTATCTTCATAATGACGGAAGAACCAGCGTCCAATGCGAGGGAAAAAGAATATAATAAGGAAACAGACGCCAATCACTTTTATGGCAAGCCATACCCAAAACCACTCGTTGACTTCTCCTTTATTCATGCCCGATATCACGGCAAGCACCAAAAGAGCCAATGCAACTGTAATAGCCGTACCACCAATCGTTATGCTTACACTGCGAATTCTCGACAAACCGTAACGACTCACAATGGGGTATGCAATCAATGTATGAGAAGCGTACATACTGGCCAACAAAACAGAAGTCGTGAAACTATATTCGAGCAATGACATAGAACTCCACACCCCCAAAACCATTGGAATAATAAAGGTGAAAAGCCCGAATACCAGAGCTTTCATCCGATTCTTCTTGAAGTCTTCCAAGTCCATTTCAAGCCCGGCCAGAAACATGATATAGTAAAGACCTACTTTGCCGAAGAGTTCGAAGCTGCTATCACGTTCCAATATATTAAACCCGTATTCTCCTACAATGATTCCGGAGATAATCAGCCCGATGATATGAGGTATACGTAGTCTGCTTAACAGAATGGGAGCGAAAAGAATTATAATTAAAACCAACAAAAAGATCCAGGTGGGGTCTGTGATAGGGAAATGTATGTTGATATTCAACCAATCCATTTGTTTAGGTTTTAGAATTTACTTGCAAAAGTAATAAAAAAGAAGAAAACCTGCTAACGAATTAATGCGCAGAGTTTTTATTACGATACTCTAAACTTTTGCGTTAATCTGTGTGACTTTACGGCTAAATATAACTCAAAACGATAAATATATAAGCAAATAAACGTGATATTATCACATTTTATAGTATTTTTGCATCCAATTACTCACAAATTAAACAAAAGAAAAGATGAAAGTAGCTATCGTTGGCGTAAGCGGAGCCGTAGGACAAGAGTTCCTGCGCGTGCTTGATGAGAGAAATTTCCCGTTGGATGAATTAGTGTTGTTCGGCTCTAAACGTAGTGCCGGAAGTAAATACACGTTCCGCGGTAAACAGATCGAAGTCAAACTTCTGCAACACAATGATGACTTCAAGGATATAGACATTGCTTTCACCTCTGCCGGTGCAGGAACTTCTAAAGAGTTTGAAAAGACCATCACCAAATACGGTGCGGTAATGATTGATAACTCCAGCGCTTTCCGTATGGATAATGATGTACCTTTGGTAGTACCCGAAGTAAATGCTGTGGATGCCAAAGATCGTCCTCGTGGTGTGATTGCCAATCCGAACTGTACTACTATTCAAATGGTAGTGGCATTGAAAGCAATCGAAGAGCTTTCTCACATCAAAACCGTTCATGTATCAACCTATCAGGCTGCCAGTGGTGCCGGTGCTGCTGCTATGGACGAGTTATACGAACAATATCGCCAGGTATTGGCCGGTGAAGAAGTAACTGTAGAGAAATTCGCTTATCAGTTGGCTTTCAACCTGATTCCTCAAGTAGATGTATTCACTGAAAACGGATACACCAAAGAGGAAATGAAGATGTACAACGAAACACAGAAAATTATGCACTCCGACATTAAAGTAAGTGCAACCTGTGTACGTGTGCCTGCTTTAAGAGCACATTCCGAAAGCATTTGGGTAGAAACAGAGCGTCCTATTTCTATAACAGAAGCCCGCGAAGCATTCTCGAAAGCCGACGGAATTATTTTGCAAGATGATCCGGAAGCTAAAAATTATCCGATGCCGTTATTCCTTGCCGGTAAAGATCCTGTGTATGTAGGTCGTATCCGTAAGGACTTAACCAACGAAAACGGATTAACTTTCTGGACTGTAAGCGATCAGATAAAGAAAGGTGCTGCATTGAATGCTGTACAAATTGCAGAGTATCTGATTAAAGAGGGAGATGTTAAATAAAGCCTCAAAAACAGCTAAAATAGGAAGCCCGACTTATGTTTTTAGGTCGGGCTTTTGTTTTCTATAAAATTAAATCTATTTTTGTCCGCTGAATATTTCAAAATATGATAATTTAAAACACTAACAAATGGAAGAAGAAGTTAAAATCGCAAATACCCCATCAAAAAAGAGCAAAACCCCATCTCCGGCTTACATCGCTGCTACTTGGATTGTATTACTTATCGGAGTAGTTTGCTACCTGATAGGTTTGTATAATGCAGAAATGCAGTTGAATGAGAAAGGCTACTATTTTACCATTCTGCTGTTCGGGCTCTTTTCGGTGATTGCCCTGCAAAAGAGCGTTCGCGACAAATTGGATGGAGTACCCGTTACAAATATATTTCTGTCTATCAGTTGGTTTGGCACATTGGCTTCTATTCTGCTGCTGGTTGTCGGATTATGGAATGCCGAGTTGCTATTAAGCGAAAAGGGATTTTATGGAATAGCCTATACCATGAGTGTATATGCTGCCATATCTGTTCAGAAAAACATTAGAGATGCTGAGCATGAAAAGTAAAAAAACAGTTATCACCCTAAGCGTTCTTGTCGTTTTATTGATTATCCTCATTGGAGGAACTGTATTTATGTTTAATTTCTCTTTGGCTTCCCAAACATCCGCCACGGACGAAGAAGATTCTTATGCCTACCTTTTTGAACATACATATATGAAAGAGTGGGTAGATAGCCTACACCACCACTCGGCACTAAAAGACACTTTCATCTTGGCAGAAGATGGCGCAAAGCTTCATGCCCTGTATGTGAAATCGGCAGAGGAGTCGCCAAATACCGCATTAATCATTCATGGATATACCGACAACTCTATTCGTATGCTTATGATTGGTCACCTATATAATAAGGTATTGGGATACAACATCCTACTGCCCGACCTACGTGGGCATGGCAAAAGCGATGGAGAGTATATACAAATGGGCTGGAAAGATCGCTTGGATATTCTCCAATGGATAGATGTAACCACCCAACTATATGGCGACACCACCCGAATGGTTCTTCATGGCATATCTATGGGAGCAGCCACTACCATGATGACATCCGGCGAAGAACTGCCCGACAACATCAAGTGCTTTGTGGAAGACTGCGGATACACCAGCGTATGGGATGAATTTGCCCATAAACTAAAAGCCGAATACGGCCTGCCTGCCTTCCCTCTGATGCATACCACTTCCCTATATTGCAAGATGAAGAATGGTTGGGGATTTAAAGAAGCAACGGCATTGGAACAGGTAAAGAAATGCAATCGCCCCATGTTCTTTATACATGGAGGCAATGATACGTATGTGCCTACCCAAATGGTTTACCCCCTTTACGAAGCCAAACCCGGCGAAAAAGAATTGTGGGTAATTCCCGAAGTAGAACACGCTGATGCGTATTGGGATCATACGGAGGAATATGTAGATAGAACAAGGAACTTTGTGAGCAAGTATATGCACTAAAAAAACATTCAAATGAAAGCTCTTGCAAATTGCCGGGAATTAACCATCAGCCCACTAACGGGTAGCAGCACATTCAGGGAGATTGCTTCCGGTGGTATAGAAGCCCCTTACGTACTGTTGCACATTGGTGACAAAGCTTGTACATTGGGCTACTTTGCCTTGGAACGCATGATGCAAATACTGGAATCAAGCCGGGCAAGTATGGTATATGCCGATCATTACCGGTTAATTGATGGAAACACAATAAGCCATCCGGTTATTGATTACCAACTGGGCAGTTTGCGAGATGATTTCGATTTTGGTTCTCTCTTACTTATCAGGAGCTCAGCCTTCGTGGAGGCTGTTTCTTGCATGAGTGCCGATTATCAATTTGCCGGGTTTTATGACTTCCGCCTAAAGCTTTCGCAAAAAGGAGAACTGGTGCATATCAATGAGTATCTATATACCGAAACCTCGTCTGATAACCGGAAGAACAGTGAAAAGATGTTCGACTATGTGGACCCTAAAAACAGGCAGGTTCAGGTAGAGATGGAGCAGGCTTGCACCGAACACTTAAAGGAAATAGGCGGCTATCTGCCTCCTCGCTTCCAATCCATATCCTTTGATAAGGAGGGCTTTGAGTACGAAGCTTCTGTCATCATACCGGTTCGTAATCGCATTCGTACCATAGAAGATGCCATTCAATCCGTACTCAAACAAAAAACGGACTTTAAGTTCAATCTTATCATTATAGATAATCATTCTACTGACGGAACAACCGAAGCCATTCGTAAATATACTTCCGACGAAAGAATTATTCACCTGCTGCCGGAACGAACCGACTTAGGTATCGGCGGTTGCTGGAATATAGGCATTCATCATCCTCAGTGCGGAAAATTTGCCGTGCAATTAGATAGCGACGATATATATAGCGACGAGCATACGCTGCAATTAATGGTCAACGCCTTCTACGAGCAACAATGTGCCATGGTAGTGGGAACTTATAGAATGACAGACTTCAACCTGAATACGATACCCCCCGGCATCATCGACCATAAAGAGTGGACTCCGGAGAATGGACGCAACAACGCACTGCGCATTAATGGGCTGGGTGCTCCACGTGCTTTTTATACTCCTATTCTGAGAGAAATCAATGTACCCAATACCAGCTATGGCGAGGATTATGCATTGGGATTGGCATTCTCTCGCCATTATCAAATTGGGCGTGTATATGAAGTGGTTTATCTTTGCCGCAGATGGGAAGATAACTCGGATGCCTCTTTAGATATTCTTAAACTGAATATTCATAATACATATAAAGATAGATTAAGAACCTGGGAGTTGCAGGCACGCATTGCCATGAATAGAAACATACCATGATAAAGGAAGCTGTACAAAACCTGTTTCGCGAGCAACTTACCGATTGGAAGTTGGCAAAAGATAACTATGAAGCACTTTCGCAAGCAAAGACGAATGAGTTTAAAATAAACTATTGTACCTGTAAAGTACAGTTCAATCCGGCACGCATTACTTCTTCGGCAGCTAAAGTAGATGCAAAGTCGATACAGCAACGTCCCTGCTTTCTTTGTGGCGCTAACCGCCCAACCGAGCAGAAAGGCGTTCCTTTTGCAGAACGTTATACCATACTTGTCAATCCTTATCCTATATTCCCACGCCATTTAACCATACCTTATATCAGTCACTCCAAACAACTTATCAAAGGGAGATTTGCCGATATGCTGAATCTGGCTAAGGAGCTGGACGAGTACATTGTCTTCTACAACGGCCCTAAATCCGGAGCCTCCGCCCCCGATCATCTACACTTTCAGGCAGGCAATAAAGGTTTCCTACCCATAGAAAAGGAATGGAGCTTCATACCCAAAGAGAGGGTGGTAAAGCATCCCGGAGCCATCTTATGGCGCATACACGACACTCCAAGGGCTACATTCGTTATTGAATCGGATAATCTGCCGGAAGCTGAGGTTCTCTTCAACTCCGTTTACAACGCCCTGGAACTAAAGCCCGAAGATGAAGAACCCATGATGAACATATTAGCTTGGTACGAGAAAGGTATCTGGATAACCTGTATCTTCCCTCGCGAGAAACATCGCCCGGATTTATACTTTGCCGAAGGAGATAAGAACCTCCTGATAAGTCCTGCTTCTGTTGATTTAGGTGGAATGTTTATCTCCCCCCTCGAAAAGGACTTCAACAAAATAACATCGGCAGAGATCAAATATATATTGAATGAGGTTTGTGTATCAGGAAATAAACTCCGCACAATAACCCAACAAATTAAATCAACTCTATGAAAGAACCCCAAGTTAGTGTAGGCATATTATCTGAGAATCAGATTGACTTTGTGCTGTTGGCTCCTTATCAGATAAACAACAAAGAGATTGAGGGCAAGCATACAGCAACCTATAAAGAGGGTAAAATAGAGTGGTTGGGTACTCTGTTCGATGAATTATTGTTTGAACCGGTTAATAAAACAAACAGTGAGTTCGAGATAAAGGATGTTACTATTGGCATCAATTTTCATTGGGAAAGAAAAGAGAATCAACGCTTTCAAGGCAGCTTTAAAATTATAGTAGAGAATGGTAAACTAACGGGAATCAACCTTATTCATGTAGAGAACTATCTCACAAGTGTTATCTCTTCGGAGATGAGTGCCACCGCTTCTCTGGAGTTGCTTAAGGCGCACGCTGTTATATCGAGGAGTTGGTTGCTGAGCCAAGTACAGAAAAATAAAACAGTTAGTTCTCAACAGAAAAGCGTCTCCAACTTTACTCAAAACGAAGGAGAATTGGTAAAGTGGTATGATAGAGAAGACCATACTCACTTCGATGTTTGTGCAGATGATCATTGCCAACGCTACCAAGGCATTACCCGTGCCTCCACTGAAATAGTGAAAGAGGCCATTCGCGCAACATACGGGCAAGTATTAACTTTTGATGATCGGATTTGTGATGCTCGCTTCTCCAAATGCTGTGGAGGAGCTTTTGAAGAGTTCCAAAATGCTTGGGAGAATATACTGCACCCCTACCTCCTCAAACAAAGAGATAGTAAGGATTATACCAATCTGCCCGATTTGCGATTAGAGGCAGAGGCGGAAAGATGGATACGCACTTCTCCCGAAGCTTTCTGCAACACTACAGATAAGAATATCCTATCTCAAGTCCTCAATAACTACGATCAAGAAACCACTAACTTTTACCGATGGAAGGTGGAGTATACTCAAAAAGAGTTGTCTGAACTGATCTTCAACCGTTCAGGTATTGATTTTGGAAATATTATAGACTTGATTCCTGTTGAAAGAGGTACTTCCGCCCGATTAATAAAACTAAAGATTGTAGGTAGCAAGCGCACCATGATTATAGGAAAAGAGTTGGAGATACGTCGCACGCTTTCTACTTCTCATTTATACAGCTCTGCATTCGTAATAGATAAAACGGATATTGAAGATGCAATTCCCGGTAAATTCATCTTAACCGGTGCCGGCTGGGGACACGGTGTGGGTCTTTGCCAGATAGGAGCTGCTGTTATGGGGGAGAAGGGATATTCTTATAGTGATATATTACTTCATTATTATAAGGGGGCTACTATAAAAAGAGTATACTATTCTCCATAAAAAATCATATCTTTGCTCTAACAAGAAACATTGGTCAATAATAACTGTTATTATTCTATGAGCATCTCTATAAAACATCCGGGTCTTCCCCGTCGTTATCCTATTGGAATACAAAACTTCGAGAAACTTCGTAGCGATGGGTATCTTTATGTAGATAAAACAAAGCAGATGTATCAACTTATTCAAATGGGTAACCCTTACTTCTTGAGTCGCCCAAGACGATTTGGCAAAAGTCTGATACTCTCTACGCTTGAAGCCTATTTTCAGGGAAAGAAAGAACTCTTTGAAGGGTTGTTCATTGAAACAGTAGAAAAAGACTGGAAACAGTATCCGGTATTACATCTTGATTTGAATGCAGAGAAGTATGAAACGTATGAAGATCTGGAAAAGATCCTTTCTCGTCAACTTCGTGAGTGGGAGGAATTATATGAAACAGGAGGTGCCGGAGAAAGTTACTCCGGTCGTTTTATGACCGTTATTCAAAAGGCATATCAAAAAACCGGGTTGCGAGTGGTAGTGCTTATCGACGAATACGATAAACCACTACTGCGCAGTTTTCATGATGAGAAGTTACAGAACAGCTTTCGTGAACTTCTTACCGGGTTCTACAGTGTGTTGAAGAGTGCCGATGCTTGGCTTCAATTCATTTTTATCACCGGAGTTACAAAGTTTGCTCAAATGGGCATATTCAGTAACCTGAACCAGTTGATGGATATTAGCCTTGATAATCGCTTCTGTGACCTTTGTGGACTTACCCGGAAAGAGATAGAAGACACCTTCGACCCAGAGATAGAGGCTCTTGCCGTTAACAACAATATGACTCATGATGAAGCCATAACTGAACTGACTTGTATGTATGATGGCTATTTTTTTAACGAAGACCAACAAGAAGGAATATTTAATCCGTTCAGTATACTTAATGCGCTCTCTACCCAAAAACTTCGCAGCTATTGGTTTGCCAGTGGTACTCCCACCTTTTTGGCAGAAATGCTTCAAAAAACAGATTATGACCTTCGAGAGTTGGAGGGCATAGAGGTATCTGCCAACTCACTGATTGCAGATCGGGCAAGTGCCAATAACCCTATACCCATGATTTACCAAAGTGGGTACCTTACTATAAAGTCTTATGACGAAGAATTTCGTACCTATAAGCTCGGATTTCCCAACGAGGAGGTAAAATATGGCTTTCTTAATTTTGTAACTCCATTCTACACCAGTATATCTGCAGATAATACAGCATTTTACGTGGGGCGTTTTGTGAGTGAGCTTCGTCAAGGAGACGTAGATGCTTTCCTTACTCGCCTACGTTCTTTTTTTGCCGATTTTCCCTACGAATTGAATGACCGGACCGAACGTCATTATCAAGTTGTATTCTATTTAATATTCAAACTGATGGGACAGTTTGCCGAAGCTGAAGTACGTAGTGCGCGCGGTCGGGCTGATGCAGTAGTAAAAACAAAAGATGCCATCTTTGTTTTCGAATTTAAGTTAAATGGAACCGTTCAGGAAGCGCTTGAGCAGATAAACAACAAAGGTTACCTGATTCCTTACGAAGCAGATGGACGAAAACTAGTTAAAATAGGAGTCAACTTTAATTCAGAAGAACGAAACATTGGTGAATGGAAAATAGAAGCCCAGTGAAACGCCTAACTAAAAAGTCCTCTCCCTGGGCATGGATCCCGACCCTCTACTTTGCCGAAGGACTTCCATACGTTGCGGTTATGACAGTAGCCGTTATCATGTATAAACGTTTGGGGCTTTCTAATGCTGAAATAGGTCTTTATACTGGTTGGCTCTATTTGCCTTGGTTGATAAAACCCTTATGGAGTCCTTTTATAGACCTTATTAAAACCAAGCGGTTGTGGATAGTATCCATGCAAGGGCTTATAGCTGCCGGCTTCGCCGGAATTGCCTTCTCTATTCCAACGGATTACTATTTGCAGGTAACGCTGGCTTTCTTCTGGCTATTGGCGTTTAGCTCGGCTACACACGATATTGCCGCAGACGGTTTCTATATGTTGGGACTTAGTAATGAAGAACAGTCCTTCTTTGTTGGTATCCGGAATACCTTCTATCGCCTCGCCAATATATTCGGGCAAGGAATATTGGTTATGTTTGCCGGTTGGTTGGAAACAAGTTCTTTATCAGCCGATGGTACAGCGAATATCCCTATGGCCTGGAGTATTACCTTCTATTTGATGGCTGGTATTTTCCTTGGACTGATGTTATATCATCATTTCGTGCTTCCCCGTCCTATTAATGATGTACCCGGAAAACAGGTGAGTGTCAAAGAAATCCTTACTAATTTTTTCCTAACCATTGGCTCATTCTTCCAAAAGAAACATCTTGGATTAGCTCTCTTCTTTTTACTTACTTATAGGTTGGGGGAATCTCAATTAGTAAAGATTGCTTCTCCTTTTTTATTAGATCAAAAAGATTGCGGTGGCTTAGAACTTCCTACGGCTACTGTCGGAATGATTTACGGAACAATCGGATTAATAGCACTTACGGTAGGTGGAATTTTAGGAGGTATTCTTGTATCTCGACAAGGTTTAAAGAAGTGGATCGTTCCTATGGCATTAGCCATCAACCTACCCGACCTACTATACGTCTATCTGGCTGCAACAGTACCACAAGATAACTGGATTATTATATTCTCGGTGGCAATTGAGCAATTGGGATATGGATTTGGATTCACTGCTTATACCCTTTACCTGATTCACATAGCCAAGGGAGAACATCAAACAGCTCATTATGCCATAGGCACAGCATTTATGGCTGCCGGGATGATGTTGCCGGGAATGGCAGCAGGCTATATACAGGAGGCGATTGGTTATACTTCCTTCTTTATATGGGTATGCATTTGCACTATTCCGGGTATTTTAGCGGCTATAATGGTAAGGAATAAGCTTAACCAAGAATAATACAGATTTATGAACACCCCCATCAAACAAAGACTACTTTCATTAGATATCTTGCGAGGTATTACCATTGCAGGAATGATTTTAGTGAACAACCCAGGTAATTGGGGTCATGTATATGCCCCATTACGACATGTGAAATGGAATGGGTTAACCCCTACCGACTTAGTATTTCCTTTTTTCATGTTTATTATGGGAATATCAACCTATATTTCTTTAAAGAAGTATAACTTTCAGTACAGCCATACTGTTGCTTGGAAAATTATAAAACGAACACTTGTTATCTTCGCCATTGGGTTAGGTATTGCATGGTTTTATCTTATTCTTCAAGGCAAGGGCTTTTCGGAACAATTTGAACAGATTCGCATTTTAGGAGTAATGCAACGTTTGGCACTCTGTTATGGAGTAACAGCATTAATAGCTCTAACTGTGAAGCATAAATATATTCCCGCGCTTATCGCTTTCCTGCTTATTGGATATCTCTTGATTCTCCTTTTGGGAAAAGGATTCGAATACAATGAAACTAACATTCTCTCTATTGTAGATAGATATATCCTTGGTGCTAATCACATGTATAAGGATAACAGCATTGATCCCGAAGGACTTCTTAGTACTGTTTCTGCCATAGCTCATGTATTAATAGGATTCTATTGTGGAAAGTTATTGTTAGAAGCTAAGAACTTAAATGAAAAGATGTTGCAACTGTTTATCATAGGAACAACATTCACGTTTATTGGTTTCTTGTTGAGTTATGGTTGTCCAATAAACAAAAAGATATGGTCGCCCTCCTTTGTTATTATTACTTGTGGATTAGCTGCCAGCCTCCTTGCACTTCTCATTTGGATTATTGATTGCAAAGGATTAAAAGGCTGGACTTCATTCTTTAGAGTTTTCGGAGTGAATCCTCTTTTCATGTATGTGTTCGCCGCTTTCTTATCACTTTTATTTGGTTATATACGTATTCCGTACGAGGATACTGCGATTAGTTTACATGGATATATTTACAACCTGATTGTACAAGTTATTTCCGACAAATATTTGAGTTCACTCATCTATGCATTGCTATTTGTAACATTAAACTGGTTTGTAGGTTATTGGTTATATAAGAAAAATATATATATTAAAATATGATGATATTAATTGCAGACAGCGGTTCTTCCAAAACCGATTGGTGCGTAGTGAAAAACGGACAGCTCATCCGGCAGGTATTTACAAAGGGAATCAACCCTTTCTACCAAAGTAAAGAAGAAATCCGGGAGGAGATTGACAAATCATTGCTACCTCGTTTAGATACTAATATATTTGACTATATATACTTCTATGGTGCCGGCTGCATACCGGAGAAATATCCGATGATACAAGATGTATTATCTTCTTGTTTTCAGGTATCCAAAAGCATAGAAATCAACTCCGATATGCTTGGAGCCGCTCGTGGACTCTGTGGGGATAATCCGGGTATTGTTTGTATTCTGGGTACAGGTTCCAATTCTTGCTTCTACAATGGTAAAGAAATAACAACGCATGTATCTCCTTTGGGATTTATTTTGGGAGATGAAGGAAGTGGGGCTGTATTGGGTAAGCTATTGATTAGTGATTTGCTAAAGAATCAGTTATCTGCAAAACTTAAAGAGAAGTTTCTGTTTCAATATAACCTGACTATTCCGGAAATTATAGAAAAGGTGTATCGAAAGCCATTTCCTAATAGGTTTCTGGCAAGTGTTTCTCCATTTCTTTTAGAGAATATCCAGGAAGAAGAAATTCGTACATTAGTATCCAATGCCTTTAAAGCGTTCTTTCAAAGAAATGTAATGCAGTATGACTACCCCAATTATCAAGTACACTTTGTTGGGTCGGTGGCGTTTTACTACCAAAGAATTTTGAAAGAAACAGCGAAGGAATTAGGAATAAAAATAGGCTCGATAGTGCAGAGCCCAATGCAGGGATTGGTAAATATTACAACAACACTGAGTGCCGATAATATATAAAACTAAATAAAAGATATCTTTATTATATCAAAAAATGTATCTTTGTGAAGTATCAATACAGCTAAAGCTATTTATTCACCAATGAAACTACTTTATATTTCATATACAATTATAAAACAATTATGAACAACGCATTCACTCCATTCCCCGGAGAAGGGGAGTCATTACAAGCTTTCTATCTGAAAGCTTATGAGAAAACAACTAAGGAAAAACTTACCAAAGAAGTATTCGAAGCCTTCACTCATCACCGGCTTATGCAACCTGCGCACTGGTTCGAAGCATTGACTACTTTAGAATATGCCATCGAAAGCAAATTCGACACACTGGCTACCGAAACGTTCTTTACGCGAATTTTTAAAGGATACGATTGTGTAGCTTCCGGCAACCTGAATGATGAAGACTATCACTTCTTTTGGGAAAAGATAAACCGGGTCTGCGATCTACTTATTCCTTCATTTGCCGAAGCAATCATAGAGAAAGCCTTGCAGCGCCTTCATCCTCGTCGCGGATACGAAGATACCTCTGTGATTCTTCCCATGCTGGAAGAAGCTGCGCAAAGAGGAAACGCTACTGCCCAAGCTTTATGGGGATATTATCTTTATGGAGGATTCTGCGGAACTCCTGATAGAGAAAAGGGAATGGAGTTGCTCGACAGTATTACCGATCCGGTAGGCAAACAGAAAGCTGCTATCTACAAAACTCATATACTACTGCAAGAAGGTAAACAAGAAGAAGCTAATACTTTCTTCCAAGCAGCCTTCGAGGAAAGTGTAAACCCCGAAGTACAAAGAATGGTTGATGAACTGCAAGCCTTCTTATGCGAATATGCTAAGAAACCGGAGGAAGCAGCCAAATACTACAAGAAAATACTTCAGGATGACTGTGCCGGATTCGCTATGGTGCGTCTGGGTATCCTTAACTACAACAAACTTTTTGAAGAAGCAACCCCGGCCGAAGGTCTTCGCCTGATGGAAGAATCGTTCATGGCCGGACAGCACAACATCGTACGCAGCTTGTTTATTTGCTATTTCAACTCCGGACAAGAGTGGCAGGATAATGCACGAGCCATTCAGTGGCTACACAAAGGCTATCAGTACAATGATGCATATAGCACCTATCAGTTAGCCTACCTTTATCTTTTCGTGGACGAATATAAAGATCAGGAAAAAGGATTATGGTATCTGGATGAAGCCGTTAAACAAGAATATGCGGATGCACTTATCTGCAAAGCTAACTTATATCTTAATGGAAATATCTTGAAGCAAGATGCAGGTAAAGCTTTGGAACTATACCAACAAGCCATGAACGGAGGCTCGGGATATGGAGCATACCGCATAGGTTGTATCTACGAACAAGGGTTACTTACCGGCGAAAATGATTATCCTACCGCACTCTCATACTACGAGAAAGCCGCTGCAATGAATGACATTTACGGCCTTGAAATGGCAGGACGCTATCACCTGATGGGGTATGCAGGAGAAGTAAACACCGAGAAAGCACTCCAATACTACAGCCGGGGGGTTGAAATGGGTTCGGCTTACTGTATGGTTGAACTGGCTTTCATGTATCAGGAAGGTAACGGCGTAGAAGAAGACGATGCCAAAGCCTTCGAACTCATCATGAAAGCCACCGAGAACGAGTATGCCTATGCTTACTTCCTTGCCGGACGCTGCTACCGCCACGGCATCGGTGTAGAAGAGAATCCGGATGAGGCCATTCGCTTCTTGCAAATCGCTGCCAACAATGAAGTGGCAAAAGGAGAAACCGAACTTGCTCTATGCTACGAAGAAGGTTATGGAGTAGAAGTCAATGGTAAAAAGGCATTGGAATATATGCTTAAAGCAGCAGAACACGACTATGCTTATGCACAATATAAGGTAGGTTGCTACTATCTGTATGGAATAGGAGAGGATGTACCTTCCGATAATGAAGAAGCACTCAAATGGCTGTCTAAAGCAGCAGAATCAGACTATGCTTATGCTTTATTGGAACTGGGCGACTACTATTTATATGATTATGGCGATTCGGGCGAAACCCAGAAAGCATACGAGTATTACATGAAAGCCGCCGGGCAAAATTGTGTCAACCAAGGTTTAGGTGTTTGTTTGGAATACGGCATCGGTGTAGAAGAAAACGAACCGGAAGCCTTTAAGTACTACCTGAAAGCTGCCGAAGATGGCTACATGAGAGCCATGCATTGTGTGGCACGTTGCTATTATCATGGTAACGGAACCAAAGAAAATCATAGTGAAGCCTTCCGTTGGTTTAACGATGCTGCTGCTTACGAATACAGTCCTTCTCAATACTACAAAGGCAAGATGCTAATGAACGGAGAAGGTTGTACACCCAATATGGAAGAAGGTATAACCCTCTTGCAGTTAGCTTCCGACGACGACCATGCCAATGCTCAATTTGAACTGGCCAACTGTTATCTAATAGGAAAAGGAGTAGAAGCAGACGAAGATAAAGCCATGGAACTCTTTGAGTTAGCTGCCGAGAACGGACACGAACAAGCATTGAAAATTACAGGAAAAAGACGTAGAGGATAGGGTAGTTACGAGTTACAAGTTACGAGTTACAAGTGTTAATACTGCAAAGTACTCGTAACTCGTAACTGGTAACTTGTAACTCGTAACTCGTAACTTGTAACTCGTAACTGACATCTCGTAACTAAAACACATTATGGAGAATAAACCTCATCTTTTTCAGGTTAACCTGAAAGGCATGATATCATTGCTCTCGGAGCATATCTATAGCAATCCGAGTACTTTTGTCAGAGAATTGCTTCAAAACGGAATCGATGCCATTACTGCTTTCCGCAGTATCGACGAGAATTTCGAAGGACGTATAGAAGTTGAACTTCACGACAATGGTTCCATGAGTTTTACCGACAATGGAATCGGTCTGACCGAAGACGACATTCATCAGGTGCTCACCGTGATTGGCGAGAGTTCCAAAAGGGATTCTTTTTCTTCGGCCGACTTTATCGGGAGGTTTGGTATCGGCTTGCTTTCTTGCTTTGTGGTAAGTAACGATATCATCTTTGAAACACGATCTGCGATGAATAAGAAAACCATCAGGTGGTGTGGAAAAGCAGACGGTACTTACGAAACGGTATCGATAGACGAAGAACGCCCCATTGGAACCAAAGTGATACTGACCCCCAAGAACGAATGGAAGCATTTATTTGAATACGAAACATTTAAACGCAGCCTGACTCTTTATGGAAAGGCATTGCCTTACCCCATCTTCTTAACTAAAGGAGAAGGAGGAGAGCCGATACAGATCAACGAATCCAATCCCATTTGGCTAAACCCTCAGGCAAGTAAAGAGGAACTGCTATCTTACGGCAGAAAAGAGTTTCAAGCTTCTTTTCTGGATGCATTCCCCATTAAAACAGAATGCGGACGAATAGCAGGTACTATTTATATCCTGCCTTTCAAAACACAGTTCTCGGGCAAGCTAACGCATAAAATATACCTGAAAAGAATGCTTTTAAGCGAAGAAGACTGCAACTTACTTCCCCCTTGGGCATTCTTTATAAAATGTATAGTGAATGTGGAGGCTCTTTCTTCTACTGCTTCTCGCGAATCGTTGGTAAACAACGAGGAACTTCGCAAAGCTTCTACAGAGATTGGAAAAGCCCTGAAGAACTACCTGAAAGGACTGATACATACCGACCCGGATTTGTTTCATAAGATACTCGATATACACTATCTGCATATCAAAGCTATTGCTGCGGAAGATAATGAAATGCTCTCCTTATTCATGGACGAACTACCTTTTGAAACAAACAAAGGTACACGCAATTTCAAAAGCATTCGCAACTACAACTCTCAGGTTTATTATACACCCCTGTTGGACGATTTTAAACAAATCAGGCGTATTGCTTCTTCTCAAGGAATGTTGGTTATCAATGCCGCTTATACTTTCGACGAAGCACTGCTGAAGAAAGCTTGTCAACAGTTCGACTTTAAAACGGAGAAGATCTCTCCTTCCTTCATTCTTGATAGTTTCAAGGAGGTTTCGTATACAGAACATCCGGAATACAGAACCTTTGAGGAACGATGCAACGAACTGCTGAAACCGATGGGATGTGTTTGTCAGCTTAAATACTTCACCCCGGCAGATACCCCCGTTATCTTTGTGGCAAGCGAGAAGATTAATCAGGGAAAAGCCAAATCGGCCAATAACCCGTTGAACTCCGTGTTGGGAGCATTTAAGCCCAAAGTGCAGAAAACAACTCCTACACTATGCATGAATGCCAATAACGAGCTGATACTTAAACTCACGGAAATAAAAGAGGTGGTGGTTTTTGAATCCATTGTCAACATTCTCTATATACAATCGCTTCTATTGGGCAAGTATCCGGTTAATGACGAAGGAATGAACCTGTTCAACGAATCTCTTTATCGCTTAATTGTTATGGGAATGCAAGACATTCTCGGATTTATTCATAAAAACTAAAAACAAAAACAGAATGAAATACACATTAGAAATACAGAAGATACTCTACCAAGTAGATAATAATAAAAGTCTGACTCACAAAGACAAAGTTCAATTGCTTAAACAAGCAGCAGCTATTGCCGACGATAACGACGATGTGGAATGGGGATACGACGTACGTATGCAGCTACTTCACGAAAGCTACTATCTAACCAATGATGAAGAACTGGTAACAAACTTCACATGGATACTAAACGCTTATGAACAACACCCCGACTGGTTCGACGAAAACGACTTCCTTTGGGAGTATAAATGGGTATTGGGTGCCATGTACTGCAACCCGGACGTTTCGATGGAACAGATCGAAAGCATTTTGGAGGACTTTAAAACACGCCTTCTCCGCAACGGTCACGGGCTGCGTGCCTATTATGACAGGCTTTACACCGAAACCCTTTCCATCGGGCAGGTTGAGAAAGCCAAAGAGTACCTCGACCTTCGGAATGAGTGTTCGCAAGATGATGTGGATAACTGTGCTGCTTGTACCCTCGATTATGAGTTGGACTACTATCTGGAGTCCGGACAGTTTGACGAAGCCTACAACAGAGCGCAACCCCTGCTCACCAAGCAAATACACGTTCCACACTGTTCTCAGGTGCCGGCACGTACTTTCTGTACATTGCTTTATAATGCACAAAAAGTAGGAAAGCACGAATTGGCCGCCCAACTATTCACTCAAGGAGAGAACGAGATGGAAGAGCAAAAGGAGAATCCAAACCTCACTTCTTACGGAGGAATGCTAATCAGCTATCTGGCAGATAAAGACAAAGAAAAGATGCTCAAGTATATTGAAAGATACATAGCTTGGGTGTTGGAAGGAGATGGCTTTACCCGATACGACTTCTTCTATTATATGGCCGAAGGACTTGAAATTCTATCTAAAACAGATCAAACCATTACGCTGAATCTACCCACAGAGTTCGAACTGTATGCCGAATCAGGAGTCTATAATGTAGAGGCTTTGAAGGAACATTTCTATACAAAAGCTCTTGAACTGGCCGAAGCCTTTGATAAAAGAAATGGATGTAGTGCGTATGTAGATAGGGTGAAGAAACTTCAAATATCAAATACATAATTCGTATGAAAAAGAATTGGGGAAGAAAGATAATCGGAGGGCTGTGCTTAGGTTCAGCCGCCTTTGTATTTCAGGCTTGTTATGGAGTACCTAAAGACTTTGGGCATGATTTATGTGTAGAGGGACTTGTGAAATCCAAGAAAACAGGTCTTCCTATTAATGGAATAAAAGTATCAGTAGCCGATCAGGTGCAATATACCATGACTGACAAAGAAGGCAAGTTTGAATTTTATATCCCTAAATCAAGTAATATTCTTGTTAAATTTGAAGATGTAGATTCTATCCGAACAACCTTATACTCAAGCAGAGATTCACTACTGCCTCCTATTCGCATGAATCAGGAGTATCTACGCTTAGAACTGGAATTGGAAGAGAAAGATGAAGATAAACAAGCCGATTAAACAATTTCTCTTCAGGCAGTTTAAGAAAAACGAAACCAAGATACACGAACTCAACTATCTGTTTTGGGAATGTACCACCCGATGCAACTTAAGCTGCCTCCATTGTGGAAGTGATTGTTCCAAAGACTCTCTTCACCAAGATATGCCTTTGGAAGACTTCCTTAAAGCTGTGGATACTATTGAGAATCCGGCTGAGCATTTCATCATTGTTGTTACAGGAGGTGAGCCTCTGTTAAGGAAAGATATTGAGGCCTGTGGCAGAGAGTTCCGCAAGCGAGGCCTGCGCTGGGGGATGGTTACCAATGGATTCCTATATAACAAAGAGAAGCACATTTCCTTACTAAATGCAGGGTTAGGCTCGCTGACTATCAGCGTAGACGGACTGGGAGAATCTCACAACTACCTTAGGAATAACAGTCGCAGTTTTGAAAGGGTAGACAAAGCCATTGAGCTTGCAGCTTCTTCTACCCGATTGAACTTTGATGTGGTTACTTGTGTGCATCAAGGTAACATTGGCGAACTCCATCAAATCAAAGATTACCTGATACGGAAGGGAGTGAAAGCATGGCGGTTATTCACCATTGCTCCCATCGGTCGTGCCAAAGAAAATCCGCTATTATTTCTAACAAAGCCTCAGTTTCGGGAACTAATGGACTTTATCCGCGAGTCGAGGCGAGAAAAACGAATAAAAGTATCTTTCAGTTGCGAAGGCTATGTCGGAGAGTATGAATGGGAAGTACGCGACAGTGGCTTTTTCTGCCGTGCCGGAATCAATATCGGTTCTGTATTAATTGATGGCTCTATCTCTGCTTGCCCCAACATAGATAGGAGCTTCGCACAAGGAAACATCTATCAAGATAACCTCTTCGAAATCTGGCAAACTAAGTTCGGTGCATTTAGAAACAGAAGCTGGACAAAGAAGGGAAAATGCAAGGATTGCAAAGAATATAAAAACTGCGAAGGGAACGGGTTGCATTACTGGCACGGGGGGATGGAGGAGGTGGCGGTTTGCCATAAAGAGCAAGGAGAACTTATACGCTAATCCTTGTCTCTTTTCTTCCTGCCATGAGGATATTTTATATTATAGCCACTGAAAAACACTTCCACTTTTTCAATTGGACAATATCGTTTATGATAAACTTTCATTAATCCGCGAACACCTTGCAAAGCTTTTTTTGAATTCCTAAGAACTATCCTTTCCGTTACATTATTAGGCTTTTTACTTAATTTTATACAAGACAATTCTCCATATTCATTAAACTCTACAATTACAAAACAAGTTTCCTCTATATTAATACTATCTCTTTCTACTTTATCTATAGATTTCAGTATGAGGGATTTAATGGTGTCTTTCAAGAACTTTTCCTCAGGAAATAATAAATATTTGTCCTTTTCCAGAAAATCAAATTCCTTTTTCTCTACCAACTTGCCAGCTTTTAAGGTATAATGTATTTCTCTTTCGTGTATAGAAAGAGAAGCACTGGCAGCGCTCTGTATTAACCTTCCCTGAGGACATACAATTGTTTCATTTACCCAATGAGCCAATACTTTATTAGAGCCAAATTCTTCTATGATACTAATAGCAGTAGGAGGCTTATTGCAATAGCCTGTTTCAACCTTTACTAAAAATAAGCGATTGTTCTCTAACTTCCATGTAGCTACATACCCTCTCCATAATGCCGTACAAAACACCTTCATTTCTATTTTACCAATAGTTCTACTTCCTTTTTCTTTGAAGTACTTCTCTAATGGATACGAGTAAATCCATACTGTGTCTTTTCCAATAATAAGTTTATCACCATATTGAGGTGTAGCAAACAGTGTTTCTGCCATGATTATAGCAAACAAAAATAATATGATCTTCATAACTATTTCTATTTAAGTGTTCAAAATGAATTTATTAATTAAACAGCAAGCATTTACCCCGATAGGGGTAATATGTGCATAACCCTGGGTGAGCGAAGCGTAACCCAGGGTAGATAGTCTCTCTTTTCCTCTGAACCCCGAAGTGGGTTCAACCCCTTCAGGGTTGAGTCTGCGCGTGGTGACTGACCATCCCCGAGCTGCGCTACGCTTGCACGGGGTTATGCACATCTCACCCCTCTCGGGGTGATTGCTAAGGTATAAACTAATTATGAACATCTACTTTAATAACTTATAGTACTGAAACAAAGATGAAGGATATTTGCTCTTTAACCAAGAGAAAGCTGTTACAGTTGATGTTACAGTTTTGCGGCGGAGGTGTTACAAGCCGTTACAGCTTTCATAAAAATAACCCATATAACCATTACTTCCAAACGCATAAACACCTAAAACGGCACTTAACCCCAAAACCCAATAATACGGATTATTTATCAATCAGAATAATTATACATTTGCAAAAGATTACAGAAACTGTTTTAGCATAAACGTAATATTTAAACAACAAAAATATTATATTTGCATAATCAGACAAGTAATAACCAATTATTCACAATGCAAAAAGAAAAGCACATTCCAATTATTCTCATTATATGCTCCATCTGCATTATTTGTTGCGAGAACCCTCACCGAAAAACAATCAAGCACCATTCTGATAATATAGAAATAGTTTTAAACACTTATAAGGATTCTCTTTTCGATAAACCAGACGTTGTAATAGACACATGCCTTAAATTACAGCAAACAGTTACAGACTCTCTTAGGTTTTACCAATTAGCAAGCCTGCTGGTAAAAGGATACTACTTCAACGGACAGCCCGACAGCGCCTTGAAGATTAACCAACAAGTGATTCACTACTTCCAGAGTCTTCCTTCCCCTTCTTGCGAAGCAATTAAGCTGGCCGCTGATGCTTACAACAGCAGAGGCATCTTTCTCAATGCAATGGATAAGCGAGATACGGCAATTAGCAGTTTCAGTATGGCATACAGCCTCTTAAATAATGCCCCTTATTACAAGGAAGAACTTCCCAGTATTTGCATTAACCTTGCCGATTGCTATCTGCACGAAGGTAACCATACCTTATGTAGCTTTTACTATAGAAGAGGGTTAGCTATTTCCGACTCATTACATATAGGTGCCGAGAACAACTATTCCATATTCTCCGGTATGGCTAAACTATACCAGGAGTTGGGGAATTATGATTTGGCCGAAGAATATTACCAAAAGGCACAACAGTGGTTAGATCATTCTTCGCTCTATGACAGATATTTCTTTCAGAATGCCTACGGTAGCTACTTTTACATTACTAAAGATTATGACCGATCGTTAGAGTGCTTTCGCGAAGCCAGCCGGATTGCCGGCAACTTTCCTCAAACTTACTATCAGGGAATCTCTCAGGGTAATATGGGAGAGATTTTCATTCTGAAAGAAGAACCGGACTCTGCGCAATATTATTTAGATCATGCAAAAGATTTGTTAGGAGAATTCTACTATCAACCTTCGCTGAAATTTTATATGGATGGTTTATATGCTTCTCTTGCTTTGCTCAAGAACCAATTGCCCGAAGCCGAAAAGCTATTGACACAGCCTTATGATGCTGCACAAATCAATCCTCAATACCAATATCACCATTATCAGCGTTTGCAGGAGCTTTACCGAAAGAAACAAGATTTCAGAAAAGCATATCAATATTATATGAAAGCGATAGCTTATGATGATTCTCTTCGCAACCTGAAAATACAAGGCAATATTGCCGAAATAGACTCCCGCTACCGGCAGGATACAATCCTGATTCGAAAGGATATGAAAATTGCATTAACAGAGCAACAGGCTTCTCAGTGGCAGAAGATTGCCCTTTCAAGTATCATATCCTTCATCTTACTTCTGATACTGATTATCGGAGTTATTCATTATCGGCGCAAATTGCGCGAATTAAAACATCAAAAACAAGTAGGCATTATTACGGGACTTCGCATGGAGATTATCCGGAACAGGTTGTCGCCCCATTTTGTGTTTAATGCACTAAACACAGTTATGCCCTCTTTAGAACATTATAAAGAGCTGAAAGAACCTTTTCAATTACTAATCAGATTACTCCGAAATAACCTACGGGCATCCGAGCAAACAGCCGTTCCACTGGAAGAAGAAATATCGTTAGTTAAAGACTATCTGCATTTACATACAATGAGAAACGATTCTAAAATTGTTGTTGATTGGCAGATTGATGAAAACACACCTCTTCAGGCTCTTATCCCATCTATGGCCATCCAGATACCTATTGAGAATGCTGTGAAGTATGCATTCTCCGGTAGCAGTCTAAGTCCTTCCATCCGAGTAGGTATATGCTTGCAAGAACAGCGAATGCTTCACATTATCATTGAAGATAACGGACAGGGATATCAGCCACACAAGTACAAGAATGATGTACGCGGAACAGGAAGCGGTCTTAAAATGCTTTATCGCACCATAGAAATACTGAATGCAAAGAATGAAGAAAAGATAATGTTTAATATAGAGAACCGTTCTTCTCTCAATCCTAAAGAAGAAGGTACGCGTGTTACGCTCATCATTCCTCTTCATTACACTTTTGAATTATGATTAAAAAGATACGAACCATTATTGTAGATGATCTTCCGGCGGCAGCCACTAAGCTTCGGGAAGATTTACAACTCCATCCGGAGATTGAAGTGATAGAATGTGTGTCTTCTGCCAAAGAAGCCATTGTATCTATCATCAAGCACCAACCGGATTTATTATTTCTTGATATTGAGATGCCGGAAATGTCGGGCTTGGAATTATTAAGTTTAATACAAGATAAAGTGCATAGTATGCGTGTGGTTTTTTACACAGCCTATAATCAATACCTTATTGATGCAGTGCGCACCTCTGCCTTTGATTATTTACAAAAGCCCTATTTAACTACCGAACTCTCTTTTATAATTAACCGTTTACTTACTATCTCGCCCGAGCAAATGGTCGATTTTAGAGATTCTTTCCGACGGTTAATTCATCAGGAAGACAGATTTGCCATTCAAACCGTTATGGGGCTTATGTTGGTGAAGTGTCGGGAGGTTGGAGTTTTCCAATACATGGATCGCCATTGGGTTATGAAGCTCGCCAATGAAAAGCAATATAAGCTTCGCACTAATGTAGGAGCAAAAGAGTTACTCGCCCTTTCCTCTTCTTTTATGCAAATAAACCAACAATGCATTGTCAATCTGGATTATCTTATTTCTATAGAAAATAAAACGCTTAAATGTATTCTATGTCCTCCTTTCTCGGATCTTAGTGAGATAGCAAGTACAAGGTATTATAAAAAAATCAAAGAAAGTTTGGATATTATATAGATTGGCACAAAATTCCATTTTGCACAGAGAATTTTATGTCGAAACCTAACGCACCTAACGCACTTGGGGTCTATCGATCTATATATCAATAGCTTAAGGTGCGTTAGGTTAACGAAATTACCTAACGCGCCAATCACGCACCTAACGCGCAAGCCTCGTTCTGGAGCTTGTAACGCGGTTGTCCGCTTTTCTTGATCGCAAATTCATGCGAAATAACGCGAAGTCTTTATGTTTTATTTGCCAGTAGCATTTGGGTGAATTGCCAGTAGCATTTTACCTCGAAGGCGGTTGCATTTGGAATGATTGCCGGTAGCATTTTGTCTTTATAGGGTATATTATACTTAACACTATATACTATTAAGCAAGAGAATTGGGAAGCCATATTCACTATGATTACTCAACAGAAAACACGTTATTTTTTCACTTTATTCAGAGTTTTCGAACACTTAATCAGAGAAATAGGGCGATTGTTCTTTTCTGTTTCGGAAGGGATTTAAACAAGGTTTAACATTTTCGTATATTTGCAGTAAACAGATGTTATAAAACGTCTCTTTAAACTAATTGCAAATGTTTACTTAGATAATTGTTTCTCTATAAGTTATATACTCTATATCTAATTGTAATATGTAAATTAACAGTTGCGCCCGACACGTATTAGGGATAACAAAATGCTTTTTAAACGATTTTGTATAGTCACATTAGTTGTATTATTAGGACTAAACTTTGCCTCTACTGCTTATGGACAAAGTACAGTGTATTTTTTTACGGGAAAGTTAGCGAATTCAACATGCACTATAAAGTTGAATGGAAAAGATATATTTGACCTTAGAGGTCCTGTACAGAAAAAAATTTCACCTACAGGACCAATGATATCCCCTTTTTACCTTTATAAAGCATGCAAGAAAAAATGTGTTTTTAAAGAAGAAGGGAAAGCTCTATTTTCTGTTGATATACAATTTACTGATATAACATCAGGGAAAATCACTAATAGGGCAGGAGAAATTCAATTAAACTTAGCAGAAGGATCCGTACATTATCTAAGGATAGCTCCTAAAGGATTGAATGATGTGCAATTTAAAGAAATAACCTTCAAGGAAGCTGATAAATTATTGAAAAATAAAAAATGTATTTCTCTTCCTGAATATATTGAAGAATAGAATTTGAAATAATGAACTATTTTATGAGAAAAGTAGCATTTACAATCTTTTTGGTTTTTTCTTTTGTTTCTATCTCTGTAGCCCAAACAGGAGTAAACAAAGCGTTCTCTAAAGTCCTTGAAGTAACCAATGAGAAAAATAAAAAGGAAAGTTTCAAAGGACAGATACTGAAAGGTAAACGAAATGGTATGGGACTTTTAGCCATGAAGGATGGGTATATCTTTGTTGGCGATTTTTACAGAGGAGAGATAGCAGGGTATGGAATGTTTATTGCCCCAGAAAATGAATTTATAAAAAACTGCAATAACTCGACAGTCTATATTGGCAACTTGCGCAATGGACAAAAAACAGGTTTTGGTTCTTGCTACACGGCAAATGGTAATTTGATATATCAAGGGCAATTTGAAGAAGACAAGCCTATAGATGTGTATCCGTTGGTTAATGCAGATCATTCTAAAAGTTTTTCTTTATTAGAGCTCGCTAATGGTGATGTTTTTTTAGGAGAAACAAAAGATGGAAACGCAAATGGTTATGGTATTTTGCTTTTCAAAAATGGAGATTTGTGGTTAAGTAGCTTCAAAAATGGTTTTAAAAAGGGTATTGGTTTATACCTTTTTTATAATGGAGAATGGGAAACACTCAACTTTGTTGAAAATAACTATGATGTAGTGAGTTCTTCTGCTAATTATAGAAATATTGATGCAGCAAGAAAGCAGGCTACCAGAAGTTCTCTTATGGAGGCAATGGGATGTTTTGTAGATGCAGCCAGTACAGCAGTGAGTATAGCTGGTAATACCCGTTCAACACCGCAAGGAGGTAGTTTACTTTCATCTATGAATAACAATAGTGGCATAACTTCATCTTCAACTATCCAGAATTCTTATTCAGAAAGTAGCAAAGATGCAAAAAAAACTGATTTAGATAGAAATGCAAAATGGATGCGTGACAATTATCAAATTCAAAAAAAAGTATATAGCGATGGTGAAACCCTACTGATAAAAATGAAAACTTATCCGGAAACCTACAACAATTCCCTACGAATAGACACACAAACTCGAATGAAAAAAGTTCGAGAAACTATCATAAGTCATGGTGGAACTTGTGTACAATCTGAATGGGAGACATGGAAACCATAATAAATCACTATAGTAATAATTAATAAAGAAAAAACATGAAAAAACTAACATTATTTCTTTTAGCATGTGTGTTAAGTACATCAATTAGTCTTGCTCAAAAAAGCACAGGATTCTCAACCTCAAGTGACCTTCTTATTGGTTATAAAGATGACATAGTTACTACAACTATTGGATATGATTTCGGATATAAAATTATCCCTGATTTGTATTTTGGGGTTGGTCCTATGGTCAGTGCCTCTTTTGGTGAGGGGGAAAATTTTAGTGCAGGAGGATACGGAAAAGTCCGTTATACAGTTCCATTAAATACGACAATACGTCCTTTTATAGATGCACGAGCTGGTTATTCTCATTCTTTCTCTATAAAATCTGGTGATATGATGTATGGTGCAGGATTAGGTGTACGTATTGGTAAAAAGTTTGGAGTAGGTATTTGTGTTAATATAAGTACTACCAGTACAACTACGAAAGAAACATATAAGAGCGGTACTGAGCGGGTTTATAGTAATGCTCTGAAAAAATGGGTAGATAAAGCTGTATATAGTAAAAGAGATATTAAGAAAAGCAAGACTAACTATACCCCTGCTTTATTTTGTAGTTTTGAATTCTAATACGCCTACCTCTTAGGTAAATACTAACAAATATTTGAAAACGATATAACCACAGGTTGATCTAAATTGCATACAAATTAGAGACATTGAACTCACTCTCATTTAATAAATCTGTAAGAAGAAAGACCTACCTGTGGTTATGTTTTTAGAAGCTGTTAGAGATTAAGAAATTCTACTACTCCATTTTCTATATGATAAATGGCTCCTACGATCTCAATCTTATGTTCTTTTTGCATCTTGGCCAGGATAGGGTCGCTTTCGCGTAACTGGCGTACCCCATTCTTTACATTGGCAAGGATCGCTTGATTGTAAAGGTCCTCCTTTTTCTTAAGGCATTCTTGTTCTTCCTCTTCACTATCAAATTTATCGATGATGGATTGAATGTGACCCAAATCTCCATGATGATGTTCATGCCCTTCGTTATTTTCTTTTGTGTCGAGAAAAGCCTTCACGGCTCCACAGCAAGTGTGTCCCAAGACCACTACTAACTTGGTATTCAGGTGATCTACTGCATACTCAACGCTTCCTTCTTCGAAATCGGCCATAACATTACCAGCTGTACGAATGGAGAAAAGATCGCCTAACCCTTGATCAAAAACAATTTCCGGAGTCACGCGCGAATCCGAGCAACTGATAACCACTGCGAAAGGATGTTGTCCTTCCGTAAGCTCTTTGATTCTTGTTAAATCCTGATGCTGATGAACCATGCGGTTTTCACAAAAACGTTTGTTTCCCTCTCTTAATGAATCAATAGCAGATTCTACGCTACATTGTGCGTTCACGACTAAATTACAGCAACTTAGCATACATACAACAGCTAATTTAGTTGCTAAAATCATCTTTTTCATAATTATACCTATTGTTAAGTTCTAAAAAAAGCGCTCCCAGTTGAACGGAAACGCTTTTTAAGTTATCTTGAAAGTGAGTTCAATACTCTGTAATCTCTTCCAACTCTATATCAAATATCAAAGCCGAGTATGCCGGAATACTTTCTCCGCTTCCTGCCTCTCCATAAGCGCTGTAGTAAGGAATGTAAATTTCCCAGCGTTCACCAGGTTGCATGTGTTGAAGAATCTCTATCCAACCGGCGATAAAGCTTGTTACTGATGCTTTGTGTGCATTATCAAACTCGGTAGGACTTTCTTCTGTGAAATTCTGATCAAATACATCCAGGCTTTTATACTCTTTTGTATAATAACGTGGAGCAGAAGTAGCACCGAAAACCTCTTCGTTTATTAACATTCCACGATAGAAAACAGATACTTTGCTTGTCAGAACCGGGAATCTTTTATCCGAGTTCTCTTTCTTACTTATTCTCTTAAAAAAGATATTCTGATCTTTGTTTCTGGAATCCTGAATACATTCCAACCCGTCTCGTTGACCTTCTGGCTTAGTATCTATCACACCCTGCAACGAATCTATGAAAGCCTCATTACGTTCGCGCCAGTTATGAAACTTATCGTATCCTTTCGACTCACTACAGGAAGCAAGTACAAGGGCAAAAAACAATAATGATAATAGACTAATATTTTTCTTCATAATAAAGGGGTTATATTACATAAGTGTCTTTAGCAGACTGGTGATGCTTACTCTATCAGCAATAATGGAATTCAAGTCGGCAATAGCCACACGCTCTTGTTCCATAGTATCGCGGTTACGCAGAGTTACTGTATTGTCTTCCAAAGTCTGATGATCTACAGTAACACAGTAAGGAGTACCAATGGCATCTTGGCGACGGTAGCGTTTACCAATACTGTCTTTTTCATCATAATGACAGTGGAACTGGAACTTAAGATTGTCAATAATCTCACGAGCTTTCTCCGGAAGACCTTCTTTCTTCACCAAAGGCATAACAGCCAGTTTAACCGGAGCTAATGGAGCAGGCAACTTCAATACTACACGGGTTTCGCCGTTTTCCAGTTTTTCTTCGCAGTAAGAGGCAGAAAGGATACTCAGGAACATGCGGTCTACCCCAATACTGGTTTCAACTACGTATGGAGTATAAGATTCATTCAGCTCCGGATCGAAGTATTTAATGTTCTTACCCGAATATTGTTCATGCTGACTCAAATCGAAATCGGTACGAGAGTGAATACCTTCTACTTCTTTGAAACCAAATGGCATCAGGAATTCAATATCGGTAGCAGCATTTGCATAGTGAGCCAATTTATCATGATCGTGATAGCGATAGCTGGAATCGCCGAAGCCAAGGGCTTTATGCCACTTTAAGCGGGTTTCTTTCCATTTTGCAAACCAATCGAGTTCTGAACCGGGGCGTACAAAGAATTGCATTTCCATCTGTTCGAACTCGCGCATACGGAAGATAAACTGACGGGCTACAATCTCGTTACGGAAGGCTTTACCAATCTGGGCAATACCAAAAGGAATCTTCATGCGACCGGTCTTCTGTACATTCAGGTAGTTTACAAAAATACCTTGCGCTGTTTCCGGACGAAGATATACCTTCATGGCTCCATCGGAAGTAGAACCCATTTCGGTTGAGAACATCAGGTTGAACTGACGCACTTCTGTCCAGTTCTTAGTTCCGGATATCGGACAAACAATTTCTTCATCTACGATGATCTGACGGAGTTCTTCCAGATTACTATCATTCAAAGCTTTGGCAAAACGTGCATGCAAAGCCTCTCTCTTAGCCTGATTCTCAAGTACGCGACCGTTTGTAGCACGGAATTGTGCTTCATCAAAAGATTCTCCGAATCTCTTGGCGGCTTTGGCTACTTCTTTATTTATTTTATCGTCGTACTTCGCAAGCTGATCTTCAATCAGTACATCCGCACGATAACGTTTTTTCGAATCTTTGTTATCAATCAATGGGTCATTGAATGCATCCACATGCCCGGAAGCTTTCCAGATTGTAGGGTGCATAAAGATAGCCGAATCAATACCTACAATGTTTTCGTTGAGCAGCACCATGCTGTCCCACCAATATTTCTTGATATTATTTTTGAGTTCAACACCCATCTGTCCATAGTCATATACTGCTCCCAAACCATCATAAATCTCGCTGGAAGGAAATACAAAACCATATTCTTTGCAATGTGATACAATTTTCTTAAAAACGTCTTCTTGTGCCATTATTATAATCTATTAAAACTTTTTATTTTATTCTACCCAGATGAGCGAACAGTAACGGTTGCTGTTACGATCACGTCCGGTATTATACTCACTGATTGCCTGATTCATTTCAGCAATGCTACTTTTGTTTAACGATTGCTCCTGATAGCCATAATTGTTGGCGCTTATCTCTACCCAAGTATAGAATGCAGGCAGCCCCTCTTCTTTCCATAGGCAACGATCAACAGTAGCAGATAAAGAACATTCTCCAACAACTGCTCCAAACCGGTTTACTGATGTACGGGTTACTTCTACTGTTTTAGGCAATGATTTACAAGCTATAATCTTTTTGTAGTTATATCCGGCTATACCTCCGGCAATAGCATCTGTAGGTTTGGTGGTGCTAATCTTATCTCCGATTACTTCGCAACCTACTATGGTATTTTCATTATACCCTACAATAGAAGCCGAATAATTACTTCCGGCAACTTCGCAATCTGTTGTGCTGCAAGCAATAATATAACCATAATTGCTTCCGGCTACCACAGCAGTATAGCTATTTAAGTTCTTAATGGTAGCGTTCGCAAATTTTAATTCCTGCACAGTGCCATGTACTCCTACAGAAGCAAAGAATCCGGCATGTTCCTGATTGGAATTTATGGCGAAATTATAAACCACATTTCCTTTTCCCAGGAAAGTTCCGTTAAACGGATTGTTTTTGTTACCTATCGGGTTAATCGCTTCATTCTTTAGATCCAAACTGTTCTTCAGCACAACTGTTTCTCCTTCATAATCTAATCCGGAGGATACACTTGCTGCAAACAAGTCTAAGTCTTCGATGGTATAAATTTCTGTAATGGGAGAGTAGCCATAGTCTAATCCTGCGGGCGTGTCCCAAATGGTTTTTACCACGGCTGTAGCTTCCGGTTCCACATCTTTTTCATAACGAACGGTTATCAACAATGTTTCTCCGGCACGGGGAGCTTCGGAGCCGGCTACAATTTTATAATCAAGCGAAGTAAATGAATTCAAAGAGAATGCCGCCATCCCTGCTCCGGGCACTTTGTTGATTGGCAACACAGCCGAATATACAGAACGGTTTGTTTGCGTACCATCATACAATGGCTTAACTTCTGTACCGTCAGAGGCAAATATCGTTACAGCGCCATCACCTACCACAGAGGTAAAGTCGTCACCTGCCCAGCTCTCGCTTTTGAGTATCTTCACTATTACTTTCACATGTTGATTCACCATGCTATCTACAGCTATCTTTGTAGAATAGGTTCCAAGACTTGCATCTCCTTTCAGGTAATGAGCTGCATGGAAAGAGGCTTTGGTACTTTGATCGGCTACCAGACTTTGGTTACCACACAAGGCAACAAATGTTTCCGGTGTTACTCCATCCACATAAATATCCCTACGATACAGTTCTGTAGAAAGATCCGACCAGGTTTCATCATCTTCCATTTCGGCCGAGAATGATGTCAGGCTGGCACCTTTTTGATTATATTGAAACTCAATTATATCACCAGGTAGAAAGAATTCCGTATCCTTTTCTGCTGCTACATCATCTTTCACTGCGGTTACAACTGTCAGTGTGCCTACTGATAGAGGAGTAAAATCAACACTGTTCACTCCTTTATCATCATCATCTTTACAAGCGGCTGATAATAAAACTACAGTTGTCAATAGTAAGGTTTTCAATAAGTTTTTCATCGTTTGGGCGTTTATATACAGGTTCAACGTATTGAACCATAATTGTTATACCTTCTAAATAATCCGCAAAGTAAATGCTTTTTTTCATTTTAATTCGTATTTTTGCCTTCACATCTTCCTTATTAGATGTAAAAAACATAATTTGTTGTTAAAATAACATAGAAAAGAGAGACGTCTAATATTTATGAGCGACGAAATTGAGGAAATTAAGAAAGAAGAGGGCCCTAAACATCAATTAAGCGGAATGTATCAAAACTGGTTTCTGGATTATGCATCTTACGTAATTCTGGAACGTGCAGTTCCGCACATCAATGACGGATTAAAGCCGGTACAGCGGCGTATCCTGCATTCCATGAAACGTATGGACGACGGTCGCTACAATAAAGTAGCCAACATAGTAGGTCATACCATGCAATTCCATCCTCATGGCGATGCTTCTATTGGTGATGCATTGGTGCAACTGGGACAGAAAGACTTGCTCGTAGATTGCCAGGGAAACTGGGGGAATATCCTTACTGGTGATGGCGCGGCTGCCCCTCGTTATATTGAGGCACGCCTATCAAAGTTTGCACTGGAAGTAGTTTTCAACCCCAAAACTACCGAATGGAAAAACTCTTACGACGGACGTAATAAAGAACCTATTACACTACCCGTCAAATTTCCTTTGCTTCTGGCTCAGGGAGTGGAAGGTATTGCTGTAGGACTATCGTCTAAAATATTACCACACAACTTTAATGAGTTATGCGATGCTTCTATCAACTACTTGAAAGGAGAAACATTCAACCTATACCCCGATTTCCAAACCGGAGGCTCTATTGATGTAGCCAAATACAACGATGGCGAACGTGGAGGTAGTGTAAAAGTACGCGCAAAAATAGATAAATTAGATAATAAGACGCTGGCTATCCGGGAAATCCCTTATGGAAGAACCACCACCTCTGTTATTGAGTCTATTCTTAAAGCTGTCGAAAAAGGTAAAATTAAGGTACGAAAGGTAGATGATAATACAGCTGCCGATGTAGAGATACTTGTTCATCTGGCACCTGGTGTATCTTCCGATAAAACGATCGATGCTTTGTATGCCTTTACTGATTGCGAGGTAAGCATATCGCCAAACTGTTGTGTTATCGACGAAAACAAGCCGCACTTTCTTAAGGTTAGTGATGTGCTTAAGAAGTCGGCAGATAACACATTGTCGCAACTAAAGCAGGAACTCGAAATACATAAAAACGAGTTACTGGAAAGCCTTCACTTTGCATCATTGGAGAAAATCTTTATTGAAGAACGTATTTATAAAGACAAAGGTTTCGAGCAAGCCCCCAGTATGGATGCTGCCTGCGAACATATCGACAAACGTCTGACTCCATTCTATCCGAAGTTTATACGCGAGGTTACCAAAGAGGATATTCTCAGATTGATGGAAATCAAGATGGGGCGTATCCTAAAGTTCAACTCCGATAAAGCAGATGAAGCCATTGCTCGTATGCAAGAGGAGATTGCTGCCATTGATCATAACCTGGCTAACATCGTAAACTATACAGTTGATTGGTTTAAGATGTTGAAAAAGAAGTACGGAAAAGACTTCCCCAGACATACCGAGCTGCGCAACTTCGACACCATTGAAGCAGCGAAAGTAGTAGAAGCCAACGAGAAACTTTATATCAATCGGGAAGAAGGTTTCATTGGAACGGGTTTAAAAAAAGACGAATTCATCGCCAACTGTTCCGACTTAGACGATGTTATCATCTTCTATCGAAACGGAAAATATATTGTTACTCCGGTAGCCGACAAAAAGTTTGTAGGCAAAAACATCCTTCATGTTGATATCTTCAAAAAGAATGATAATCGTACCATTTACAACACAGTGTACAAGGATGGTAAAACAGGTTTTTACTACATCAAGCGTTTTGCGGTTACCTCTGTAGCTCGTGATCGCGAATATGATTTAACTCAAGGAACACCCAACACGAAACTTGTCTATTTCACGGTTAACCCTAATGGAGAAGCCGAAATCATAAAAGTTACTTTGAAACCGGTTCCACGATTACGCAAAATCATCTTTGAAAAGGATTTTAGCGAAGTAGCGATTAAAGGAAGACAAGCACAAGGATTACTCCTAACCAAACTGGAAGTACACAAAATTGCCTTAAAACAGCGAGGAGGTTCTACACTGGGAGGGCGTAAAGTGTGGTTCGACCATGATGTGCTTCGTCTCAACTATGACGAACGAGGCGAGTATCTCGGAGAGTTCCAAGCAAATGACAGTATACTTGTTGTATTAAACAATGGTGAGTTTTACACTACGAACTTCGATATCAGCAACCATTACGAGTCTAACATACGCTTCTTAGAGAAGTTTGATCCTAATAAAGTATGGACTGCCGCCCTATTCGATGGTGAGCAGCAGGGGTATCCATACTTAAAACGTTTCTGTTTTGAAACAAACAACCGGAAACAAAGCTATCTCAATGAGAATAAAAAGACACAACTCATTTTATTAACAGATGAAGTGTATCCCCGCTTTGAAGTTATATTCGGTGGGAACGACGACTTCCGGGAACCATTAGTTGTTGATGGCGAAGAATTCGTAACAGTGAAAGGCTTCAAAGCCAAAGGAAAGCGAATTACTACATATACCGTATCCACCATCAATGAGTTGGAGCCCACCCGCTTCCCCGAGAAACCGGAAGAAAGTGGAGAAGAACAGGAAGAGCCGGAAGTATTAGATCCGGATGCCGGAAAAAGTGATGGCGACATCATTGATGAAATAACCGGGCAAATGAAACTATTCTAAGCCCATTTACCCGGCTACAACAAAATCGGTAAGAATGAAACAACTGAAGTATAAATTTGCTGTTTTCTGTTTCTGCATACTGGTTTTGCCGGATATGCTACGAGCGCAAGCCGACTCACTATCAGCCTCTTATTACTTTACCCGCACCATGATGTATGGAGTGGGTTTGGCGAATGTATACGACACTTATCTCTCTCCTCAGGAGTACAAAGGCATTGATTTTCGGTTATCGAGAGAAAACATGCGCATGAGTAAGAAGTTTGATGGAAATGTATCTATACAAAACTTCTTTCTGGCTAATATAGCCTATACACACAACCAGGCAGATAACAACAATACCATCTCCGGATTATTTAACTGGAACTATGGGATGCATTACAATTTCCGTGTCACCAATAATTTCAAAATCTTACTCGGGGGATTGGGAGATTTCAATGGAGGCTTTGTGTACAACCTTCACAACTCGAATAACCCTACCTCTATAAGAGCATACATTAACCTGGATGTATCGGGGATGCTTGTTTGGGATCTTAAAATAAAGAACCGCCCTTTTACATTAAGATATCAGGCTAACGCGCCCTTTGTAGGAGTATTCTTCTCGCCAAATTACGGACAGTCTTATTATGAAATCTTGACTTTAGGGAATTACAGTGGCGTATTTAAACTGACCTCTTTTCATAAACAGCTTTCCATCCGCCAGATGTTAAGTGTTGACATCCCTATTCGTTATGCCAAAATAAGATTCACATATCTTTGGGATATGCAACAATCTAAGGTTAATAACCTTCAGACCCACACTTATGGGCATGTATTTATGGTGGGAGCGGTTAAGGAGTTTTATCGCATTAAGAGAAAGCGTCAATGAATAAGCACCTTGTAAAGTTTCTATTCCTGATTTTACTTACTCCGCTTTCCGGATGCGTAGGAGAACACTCTTACGCCGATACACCCGAAGGCAACTTCGAGGAGTTATGGAAGATTCTCGATGAGGGATATTGCTTTTTCGATTACAAGCAAATAGATTGGGACTATATTCATGAGATTTATAAGGAACAGATATACCCAGCCATGAGCGAAAATGAATTATTTGACACATTAAGTCAAATGCTTAATGAGTTAAAAGACGGTCATGTAAACCTAATGGGCGATTCTTACCACTCCGGATACATGGGATTCATGAACGGTTATCAGGATAACTTCAATTGGTCGGTACTACGGAACTACTTAGATACCAACAGCCGAAAAGCTGACGATGCAGAGTATGTTATTTTAAGAGATAATATAGCCTATGTATATATCAGCAACTTCTCCGAAACAGTAACCTACTCTGCTATGAATACGATGTTTAACTATATACGAAACTGCGACGGCCTTATCATCGACATTCGGAATAACGGAGGAGGCACCATTACCAACGCCACCAAAGTAGCCTCCTGCTTCACTGATAAGAAAATACTAAGTGGCTATATACTACATAAAACAGGAAAAGGAAGAAACGACTTTTCAGCTCCGCAACCCATTTACCTCAATCCATCCAGCGACATTATATGGCTGAAGAATGTAGTTGTATTAACCAACCGGCGTACATACAGTGCAGCCAATCATTTTGTAAATGTTATGAAGTGTCTGCCTCATGTTACCATCATAGGAGATACTTCAGGAGGTGGATCGGGGTTACCATTTACCTCGGAATTGCCCAATGGATGGCAAGTTCGTTTCTCTGCCAGTCCAATTCTCTCCATAAAAAAGGAACACACCGAATTTGGCGTAGAACCCGATATCCATGTAGATATGGAAGAAGAAGATGAGAAGAAAGGAGTTGATACTATTATCGAATCCGCTTGCACATTTCTTTTAAAGTAATCATCTTTTTTCCAAATTCTTGCTCAAATAATTTGGAAGCACGAAAAAACTTCCTATCTTTGCATCGCAAAACCAATCACAGGCGGCTGTGGCGTAATTGGTAGCCGCGCCAGACTTAGGATCTGGTGCCGAGAGGCGTGGGGGTTCGAGTCCCTTCAGCCGCACGAAAAGACTTTCAGGGATAATTCTGGAGGTCTTTTTTGTATGACGGCATGCTATTTATTTGGGGTCAATCCGAAAAGTAGGTTGAATTGTTAAAACTTTAAGCGCACAATTTACACAGCCTAAATATAAAGAATGGTATATCTCTTACTCCTCTGAATTGATTCCTGAATGCTTTAACTTTAGCATTGAATGATTCTGCGAAAGCATTCGTTTCTCGATTGACGAAGAAATTAAGTATTGTTTCATACGTAAATTAAGTTGTGCTCCCCACTGCCGAGGAGCGTTTTAAATCATTTTTCAATCTATTACTTTGAATTCAGACAAAAGAAAGAATAGCAC
>NZ_QVMK01000039.1:8140-81532 GCF_010500995.1 Bacteroides sp. 224 | reverse complement strand
TGCTATTCTTTCTTTTGTCTGAATTCAAAGTAATAGATTGAAAAATGATTTAAAACGCTCCTCGGCAGTGGGGAGCACAACTTAATTTACGTATGAAAATAAACCTTCGCCTCAAAGCCATAGGTAAGCGGAAACCCATTCTTGAACTCCACCCAAGAATCATCCCCGACAACCTCGCCACCATCGAAGACCTCATCACCACCCTCGTCCTCGAAAGCGTGCGCGAGTACAATACCAAGCAAATTGATGCTCCCATCTTCCACTACCTCACCGAAGAAGAATATGCTGGTGCATTACACACCGGCAAAGTAACCTTCAACGACCGGAAAAACGAAAAGCAACAAGATGAGCAACAAGCCATCGACAATGCATTGCAAGCCTTCCGCGATGGTATATACAGAGTACTCATCAACGAAACCGAAGTGCAACCGGGAGAGAAAATACAACTCCACGAAGGAGATATACTCACCTTCATCCGCCTCACCATGCTGGCAGGAAGAAGATTTTAAATCAATCTACAATCCAATATAAGCAAACAAAAAATACATTATGGATAACTCAAACATTATCGACACCCTGAGAAACCTCACCGGTCGCCCCGGTGCTATTGCCCAAGCCATTATTGCTTACAAAGAAAGTAAGTACCCACACTCTAGCCGAAGACTTGCCGAAGCAAAAGCATTGCTTGTTGCCGATTCTCCCAAAACCACAAGCGAGGTCTACGAAAATGGTCCGCGACAGATGCTTCAAGCCATTCACGGCGAGGACATTGCCAACCTGGTGGGGAAAGCCGTTGCGCGACTAACCAACTATGTACAATCGGATTCCAGTTATCGCCGCTCTTTCCGTACCCAAGACGTTGAACCTTATAAGGACAAAATTTACGATCTTATTCACGATAGCCTTTTCTTTTTATGGGATGGGTTCGACATCCTGAAAGACCTCCAAAAGAGTAAAAAAGATGACGATGATGACGATGATGATGACACCCTTCCCTGGAACATTTACAGTGATATTCTATCAGTCTACATTGACGAAGGCAGACAAGATATTATTGAAGCCATCAAAAACATCTGTCTGGGCGATAACAACACAAAACTGCTCGATGATCGCATTATTCTCAGCATTGCCAAAAGCGAAAACAAAGAACTACACCAACTGTTGGGCGATATGCTTCTTGCTGCTCGTTTGCAAGAAGGCCTGCGGCAATCCATTCTCGAATATGCCGATAACGGACAAATATCTTTTCTTACATATATATTGAAAATTGTTATCGACAACGATCTGTTGCGCTACTCCTCTGCCGTGCGAGCGGTAGGTGTGTGGATGGGACTGGCCGAAGAAGCAAGCGAAAAACGCATTGTAACCAAGCTTGCCAAACTCGGCTATAAATACCTCAACAACGAAAAAGCACGTCGGGAAGCTACCCAAAGCAAAGACGTACTCGATATATACACCGCCCTTTGGGCTGCCTCGGTGTTCGAAATGAACGATGTACTGCCCATGATCACCGAATTGATGGAAGGAGAGAAATACCAGAAACTTGTAGCTCTCTACTTTGCCAGCCAGTTAGAAAACGATCCTTTGCAGTTTGCCATCGCATCGCCTCACCTCGACGAAACAGATCAGGACTTGCTTAGCCTCATCCTCGAAAACTACACTGTTGATTATGGTTGGGCAAATAAGAAAAGCGACTTTAGCGAAAAGTGCCGGGAAATTACTTATATATCGGATAAGAAGCTACGCGATAGCCACTTTAAGAAGTTGCTCGCTATGCTCCCAAACATTCCCCAGAACGGTTACAATTCCGAAGGAAAACCATTCGACTGGTGCGGACTTGAGCTCGACCGCGAAGAAGTTTTCAACAAACTTTTAACTTTGGCAGGCTACGACTTCGACCCTCAAAAGACAATTGCACTTATTGATAATATATCTTATTGCGATTCTACCAACCGGGTAAACTTCATCGAATACTTCCTTGACAATCCGCAAACCGACCACGAACGCCAATACCTCTTCGCTGCCCTCGGCGACAAGAGTATGCCTGTACGTTCGCAAGCATTGACCAATATCAAAGAACTAACAATCAGTGAAGAAGAGTCGAAACTCATCATCAATCTATTGTCGCTGAAAACGGGCGACCTGCGGCAGAATGCTGTTGAGATACTTCTTGCTATGCCCAACGAACGCCCCATTGAAGCCATCAAAACCCTGCTGGCCGACAAAGTGGAAAACAAACGCCTTGCAGGCCTCGATATGCTTGCACAACTTGTTAAGAAGAAAACCCTTACCATCAGCCAAATACCGGACTTTCTTGCTCTGATGCCTAAAGTCTCCGACAAAGAGCAGTTGTTGATAGATGCCTTAATGGACGAGTCGCCCAAGTATAATAGCGAAAACGGTTTTGGTATGTACAACCCCGATTACACACCGGAGTTTGCCTCCATACCCGTTAACGAAGCCTATACATTGAAAACAATTTTCGATTTCGATCCCAAGCGTATCACCACCATCTTTGATGCCCTTTGCAATAAGATACACGAAAACCGCAACTACACCTACCGAGTGAATTCGTGGGATAACAGCGTTGAAGAAGACACCCTTGGTACCCAAAGGTGGGCACGAGATCGATTTGATGCTATTGATGAGGAAGACAATAAAAACAGCTCCAATCCCAAACTCGATAAATATGTGCTGCAAGATGTGTGGCGTGCATGGATCAAAGAAAACGAGGTAACCTTTGCCGAAATCTTCCTCTTTATGTTCCTTGAAGAAGTGAGCGGCTACGACAATGTTTACTCGCCCGATTATCTGCAGTGGGCCAATGCACACATCGCTACTCTCTTCAACGTGAAAGCAAGTGATAAACTTGTTAGATACTTTGCGAAAAAGAAATACGGCGAGCTGGCACTCAATATCATCGAACTATTACCACTCGAATATCCGGAAGAAGAACGATTCCAAGTTCTCGCAGGTGCATTGAACGATGTTATCGCACAAGTTCCCCAAGAAGATTGGACAAAATCTATCGACGACGAAAGCGAATCCTACCGTAGTGAGTCCTATACATTTACTGAAACCGATGAGGTAGATTTTCTTCTTACTCAGTTGGGTCATGCCAAAGAAAGTGACGAGCATTTTGCCGGCTACCTGGCCATCTGTTACAAGCTGGGTGCTTTGAAAGGGCTTTCCTATCACGGACTCGAAGAGGAAGATGTAGCTCGTGGTGTACAACTCGGTCTACTTAAAATCGACGCGCTGTACAAAACTTTCTTCCTGGCCACTTCTCATTCTCTGTCGGGATATGTGGGCAAGATAACCTATCTATCGTGCAAAGAGGCTGTCAAGAAATACCCTATACTCCAAACCGTTGCCAACGAGGTAGCCGCCCGTGTTATCGAAATCGAGCTGAATCGTGGCGATACCAAAACCGAAGTAAGCGAACTTGCCAGCAGCCTTCGTTGGCATCAAGGAGCCGAAACCTTTGCTAAAATCCTTATCGCGATGGGCAAAGAAACCTTTGTTCGCGGATATATTTATAGCAGCGATACTACCAAGAAAGCCGTACTTTCAAGCCTTCTGAAAGCCAGTCACCCCAAGACCGACGATAATGCTGAAACGTTGCGCGCCGCCCTCAATGGTAAAATCGACGACAAGCGCCTGCTCGAAGCCGCCATGTACGCCCCTGCTTGGCTTAGTATAATAGGCAATTATCTCGGATGGCCGGGGCTGGAAAGTGCTGCCTGGTACTTCCATGCTCACATCAACGAACAATTCTCGGCCGAGAAAGAAACCGAAGTAGCTCGCTACTCGCCCATCCCTGCCGAAGAGTTTAACGATGGAGCTTTTGATATAGATTGGTTCAAGGAAGCCTACAAAACCCTTGGTGCAGAGCGTTTCGCCCTTCTCTACGAGTGTTCCAAATACCTGACCGAAGGAGCCAACCACCGTCGTGCCCAACTCTTTGCCGATGCCACCTTGGGCAAACTCAAACTGAAAGAATTGGAAAAAGAAATCAAGGACAAACGCAACAAAGACAAATTGTTGAGTTACTCCCTTATCCCTCTTTCTCGCGACAAGCAAAAAGACATGCTGGCTCGCTACGAATTTATACAAGCCTTCCTGAAAGAAAGCAAGACATTCGGCGCCCAACGTCGCGAAAGCGAAGCCAAAGCCTCTGCCATTGCATTGGCCAACCTTGCCCGAAACGGTGGATACAGCGATGCCCTCCGCTTTGGTTGGAGCATGGAAATCTTGAAAATAGAGCAACTCGCCTCCTATTTCGAACCACAAGAAAGGGAAGATTATGCCATCCACATCTCTATTGATGCCGACGGCATAGCCAAGCTTGTTTGTGCGAAAGACAGCAAAACGTTGGCCTCTGTTCCTGCCAAACTCAAAAAAGACGCTTATATTGCTGAGTGTAAAGAAGTTGTTTCTTCCCTCAAAGCCCAGCACAAACGTGCCAAAGCAAGTCTCGAACAGTCGATGGTAAAAGGCGACACGTTCGAGTTACGCGAATTGAAACAGTTGCTCGATCACCCCGTCATTGCACCTTTTTTGCAAAAACTACTCTTTGCTACAGCCAACCGCACCGGTGCTCTGTGCGAACTATTCGACCTCGACGACAGCACCCAATTGACCATTGCCCACCCTTACGACCTCTACAAGACCGATACTTGGTTAAGCAGTCAGCGCTATGCCTTCGAGCATAAACTTGTTCAACCCTTTAAACAGATATTCAGGGAACTTTACCTGATTAATGAAGACGAACTGGCAGAGAAAACCATCTCCCGTCGCTACGCCGGCCATCAAATCCAACCACAGAAAACTGTTGCCCTCCTCAAAGGTCGCGGCTGGACAGTAGACTACGAGCAAGGACTTCAACGCGTATATTATAAGGAGAATATCATTGCCACCATGTATGCCGCTGCCGATTGGTTCTCGCCTTCCGATACCGAAGCACCCACGCTGGAAACCGTGCAGTTCTTCGATCGTAAAACCCGTAAACCGCTACCGTTGGATGAAATTCCGCCCATCATCTTCTCCGAAGTAATGCGCGATGTAGATTTGGTAGTGAGCGTTGCTCATGTGGGTGGAGTAGATCCTGAAGCCAGTCACTCAACCATCGAGATGCGTGGAGTTATTGTGCGCGAATTGCTTGCCTTGCTGCGGATAGAAAACGCTACGGTAAACGATCGCTTTGTCAACATCCAAGGCTCGTTGGGCGAATACACTGTGCATCTGGGTAGTGGCGTAGTACACAAAATGGGCAAAGGAGCCATCAATATACTTGCAGTGCAAAGTCAGCACCGCGGTCGCATCTTCTTGCCCTTTGCAGATGAAGACCCACGGACAGCAGAGATTATGTCGAAGGTAATATTGCTGGCTGAGGATGAAAAGATTAAGGATCCGGGGATTTTGGGGCAGATGAAATAACCTTTTCCAGCTATCCCCGAAGTAAAGAATTTACGCCATAATGGTGGAAGGATATATTAGGGAAAAAAGGAAAATATATGAAATACTACCTTTCCTGCGCATGCGCAGGAAAGGCACTACACGCAATTATTATCAAGGCGATTATGCAGCCGGATATGGGCGTTTTTTTATCTGCTGTTACGGGCTTTCATTATCTGATTCAATACCTCTTCATAGTCGTTCTCCGGGTCTTTCATATTTCCATTTTCGTCCACTTCATCCCAATAAATCAGATACCCAAGGTCGACAATGGCGTTATCCTGAATTTCATAGAAGCTGGTCCAATCTCTTCCCGAAACTGCAAAACTCACTATGATATTAAGATCGGGATTGAACGCCGGGTTTTTGATTTGCTCAAAACCTTCGACTTTGGTTAACTTGTTTTGGGCAGTATCGACCAAATAGAGGTAATAAGATTCGTTGCTCCTTACATCCGATTTGTTCCGAATCAGGATGTCTTTTATGTTGTCGCCGTTGAAATCTTCGAACCGAACCTCTTTGGTAAATGAAAATATAGAGTCCCGGATTATTTCCGTCGAATTATGCTTGTCGATCAGCTTGAAGATGTAATTATTGCTATCACAATCCAAATCCCTTGCACTGATCTGAATCAATTGAAGTTCATATCTTTTATCCGGATAAATGGCGTCGCAGTCGATAATGGTTTTCATGGTATTTTGCGCGCTAGTATATCCCGCCAACAGAATCAGCAGAAGTAGTGTAGATATGAGATGTGAAATTATTTTTTTCATTCTTTTTATAGAGTGTCATTAGCTTCTTGGGCAGATGTTGGATGTTTTCTTCGCATATTCGATAGAGTTCCAAGCCTTTCTCCGTAAAACCATACTGTTCGATATAGGCTAACACGAAGTCACCCTGCAAACTTTGGTGCTCGCCATCGCAAACCGACAGATAATCGCACACAAGCGCATGGTATTTTTCGTTGGTAATGCCGAGCGCAAAGACGGCAAATGTGCCGGGCATGGCGCATTTTTCGTCTTGGAGATTGATATACCACTCAAATTCCCGCATCGCCAACCGTGCATAACGTTCTATTTTTTCGTACAACGCAGGATACCGGATAGCACCTGCAAACAAATAGTGGACACCGCATTTGGGAAGCCCTTTTATAGGCAACACATTCTTGGAAGGAGTGCGGAAGTCGAAAGAATATGATCGTGGAAACTCAGCTTCGAGCAGTGTGCAAAGGAAATCGAGTGTTTGGGCATAGCTTTGTTCGGTATCCTCCTTCATCGTGATTTTGATAGTTGCAAAAGCATCGTTGGCTTTGCACGAAAGGACAGCGTCTTTGTATGCTACAACCTCTTTGGGTAGGGTGCCGCTACCGTTTTTCTTCAACTGCGCAGGAATATTCGAGCCGAGAGCTGTCACGTATTCAAAAATCTGCTGCGCCGTATAGCTATCTCCTGCATCATATTTTGTGTGACAAATAGCCACATAGCAGGCGAATTTGAACATATCTTCGGGAATGAAATCGTGTGCCTCGTTAGGGTTCAATACCCAACTTTCATAAAAGCTGTCTTCCCGGGCAACGTTCTGAAAATAGGGATTGCGCAGGCATCGTTTCACCCATTGACTGAGCGGATAACGAACCTCGAACGAGAAACCGGCAAGCCGCCTCATTTGTTCAGAAAAATTGCGAGCCTTTTCGTAGTCGAATCCTTCAGCCCCCAACCGATAGAGATAGTATTCCAACACCGCACCGACCAACACCTCGCGCCCCTGCACGCGAAAGCAAGGATATTGTGGGTATCCCGGTTCGTTTCGTGTTTTTGAAATGCGTGCCGTGCCGTCCAGAATGGCTTGTGTGCAGGCATCGAAATAGGGAGCGCATGAGTGATCTTGCTGCCAGTCGGCAAATATGAGGTATTTTCTTTTGTTAGACATAGTGATACAGTTGATGATGAAACATAGTTGGTTTTATCACCCCTCTATCGTTGCCGATTTCAACCCTTTTTTAATATTCCCCGACACTGTAATTGCATGACGCAAAAACATATCATCATCATCGTAATAGGCTGTAAAATTTCCACTTGAGGTTATTGTTAGTTCAGAAAGGCTTATCCTGGCGGCAAAATCGGCTTTTGATATTTCCGGGGTTTCTTTATCGTCTCGCCAGTCATTTGCCAAGTCGGTAAGATGCTCTGCGGCAAAGTTGCGGAATTCAGAGTCTTGTTGCTCTTGCTGCTCAACTAATGTGCGCAATGCTTTTATGGCTTTCGTCCAACTGGCTTTACTGTCAATATTTACCTCTAAATAGATCGTGATTTCCTCTCCAAGCCAGTCGATAGCTCCTTCAAACATCTCCATGTCTTTATTGAGCTCAAGTTCTCCCAATATTTCATCTACAACTTTTACCGGTTTTCGATACTCTGCCAAGATGGCGAGCAACTCATCATTCTCTACATTTTCTTCAAGAACCTCCACAACCATAAAGCGATTATAGAAAGAAGGCAATCGTCCCTCGGGAACTGTCCTGTCTATCAAATCCCTTACTTTAAGTCGATAAATACTTCCTCTCTTAAAATAATAAGGGTAAAAAAGAGTATGTGCTTTTTTCTCTTCTTCAGATAGAAGCCAAGTAACCCTTCCGTCTCCTTTTTTTAAGTCATTTGAGGAAAGGTCAATATATGCAAGAAAATCAGTGATCGGTGCCCACGAACTTCCACATCTTATTGCTGATCCTCCCGAATCGTCACTTGTCAGTATCAGAATTTCTTTTTCTTCTTTGTGATATTCACTTGCAAAAGCTTCAAAATCTTTATTGTTGGTTGGGATGTAGTTCATTTGTCTATTACAATTTTATGCTTAAAATATTGAGATGTGCAAATATCGAATATTTTTTTGGTTATCAGAAGTATATATATAAATTTGCAGCATAATGATTGCAGAATGACACATATATGGATATTTAAAGGCGAAGGTGCAAGTCCTTTCCCCTCAGGAGTGTTTTCCGAAAAAGAGAAAGCCGATAATTGGATAAAAAACAATAAACTAAGTGGAGTTCTGATAGAATACCCCTTAGATATTTCATTGTATGAATGGGCCATAAGCTCCGGACTCTTTACCCCTAAAAATGAATTACAAGAAACCCCCAAGTTTATTCAAAACTTCACTTGTGCTTCAACAAACCATTTTCATTATATAGATGGGGTTGAAGAATGAACGTGCATGAAGAGAACGTTTTATGGATTCAAAACAACTATATCGATTCTACCAGAACAAATATTATTCATCAAACTGGCTGAATGAAAATGGCGAATTGGCCCAAAGTGAAGGTGAAGTAAATTGGAGTTATTGTGGGGTTGGTGAGGATTTTAAGAGCGAAATCGTTAATCAGGCCATAAATACTTTTACGGGTGACGATGATATTTACCTCTGCATCTCGCCCGGCAAAAGTTTATTAGTTTCAAAATCTGATGCAACTCAAGAGATTGGTAATATTCTACATAAAAAGGAAATAGGCATAATAAACAAATCATACACGAAAATTATGCATTTCACTCAGTGCGGAGTGTTTAAAAGCGGAATAATCAGAGAGTTCCCTAAAACCCGTTTAAGACCTGACGGAATGCCGTTAAAAGTATTATTCAATGCAAACATTGTAGATAATAACACAGAAAGGATTCCTGATATTATCAGAAAACACTTAAAGAATCTTGAAATAGCATTATACAATGATTATGGAGGTGCGATGGAAAGTCTTTGGATAGATTTAGAGCTGATTGAAGATAGTACTCCCTGGTCATTTCGTTTTCAAAAAAGAGTTGACAATCCCTCTTCGTATACCGATTTTTACTCCTACAATGTAGGACATTATAGTGTTAAACCTGATTTTGAAAAATTGAAAAACCTCTCGTCAGAAGAATCCATCTGCTCATACATCATTGAACTCTTATATGATTCAACCCAGATATTAGTTGACAAACAGAAAAAACTAAATGGCTTTGATGCAACGAGGTTTCAATCGGATTTTCTATTGGCTTGCCAATCAGTAATATTACAAGGATAATGCTTGTAATCCGAGTTAGACATATTTAGAGGATATCTGTTATCCATTTATTTTTAAAAACATCATCATAAACTTCTCTTTTGTCAACTCTCCATCCATCCGCTTTCTTATGCAATGTATATTTCAATTTTCTATTAAAACCGACTGTTTCCTGAACCTCAATAAAAGCTTTATTTCCTTCAACAACAGATGATAATATATTATTCGTTTCAAGGTTATATTCCGGAGGGTTTTTAAAATTATAACCAGCTTGTCTGCCATAGGTTCTTTTACGTATAGTACAATATTCTTCAAATATTTTATCGAGCTTTTCTTTCCTTATAATAATTTTTTCATCGTCAGACATCGAATCGTTTCTCTTTAATTCTAAAGATAAAATATTCCATTCATACATGGCTTGACTAAATCTAAGGAAAACATCCTGTGCTGTTGATTCTATATTCTCCATAATTCTTTGTATTTTTTTGCTTTACAAAGATACGTCTTTTAAGCACGTGGTGCAATTAACTCTATCTTGTTTTTCATAGATTGTCTTTTATACTAAAAGGCAGAGAACGTTTTTTATAAAGAAGATTGGAAAATTTATCTCGTGCGAATGATTCACTACCTTTGCGTCATGAATAAGAAACAAATGAAAAACAACTATAAAGAATTTTGGGAAAGAGACAAGGACATGTCGCTGATCTTTCTATCGGAAATGGGCTTACAGAAAGAGAATACCTTGTTTGTTGATGAATGGTTTTTGAATTATTTAAAGTATCATTCAGAGTCCAATTCGCTTGAAGAAATAAGGCACGCAAATGAATTACGCCAACAGTACCAACTTTTTCCGAAACAGAAGAGGCAGATGGGTCAATACTTTTTGGGTAAACTAATTAAATATTATAACATCTCGTGTACCGGATGGCTAAAGTCTTTATTGATGGCACAACTTGTTGTCCTCTTAAGAGATTTAATAATAGAATGTATAGACAAAAGAAAGGTTGAATATTCGCCTTTAGAGTTTGTTGCTTTGACAAAATACTTGCAGTGTTCTGAGATATCACCAAATGGAAATTTAATTGAAAATATTTTGAAGATAGAATCGAAAAACAAAATCTACAGAAAGGCAACTGTCAACGAAAGAAGCAATATAACAACAAATATACTTGCCATAAATTCAAACAAAGGTTTCCATCATGATATAAGAGACTATAAAAAGATATTGCGCCTTATTGAGGAAAGAGACGAAAACTTGATAAACTATATTTATGAATACAAGGTTATCAATAGGCAAGGCTGTTATCAGATATTAAAAACGATATTTGATTTCCGGCTATTTGCAAACAAATGGGAGGACTTTACAATTAAAATAAAAATAATAGATTGCTTCGATTCTTCGACCGGAGCAACTCCTAAAGAGAGATGGAAAACACAAATAGAGCACATAAAAACAAAAATAGGATGCGAGAAATTAAACTCTTTATGTGCTGAAATTGTGAAACAGGAAGAGCTAAAAAATTATCCGTTCGAGATTGGGCATTGGAGCGATGATGTGGTTAAACGCTTCGTGAAAGGCGCAAAGTGGGCAAGTTATATGTAAGCCCGAATGCTTCACTACAATTTGGCTGCCCAGTCGAAACGAACTACTTAATATCCGGCAATTTATCCCCAAAAGTAAATAATTATCGGGGCGTTTTGCCTTTGCCGCAAACGTCGACTTGCCTTTGCGGCAAACGCAACATCGTCTTTGCGGCAAACGTAAACTTGTCTTTGCGGCAAACGTAAATCGTTGTTCTGTAACCCAGCCTACACCCCCCTCTCGGGCACTTTGGTCGACTCGAATGTGCGAATTCAATGTGTGAATAAATTATTTCTGTTTGGTTTTACACCAACGACGTGTTACGTCACCCCCTTGCCTTACCTTTGCATATATAATCTTTATTTATTCACCTAAAACAATTATTATTATGAGTTTAAAGTACAGTATTGCAGAGTTAAAAAATCCATTGCGTCCACAAGCCCCCAAAAAGTTTTATGCCCGTAGTCAAGTGCGCGAAGATGTTGACATTTACCGTCTTGCGCGTGAAATTGCCTATTCGAGTAGCCAAACCGAGGGCGATGTGTTGAGTACCATTTTCTCTCTGTTTCAGAAAACGAGCGAGCATCTGGCCGATGGCGACAGCGTTAGTCTGGGCGATTTTGGTAAGTTTCAGTATCATATTTCAAGCAACGGAACGGCTACAAAAGAGGAATTTAGCACCGGACATATTCGCGACGTGAAACTTCGTTTTCGTCCCGGTCGCATGATTCGCACCTCTGTAGCCGATCATACTTTCGAACGGGTACTATCCGTAAAAGCCCGCAAAGCTGCAAAGGTAAACGGATAGGTTCATATCGCCACCGGAGTTTACTCCCCCACAAATGTCTTATATATATAAGGTGTTTGCGGGGGATTTTTTTGTGCGATAGATAATGTGGTCAGATTTTACATGTAAAATCCGGCCAACTTATACGGTCGAAACGATCGATTCAACCGTATGCGTTAGGTGATTTAGCCGTATGCGTTGGGCAACTTAACCGTATGTGTTGGGCGACTTAGCCGTATGCGATTTGGCTTAAAGCTCTTTCTTTAAAAGTTCGTATATTTCTTGCCATGTTTTCTTGTAAAATTCGGTACTTTCATCGGCAAGTTGAGAGTAGATGGCTGAGGTGTAGTATCTGTCGGTGGCTTCTAATTCATTTAGATGGTGTCTATTTCGGCATAACTTCCATGGTAAACTTTCATTATTTCATTCCTCCATTGCTTAAACACACCTCGTATAGATCTCTGATAGCCCAAAACGGATTGTCAGTATGTAGTGCCCACCAACATTCGTCCAAATAATCTATTCCGCCATATTTTTTTAAATATAAATAGGCTTGTTGACTATTCATTTTATAAGCACGAGCAAATTTCGTAATTATGAAAGTCATAAAAGCGACTTTATCGCTTGTTTCTTTATCTATTGTTACCATAATTTTATGCTTTAAATGTTGCCATGAACAAATATACAATATTTCTTCAATATTCAGCAACAAAAGAATATGAAAGTATCTCAAAAAATAATCTAACTTTTCTTCATTTCCCCCTTTTTCGCAGACACGTTATGTCACCCCTTTGCTCTATCTTTGTATTATAAATAAAAAACATAGTCATGGGAAAGAACAAAAAGATAGTATTCTTGCAACGTTGGATGTTTATTATTAGTAAAATCAGCACGCGTCCATACATTAGTAAAGAAGAGTTGCTGCACGCAATAAACAGCGAACTGGATGCTTTCGATGGCGTGGAAGAAGTCAACATTCATAAACGAACTTTACAGCGCGACATTGCCGAAATTCGCAGTTCCAGCTATATGGACATCAGCATCGAATACTGTACCCGGCGAAAAGGGTATTACATTCCGCAAGACGAAAAATCGGTATCCAAGCTCGAACGACTCTTTGAGGTAAGTTCGCTGATGATGTTCAATGATTTGAAAGATATTGTCATTGGCGAAAACCGTCCGTCGCGTGGACTCGAACATCGCTTTACGTTGATTAGTGCCATCCGCAATACACGCGAAGTAACATTCGTTTACCGAAAATTTACCGACGACCCATCTAAAACCGTGTGCCTGCAACCTTATGGCTTGCGCGAATATAAACACCGTTGGTATCTGCTGGGTGTCGATTGCAACTGCCAACCCGAAAGCAGCGACGACCTGATAACATACGGACTCGACCGCATGGAAGAGCTAACCATCTTGCCGCGAAAATTCAAGAAAAACGAGCAGGTGAAGCTGCGCGACAAATTTGAACACTGCTATGGCATCTACACCAATCAGAAACTGCCCGTAGAGCGCGTTGTGTTGTCTTTTACACCCCTGAGTGGTCGGTACAACGACACTTGCCCATTGCACGAAAGTCAGCGCACGTTGCTGCACACCGAAACCGAGTTTCGCGTAGAGCTAATGCTCAAAATAACCCCCGACTTCGTAAACGAACTGCTTTTGCAGAGCGATGGTTTGCGCGTGATTGAACCCACACACCTACGCGACAAATTGGTCGAAAAACATCAAAAAGCAATCGAATTGCTGTTAGGATAGATACAAAAGGAGGCAAAACCCCTCCACAAACACAAAATATGTTTTTTTTAATTCTTAATTCCTAATTTTTAATTCTTAATTCTTAACTTATGGCTATTCAGTATGAAAAGAAAGAGTTTGTACTCAATTTCAAAGAGGGTAAACCAACGATGTATCGCATCGCAGCAGTGAAACCGCAACAGGTAACGTTCGACAAATTGTTGGACGAAGTAGCAACTTCCTGTGGTGTAGGTCGCGCCCAAGTAAAAGCCAGCATCGAAGGGCTGATAGATCGTATGTCGTTATTTATGGAATACGGAATGTCGGTGAAGCTGGGCGACTTCGGCAGTTTCAAGCCTGCCATCAACGTAAAAGCACAGAAAAGTGTCGATGACTTGGGTGTAGAAAATGTAACACGGCGCAAAATCCTGTACACACCCGGCAAGCGATTCAAAAATATGTTGAGCGCAGTATCTATTACCCGAGCGGTGGATGAAATTAATGTAAAAACAAGCGAAGACACCGGAGGAAACAACAACGGTGGCGGAGGTGGTGGCGACGAATTTATTGATCCGTCGGCGTAATGATAGGAAAAGGTGGGGCTTTAGGGGTTCCACCTTTTTAAATTCAATACCACTCTATGCCTGCCTATCTATCCTTTTTAGTTTAATTAAACACCAATTGTTTGCAACATCAAACAATAACCCTATCTTTGCATAAAACATAAAACCTCATGAAGAGTAAAGGACTGACATTATTACCTCGCTTGAGTAAAATTCTTGAAGAGATGGGCGAAAACATTAAATTAGCCCGCCTCAGACGAAATCTTACCATGGAGCAGGTAGCAGAACGCGCAGGCATTGCTCGTTCCACTCTGTGGCAAGTAGAAAAAGGGCTTCCTACTGTTTCCTTCGGGGTGTATGCACAAGTGTTATTTGTTCTTGGGCTAGAGAAAGACATCCTCAAACTTGCAGGCGATGATATATTAGGACGCAAACTACAAGATGCCGAATTGCTTTTAGGGCGAGGCTCTTCAAAAAAATAGGGTATGGGAGAGCAAACAAAGAATATATATGTATATGCCGATTGGATAGGTTTAAACTATCCGCATTTTATGGGAACCCTGACTGTGAATCAGATACGAGGAAAAGAAATTTTTTCTTTTCAGTATGATGACGAATGGCTACGTGATGATAAATTAAATTTCGGAATGTTTCTCGATTCATCTCCCGATAGATGGGGGCGTGTTTTAATGAAGCGCCGCGAAATAGCTTCGGCAAAACAAGAAACCAGAAAATCAAGAACCCTTTTTGAATCTGATTTCCTGCTTGGCGTATACGACCCACTACGGATGGGAGGTCTACGTTTTAAAACAGATAAAGAAGGTGCTTTTTTAGACAATAGTACAAATATACTGCTCCCCCATGGACCTCCATAAGAGAGCTTGAAAGTGCCAGCCTCGAATATGAAAAAGGGTTGGAAGAAGATAATCCCGAACTTTTGAAATGGCTGAACATGCTGTATGCTCCCGGTTCTTCGTTGGGTGGAGCACGTCCGAAAGCAAATATAAAAGATACTGATGGCTTTTTATGGATTGCAAAGTTTCCCAGTAAGAATGACGATGTAAATATCGGAGCTTGGGAAATGTTAGTCAATTCTCTTGCAAAGAAAGCTGGAATAAACTGTGCCACAGGGAAAATAGGACAGTTTAATAATAAGCATCATACTTATCTGACTAAACGATTCGACCGAGACCAAGCAGGCAACCGTATACATTTTGCTTCTGCTATGACATTGCTTGGATACACCGATGGAACGGGAGCCGGCGACGATGTTAGCTATCTGGAACTTGCCGAATTTATTATTAAACATGGGTCTGATGTAGGCAAAGATTTAAAAGAACTCTTTAGACGTATTGCATTTTCGGTTTGTATCAGCAATACGGATGATCATCTACGTAATCATGGTTTTTTGCTCAACAACAAAGGATGGTCACTTTCTCCTGCATACGATATCAACCCAAACCCGGATGGAAAAGGGCTAAAGCTGAATATTAATCTGGATGACAATTCTTTGGATTTAGACTTAGTTTTAAGTGTTTCTGATTTTTTTAGGATTGAAAAAAAAGAGGCACAAACTATTATTGAAAGCACAAAAACAGCTGTTGCAAGTTGGCGGCAGGAAGCAAAGAGGTATCAAATATCATCTGCAGAACAAGATAGGATGGAAAATGCTTTTTTGTCATAATACAAGTTCTTTTCCTTATTTTGAAAGCAACATATTGATGACTATAGCTATGATTAATGATAAAGAAACAAGTAATTATTTAAGGCAATTTGAGCAATTCATCGAAACAGCCATATCTTCTAAATATAAAAATAGATGGAAGGAATTGTTTCAAAAAGGCAGTAAGGGTTGGGCTAAAATTGATGTAAGTCAGGCATGGGACCCCCATTTTAGTTGTGTTGCAACAAAGGCTTGGGAAAGACCGGTTGATGAAATTGTCTCTTTTTTACAAGAGCATAAAATAACCTCTTATGTATTTTATGGAATGGGGAATAATAAGTATTTAATTGAAGAAGAACAGATAGACAGAATTCCAGATTGTTTACGCAATAACATTGAGGGCATTTATTTACTTAACAATGGATGGGCGTTGATAAATAATCATGATGGGGAAATTCTGGTGTTGTATTCAAAATAGTATTTTCGCATAAATATGTATTAATCACAAAAAACGCTTGAAACAGAAAACAAATATGAAACTATTTCCTACAATCGAGGAGGTCTTTGAAAGTCCTAATGAAATTCATAGAACACTGTTCTTTCCATTATTAACTATCAACTTAGAAGAAATGGAGAAAGGAAAAGGCCTCGTTCATTTCGTGTCTGTATGGGGCTGTGGAGGTGCAGAGCCTTTTCTCATTTCTGATGATATAAACTACGGTTTTGATTTTATAAAGTTCGACTGGACAGGCGAAAGATATGTCTTCGATAACCATCTATTTGCTCCCGAATACAAAGAAACGTTACTAAAATGGTACTCCGAAATTGAGAAAGAATACCTTGAAAATAAATCGGATTACCTAACCCCCAAAACAAGCCAAGAGGTAAATACCAGCAACTTGGTTAAACGAGAAACTGAAAGAGCAAAAATGAATGGTGCATTTGACACATACGCTAAAAGCCTTATCAATTATTGGGTTACAAGAGATAAATATTTTGAAACAGGAAAACTAATTCAAGGCAGTGCCTACACACATGCGTATGATGACGAAATCAGGCGAGCATATATTTCTTTAAGCAAAACCAAAGAAACCAAACTAAGCAAAGAACTGGTTGGAAAAGTATGTGGCTATAATTACAAAATCTATGATGTGGGCGAAATAGGATTGTATATCGACAGAAAACAACAAAAAGTATTTCAGAAATTCAAATGGGATTAAGAGCCTGTTTATGCAGGTCAACAGAAGTCTTTGTCGTCTATCCTTTGTTTCATAGCTAAAAATTATTGACTAATAATTCTAATCTGTATAATTGATTGATAAGCGTGATGCAAATATAAAGACTTATCAAATAAAGAGGAAAATAAGTTCATAATAAGTTCACTCATGATAGATCCATGGTTATGTAAATACTAGCTTTCAGTCAGAAATGGCAGATGGATGAAATTGTATGAATGAACTAATTATGAACGTTTATTTATGAGCAAAAATAAATAAAAGATTACCTTTGTGAGCAAATATAAAGGTATGGCAAGAAATAATACCAAGATATCAATTCGTTTCTTCGATGATCGTGAAGTTCGTGCTATTTGGGACGAAGAGAACAACAAGTGGTGGTTTTCTGTATTAGATATTGTTGCAGCTCTTACAAGTCAGGACGACTATACGAAAACTCGTAACTACTGGAAATATCTTAAAGCCAAATTGAAAAGAGAGGGAAATGAACTGGGTAGTGACACTACCCAGTTGAAATTAAAATCACCTGATGGGAAAATGCGTCTTTCAAATGTGCTTGATAGCGACGGCGTTTTCTCCTTAGCCAAACACTTTCCCAATAGTAACGCTATTAAATTCCTCGATTGGTTTACATATAGTGACAACAGCATTGATGGACAAAGCAAGAAAAAGGCATATTCTTTTTTCGAGAGCAATCTTATTAGTGATGCAGAAATCGGTACAACAAGAAGTTTGCAACAAATTCATGCCTTTATATTTGGTGGGCTTTATGACTTTGCCGGACAGATAAGACAGAAAAACATTTCAAAAGGTGGCTTTCAGTTTGCTGTATCGCATTTTCTTGGCAACACCCTGAAGCAGATAGAACAAATGCCCGAAAGTACTTTCGAAGAAATCGTTGATAAATACATTGAGATGAATATTGCCCACCCATTTATGGAAGGCAACGAACGAAGTACACGAATCTGGCTAGACCTGATATTCAAAAAGCAACTGAAACGTTGTGTAGATTGGAGCCGGATTAACAAAAAGGAGTATCTGAACGCTATGATAAGCAGCGCAATAAACAGTACAGAACTGAAAAACCTGCTGAAGAATGCGCTAACAGATGAAATAGACAGTCGCGAAATGTTTATGAAGGGAATTGATTACTCTTATTATTATGAGGAAAATGAATAAAATAATCAGATGGCCGATTTTACCCGCAAACTTTTAGACTTTCCCCCTAACCGAATATATCCTATTCTCAAGTAATCATTCACACTGGGGTCTACTGCAAATTTTTCTTTTGTCTGTTTATTCTCGATAACTACATAATCATGATCTTTGAAAAAGGGAGAATTTAGATAAGAGTGGATGTTTACGCCAAAAACATTGAGTTGTCCTATGTGCGCAGAGGCTTCCCAATGTTCCAAAAGGTCGTTTTGGGCTATCAGGTAATTACATACAGAACAGAACATAGTGGAATAGCCGATGCAATTGGCAACCCCTGTCTCAATTAATTGGTTGGGATCATTGCTGGCTTTAGCAAAAGAGAAGCTCAACTTTTTAGATGTAAGAGAGAGACTTTCACGAATAATGTCCTCTATTTGTGTTACTTCTTTAGTGTTTTCTTCGATATACTGAATAAGATTTTCGTTAGTTATTTTATAACTCAACCGCTGACCTACTGATTGATAAGTTACCGCAGCTCGGTAGAGTGCTCCCCTAAAGATTACGATAACAACGGAAAATATAAGCAGTGCGAGGAGTAAGCGTTTTAGCATAGCGCTGTTTATTCAGATTACATATTAATGAATGTCATAGGCTATTATTGTCCGAAAGGGTTACTTCACATCTCTTTCCTGATGCGTAGTCAATGTATTTATAGTGTTTCATTATTTATGTCTATTAAGCTTGGCAAATATAACACAATGCAGTTTATTTAAGAAGTAAAGAACTGAAATTTCTTGGTTGAATGGATATTGTCTTTGCTTTTCTTGGCTGCATTTCACAAAAAAAGTAACTTTGAAGTATCTTATAGAACTATACTAAACAAAATCAGATTGTACGAAATCAACACAAGTTTAAATAGAATGGAGAAATATTATTTTATTAGAGAAGATAATTCAAAGACAGGAGTTCCTGCTCTTTTGGAAGCAGGTATTTATGAACAATTTATTGAAAAAGAAAAATATATAAAAGATTATGTATTTCCTCCGGCAGCAAGTCCAACACCGGCTTGGGATAAACCAATCACAAAGGATAAGTCTGTGCAAATGCCCGAGAAGCTCTTTTTGATAAATAAACACCGAACGATTAATTTTGATTTGATGTATAAAGACGGAGGCTTCATCGTATCCGATATATTTAAAAAAGTGATTGATGAAAACAACCACCCTCAGTACGTGTCGTCTCGCCTTGAGGTTTTGACAAGAGAGGGTGAATGAAACACCAAAAAGGATTATTGGTATATAAAGTTTATCGAACGAAGCCCATGTATTGACTTTCTGAAGTCGGAAGTGAAACTGGTTGATAAAAACTCGAAACAGGAACAACCTGCGATTTATAAATATTTAAACAAACTCGTATTTAACTCCAATTATTTTATTCCCAAAGAACTGTTTTGGATTGATAATGCCTATATAAACAGGTTTGTTTTTTGTAATCAAAAGGTGGTTGAGGATATCAAGAAGGCGAAAATCAACACAGTGGTAATAACGGAAATAGAAAATATTTTTGATTATATTTATAATGTGGGATGGATTAATCAAAAGACAAAATTGATTGTTGAATAGGAGGAAAAGAGTGTTGTCTGAGGCTAAATATGTATCTTTGCCTCTCATATTTATCACCCAAAGAAAACCCTTATTTATGAAATGTGAAAGCTGCAACACCTACCCCGTAGACATCGTATTACCTGAAAATGAAGGCCTGGAAGACGGTATTTGGGACACAGAAGCGAAAGCGACCCCTTATCAACTCTGTCGGTCATGCTGCGAGAGACTCAAGAATATGGCATTACGTCCTTTGGAACTTTTCAACTTGGCAGCCATTCACAGCCATACTGGATACCTGCATGACGATTTCTACGACTACGACACAGGCGAAGCCTGTCAACCCGAAACTGATGTTGTTGATGCCGATAAATATCCTTTCCCCACCTTCGAAGAAGTTAAAAACAACCTTCCCCGGCTGATTGATTACTCCTTTGTGCAATATTTTACCGAGGACAACGTAATCTGCCAACTCAAACAATTCAACAAAGCCGAAATCCTCGAAATAATCGACTGTAAAGTCGCTTACAACCACTCCATTGCCTACAAAGCCTACGAAATAGTAGCCAAGGTGGTAGGACGCGCTGCCGAAGAATGGACAAAGACACAATGGCAAAACAGGGAAGAGGGAGCCGGCATCAACGAATATGCCGAACTGATTGCCGCCAGCCTTCCTTCCGACGACGCTTTCCGGTTGATTACCACCGAGCTCGCCACGCTAAACGACAGCGATTTCGCAAACAGTATTTCTGCCCTATTATATATGAAGAGTGAGAAAACACTCGATTGGATAGAAAACCAAACTGGCAAAATGAAAAACATCGGTCAGGATTGGGGACAACTTGCCGCCTCCTCTCAATTCAGTTGGCAGCGATGTGCAAAATGGCTGAAGGCCGGACGCCCATTAAGTCTTATCGCCCTCGATGCCTTATATATGTGCACCCTTGCAGACGATGATTATGCTGCCCAATCCACTGGTTGCGCGAATTAAAGCCCCAGCTAACGGATATAAACAGTACTGATGTGCAAACAATCACAGATGTATTACAGAAGTATCTCACAACAGACAGCGTGCCCCGTACAAAGAATATGGTTTGGGGAACGATAGAGAATCTGGCTCAGGGATAAATAAACGCCGTCTGCATCGGTAGTAGAATTTTTATGTAGATCTCGGTAAACTTAGTTTTGTTAGGTATATGGATACGAATAATACTATTGATTAAGAGCAAAATACAGCTTTGTCCCAATAAACAAAATATATGCGCGGAAGACCATTTACCATATTTCTCAACGAATTCATTCAAACAGGACAGTTTGGAGGCGTGAAGCCCGGTATGAAAATGGATGAAATAAAAGCAATATTCCCCAAACCGGATTCTATAAACCCGATGGGTGGTGGAATGTCTATCTGGCTGTATGGTAAGCTTGAGTTTCATTTTATGAATGATGAACTGATTTTCATTTGGTGCGACTGGTTGGAAGCATTGAAAAGTCCACATAAAAAACAATTCAAATTAGATAGAGGCTTGCTTAATGGAAATTTGGAGATTGCTACTATCAAAGGCATCTTGAAGTCGTGGAACATATCATACAAAGCACTTGGTTACTACGCAGAAAGTGAACTGGAACAGATTATTTACATCATTCATTTCACATTGCTCTATACTTTGAAGCTAACGAACAAGGCAAATGGACATTAATGGCTATTGGTGCGGAAATGGATAATACAACAAACAGAATAGCTCCGCTTTACAAAGAATTGGATGTGTAATTTGTTGTGGAGTTGGAGATTGCTTGACAAATTCGCTCTCATTGATCATGGCTATATCTTTGTTTTCATTTATGCTTGAATTTGATAAACCATATATTTTCTTATTTGAATGCAGACGATGATTTTGATGAGTCTTTTGAGACGACAGTTTGCTCTATTGGTTCAAGAAATACAACCAAAATATAGGCTACATGCTTGCGTGTACCTCTTTTCTGATATCTTCCAGATTCAATTTATAATCTTGTGAATATAAAGAAATTGAAAAGTATGTAGTGATTAATGAAATGAATAATGTTTTCATAGTTTTTTTTACATTGATGTGAATTGACCCTTAAGAGAATTTTATTTACTCTAATTTTAAATAGTTTGTTGTTACACAAGCATTTTTATATAATCTTTTTGAGCGATTTACATATTTCCATGATATGTTGATATCTATACCATATTCATCTGTTCTAATTTCATTTTCAGAATAAAGCCAAGGTAGCGCAATGTTCAATTTAATTTTCTCCAAAGGATATATAGGTATTCGATCACCATAGTCTTTGCTAATTTCAAAATATAAAGGAGCGTAATCCCATACTTTACCTATCGGTTCTTTGTTTTTATGGAAATTGATCATAATTCCCAATGAAGATTTATAAGGAACTATATCTCGCTGATGTTTATATCTGTTTGCTATAAAAATAGTATCTGTGGATGGATTTTCAAAAACAAGATTAACGCAATAGTCTGCTGTGTCATTCTCCAGGTAGACAAGTAGTGTCTCTTGTTGAGGATGCCATTTCTCTTTCATTTCCTCTTCACTCATTACTCGCATCGTGGGTTTTTTCAGTTTTGTTTTCTCCCAACGAATCGGAGCAAAAACAATTACTTCGTGGTTATCCCTATCTTCTATTAGAAGTTTGTTTCCAAATAATTCAGGGTAATCGTCTGTTAGCTCGATGGTTCCGATATGACGAATTTTCTTTTTATCTATTAGATAGATACGACCGGTAAGGAGATTGAAGATGTAGGTTGAATCGTTTTGGATGATTACTTTGAAATCTCCTTGGAAAAAATCAAGATCTTTCACTGCATTAAACACGATATGATTTTTATATTCAGAAGGAGCATAAACAAATGGAGGATGTTTCTTTGAATATTTCACTCGTGTATAGACATTGTCTGTGCTCCATTCTTCAAACCTATCAGCAGTTTGATCAAATGAAAAGATGCAGAATGCTTGTTGATCCCTGAAGTAGTATTTGATATTCTTTTCATTCAAGTAACAAATATCAAAACAGGACATAGATAAAGCATCTGAATACGCTATCAATTTATTTGCGCTCAAATAGGAACGTCTATAGAAAGGATAAGGTGTTAAATAAATAATACCCCATTGGTCTGTATTCCATATATCTCTTTTTAAATGCTCGTGAAAACAATAGTATAATATAGAATCATTTATTTGCCATGATTTTCCCTTTTTGGGAATATGTGTTATCGGTTTCTCAACCAGAGTATTCAAGTCGATTACAAAGATACTATCCCAAGATTCTTCGTTTTCAATCGCAAATGTTTCTTTATAATTATACATTTGCGATTTATGTATTAATGCATATCTGAGAATTTTATTTTGGGTGTATGCATCTACAAACATTATCCCTAGTATTATTAAAAATATCTGTCGTTTCATTATTAGAGAATCCTAACGGACTGATTTTGTTATAATCGTACAATCAACTAATCATTCTTTATCAGAAATAATATTCCTGAAATAGCCCCGGAGGGTAGGCCCAAACAATATACAAATCGCTACGCTTCCTATATATCACAAGTATCAGACAAAGATATATTTAGTATTTAATTAAAATAAAAAAAACACATAGGTAGGCATAAAGTGGAATTCTATATATTGAGCGTAGTAAGGGCTCTCCCAAAACCTCATTTTCATCTGAAATAATATGTAAATATTCGTCGGTTTTTCCATATTCGTAGTGGCGAATGATATTACTTGAAATAGGATTTCGTTTCAAGGCAAGAGTCATTGTTGGATCATCTTTATAAGAAATGATCACAGTGAATGCTTTGCAAAATGTCAAGACTCCGAACAGTAATATTATTACGCTTTTAAATCTATTGTTTTTTGTTTTCATTTATGTTTGTAATTTTAGTCTTTTAATAAATCAATAAGTTCTTTATTACCTAAGGAAAGTGCAATTTCATAAGCATTTGGTCCTTCTTTTGCATCATCATAACAAGCTTCGAATATTCTCACTGTTTTATCTAAGCCCTTATCCACTAAATATTTCACTAAATAGTAATTTTTTGAATAAACAGCAGAAGTTAATACTGTTGGTCCATTACAGGTATGCCCATTAAATGCTTCATCTTCATAGTTCAACAAATCCAGGAGTTCCAAATCTTGATGTTCTATAACTGAAATATAAAACTCTGTTCGCTGCTCTGAATCGACCACGTTAATCAGATCAAATCCATACATAATTATTAGTTTAAATCTAAAATAATAATATCCATTAAGAATAGCACCATCGGAAGATTCATTTTCCCATTCGTTGAGATATTTCTCCTTCCATTTCGTAACATCTATTTTATTTTTACCACTTGATAGGGACAATAGAGAATTAAATTCATCAATGTTAACATGCTCACGATAAAGCATTGAACTTATATCATCGTTAGTTAATGTAAATCCCGCATTATTAATTAAAAACATAACAATGGCTATTCGATTCTTCCAAATAGCCGATTCAATTGGTGAAATCCTATAACTGGGTTTATACCCCATTGGATATTTTCCACTTTTGATATATTCAGACATTAGCGTAGTGTCATTGCTATAAAAAGCATCTACGATTTCCGAAGGTGGATCTTTTACTATTTCTATCTGAGCTTTACAGGGAAGGTAAAAAAGACTTAGAATGCTGCTTAATATTAATACTTTATTTACTTTGTTCATGTTTGTAGATTTGTTTTCTCTGTTTTTTGCCAATCTTTCCTTCATTGTTTTTATTTCTATTTATTGTGTTCAAACTCACGAAGTATATTTTTCTCTTCCTGAGTCAACAAGGGATGCTGGATACTCAATCTCTGAAGATTAGAGTTTTTAACTCCATAAGGAATTCCTGTAATATTACCTGTCCATGAAACGACCTCTACCTCTTGAATAGAAGATGGCTTTGTTACATCTATCAAATTTAAATTTACTTCGCCTGTGTAAACTCCAAGCTTTATCCTTTTTATATTTTTTAAAGAGTTTATATCTGATGGAAAACCTTTTTCAAATTTGGAATATGTCATAACCAGCTCTTCCAGATGGGGGATGTTTTTAAAAGAAGTGACTCCTCTGATTTCGCATTTATGAACTTTTATTCCCTTTACCATTTTTAGCCAATTATCATTTTCGTTGATAATAACCCCTTCTTCTATATCCAAGTAGACACTCTCTAATAAAGGGAAAATATACAAATTGTTAATTTGGGAATCTACAAGAATAATCTTTCTTACATTCTTGAAAATTTTCAATTTATCGGGTATGGTATCATTAAATCCAACGAAACTAATTGAGGTGATGGAATCTGCATCGTTACCATTTGCGTATTTACTATACAATTTTTCATTTGCAATATTGCAGCCTTCTATAAATTCCAATTCACTGATAGTATCAATTTGTGCATAACTGTTGATTGATAATAAAAGTGTTATTATGAATATGGTTGTTTTCATTTTAATATACGAATAACTTAGAGCTTCTTTTGACCTAATATTCAAGTAGCTTTACCAGCATTACTTCTTCTAAGTTTTCATGAAAAAGATTTTCAGTATATATTCGTTCTTTTGTTTCTTTTTTACAAAACCCCAACCATTTGAATAAAATACGATCTTTACTAATCTGTTTTATTTCAGCGATTGGTTCGTTATTGTCGAACTCAACATTGCTATAGGGCAGAGCACCAGCTCCATCAATATTTGAAAATTTATAATAAATAACGTCGTTATTGGTGTGTGATCTTTGCAAATTAATTACAAATTGATTAAAAGCTATTTCTATACTTGGATACTCAACGTCGGAAATTATCAAATTGGGTTCACTCACTCCTTCTTCTGTATACCACCTTCCCAATAAATCTTTTTCGCTTGTGTGCGTTTGAAATTGTTTACTGATTGTTTCACAGTCATATTCATCATCTAAATAGTTCAGATATCTATACTGCAAAAATCTTGAATCCCAATAAACAAAAAAGGCTGACTTCTCCGGTATCACAATGTCGATAACTTCTATTCCACAATTTTCGCCAGTATGGATAACGGAAAAAAGCATTCCTAAGTGCTCAAAAATTACACTTTGATCATCCTGATTACCTCCAAAGTTTATTTCCTTATATATCCCGGTTTTATAAACAAAGGTAGGCTTTACAGACTCTTTGTAGCTATTAAAAATAACTAGTTGTAAAAGCCCATTGTGTTTTAAAATCAACCCAGCATCCTCCTTTTGATCACGATTGAAATCGCCAAAGCAGATTGGATAATAAGTTTTTAAATTAACATAGTCATCCAATAGCCTCAAGTCGTCTATAGTTAACAATTTAAATTCCTCATGAGAATTGATGTAATCTAAAATACCTTGAGGTAGTTTTTCTTGTTGCACTCCATAACATGAACTTGCAAATAAAATAGTAAATACAAAAAGTAATTTATTCATTTTTAATATATATAACCTAATTCGTTTCATATTTCACTTGTCATTTTTTTATAATTGGATAAATTATAGTAATTATTATCTTTTTTATTTTCATCTTGTTTGGAGTACTGTTGTCTTTTTATTTCTAAAATCTGTTTATTCATTGGTTGTATCTTTGTTCGTAATTATATTTTTGAATTTCTCTTTCATTTCCTCTTCACTCATTACTCGTATCGTAGGTTTTGCTAGTTTTGTTTTCTCCCAACGAATCGGAGCAAAAACAATTACTTCGTGGTTATCCCTATCTTCTATTAGAAGTTTGTTTCCAAATAATTCAGGGTAATCGTCTGTTAGCTCGATGGTTCCGATATGGTGGATTTTCTTTTTTTCTATTAAATAAATACGACCAGTGAAGAGGTTGAGAATGTAGGTTGAATCGTTTTGGATGATTACTTTGAAGTCTCCTTGAAAAAAGAGAGGATCTTTTACGGCATTAAACACTATGTAATCTTTGTATTCAGAAAGAGCGTAAGCAAATGGAGAGTGTTTCTTTGAATACTTCACTCGTGTATAAATATTGACTGTACTCCATTCTTCAAACCTATCAGCGGTTTGGTCGAATGAAAAAACAAATAACGCTTGTTGATCTCTGAAGCAATATTTGAGATTCTTTTCATTCAAGTAATAAATATCGAAAAAGGATGTAGATAAAGCATCCGAATATGCAATCAATTTATTGGCTCTCAAATATGAGAGTCTATATGCCGGGTTATAAGGAGTTGAATAAGTAGCCCATTGATCTGTGTTCCATATTTCTCGTCTCAAATTCTCGTGAAAACAATAATACAATATAGAATCCTTTATTTGCCATGAGTTGTTCTTCTTTATATTTTTAGGAATGCATATTATCTTTTTTTCAACTAAAGTATTCAGATTTATTACAGAAATGCTATCCCAAGAATCTTCAGCCTCAAATGTTTCTTTATAATTATACATTTGCGATTTATGTATTAATGCATATCTGAGAGTTTTGTTTTGGGTGTATGCATCCACAAACATTATCCCTAGTATTATTAAAAATATCTGTCGTTTCATTATTAAAGAATTCTATAACTTATAATCTGTCCATTCGTTGTACCATCAGTAGATGATTGTGGTGAAAATATTTACTTTTTTTATCTCATTCGGATCGTGAGTTCTATATAATGCTGCTAAAAATAACATGAATTGTAATCTATATAAGTAAAACAGATATAACAGTGAATCTTATTCGATATCGTTTTTTTTGCAACAAATTTAAAAATTATGTTCTCATATCCTTATCAATTATTATCAAGAAGCAATATATTCAGCTTTCTTTTGAGATATCCCACTAACTAAAAAACAATCGGAAAGCATATCTTTTGTATATTCAATAATCTCGTCATGAAAATCATCAAACAGCTTAAACACATAGTTGTTTTCATATATTCCAACTAAAGCTATTTCGCCATGTTTTTGTGTTACATATTTATCCGTTAAAGAATAAACAACCTCTTGCACTGTTTTATATGCTCCGAATATATCCACTTTCTTAAACATTGCAATTCGTTCTCTAACGATTTTTGATGCATTGATATAACCGCATACTTCATCTGTAAGCCAAACATAAGACATACATATCGGTTTTGGAAATCCTTCTGATTGTCGACGTTTAAAATCCTGCTCACGGTATGGGTCAAAAACACTACCACAAGGTAATGGATAATTTTTGTCCATATATTGCAGCAACATATACCACGTTTCCGCATTATACTCATACCAAACTGTTACGCCCAAATGGAGATATTTAGCATATTGAAAAATCATATGACCATAAAAAATACTAACTTGTACCTCGCTAAAAGGGATGGTGTTTCGAGGAAATATGCCGAATATCCCTGGTAAACTTACTGTTCCATTCATTCTGTCAAAAACAACTCTTTTAACCGGATGAACAATGATATTGATAAAATAGATAAGAAAGAGTAATGTAGAAAAAGAAAAAATGCCAGTTCCATTAGAGAAAAAATCTCCATTTTGCCAAGTTAAAACAAGAGCAAAGAAAAAAGCAGCAAGGATAATTCCGAAAATCCAATAGATAATTTTCGTAGGTCTTTCTTCAAAAATAATAAATTTATCATCTGCCCTGATTTGCACACCTGAAATGTTTTCTTCAAAAAAGACATTCGGTTCTAACTTCTTGGGACGCGAGCAAATAATATGGGGCATTGCAGAGTTGGAAAAAGTAAACGAAAATATGATAATAGCTAATAGGAAAATACCAATAAAGATTAAACAGATAAGTAATTCTCCAGCAAAACCAGCCAATCCTTTGACTCCTGCAAGAGGAACTTCCTCATATTGTCTTTCCCATTTTCCAATAGCTTCACAACTTAAATAAAATAGCCCCATTGCAATAAACATATACAAAGAAACAAATAGGAGAATGCGTAATACATTGTTTGCTTTCTTCATATCTAAGTTAGCTATTGATTGATAATAAAAGTGTTATTATGAATATGGTTGTTTTCATTCTTATTAGTGTTTTCGTTTTCTATTTTTCCGTTTTTTGAGTTTTATCTCATTGTTCATTTTGTAGTTTCTTTTTTGTTCTAAATAATTTTCTATCGACTGAAATCTGAAAGAGAAAAAATCGTCTATACTATCAAATAATACAGGAACAGATTCTGAAAATCCAATAAATCGCAGCTTCTCATTTTTGAAAAATCCAAATCCAACGAAAACAGTTTTTCCAAATATGGTAGTGTTTTCTTTAGAAAATGTATTGATTCGGAAAGGACCTGGATTGAAGCGTAATGCTACATCTAAAAGACGCATTAAATCACCTCCAATATAGATGGTGGAATCTTGAACTATTTTTCTTAAGGAGTAATGGTCTTCCGTTGTGTATTTGTATGCATAGCCTATAGTCTGTTCATTTGATTGCAAAACAGCATATCCTGTAATGGTGTCTAACGATAAGACTATTTTTTGGCAACTATCTACAATCATATCACATACAGGAACAGGGTGAATAAGCAGCATTTGATTGTTGAAATGTTTTTTTAAGTCTGATTCAACATTCGTTCTAATTTCATTTGCTCTGTTTCTTAAATTCGATTCTGTTAATATCTGAGGATATATGTGTATTGTATAACAAGAGAATAATACACATACAATGATTCTATTTACCATTTTCTTTAACTGCTTGTTATTGTTGTAAATAAAATAAAACATCACCACCCCATTTCATAATCAATACTACTATCAAATAGATTACAATTAAAGTACCTACTTGTTTTACATATCGCATTTTACTTTTTGATTTTTTTCTTAAGAAGAAGTGGTTAATTATCAGAAATAATATTCCTGAAATAGCCCCGGAGGGTAGACCCAACCAAAACACAACGATACCACGTCCCCATCCGTCATCTTCCCATAGATAGACAAATAACATACTCATCGAAATCCAAAAGAATAAAAACAATAGACATTTTAAGATATTAGAACCTAATAATCCATAAAGAGCAATCAATATCCCTGTAATCAAAGTTGAAAAAGTGTATTTTAATTCTTCTATAGTAACTGTATCTCTACTTTCAATTGGATAAACAATTAGACAGCCTATAAAAAATGTAACAATTCCTACTATGATACATGTTTTTTTCTTTTCCATATTTTAGAGTTGTTTGTCTCTCTCTATATATATTCCTAATAGCATTATAAAAATCAGAAAGCGTTAATTCTGTAATCATCAAAACACAAATCGCCACGCTTCCTATGTATCAAGTAACAGACAAAGATATAATAAATATGGAGATTACGATTCTCAAGTTTAAAAACATGATATAAAACAATCGCATACGGCTAAGTCGGTCGACACACACGGTTAAGTCGACCAACTCATGCGGCTAAATCGGCTGTCGCATACGGTTAAATCGATCGTTTCGACCGTATAAGTTGGCCGGATTTTACATGTAAAATCTGACCACTGTGCATCGTACAAAAAAATCCCCCACAAACACCTTGTATATATAAGACGTTTGCGGGGGAGTAAACTCCGGTAGTGGTATAAACCTACCCGTTTACAAGGGGGGAACGTAACAAGTCATTGCCGTAAAACAAAACAAGAGTAACTTATTCATACATTGGAATAACACATTCGAGTCGATCAAAGTGCCCGAGAAGGGGTTGTAGGGTGGGTTACAGAACAACGATTTACGTTTGCCGCAAAGACAAGCTTACGTTTGCCGCAAAGATGATGTTGCGTTTGCCGCAAAGGCAAGTCGACGTTTGCGGCAAAGGCAAAACGCCCCGATAATAATTTACTTTTAGGTCTAAATTGCCGGATATTAAGTAGATACAACTCCAATCTATAGGGAATTTCTATGTATCTTGAATTATAAACATTATCTTTGCCATATAGAAAGAAACCACAATTAAGAAATATGAAAAGTCCGCATTTAGTTCGTTTCGACTGGGCAGCCAAACGCTTGCTGCGCAATAAATCCAACTTTGTAGTATTGGAAGGTCTTCTTACCGTGCTGCTTGGCGAGCCGATCCGCATCCGCCAAATTCTGGAGAGCGAAAGCAATCAGGATACCTACGACGATAAGTTCAACCGGGTAGATATGCTCACCGAAAACAGCAAAGGCGAACTCATCATCATCGAAATACAAAACAACCGCGAACTCGATTACTTCCATCGAATGCTTTTCGGTACTTCAAAAGCCATTGCCGAATACATCAATCTGGGCGATGAGTACGACAAAGTACGCAAAGTCTACTCCATCAATATCGTTTACTTCGACCTGGGACAAGGAGATGATTATGTATATCACGGAAAGACCGTATTCAAAGGTATTCACAACAACGATACCTTGCAATTGTCCGTTCGCCAACGCGAATGTTTTGTCAGAAAAGAAGCCGGTGATATTTTTCCGGAATACTATGTATTGCGTGTCAACGATTTCGACCAACAAGCCGTTGAGCCTCTCGATCAATGGATCTCTTTCCTTAAAACAGGCGAAATAGCCGAAGATGCCACCGCCGCCGGTTTGCCCGAAGCTCGTGAGAATCTGCGGATTGAACACCTCTCGAAAGAAGAACGTCAGGCATATTTTACACACATGGAGGCAGTGCGCTACCAAAAAAGTGTGATTAGTACAGGGCGTTATGAAGGGTATATGGATGGGAAAGCGGAAGGAAGAGAAGAAGGAATAGCAGAAGGGAAACTCAAAGGCAAACTCGAAATTGCCTCTGCAATGAAAGACAAAGGCATTCCTATCGAAAGCATTATAGAAATTACGGGACTGACTGAGGAAGATATAATAAAATTGTAGTGAAGCATTCGGGTTGGGCAAGAAACAGATTGGTTTGCTGATGAAATTGATTACAGTCAGGAATTGGACTATTCAGAAGAATATTGGGAATGGAAATGGCTGAAAAACAAATAATAAGAATCAGACAAACAGAATAGCTCCGCTTAAGAAATGAAATATATAAATTTCAATACAATTTGCCTTTCGATATTATTATCTATAATAATATTCTTTCTGTTTCCTGCAACAATGGAAATGTCTTATTGCGGGGAAAGACTGGCTGAAAGGGGTTCTGGTTTTCCTTTTATCTATATGGCCGACGACCCAACAACATCAATCTACAAAATAATAGACCTTAGATTTTTTGTAGTAGACTTGCTGATATATATAGTGTCTACAAGCCTCATTGTACATATTATTTCTTCTGCAATAAAAAAACAAATACTTTTAAAGAAAAGAACTATCATTGTGCTGAGCGTTATGACTGCGATAGTTGTTTTAGCTATTGCAATACCTGTGTTATGTTTTTCTTCATTTTCGGAGATAGATTATAAGCCTGTATATGAATCGATAAAAGTAAACTTTGTATTCGGCAATGGATATTAAAATTTAACAGCCCAGCCTAATCATCCGTTCCAACCCCTCCCTATACTTATAAGCAATCAAAATCATCAACTTCGGTCCGTCTTTCTCTCTGACGAACTTCACGACTGCATGTTGCTGTTTATCTTTGCCTACTGCCACTTCGATGTTGAATGAGGTATAGCTTTCGAAATCGGCATCACTAAATATTTCGGCTTTGGATGCTTTATACACTTTCTGCAAATACTCATCTATGCTGAATGTGCGTTTGCCGAATATTCCTTGAAGTGCCAAGTAGTCGTTTATTTCGTCCTTTGTCCAATAATTAGAACCTTTTTCATCGATGTAGACAACCAACGGGTCGAAATGCTCGAAACCCATAGGCAGTCGGCCCAGATAAATTGTATCATTATCCGGATGCATGGTGATGGCAGGATTGCTTAAAAGCCATTTCAGTGTGTAGGCGTAATCCGAACTTTCCAGCGAGATTCCTTCCATAATCAACTCGTCCCAATTGATAGAGTATGCCGCTAAGAGCTCATGGCTTGTATGCATATCTATTTCGAATTCGGGGAAAGCGTCTTTCATCTTATGCATACCATAAAACATCAGTTCGTGAGGACCGTTGAGTACACAATCGAAATCAATTACTAACAAGGGGTGCTCTTTACTTATTATTTGGAAATAGTTTTCGCTACAAACCATCTCATAATCATTGCTTGGTTTTGCATCGAAACTAATATTTATGTAGCTTGTAGTTGTATACGAATTTGAAAACACGGGATTGACAAACGTGTGATTCTTTACACCTGCATGATGGGCAAGCATATCTATCAATTCGCGTTTCACTTCCGGGTAGAGGGAGCCGGAAGCCACATATTCATACTCCAGTTGAAGATACTTTAGGTTGCAATGGCGAATAACATCCCAAAGGTCGTCGAGGTGTTCGTAAGCAAAATACATGTCTTTTACTATTTGCGAGTCTTTGCCCGAACTCCTGTGTATTTTGATGGGTTTCCCACGATGAGCAACTTTCAGTTGTAGATAAAATTTTAATAACTCGATGCACTTTTCGCGTTCAGCCACTACTACATTGTAGCTTGAGTCCGAACCGTCTATTTCGTAAGATTGCCAATATTCTATCATGTTGTTTTTCTTTTGTAAACAGGGCAGCTTGTTTCGCCTGCCGGATGATTGTGATATGCTCTTTCGCATATAGCGCGGCAACCTCCGCACTGATGCACAAATGTACAACTTCCGCAGTGATTGGGAGCATCCCGGTAAGATAAATTTCGGAATGCATGCAAACTTTCCGAGTGATTCCAATATCCGGCAATGCTATCGCTGTGGCTGCCTACTTGCAGGTGGCTGCAAGGTTTCATGGTGCCGTCGGGCGAGATAGCCATGAAAGTTCGGCCGGCACCGCAACCACAAGTGTGGGCACTTACCTTGCCATTATTGAGATAAAGCAGCAGATGAGAGTAGGCAGAATCCGTTTTTATTTGAATACCTCTTACTTGTTTTATCTTGTCGACCAGCAAAAAGAATTCGTCTTTATTGAGGGCTTCGTTGGCATAAACTTCTCCCAATGAAGGTTTGTAGCGTAGTATATTAATATTACCTGCTCGGTAGTGCTTGGCAAGGGCGACGAGTTGTTCAAAATCAGCCAGATTGCTTTTGCGGGCTACCCAGTTTACGCCATAAGACAGACCGTTGGTGTGCGAAAGCAGTTGCAAGGCTCGGATGACATGAGCGTATCCGTCGCGCGAAAGACGGTTTATTGCTTCGGTGCTTCCGTTGAGCGATATTTGCAGGTGATTGAGTCCGGCACCAATGAGTTGGTTCAAAAGATTTTCGTCGAGCCCCCATCCGCTGCTGGTAATGGTGACAGACATTGGTGTTTGCGCCACACGCCCCACAAATGCTACTATATCGGGGTGGGTTAGTGGTTCTCCTCCTCCGATGGCTATCTGAAACACTTTTAGCTTGGCAGCTTCTGTTATCAGTTCGTCCCAACGGAGGTAGGTTATGTCTTTGGGTTTATCAGGTATTTTATAGCAGATGGAACAATGGAGGGGGCAGCGGTTTGTGATATCAATATGTAGTGATTGAGGTGAATGGATTTCGCCTGCGGCGAAGCTGTTGCTCAGTATGGGGATAATATTTCCGGCAAGAATCCCTAAGTGGAAAAGGCGTTCGATGAAAGGCGTTACAACTCCGCTTTGTGTATATTCTTGCAGCAAAGCGAGTTCGTTTCCGGAGAAAACGGCGCTCATTCCTGTTGTTTTCTCGAAGGTGAATAGTTGGTTGTGGTGTAGTTTGGCAATCAAGGGGGGAGTATTTATTGTTTATTCTACTATGAATTCTGTTGCTTCCATTACCTTTGCTCAGGGGCACGACGAATAACACCGGGAGTTTATCATCTTTCATAATCCACTCCCTGCAAAGCTATTGGTTCAGGATTCAGTAGCACCCACCAAACAGCAAGTTCGCAAAGGCGATTCAATGTATCGTCTTCACTATTTGCCGAGACACTTAGGCTTAGGGATCTAGCTTCTTCGTGCTCTTGTGGGGGCAGTTGATTTCCCATTGCAAAATACATGGGCAATGCCTGTGGCAGTTTTTTATATCCTTTGTTCCAATTGGGCGCACCGTTATCGAGTATCTCTCGTGAGACTTTTCCGGTAATTCGTATCACTTCGCCTTGAACTGTTTTTGCATGACCTGTGCCTGGTATCAGCATCTCCCAAAGTTCGGCAAACTGTTGTTGCCAAGTTGAGGATTTAACAAGAATGGGGTCGATTCCGTTGTGTATATTTCTTTTAGCAACGGGCTCGGCATCAAACAAATGATATAAGTGTTCGAGTGCCTGTTCGGTAGTAGGTAGATAGTCTTTATTAAAGTCCGCACGGTAAAACTCAAATGTTTCTCCGATTTTCTTTACCAGATTTTTCATCTTAGGTGTAGTCTTTGCTCCGGCGGCAAGTAGCATATCTGCTATTTCGGCCATCTTGCAAATATCTATGTTGCTGCAATGAGCAAGCCCTTTTTCGAGGGGCGTCATAAGGTCGCTTCCGTTCCCGTTTAACGAATGGACATCCGCACCGTTTTCCAACAAAGCAGTAACTGCTTGTATATGACATTTCGAGACTGCATTGCAAAGGGGCGTGCAGTTATAGTTGTCTCTTTTTTCGATATCTGCACCCAGCTCTAAAAGTACCTTAAGATTGTTACTGCTGTATTCTGCTTGATAAGAAACAGGACGATAACCCCATGTGTCTCCTGCATTCAGGTCTATCCCCTGAGTGACTAACCACTGAATAAATTCTTCGTTAATACCGCAAAAAGTAAGAGCATTCCCTTTCCAAAATCCGCCGTATGCATTGATGTCACACTTGTCGAAAATTGCTTGTAGTTCTGCCGACCCGGCATTGGTCACTATTTGCTCAAAATCTGCCGGAAGTGTTTTTCTTTTTTTAGCCATTGTATGTGATTATTCTTTATATTTGCGAAAGCAAAGATATAAATTTGCGATATAAAGACCAGATATTAATCCCCTAAATAATTGAAGCCAATATGTATTCAAGTTTAAGTGATAGTAGACAAACCGAATTAGACAGTATTGTAACCTGGGCAGCCTGTGCCGGAGACAATTACTATTTCAATATGCAGCAAGCCGATTTTGAGAAAAGTATGAAAGGCAATGAGGAGGAAGATTTTTATAAAGCTTACGTATATCAACGCGAAATCGGCTTAGAGAAATTTCAGACAGAAATAGCTGAAAAGATAGCTGCCATCTACAACCCAATAGAATTGCATTATTTGGTTGCCGAATATAACTATGATGACGGATGTTGGCCACTCAAACAAGTCATATTAAACCCTGCTTGCGACATCCGCACAGCAAGAATGGTTTATTGGCTTATGCAACCGGACTATTATTATGATAACTTCGGCGGCGTGGGAATGACAAAGAATAATCAAGACGATAAACTATTAGCCCTAATTGAAGAAAAAGCCGTGGCAGGTGGTTTTGTTAATATGCTTTCCGCAGAGTTTGAGGATGAAGAAGTAGCTGAAAAAGAGGAAGATTCGCCTTATAGTCAGATACCGGCTGTTTTGTGGTTGCCTGAGGAGGAATAAGAATCCAACACACATTCTGTTGCTTCCATTACCCAATCTTCCATTACTTTTGGATTATTAGTTTCCATTGTATAGATCGGGTTATCCCAATTGCTATGTTGAAGCACCACACCTTTGAATTGTCCGCAGATATTATATGCCGGATACCAGCCAACATCCAAACTATAACCTTTGGCAAAGGTAATCTGAATGATATCTTCGTGCAACTCTTCTATTTGTTGCTCAAGGGGTTTATCAAAATCAATATTCCAGTTGTTGTAAATGTCGACAATTTCCTTATTGTATTTGTGCTTTAGAGCTTCTTCTAACATAATGTTTCATTTGTTTAGCTCCGCAAATATAAGGAGTATTTGAATGAAGAGGCAAATATATTGATAATTATAGCTATTTTTGCTCTTGTTCTAAAAAACAAAGATTAATGAACGAACTGATAATAAAACATGAACGACAATTATTCACTAAAAGTAAAAGTTAATTCTAAAAGACCTGATTTTCGTGTTTTCGGGACATATTTTTTTGGAGACGATTTTCACAACTACGATAGTGAAGGAGACAGTTTCCCTGTTTCAAGTAGAGAATGGACTGAACTTTATATGTGTTCTCGACAAATCAAAAATTTATGGTTTGACATTAGTTGGATAAATAAGGACGACACATCAATACTTGAAGTAACATCTAACAAAATAGAAAACGTATATATCATAGCGTACTTTCTTGCAAAAGAAACAAATGGAGAAGTTTTCGACAATACGGATAAGTCTGTTCCGCTTGAAACATTGAAACTCAAAATGGGAGATTTTGAACTAGAAAGAAGATTGCAATTAGCGGAGCAAAGTATTTGGAGAAAATCATCGGAAGCTAATCCATATCCGAATTTGGAAATTACACAATCAAACCGTTGACTACCATGCAAGAAAATGTATCAGGGATAAATACTATCTGCATAAATAGTAGAGTTTTTATGCAAATCTCAGTAAACTTAGTTTTCGATTTAATTTGACCATGAAAAAATACACTATAATCATTGAAGCTTGGCAAATGCAATGTTGCGGAACTCCTTTTCAGGTGGGCGATGCCGTAGAATGGACTGTTATCAAATGGGGAAATGAAAAACTACTGGTCGATGTAGGCAAAATAGATTTCTACTATGAAAACCATGCAGACATCGATACTCAAATATTTAAACTGAAAGGCAATGTAACAAGTATCTTGGCCATTCACTATGCCTACCGGAAATCGAAAACATCTAACTTAATGATTCCTGCGTCAGGAATAACAGTAGAAAAAACACAGGTCGACGGATGGGATAAAAAGGTAGATGAAAAAGAACTATATGCTTACTTTGTTTGTCTGACCGATTGCGAAATAAGCTAAGGATTCTACTTGAAATAAGTATCTTTGCCCCATTAAACAATTAGAGAATGAACACATTAGGATTTTACGACAGCTACATCCAAAATAATTTTGTGAAGCTGGATTGTGGAATTGATTTGAAACAGATTGGAAAAGTCACAGAAGAAATCTATTTTCCGGTAAAATCAATAGAGCAATTACCACACGAATCTTATGCTATCAGAGAACGTTTGAAGCCAATAGTTCAATTCTTGGAAGGCATATATCTCGACACTTTCGATAGACCATTGTGGTACAGAATAAATGTTGCCGACCAAGCCGTCAATCAATATATAGGCATTGGACTATTGAATATGGAAAACGATTGGATAAAGTTTATTCTCGATTATTTATGCAATGACCCTGCCGACCAAGGTGGAGATACAATCTTAGCCATCTTTGATGCAGACTTTCGTTGGTCGGTTTGTTTTACCTTGTCTTGTGATACTGAAAGATTAATAATAGAAAAAAGAAGTGTGATATGAGTTACAATGTATCGATTTATCGTATAGAAACGAAAGCAAAAGAGTTGCAAATGGGTAGTAAGGATTTCTTTGATGATGAAAACAATATTGAGCCTTTTACGCAACAGCAAATAGAGTATTTAAGAAATCGCCTCTTAAAGTACAACTATGTATATCAACAGCAAGACCAATTGGGCGAGCATTTTTATAATTCGGCAGAAGAAACCTCGGCATTACTCACTAATAGAGGGCTGTTTTTCACAGCAGGTTGGAACGAAGATGCCATTTTTGAAATAGGAATGACTACATCCGAATTTACCGATACAGGTGAATTTGCTAAGTACAATCCTCAAAATGAGGGGTGGGAGGAATGAAGCTTGTATTTATAGTTATTGCAATCGTTCTTACGATTTTGCTGTGCCGGGTTAACATACGCACAGCTCTCCGAAGCAGTATTTGGATTCATGCCGGATCAGATCTTTTGTTACTCTTCGGAATCATAGTGTTTCTTCATGGGATACTGTTATTCTTGCTGATTGTAGCAGTCCAAAAGCTTTCATTGAGCTATATGCTAATGGTGTGGGGGATTCTTATATTCATCTACGCTATTCCTCCAGTAAAATCGCACTTAAATAGGATTGAAAGACGAAAGGAAAGGGAAAGAAAGCGGGTCGATTAGCTACCGGTCTCTACTTTGCTTTTGCCGGTTTATGAGCATATCTATATGTTCCTTCCGCGAGTTCGTAAGCTAGCTCTGCTGCCGGTTCCCAGTAGGCAGATAGTTTATGTATTTTATCCAATACTTTATCTCTCTCTGTTCCTTTGGTACAAAGCGAGTAGTTGGCCAATGTATAAGCTAAATGCATGGCTAATGTTCCTTTCTTGTAAGGCCAATTGTTCCAATAGCTTTCCATTTTCTGTATGGTTTCCAAGCAACCTTTTTCGTCTTGCTTCCAGGTTAATTTTGATAAAGCATCTAAGTAATGTGCTGCAATGAAAGAATCGTTCCAGCGATGCAATAACTCTTTAAGTAATTCTATTGTTTTCAGTGCATCATCTTCTTCCTCTTGTTCTTGAACTATCTTATTTAACCCTCTGGCATAATATTCTGCAAAATCAAGTTTGGGATGCTGTTGATATATTTCCTTGGCTTTGTCGATTGCTTTTATATAGTTATTGAGGTTGAAGTCTTTGTTATAATGCATATCAACAAGTGCATATAAACGTTGTAGCGCTGCGTTTTCTAAAGCCGGATTGTTCTTCGACAGGTCATCCAGTTTTTGCGTGTATACTTCGTCTCCTGTTTCGTTAACAATAACACCATACACATCGGCAAGCATTTCGGCTAACTTTGCTGAGTTGGGAAATCGCTCTACCAACTTTTCGAAAAGCAGGGCTTCATCATCTCCTAAAGTGTCTCCTTCTCCTGCTATAATTTTGAAAAATCCTTTTCCAAAGATTTCTGCATCTTTTGCTTTTACACAACAAAGGTTGGTTGTTTCCAGCACTTCTTTGGAGAGGGAAGAAAGTCCTTCTTGTTGGTATCTATCTTCTAAAAAGGGCTTTACTCTTAAAAACGCCTTGCTCTCTGTTAGTTTTTCCTTTCTGGCTTGCAGATAAATGTTGGCAATTTCTTCAGTATCTGTTCTCATAATTCTAAAAATGTTTTCGCGATCCTTTTGAATGTGCAGAACTCCTGATACGGAAAATATTCTGCTCTATTTTCAGAAAAGGAATTATAACGTAGGAGGAATTCTGTTTTTTGTAGTTGAAAATAAAAAAGTGCAATCAGTTGTTTCAGTTCCATTTCGAATTCAAACACAAGCTGATACGATTTAGGCTCTTCATAGCATAATTGAGGAAACTCATCGATTGAAACCAGTACATTTTCTTGTCGTACCATAAATTCAATCCGGTGTCCGCCAGGTTCGTCGTACCAAAGAAGCGTTGCACTTTGTTGCCCGTTTATCAATTCAGATAAAACTTGGATTAAATCAGAATAGGGATTACTAAACACATGGGTTACCAGAAATTCATATCGTTTATTCTTGCCTATAAGGCAAGAGCTCCAGCCATGTGGTTGTAGAGTCAGCAATAAATCAATCATCACAACTTCATCTTTGCTTGTTTATAAGCTCTTTTTATACTTCAACTGACTTACACTGCAATCCTCTTTATCCATATCCGGACGTACCCCACAATAAATAGGTTGATACAGCGAGCCTTGCGGATAAGCATACAAATAACGTACTTCAATGATTTGCCCTACTTCGGGAATGTTATAATTTACTGGAATGGTTACCGAACCAACCGAGCGGCACGCTCCGTCTTCTTCATTGATTCCCATTTGTACGCTGCGTTTGCCTTCGTTTTGAGCAATTACATAAACGGTGGCCGAGGCACAAAACTTATACTTCAGTTGTGGACCACCACTATTGGGGCGTCCGTGTGTATAAGGGGCATCAAGACGTTTGAATACAATTCCCTCTTGGTTTTCGGCTTTCAAACGCTCGTAAAGGTTGCGCTTCTCTTCGGCTGTGAAAGCTGTTTCGATCAGGGCGAAAGTGTCGGTGGGTGTTACGTGCTTATATAAGGTATCTAATCTATCTGAGTAGGGTTGTTCGCGAAGGCTCACCCCATTTAACGAAAGTATATCGAAAGTGGTATAGAGGTCGCCTTCCATTTCTCCATCCAAATCGGCTATGCCATGAATGTGTTTAGAAAAGGTTTCTACCAGATGCTCGGGCAAGGCCACGGTAAGCCCTTTCCGGTTAACGCCAGTCTGCGATTCTTTGATCATGCGTCGTTCGCCATCATGTTTGGGTTGGGCGCAATATAACGGATCGGCTATTAACTGTTCGAGCAACTCTTCGTCAATTACATTCAGGAGTTGTGGTAATAGTCCGGATACCCGGTTAGCGTTATCGGTATCTACAAACAAGGCTCCGTCATCGCCGGGTGAGTAACCTTTGGCTGTTTTTTCGGAGATAAGTTTGTTATAGATGGCTTGTGCTTTATCCAATGGCAAGGGATTAGGCGTTTTACAGCCTGTTTGCAGAGTCGATCCACGACGTCCCCACGCGGCATTGACAAGGTAACCGGAACCATCGGTAGCAGGAATCAATTCGGCTTGATAAACTTTGTCGGAACTGCCCAAACGGAAATAAAGAGTGGTACTCTGTCGTTCGGAGGTTTGCGAAGATGGTGCGGTAGCGTCCGGTTCAACCTTCTTTTCTTTCTTAGCTTTGGGCTTGGGGGCTTCTTTGGGTTGAGCAGGTTGAGTTGCTGGTATTATATCTCCCTCTCCACTTGTTTCAACATATCCTTTTTTTGTTTTTTCGGCAATTAGTTTATTTACAGCTTTTGTACAGGTGGGTTCATCGGCAAACTCTTTGGTTTGCGTTTGTCCGTTAGTACCTGTTTTGCCAAAGGTTACAGTATAGCTGGTTTCGGCGATGTCGATAGTCCAGAACTTTTCAGACTTATCATCAGAATAAATAAATGTACGTTTTGTATTCATTTTGTTGGTTTATGTGTATATTTACATAATTTGGACAAATATAACACAATACACCTCAGTTTAGAAGAAATAGTCCAAAAAAAATCATATTTAATGTGTTAAGTCTGGTTGTCTATGTATCTTTACCAACCCTAATTAAAATAAAGGATAATTCATGAAAACAATAACAATGAAATACAATAAAGCCTATGAAGGTGGAGATTTTGAATCATACATTACATATTTAGAAACAATCAAACACCACCTTTCTGATGAATTATTTGAATTTGTTTCAGATCCCCAAAGGCACGGTTTCGGTGTCGAAAGTTTGCACGATAGTTGGGTTAAGAAAATTGAGTTTACTCAAGACTTTGATACAGAGAATACGAACCTTCTTATTGTTTTACTTGGAGAAAACTGTGAATTTCATCTTTATTTTGAAGAAGTACAAGAATATACAATTCGACAAATAAACTCGGATATGTATCGCGACTTAATAACCTATGAAATAGGATTTGAGCAGAATTCTTTTGAAGAAGATATGTTGGTTTTTCGGGCAATCTTTGCAATAGAAGAGGGTTGCTTGGAGGTATTTGCAAAAACAATTAGGATAGAGGAGAAAAAGTAAAGATGGAAGAATTTATAGGGAAGACAATAAAAAACGTATTTTGTAAGAGTTTTGACATTCAGACTAATGGATATTCAAACATCACCTTTCAATTAGATGATGTGTATGTAGCATTGACTGTTAATGATGATACTGATGAATTTGAAATTGCAATATTACCTGCAATTAATTCTGCTTTATTTAAAATCCCATACTGGAGCACATCTTTAGTGGGCAAAAAAATAGTTGGAGTTTGGAAACCTCACAACCAGAATGGGTATTTCGATTTTTTAGCATTAGGGATCGATGAGTTTATTCCAACAATAAGTATGTCGACTATTGCATCTGAAATAAAGTTGGGGGTTGTTGGGTATGTGGATGCGAATAAATGATCTTGACATCAACAGACATGTCAATAGAAAAAGGTACATTCGGTGAAACACCTAAAGACAGATCGCATACGGCTAAGTCAGTCAACACATACGGCTAAGTCGACCAACTCATGCGGCTAAATCGGCTGTTGCATACGGTTAAATCGATCGTTTCGACCGTATAAGTTGGCCGGATTTTACATGTAAAATCTGACCAGTTGCAATACTTAAAGCTCATAATAATGCTTGTTTTAGGCGAATAAACAAAGATTGGAAAATAATTTATTCACACATCGAATTTGCAAGTTTGGGGCAAGCGAAGTGCCCGAGAAAGGGTTGTAGAGGGGGTTACAGAACATCGATTTGCCTTTGCCGCAAAGACAAGCTTACGTTTGCTGCAAAGATGATGTTGCGTTTGCCGCAAAGGCAAGTCGACGTTTGCGGCAAAGGCAAAACGGGCTGAATAATAATTTACTTTTCGGGATGTTTGAACTATGGATATTATATATCTCCTAAATGATTTCTTTAATTAAGTTATAATATTTCAAGTCATAACCCTGAAAAATCTCGTCTCCTTCAAGCATATAAGCACTCTTTAAAGCATCTTTTGCTTTCTCCATATCTCCTAATTCATAATATGCTTGTCCCAATCCCAACCAAATATATCCATTAGAAAGTCCATCCGGACAATTCAGTGCCGACTGATAATGAAATACTGCATTTTCGTATTGTTCCATATTAATAAATAGGTCGCCCATGGCTGTGTAAATATGCAAACTTATTTCCCAATCCGTTTTTGGATCAGGAACTTTTTCCAAACCTGAAAGATAGTACTTTAAGGCAGTAGAGTTTCGAGAGTTTTCCGCAGCATCGTCGCCTTTTTCAAGGTCGGACATTATCGCTGAATATAATTCGTCATTAAGCTCTAACATTATTGCATGTATTTTTCAGGGTTTCTGTAGAAATCTAAATACTTGGGATCTTCGTCTTCAAAATACCGGAATCCGGCTTCTTGAACCACTTCTTTGAATCTCATCAATGCTTCTTCGTAATTCCCTGTATCAAAGTGATATTTGCCAATATAATGAGCCAGTTCTTCATCTGATTGATGAAGATTATTATTGACATTTATCATTTCATTGAGCCATTTTTTAGCTCTGTCATAATCTTTGATACTGAAACAAACATTAACTATATACATTGCTGAGTTATATGCCTCATTCCAGTTATTTTTTGGTTCAGGATATAAACTCCAAGCTTCTTCTGATAGTTTGAAATACTCATCTATTTTATTTTCTTGAAATCTTTCGTAAGCAAGATTTTCTAATCTGAATATCTCTTCTTGTATTTTATCATCTAATACTGCCATAAATCATATTTTTTTATTTGTTATTTTATTAGTTTATCGTCTTGACTTATTGAGTCGTCATAGTAGTCTTGAAGTCCTTTTTGAATTTTGCTAACACACTTTGATTTAGGATAATTTTTAAAATCAAGTTTACCTATATATGATAACACGATACTATTTTCTATTTTTGAAGCACTAATAGTCGAAGATGGTTTTTGATAAATATTTTTCAAATATGGATCCAGGAAATTAAAATAACGATCAACTTTTTCAAAATCCCCACCGTCTATTGCTTCTTGAGTGTATGATCTAAATACACCAATTTGAAGAGAAAATATATCTAAAATATCTTCGTCTAAAATGTCATTAGACATATCCGGAAATTCTTCACATAACTTTTCTATAAATAGCTTTGTGTCTGTCATAATTATTTGTTTTATTATAAAGTAATCTCTCACTCATACCTCGATTTCTTCCCACTCAACGCCAATTCAGCACACTCTTTCAGACCGCGATTAGTTGATTCGGCAAAACGCTTCAAGTAAGCTTGGCTGCCGGGGTCTTTCCATTTGCTCATTGCCGTGAGCAAGGATTCGCGAGGATCTCCAAGTCCGGGAATAGCTATTTCCTTTTCATCTTTGCTATTCAATAATGAGATTATTGTTTTTATATCCTCTTCCAAAGGCTTCATCTCGTCGAAAGCTAAAATATCTGTTGCACCGTTTAAGACGGAAAGCTTGCCGTTTTTTAGTAAATCAATTACAGGTTTCGCATCGGTTAAGTCGCTACGCTTTAGTCGTACATACGATCTGGCTGCAGCAATGGTTATCATATCGTGCGGCTCGTTTCGGTCGATAATCAGTTCGAGGTCGGGCAGTGCTTTCGTGTAACCAATTCTGCCTAAGGCTAAAATCATTTCGGTTTGGGTTTCCCACGTGCGTTTATCTCCTCTTTCTTTTATGTAGGCTTCATAAAGGGAATCACCTAATGCAGTGAGCTGATTCTTTCCTACTTTCTTGGCAGCGCTTTTCCGTTTTGTACTCTGTGAGTTTTGCAAGTCGGTGGCTATTTGAGAGATTTCTTCCGGGGTTAATTGTTTTTTTGCCATATATTCTTAATCTTTTTTATCATTTTTGGTCCGCCATGTCCTCTATCAACTTCAGATTTTTCTCTGTAGATAAATGCAAGCAATTATAAGCATCTATGCTCAGTAGGCTTATTCCACCTTTGTTGTTGCGGATATCCTTTTTCTCTTTCACTATCTTTCGGGTTATCTCCTCCAATGACTCTAAGAGATTTTCGTTTGAAAGGGCTTGCTCTCTGAAGGCTTTCAGTATGGCGTATAATACATGTAAATAGGTTCGGTATTCCTTGTACTTACCTGAATCTTGAAGGATTGATAACAAGTTTCTGTTCTCGGCTACAAACTTCTTTTCGGCTGTTTGTATTGCATCAAAAAAGGTTTCAAGTTCTTCATTTGTTTCAATCTTCCACCATAAATTTCCCATCCTTTGGTAGACCTCCGATGGTAAGAAACCGGGAACATACAAAGCCCATGTGTACGACATTGCAATGTAGAAAGAGTATGTAAACGTATGGGTATATAAACGCGATTGTTCTATTGCAAGAGAGAGTATCAACCCGTTATCTTGCTCTTTGCAGAAGATTATGTCGCTTTTGCTCCTTGTAGTTTCAAGATATGTATAACCCAATGTAGCTAACTTCTGCTTTAATTGGGCTTTTGTTGTTTTCTTCATTTTCTTTTCACGATTTTCTCTACTGTCATTTTCGTAGGCTCGATGTCTCCGCCATCGGGGTGAAAAATCCAGAGTGAATTATTATCCCGATAGTCTATGAACAAAACGGCTTCATTCTCGCACCCGATTGTCAGGCAATTGGATAGTTGTGCAAGAGAGAAGGTTTCTGTATTTTCTTCTCCGAACACCTCCTCCAGCGATTTGGCGTAGGCTTTCAGAGAGGTAATCCTTAAACAAGAATTGCCGTCAATACTTACTGTTTCGCACAGTTCATTGAGGTTGTAGAGGTGGAATTTGCTTTGTCCGCGAACTATTGAAACGTTGGGTTTGAACGTCTTGCTTGTTAAATAATCCAAGTACGATGGTGGTATCTTGATGTTTTGTTTTTCGAGGGTTGCAAGCAACTCTGTGGTGGGTTTTAGCTCTTTTGCAGCTTTCTTGTTCGGGTCTGAAAATGCAGCTTCAGCCTTCCACTCCACAGGATTGAATCTGAATTGTGTGGAGCACTTCGGACAGTGAATAAACATGAACGTCATTCCTTTTGTTATTGCCGATTGCAAGAATTTATAGTCATACTCGCTCATGTCTTGCGCTTCGAATTCTTCTCCGCAAAACCAGGTGTAGGGGCAGATTAGTTTTTTCATGGTCTTCTTCAATAAATTACTTTTCACTATCTTTCCGCTAACAACTCTATATAATTGCCTTCAGGATCGAGAACCGCACTTTCGTAATATCCATCGCCGGATGTGCGTGGTTCGCTTGCGATGGTGTAACCATCTTTTCGGAATCGTTCGGTTAAGTCATTGACTGCATCTTTTCCACCAATCGAAATACAGATGTGCGCCAAGCCTTTGAGCATATAACGCAGATGGTCGTTCTCTTCAATATCCGGGCGATTCATCAACTCTATGCGAGCCCCCCCTTCATTGAAAGTCAGGAAGTAAGAAGTGTAATTCTTTGTTGGGTTAACATATTTATTGTTGCAACAAACATCGAAGTATTTAAGGTAAAATTCCTTCATGAGTTCAATGTCGTCTACCCAAACAGCTATGTGCTCTACTTTCATATTAAGATCTTTACTTTATTATACACGATTGTTACTCATACCTCTTTCCCGTTGCCTCCACAATCTCTATTTCGATAACGCCTGTCGCTTTCAACATATTGTCGGGAAACGGCATCCCTGCCAGATGGGGAGTATACTTATTTACAACAGCTTTCAAGGCATTAACTTTCTTCTCACCTTCTACCAATCTGGCATTTCCTACTATGATTACGCTTTTGTAGGCGGTATTCACATCGCAAGGTTTCTCGTCCAATATCAACCCTAACATCTCTTCTGTTTCAAAACAAACCTTTGGATTATCGTTTATGTTACCAATCTTTTGGCCCTTTGATAAACCATGAATGTAGATGCAATTGTTTTCATAAACGAAATGAACCGGTGTTACATACGGGTATCCGTCGGAATTCTGAGTAGCCAGCCTCCCTACTTTTTGCTCTTTCAAAATCTCTTCTATCTCAGGAAAAGATATTTGATGTTTTTTCATTCTTCCTTGCATATTCTGTGTAATATGTTTTATTTGTACTCTGGGAATTGGCAACAAAATTAGTAAATATCAGGTGAGAATTCGCATTAACTTGTGGCTTTCTTACTTCTCAATCTCTCTCGCAAGCGATAGAACAAATAATATACAAGCGGAATAATTACCAATGACAGGAACATTGAACATATAAATGTGATTCGTCACTCAATAAAAGAAGTACTAAAAAAATTCCCAAAGAGAGTACAATTGGAATATTTGGAAAACAATCCATTATAAGTTGTTTTGAATAAGTATCTTTGGCAAAAATAACTGGTAGAATGAAAGAATTGTTTGCAAAATGCATCTCGCATGATAGCGGTATAAAAGGACGAATAGGCGGTAATCCTCCACAATCAATTGGAGAACAGATACCCGATGAATATATGTTTTATGCAACATTAGTTCATCCCGAAAAAGAGAATATTATGCTTACCATTTTGATTCACAATAATTTTGAAACCCTCATAGAAAACAATATTTATCCTTCAATAGCTGTGAAAGTTATAGAACATAAATATTCCGAAATGGGAAGCAATATACATAAAGCTATTACAAACTTGCCTGTAAATTCAATTAGCGATTATAAAGAGATACAGGATAATGATTTTCAGTTTATAAAAGTAGGGGGCGAACCACGTTTCATTCAATATAAAGATTATTATTATGAGGAACTGGAAAGAAATGGTTATTCCTTTTTTTTACAAATAGATGAAGAGGGGTATAGGCAAGATATGGAATATGTATTTATGTATGGTGCTTTGTATCTGTATAAACATAATGTAACAGGAAAAATAATCGCTGGTTTCTGGCAATATTCTTAAAATCACTCCGCCACCAACTCCCGATGAATCTCCCTCAGCTTCTTCATATTCACGGTAGGAGTATCTATCTGCGCGATTACCGCATCAACTACCTGCCCCAACGCTTTGTTGATGGTTGGCGAAATGTTTATCATTGCTATAAGCTGATCGGTAAAACGTTTCGGGGAGCTCCAATTTCCGTTTATCAGTCTGCCGATAATCGTTCCGGCTTTGGTGGCATCGAATAAGCCGGCGTTGATATAGGCCAACCATATTTCGGAAGTCAGCAAACGAATCTCTTTGTGGGCAATCAGCATGAAAGACGACAATGTGAGATAGCTGAACTCTCCTAAAGGCTGCTTCAACTCCAACAAGGCGGTGAGTACTTCGATGGGGTGTTTGGGCTCGTAGTTGTAAGAGGCTTCATCGTAAAATATGTGGCGCAACACATAGTCTGAGCAATTGGGAAAAGAATGCATCAGGTGGCACAAATCCCCCGTCATAAAGTATCGTTTCTTCTTGCTGAAGAGATATTCAATCAGCAGTTTCCGATTGCTATTGGATAAACCATGCCCGGGAATGTAGAGATTTAGCATATTTCTGTTTCCGATTACCCAATCGAAAGAGCCCGAAAAATAGGCAGGAGGAATAAGAGAACTGCTTTCGTCGAGAAATTCGCGATACAACGATTTGTCTTTCAGAGATAGAGCCGCCGTGAGCCACCAATGAAGGTTGTGCGCCTTTTCTTTGTATTTCAACTCGCCACTAAACAAGAAGAGCAGCAGGTATTTATATTCACTTTCCGGCAGTTCGGAGGCTCGCAAGAGAGCTTCGGATGTATCACCCATTGCACAACGCTGAATGGCCAGTTGCAAATCCACATTGTCCGGTTCGACTCCGTTTTGAAGATGATCCCGAACCCTGTCTACCAACGCAACCGGATGTATCCAACAGGGGTAATGAGTGGGGGTAGACAATAATGTGACAGCTCTTCCTGCTTTTATCCGGTTCATTGCCAACGTTAGGATTTGCCGGAAAGGCTCAAGCAGATATAAACCGGCCGACTGCCATGTTTCCAACCGGGAAGTGATGTGTTTGAATTTATCGCGTAATTTCTGTAAACCACTTGTCCGGTCGGGATACAACTCAATCAAGTAATCGACATAGCTCATAAAGAAAACAATCAGCAGATATTCAAAGAAGCTACTTCCGCCTCTGTTCAGTGTTTTATATGCTTTTTGGTAAGCGGGCTCCAATTGATTGCAGGTATTCCCGTCCAGTTGAGCAGTAAGCCGGATGAAGGCATCGGCCAGCGCATAATATTGCCAGGGGCGAAGGTTGGCAAAAACATCTCCGATAAAAAAAGGAAGCTCCTCGGGAGTGGCAACCACAGGTATACGGTTTTCCTTGGATAAAAGCTCCGGTTCTGTCGCGGCTTCTTCGTGGGGGATGGTGTCGGCAGGCAACTGATTGGTAGTTATATAGTCTTTTAGAAGAGTTTTTGCCGAAACAAACATAAAGGAAATGTATGGTTCTAACAAGGCGCCATTCTGCGCCGGCTCTTCCTTGCAGGCATATTCCAAAAACAGTTTGGCAGCTTTGGTCTGAATCGTTTCGTCTTTACACATAAATGCGTTGACCACTGTTTGCACGATGCTTTTGCGATTTTCTGAATACTTTTTCCCCAACTTTTCGAGTATGCTCAAGGTGGAGGTGATGATTGATTTTACTTCCGACGAAAGCAACGCAGAGGTTGTGAAGATAAACGCTTCGCGATCAAATTCTTTTTCCGGACTCAGCTTTTTAAGCAGCGTAAGTACAGTATTCACCGCCTTAGAATGTGGCGAGGTAAGAGCCGTCAGCAGCTCCTGCTGAATGGTAATGAGCTCTTCGGTAGTTGGCTTTAGCGCCAGAAACAGGTTGATGCCCCATCCGGTTTGTATTTTGTCGAGGTTGCGAACCGACATTAGCAGGCTTTCTTGCAGCAAACGAATACGATCTATTCTACCCGAATTGGCAGCATTGCAAAGTGTATTGATCCAGAAGTTCCGATCTCTATCGGCCCAATGAATGGGAGAAGGATATTGAAAAATATACCACACATGTTCGTCCAACACAAAAGAGTATTTGTCTGCCTGCGAATAGTCTGGTAAAGTCTGCACGATGATTTCGGGCGATGGGTCGATTAATTTCCGGTCTGTCCATTCCGCTATGTAAGAATAAGGCATATAGCAATTTTCATTCTGCAAACAAGTGTTTACATAGTCCGAAAACCAATCGGGGCGATACCACTCAAGCATCTGCTGAATGATTTCGCTTGATGGAAGTTTCCAATACATATTGGGAGCAAGGTCGCTCTTTTTGAGGAAAAAGAAAAGACACTTTCTGTATATTTCGTATCTGTCGGCGTTCTGATTCGAGTTGTCGGAATAGAATTCTTTGCGAAAGTAAGCCGCTTCCATTTTCTTTATTACCGGGTAGAGGGTTTGTTTTTCTTCGGGAGTCAGCTTTTGAAGAAAAGGAACAATACTCGCTTTATCAGCCTTGTCGATAATAATTTTAAGTTGTTTTTCCATAAAGTAACGTCGCGCAATATCAGTTTTTAAATCATTTGGGGTCAAAATTATGTTTTTAGTTTTGAAAAAAGAAATATCTTTGTTGCAAATACTTAAATATTAAATGGCGACAATTAAAATAAAACCAACACTGCACTTGCTGTCACTCATACTGCTTCTTTTTTTAACTTCGTGTTTCTCTACCGAAGTGTACGATTTCTATCCCACAAAATTAGGAGAACCATACTTGATAGGAGCAGACACCTGCAAGGCAATATATGCGCTGGGTACAGACTATGCTAAATTGCATACAAAAGACGGTTTTCACGTTTTCGCATGGAAAGGTACTAACATATTTGAGCCCGAACAAAAAATCTGGATTGTAGCCAAAGACAACATCATAGTAGATTATGGATTTGATAACAACCCACGTTATGGAAAACAAACAAAAGAAATAACATATCCCGAACTTATTATTTCTTCCATAGGCGATGACTATATGATTTGCAATGGCAAAAAGTTCTACCTAACCGATTGTAGCATCGAAGACCTTGTAAAGGTTATCGGCAAATATTCCAGAGTTGAAAAAGAAAGGATTTACATCTGGGATGATATAGGTTTTACTGCAAAAAGAGCTCTTCGTGATTCTTCTAAAATAGTAAAGATAGAGATCTTTTTTACTTCGAGTTTTCGTTTTCACGAAATTATTGATGATGAAGATTGGCTTATCAAGTCAACAAGGCTGATTGCTAAGGCTTTAGGAGATAAAAAGATGAAGACAGGAAAAGAATTTCCTGAAATTGTACCTATGCGCCATCATTATATTGAAAATTTACAAACGACCCCCAAATGCTACTATAAAAATAAAATCAAGTTTGATCATATAGAATTAGGAATAGGTTGCAACTTTTCTAAAGACTCTGGCCCTTGGTTTTATACTGATCCCGGGCATGGTGATCCGGGAATTGTCGGCAGGCTTTTAGGAGATGGTCCTTCGCCACCAAGAAAAGGATCATTTAAAATGGGGATTGGCCCAATTATCTATTTCTTAAAAATGCTAGATGATGAAGAAAATCCCTATAAAGAAGTACAACAAATTAAAATGTGGAATGAGGAGTTGAATTTCTGATTTGGTTGGCTCGGTAACCATCCCGGTTAATATGATATTCCCGAAGTAGGACAAATCATAGAAGTACGTTATCTGTATGCCTATCCACAAGGCTCCTTGTATCAGCCTATTTATTGTGGGGTGAGACCGGATATGGATAAAGAGGATTGTGGGGTGGGTCAGTTGAAGTATAAGAAGTAATTATTTGTAAAGCTAAATTCGCAAAAAATGAAACACTATAAATACACCGATTACGCATCAGAAAAGAGATGCGAAGTAAGCCTGTCGGACAATAAGTTATCGACAAACACCATCAATAGCAAAGGAAAATCTACCCTTCGCGAAAAGGAATTCGACAACCCTGAAGAAGCCGCCAAACAGTTCGAAAAGAAAGGATGGGAGTTGCTGAAGAAAGGCTTTGTCTTACTGAATGAGGAAGTAACAGCCGGCACACCTTACTTGCACTATTTTACCAGCACCGGGTATTCCGGTTGCCTGTCCTTTGCCAAAACGCCCGAAGGCATATACGTTTACAAACACGGGTGGTATAATACAGCCGAGGATCAGGCAGACTTTATGGTACGCATCAATGAGCGAGGAGAACTTCTGGAAACCATCCGGCTGCCCAAAGTGCTACCTTGGGAAACCGCCTACAATGCTGCAAACAATGCACTGTGGATGAATCTCGACCACCATATTTACACCTACAATCTGCATGAGAAAGCATTCATTCCTAAAACAACAGAACAAAAGAAACCTGCAAGTTTCCTCTCGCTCAGTGAGAAGTACATCGCTTATGGCAGTCACCCCATTCTGCGGGTTGAAGATCATCAAGGGAATATACTGTGGGAAAACCGGTTTGATGTTCATACTATAAAAGGAAGTATCCCATTTTATGCCGCCCTCTCTCAGCAGGGAGATATACTTGCATTTCATAATAAACCGGGCGAAATCGAACTCCTTGATCCGCTGACAGGTGATTGCCGACAAATAATAACCAATGATATTCGCGATATCAAGCAAATGCAATTTGTGGAAGATGATCGGGTATTGATGGTTTGCGAGCGTTATGGTAGTTGGTCTACCCACTTCTTTGATGTTGCTACCGGAGCAAAGCTTGATTATCCGGAGCTGGCGATCCCCGAATATAGCACACAGGTAGATTGTTTTTGTTTCAATGCTGATCAGTCTATATTGGTTCAGACACAACGACACCGGGCTTACGTCTACAATTTCAAGGAAAGAAAGTTTCTATACAGCTTTGCATTGGAGCATTGTGTAAAAACGGCTCATGTTCAATTTGTTGGCGATATGTTGGGGGTACGCACAGATTATGGTTGTTTTAGCCTGTATCATCTGTAAATCATTGGCTTTGAACTTGATAAAATTATACCTGGAAACTGATTGAATTTTATTTATGAAACACATGAAACTACCCCAACTAACAGAGCGCGGCGAGAATTATCTTCGTAAGCAAAAGCGATACGGTAAGTGGTTCGATTCCGAAGAAACCACGATTGAATATTTTCTGAATCAGCAGATAGACATCCCCGACGTTTTTCTCGATCTGCAATTGCAATATTCCGGTTATGAGTTTAGCTGTCATCGTAAACACAATTTTTCTTTCTTCCTAATCTCAAAAGGACAGATTGCCGGCAACAAGCCATTGCAACTAACACGAGCAAACAACGAGCGTCTGCTCGAAATTAATGAAGGATATGCCACAGCTCAGTTTACGTTTTATGTAAATAGTCAAGGGGAAATCTGCACCTATGGTTGCGAAACCAATAGCACAATTGTACCACTGTATTCCTCCATCGATGTATTGATAGAGGAATGTGCTTATAAAGACCTGCTCTACAGGAGAGAAATTGCAGACTTTTCACATCATCATGTTGCCGACAAAACTAAATTATGCAAATATCTTTCTGCTCAATATAAAAAGGTAATGCCGTGTTCGGATAAATATGCTACCTGGTTCGAGAACAATCAGATCAGCATTCAAATAGCTCCTTGGTATGGTGGAGAAGGATATTACTTATGTACTTATTGTACCGATCGGAATATTATTGACACGCTTATCAATCAATTATACGGATTAGAGTTATTAGTCAATAATTTTTAGCTATGTATGTATTGTCAATCGCATACGGCTAAGTCAGTCAACACATACGGTTAAGTCGACCAACTCATGCGGCTAAATCGGCTGTTGCATACGGTTGAATCGATCGTTTCGACCGTATAAGTTGGCCGGATTTTACATGTAAAATCTGACCATATTGTGCATTGTACAAAAAAAAACCACAAACACCTTATATATATAAGACGTTTGCGGGGGAGTAAACTCCGGTGGCGATATGAACCTATCCGTTTACAAGGGGGTGACGTAACAAGTTATTGCCGTAAAACAAAACAAGAGTAACTTATTCACACATTGAATTAGCACATTCGAGTCGACCAAAGTGCCCGAGAGGGGGTTGTAGGGTGGGTTACAGAACATCGATTTGCCTTTGCCGCAAAGACAAGCTTACGTTTGCCGCAAAGACGATGTTGCGTTTGCCGCAAAGGCAAGTCGACGTTTGCGGCAAAGGCAAAACGGCCCGGATAATTATTTACTTTTGAGGATAAATTGCCGTATATTAAGTAGATAGGTTGTAATCTTATTCTTCTTCATATTCCCACTCGGCATTAGAACTCTCCCTCCATGCGCGGCAACCGTATTGCAAATGATAAACTTCATTGATTGAGGGATCGAGCTTTATTATTTCTTCCAGACAAACGAGTTGTGCATCATCTGTATTGGGTTCGGAAGTTGTATGAAACTGCCAGTCGCCATCTTCATTATGATATACAAAGAGTATTGGTTCTCCTTCAAAGGCTTGTTTGGTAGTATATACACCCAGATTTCTTTCTTCATAAAATTTAAAATCCGTGTTTCTGTCTAATAATGGTTGGCGGAATTTCCAATCGGGGTTGAAGGCTTTATCCCAAGGAAAATTATGTTGTTTGTCCGGCCATACAATTTGCAATAGTGGGAAATCGAAACTATTGTCATAATACCAACCGGCATACCCCACATAATCGGCGTAAAACTCTTTCTCTACTTCCAGAAATTGAATATCATAGCCTTTTAGAAATCCACTATATGGTTTGCCCGGCTCAAATGAAGCACCTTGTTTTATCAAATCCCGAGCATGATTTAAAATGGCTCCCATAATTTCATTGTGCAATCCAAAGCAAATTATTTCTGGGTGGTTGAACTTCTTATGAAGCCCAATTGTGTAAACAAATCCGGGTAGATAATTGTCCGGCTCAATCAGCGCCAAGTGGCAACCATAAGTTTCAATATTGCTTAATATTGTTTTTTTGGCTTCTCTGTCGTGATGGGTGTGGTTGTCTTCTATCATCTTACAATTTAATCATTACGTTGCGAATTTATATATATATCTTCTGATAATCAAAAAAATATTCGATATTTGTGCATCTCACACGGCTTTTTCATTTAAGAAATATTGTTCATTACTTGTTGTTGTAATAAAAATCCTTATATTCGTGCACAGCGATGCCGAAGCACCGCCTTAGGTGTTTCTTCTTATCGTTCATTTTTTAATATTTTTTTGCAGGCGGAATTCAATGCTAATTTGTCTTCCGCCTTTGTTTTTGCGATAGCAAAAATACGACTTATTTTCCTGATATACAACTATTTACGCATAATTAACCTAAAGAAGAAACACCTTGACTGTCTTCGTGGCAGCATTATGACTCATTTGAGAAAATTTGTGTCATCAGTTCCCGAATACCGCAGAACAAGCAGGGGAAACTTCAAACACAAACTTGAAGATATCCTCATGCTTGCAATCTTGGGCAGGCTCAGTAAGTGTATTACCAGAGCTGAAATACTTCAATTTGGCAAACGTCACTTAAAACGTCTGCAAGCAAAAGGGCTATTCCCGTCCGGGTTACCCTCAGAAGCCACACTTTGCCGTGTGTTTCAAAACATAGACGATGAAAAGATGGCTGATCGAATGTCTGCTTTTGCAGAGGTTTTCCGCAAGGAAATATCCGTTTGGGAAACTGACATCATTTGTATTGATGGAAAGGCTATGCGAGGTACCTTGTACGATAACGGACGTAACCCTGATATCGTATCCGCATATTCACTCCGTTCGGGCTTTACTTTGGCTACTGATATTTGCAAGGAGAAAAGTAACGAAATCAAATCCGTTCCCCGACTATTGGACAAAGTAGATGTGTCAGGATGTGTAGTCACGGCAGATGCCATGTCATTTCAAAAGGTAATAATAGACAAGATTAGAGATAAAGGAGCAGACTTCGTGATCGAACTCAAGGCGAATCAAAGATCTTTGCGCTATGGGCTTGAAGATTCCATAAAAACCGCCACTCCCACTGATGTCTATAAGGAAGGTCCATACTTGGAACACGGCAGGATTGAGTCAAGGATATGCCGTATATACCGTGGAGAAGAGCTTATTGTTGACAGGGAAAAATGGAATGGCAATTTGACAGTTATAGAAATACTCACATCTACACAGAAAAAGTCTGATGGCAAGAGTTCATCTGAACAGCGGCTGTACATTTCAAGTCTGGATAGCAGTGCGGAACGGCTTAGTCGGATAACCAAACAGCATTGGGCTATTGAAAGCATGCACTGGGATCTTGACCGCAATCTCCGCCAGGACAGTATAAAGCGTAAAGCTGAACGGGCGGCAAGGAACCTGGACACAATTCAAAGGATGGTGTTGGCACTGATTGCCGTTTGGAAGAACAGAAGGAAAAAAATATCAGATAAGAGAAAGGGGACGGCTCAAATAATGAGAGAGCTATCAGCGAGTTTCACTAATATGTTGCATTTTCTAGATCAAAAATGAGAATAATTCAGATTTGATATAGTTGTAAATTATTGATTACCAACAATAGAGTTAGCGCCCATATTGCACAGGTATGGGTAGGGGCATTGTACGCCTAAATCAAAGCTTAAATGAAAAAGCCGTGCATCTCAGAAAACACTCTCCCTAAAAGGAGTGACCTAATGATCACCCCTTCAGGGTGAGTGAAATATAACTCGGAGGATAACACCAGCGAACTTTTGCCAACACCCGAGGAGCCGACAAAAACCACCGTTTCGCCTTCCGATATAAACTGCCGCAAGCCGAGAATCGTTTCGGGCTCATGGATACTTTTTAGCAATGAATTGTGAGGACATTGGAATTTGGTTCAATAGTTCTATTTTCGTTACTCATTATAGTAATGTGTTTTCATCAAACACCTCATTCTCGCTTCTTTATAAATTTAAACGAGAAATAGAGAATACATAATAATAATCCCATAAAGATTGTCATCCCCCAAGTTCTTGAATGAGCAAATGGGTTAAGAAATCTATCGCTAATGTCGAATGCCAATCCAAATGGATTTTGTATAATATCCCAACTGTTCCAACGAAGGTATCGCCCTAAATAAACACCAAAACTGCTCAAAAACAATAGCGAAACTGAAACCATAGTAATATATTTCTGTTTCAGATACTTTGAAAGAATGCGTTCAATATCCCATAAACTGAAGAATCCAAAAAGTATGCCTGTCCACGCAAACGAGAGTATTAAGACTAAATCAAACCAAATAGGCATTGATAATTTAAGTCTTAAATGAAACAAATCCGTAAGAATATAAGGGGCATTGGGAAAAAACAGCAACCAAACACAAATAACTAAACCAACTATTATTTTGTTTTGTTGAATTTTGGGGTGTATTATCAACCAAGTGGTTAATAACCAAGGAATAAATGCTAAAAACAAATTCCAATTTAAGAACAAGAATGCTTTTGTGTCAGAGTAACCATGCCTCAATATTGTTAGGGCAAAACAAAAAAGAGATAGTCCACCCAAAAATAACAGTTCATTTAGACGATTTGCGTTTCTTATTTTTGTCAACATAACGATTATATAATCATATTTCGTCCAAAGTTAAGCACTTTGTTTCAATTTCGTCAGTTAATGTTATTAATTTCTGAGAACAAAATTGAGACTGCGAAATCAACAGTTCCAATGATTCGTATCTTTCCAAAGATTATTCTTCATAATGTCATACAAAATTGCTTTCTAATTTGCAAATTCAAGAGAAATTCATGGAATATGCTTGAAGCAAAAATAAATAAAAAAAACAAATATCAACTTGACAACATCATTAGGAGAATCTTTCTGGCGATTTCGTGCCAAAAATCATTCTATATTGATAATCAGACAGATATAATTTCTTAAAATTGCAATTCAGTCAATAATTCTGTTTTAGTCAATAATTTTAATACATATATCTGTTTTTCCGACTTATCCTCAAAAACTTCTTCTTGAAAGCCTCCAAACTTGTGAATCGTACTAAATCCAGCCCATTTCAAATATGAATCTAATTCTTGCGGGAAAAACAGTCTCATATCTAAATTCTGGACTGAATGAAATTGTCCATTAATAAAATAATGCCATTCTATGCGGTTAATCTGAGTCTTATTCTCATATCGAATTGTCTGTTTTATCAAAACTTCTCTTCCATCAGCGGTAGTATATGCAGCAATTTCTTTCTGTTCTTTCTCTGCTTCAACGACGTATTGAATATTAGGATTAAAACAATCTAATAGAAATAAACCTCCGTCTTTAAGATGGTTTCTAACAGTATTGAATGCTTTAAACAGATCTTCATTCTTATATAAATGATGGATTGAATTAAATGGTATGAAAATAAGGTCAAACTTCTCCTGTAAGTTTAATGTCCGAATATCAGCTTCTATGAAATTAATTTCTAATCCAGCTTTGGATGCTTTTGTCTCTGCTTGTTCAAGCATTGATGGAGTATAATCTACTCCGCAAATATTGTATCCATCTTGTGCAATGGGAATGGTGAGCCTTCCTGTACCACAGCAAAGTTCCAGTATTTTTGCATCCTTATTTTTTGGTAACCACTTTTTATAAAATTGCAAATCAGACAGAAAGGTATTTAATCCATCATAAATATTTGCGTCATAAATCAAATCACCAACTTTGTAATCTGTGTTCATTTTATTCTTCAAACTTAAAAAGTTCCTTACTCATCTTAAAATTAGTGAGGTACAATTGATTTGCTTTCCGTTTTTGCTCTTCATCAACTTGAAAACCTTGCTTTTCGAAAAACGGTTTTGCTGTGATGCTAACTTCTGATGTTAATTTCTTTGCACCTTTTTCTTTCGCATAGACTTCAATGAATTTATATAAAGATGTTGCAATCCCCTGATGCTGAAAATCTTTGTGTACAAACAACGTATGTATATAACCAGTATCATTTACAGAAGCAAAACCTACAATCATTCCATTTTTACTTTCTGCCACTACATAATGCTGTTCATCGAAATGCTCAACTAAATAACTGACATCATCTACACATGAGGCCCAATCTTCCACTTCCTCGACTGTGTAATCTTTTCGGTTTACAGTCATAATTGTATTCTGATATAACTCTTTCAAAATCGGAATATCAGACGGGCTTGCTTGGCGGATTTTATTCTTTTCTAAATTCATACTAATTACTATTCTATTTCTTTTATACGCTCTATCTGCCTATTCAAGAAATAATCAGCGTATATCGTATAGTCTTCCGTTTCATAAAAGGCAATCAATCCTTTTCTGTAATTCAGTATATCAGCATCTTTGGCTGAATAAACCGGGATTATATCTGCATTCATCAAGGCAATGCTTTCCATCATGCGGGCTGTTCGCTTATTTCCGTCAATAAAAGGCTGCAAACGTGCAAGGTTACAATGTAGATATACAGCTTTTTCTAATGGGTTGGTATATTGTTCCTGATTAAACAGAATCTCATTTAATCCGCTTTTTATTTCCTGCAAGCTTTTAGGGGGAGTGTATTCTGTTCCACTAATACGAACACCACGCGTTCTTAACGCTCCCGATTCTTCATTAGAAACCAATCCGGTTGAAATAGATTGATGTACCCTGAAAAGAGTACGTTCATTTATTGCCTCTTGATTTTCCCCTTTGTTGATATATTCAAGTTCTGAAATGAATGTATTATAGAGGTTCTTAAGCATCTTAGCATCTTCATACCGCTTTTCGGAGGTAATACCGTCTTTCAGCAAAGCTTCTGTTTCAACGTATGTATAGGTGTTACCTTCTATTTTCCCGGAATAATAACACCATACAACTGCCAAGTCTTTTATTTCATTAGAATAAAGTTCTGACAATTTAGCTAAGGGACTTTGCAATATGAAAGCCGCTTTTTCTTTATGTTCTTTATTGAATATGGGGTGCATATTATTGTTTTCTGTTATTAATATTGATAATATTGAGTTTATAACGCTTGTTGCACGCCGGAGTTTTAATTACTTTCTTTTTCTTTAATTGTCCAAGGTGTTTACGCAGTGAATGCGTATTTCTACGCAACACAAAGATAAGAAATACATCGGAGAACAATAGTTACCAAGACAACATTTCGTCTTAAGTCCATGTTTTGCTGCAGATAAATGAGGAATTATCTTATTCGTAATCGTATCTTTGCTGAGTACTTTGTACATAATGAAGCGTTATTTATTGTTTAGTGATTACAAAGTTAAGATGACTTTAGAATTATGACTATTAAAGACTTTGAAAACCGAGCCTCTTTTCAAGGTGGCTATGACAGAGTATTCGGCGAATGGAAAATCATTGATATACATGAAATCCCGGATAAAATGTCGGAACACCACGAAGTTGATTTCTATTGTAGCAATGGTAAGCAGGTTTACCTCTTGCGCCTGCGTAACAGAGGAGTCGAAAAATATGAGATTGTTGGTGAAAACCCTTCATGTCTCATTGCGGAGCTACCAATAAGAGGGATTGATGATCGTTTTCTTGAGGTTGTATTATCAAAGTTTGGTTTGGGTATGGGGGGCTAATCATGGCATTTTCAGATAGTAGTTTATCCCAAAAAGTAAATTATTATTCAGCCCGTTCTGTAACCCACCCCACAGCCCCTTCTCGGGCACTTTGATCGACTCGAATGTGCTAACTCAATGTGTGAATAAATTATTTTTGTTTTGTTTCAAGGCAACGACATGTTACGTCACCCCCTTGCCTTACCTTTGTATATATAATCTTTATTTATTCACCTAAAACAAACATTATTATGAGTTTAAAGTACAGTATTGCAGAGTTAGGAAACCCGTTGCGCCCACAAGATGATAAGAGGTTTTATGCCCGTAGCCAAGTGCGCGAAGATGTTGACATTTACCGCCTTGCGCGTGAAATCGCGTATTCGAGTAGTCAGACTGAGGGCGATGTGTTGAGTACCATTTTCTCTCTGTTTCAGAAAACGGGCGAGCATCTGGCCGATGGAGACAGCGTTAGCCTGGGCGATTTTGGTAGGTTTCAGTATCACATCTCAAGTCGCGGAGCGGCTACAAAAGAAGAATTTACCTCAGGATGTATTCGCGACGTGAAACTTCGTTTTCGTCCCGGTCGCATGATTCGCACCTCCGTAGCCGACCATACTTACGAGCAGGTACTATCCGTAAAAGCCCGCAAAGCAGCAAAGAAAAACGGGTAGGTTTTATACCGCCACCGGAGTTTACTCCCCCGCAAATGTCTTATATATTAAGGTGTTTGTGGGGGATTTTTTTGTACGATGCACAATGTGGTCAGATTTTACATGTAAAATCCGGCCAACTTATACGGTCGAAACGGTCGATTCAGCCGTATGCGACAGCCGATTTAGCCGTATGAGTTGGGCGACTTAGCCGGGTGTGTTGACTGACTTAGCTGTATGTGCCTGTCTTTTCCTGATTTCAGTAGACGGTTTTCTGTTTTATTATCTATATCAGTAGACACTTTTGTGAAAGTCGTACTGACGTAGTAGACACAACTGAGAAAGTTGTGCTGTTTTCCTTGACATCTGCTCCCAAACCTTGCCGGATTTTCCGAGCCCGGCTTGCTTGTTCGGTAAGATTTTGTGCCCCTCGAAGGGGCATAAAATCTTTATTCAGGTTTGCCGGCATACACCTTCGCCCTGACTTGTTGTTCGGTCTTGCAAAGGTATAGTATCTTCTTCTTTATTATCACATTTGGGAAGATATTTTTTCTTTTTCCACATTTTTTTCTGTATTCCGTTCTCCAGATGTACCACAGCTGGTATCTTGTACCCTATGCTCATGTGTGGTCTTCGATAATTGTAGAAGTGTATGTAGCGTCCGATAACATTGCGAGCATGCTCTATATCGTTGAATCGTTCTCTTCGATAGACTGTTTCCACCTTGATTATTCCATTGATACGCTCAGCAATAGCATTGTCCGTAGGTTTATAATCTTCCGTCATGCTGACCCCGATTTTGTACTTTTGAAGCACTCCTACATACTGGTCACAGCAATATTGTACGCCACGGTCGGAATGATGTATCAGTCCGGATAAATCTTCGTTTCCCCTGATGGATGTTGCTTGCTTTATTGCTTGTAGTAGTGCTTCCACAGTGATGGCAGCGCGAAGAGTATCGGCAAGTACCCATCCTACTATCTTATGAGAGTATGCATCAGTGATCAGGTGAAGATAACATATATTCCCACCATGAAGTGATATATATGTAATATCACTGACCCACAGCTGACCAGCGGCGGTTGGGACAAATCCCTTTATCAGATTCTTCCACTTACGATAGCGGTGATTGGAGTTTGTCGTACATCGCGCCTTACGAACGGGAAGCATCAAATGATGGCGGCGAAGCAGCATGTAGAAGCTATCGCGGCCAGGCATAAATTTCTCGCCGAATAGCATAGTGAGCATTATCCAAAGCTTGTACCCACCGATACCGGGATCCTCGTTACGAATCTCATGAACCGCATCCAAGATCACGCGATTCCTTCTCATCTCTGATTCAATGTCAGCCTTTGACTGGTAGAAGGCTTGACGGCAATGGCCAAACAGACGGCAAGCCAACGCAACCTTAAGATTGCGCTGACTGACCAGTTCCGTTACTACTTGGCCCCAGATTTTTTTCTAATGGGAATATTAAAGTACTCCTCAGCACGGGTAATCATAAGATCACGCGCTTCTGTTTCAAGCTTAGAGTAAGAAAGGGCTTTTTCCAAGTCCTTTATGCGCTTCTTGAGTTGCGCATTCTCATCTTTGTAGTCATCCTTACTGCGATTTGGCATTTCTGAGAATTCTTGGTCAGAAGGCAAATTTAGTGTTTTTTCGCGAACAGAGTATCTTCGAATCCAGCTATTAAGCAAAGATATGTCATAAACACCGTGTTGCTTACAAAAAGCGTTCTTACTAAGACCTGATTCATAATAGAGTTGAAGAAGAGATAAACGATCTTCATCACTGTAAACTTTTGCTTTTTTACGCATAATAGTTGCACATTTATTGGTTACTAAATGTGTCTACCTATATCAGTATAAGACAGCCCTTTGTAATTATGTTGAAAACTAAAATAAACTCCTAAACAGAAAGCATTTTTAAGCAGAGTGTAACGAATTAACTGAATCTGTGTTCGTTACGCTTTGTATTGCAATAGGCTGAAAAGCATATTTAAGCGAACCACAGTAGGAGTTTCGCTACTATATCATTACTTAAATGACGATGTAGATAATTTTCTAATCGATTTTTATTCAGTGGCTTGCGTAGTTTCTCATGCCGTCAAATAACTAATTTTGTAACCAGAAAAATCATTAAGTTATGAGGTCGACACCGACAGGCTGAAATTATCTATCAACGGGCAGAATATCATAGATTGGTTTAAAGAACAGTTCGGCAAACTTCGACAGACTGTAAGACCACATATAAAACCCGCTCTGCCCACGCCAAAGAGAAGGCAAGGAATATAAGCCTCCGACGAAGCCAGAACGAAATACGGATAAAGGTTTTTAAGAGATAATGATGTCTATTTTCCTGATATTTACTAATTTTGGCAGAACAATGAAAACAAGATAATTATATGAATGAGTTAGAATCACTAAAAGGAATATTCAAGGACAGAATATTTAAAATACCAGACTATCAGCGTGGCTATGCTTGGACAACCAGACAACTAAAAGACTTTTGGGAAGATTTAGTTAATCTTCCTTCTAACAGATTTCATTACACAGGGCTTCTTTCTTTAAAAAAAGCAGATAGAAGCACATGGAATAACTGGAATGATGAACGTTGGCTTATAGAAGAAAGAGGCTTTAAGCCATTTCATATTGTAGATGGTCAACAACGTCTTACAACATTCGTGATTTTCATTCAGGCTGTTTTAGAGCTATTAAAATCTACCCCAGAGAATATAGGCAAAACAGATGATGAGATTTATCTTGGTTCATTTAGCCTAAAAGCCATTAAAGAAGAATATCTTGTCATAGAACGTCCACCCCAGTTTATTATTAGAACCTATAAGTTTGGTTATGAAGTAGATAATCCGAGTTTCAAATATCTTCGACATAAAATTTTCCTCGAATCAAATAGTGGTACGATTCAAGAAACATTCTATACACTCAACCTTGAAAACGCAAAACGCTTTTTCATAGAGAGTCTTCAGAAATATTACGATCAATATGGCTTGCCTGAAATAGAGGTATTATTTAAGAAAGCCACACAAAATTTGATGTTTAATGTCTATGAAATTAGTGATGATTTTGATGTGTTTGTGGCTTTTGAAACAATGAACAACAGAGGTAAGAAATTATCAAATTTGGAGCTTCTGAAAAACAGGCTGATTTATTTGACAACTCTATACGAAGAAAGTGAACTGAAAAAAGATGAAAGAAACTCTTTAAGAGAGAAAATTAATGACGCTTGGAAAGAAGTATATTACCAATTGGGAAGAAATAAACGAAATCCGCTAAATGACGATGACTTCTTAGTCGCTCATTGGATCATGTATTTTCAATATACAAGAGAAAAAGGTGATGATTATATAAGATTCTTATTAGAACAAAAATTCACTCCGCAAAATATATACACAAAAACAGAGATAGAGATCACCTCGTTACAAGATTTTGAAGAGATTAAAGAGGACGAAGATCAAGATCAAGAGGAGGTTAATGTAAATGGAGAAGAAGAAATTACGGTTTTACGCTCTAAACTTTCTCCTAAAGAAATAGAGGATTATGTGAATAGTCTAAAATCTGCTGCCGTTCATTGGTATAATACTCATAATCCTATCAATAATCCCGATCTGACCTCCAAAGAATGCTTATGGATTGACAGATTAAATAGGATAGGGATAATGTATTTCCGCCCTTTGGTCACAGCCTCTTTCCTCAATAAGAATATAAATGCTAATGAAAGAATAAAGCTTTTTAAAACTATTGAGAGGTTTATATTCATAGCATTCAGAATGAGTCGCTCAATGGCTAATTTCAGAAATAGTGAGTTCTATAGAACAGCTCGATTATTAAGAGTAAATCACTTTACAGTAAATGAAGTAGTAGAAAGAATTAATAATCTGACAGAAGAAGTATTCTTTTATATCTCTAAAGATGACGGAAATACATATTTTGACTATGGTTATTTTCAGAAATTCTTAGATAAAAAGTTCAAAAGTGGGGGTGGATTCTATTATTGGAACGGACTTCGTTATTTTCTTTACGAATATGAGATGGATAAAGTTAGACAAAGAGGTAGCCTAAAGATTGATTGGAAACTTTTTGTAAAAAGCGAAAAAGACAAAGTATCAATCGAACATATTTACCCACAAACGCCTACGCATAAATGCTGGAAAGAGAGCTTTAAGGGCTATAAGAAATCTCAACGCCCATATTTCCAAGGCACATTAGGCAATTTGCTACCTCTATCTCAGAGCATTAACTCAAGCCTGCAAAATGATTGTTTTGAAGAAAAGAAAAAGGCAAAATACAATGACAGGAATGAGAAAATAAGACAAGGGTATTCTGATGGTTCTCATTCAGAGATTGAGGTTGCCGGTTATGATGAATGGAATCCTGAATCTATCTTGCATAGAGGAAATAAACTATTAGAGTTTATGGAGAAACGTTGGGAATTAAAATTTGAAAACGAATATGCAAAAGCAGAATTGCTGTTTCTTGATTTTACGTTTCCAGATGAAGAAGAGGATAATCAATCAGATGAATAGATCATGAAAAATAGTGATTTTACTTCATTAAACACTGATGATGAATTATTTAAAAAACGTAAAGGGGATAATCCCGCTTGGTGGCAATTTGTAAAAGAGAATAGCCAGAAGGTTTTTATGTGGATATCCGCAAGGGCAATTCTTCAAATATCTACTATAATGTAAGTTCCCTGCTTAAAATCACTTTCTCTAAAGGCTTGATTAAAGGTAAAATACATCAATATTACTTGGGCATAGCAGGTTTAGAATATATTGATTATGAGTTAGACCGTTGCCTATGGACGTAGATGAGATAAAAAATAGTTGGAATATCCTTTATTATCTGAACACAAAGGTATATTTCAAGGACAAAACGTCAAGGTCAAAATGAATTTTATCAAAAATCTTCCTTTCTCGTACCTCGAAAGAGTATTTTCGATAAAAGCCTTGTCTTATTTGTTCTTTTCATAAGAGGGTGTTTACCAGATAAAAAAGGAAAAATATATGCTTGAAGTCCCAAAGAAATCATCTACCTTTACAGCCGAGTTATTTGATAGTATTACACCGCAAAACGCTGAAATACGCACGGTTACTAAATCATTACTTCTGAAATTCAAAAACTCTGTGAAAGGTTTATTCCTCAATCAGTTAAGTCAAACCGATGAAAACTAAAATAGTAGCATCCTATTGGTTGATTGGAAACAAATCAATACATTTGCAAAACACATCAATAATTTGACAAATGGAGCTTAATAGATTGAAAGTTATACTCGTGGAGAAAAGGTAGTAGAAAACTTTTTCTCTGTTATAGGTTGAAATATTATAAAACCGGATAAGAATTTTCATATTTATATTCATGGCAACCGAGAACTTATAGAGCAAGGCGAAGATAAAAAAGGGAAATCCTATAAGGTTTATTATCAGAAAGAAGATTAAAATATGACAAAGAAAAACAAATTACAAATCCGCAATAGTACAGCTGAATTTCTCATTTTCACCAATCAGGCGAAGGAAAATGGTATTGAAGTACGAGTTCAGGATGAAACGATTTGGCTTAGTCAAAAGTTGATGGGAACTTTGTTTGACTGTTCAACAGACAACATATCACTACATCTTAAAAACATATTCAAAGAGAACGAATTAGATGAGAATTCAGTTACCGAGGAATTCTCGGTAACTGCATCAGATGGTAAGACCTACAAGACAAAACACTATAATCTTGATGCAATTATTTCTGTCAGATACCATGTCAATACCAGTCGAGCGAATAATAATGCCGACTATTTGAAATGAACGTTTATCATAACACATTAAACACCTTTGCTTTTGCAATAAAAAACAAGAATAAATGAACATCGAAACAGAACGTTTACTGCTTCGTCCGATTACAGAAAACGACGCAGACGACATTTACAGCTACTCCAAAAATAAAAATGTAGGCATAAATGCAGGATGGGAACCTCATAAAAACATTGAAGAAACACGTGAGGTAATGAAAATAGTATTCCTCAATCAAGAGTTTGTATTTGGTATAGTGCTGAAAGAAACAGGCAAATTGTTTGGCTCCATTGGTTTGGTTGCCGACCCCAAAAGACAAAACGAAAAATCAAGAATGATTGGTTATGCAATCGGGGAAGATTACTGGGGAAAAGGCTATATGACCGAGGCTGTTACCGCCTTGCTGCGTTTTGGATTTGAGGAATTAAACCTTGATTTGATTTCTGCATACTGCTATCCATATAACGAAGGATCGAAGAATGTATTGAAGAAATGCGGATTCCGCTACGAAGGTCGGCTTAGCTTGGCAGAGAAACGTTACGATGGCGAAGTACTTGATAATGAGTGCTATGCGGTTTTTAACACACCGGCCACCTTACTTTCCATGCCAAAATCATGCTAAACAAAAACCAGCCACCTAACAATATCAATAAAACAATGATACAAAAAGCCATTGCTGCAATTGCATCAGGTTCTTGTGTATTGCCACGTCCCATACCATCTTCGCCAATAAGGTAGGGAAAAACAATTCAGAAAAAAAATAAAACTACGCACAAAAATTGCGCACCTGCCTTCTTAACTTTGTGCAACAATTAAAGCATATCAATTATGATACTGAAAATCAAAAGCGACAACAAACACCTTCTGGATATTCTCTATAAGAATCCGGATACCGACTTTGGACTCTATTTTAAGTCCATGAAAAACGGGCAGGTAGTTGGCAATGCCGTGAGCAAGCACTGCTACGAAGTGGTATTTCAGGATACCCGCTACAGCTATATGCCCGAAGATGCCAACCAAATGGATTATCAAAGCTACTGCTCGCCACTGACTATCTTGCACATCTGCAACGAATTGTTTAATCATCTGCTGAAAAGCAAAGAAGAGTACGAAACAAGAGAAATAGCTTGGCTACATATAACACAGGGCGAAGCCGATACGGAAAGTTGTACAATAGAAGTTCCATCGTTTTACATTGACTCTTCGTGGTACCGGAGAGGGAAGTTTCTACTATCCAAATACTTCGAAGGAATATTGGTAGAGCAGCAGAGCAACCGTATCTTTAAACTAACAATTACAGCCAAGAGCATATTCGAAGCTTTCAACCTGCTGGCACTCGTAGCCCTGTTTACCCATGCAACAAACGAATACAGCATTTATACTTATATAGACGAACATCTGGCACAAAAGTACGGACGCATCCTGACCAACATTGATAATGTGCCCTACTTTGTATTTTACCTCTTCATTATGCGTGCAGTAAAATCGCCACAACAATTTGAAGAACTGAAACCTGTATTCGAAAACTATCTGGCAAAGAATGGTTTGGAAGCCAACCTGGTTCTTATGGGAACTACCCGCCAGCGACTGGAATTTATTACCAAGCAATTGGAGCCCGATATACCTGTTCTCGATATTGGTTGTGGAGAATTTATGTATTATAAAAAGATGATGCAGAAAGGTTTTACCGCACCTTACCATGCAGTAGATCAGGATGCCCGGTTCGTTAAACTGGCAGAAGCAGTTGGTCGCAGGTACGATGAAGACAATTTACACTTTTATCGTTCGGTAGATGAGTTTGTGTCTCCCGAGAAGGTAAATATCATTATGACCGAAGTGATTGAACACAACCCATTGACCGAAGTACCGAAGTTGATCGGTAAAGCATTGTCGTACAAATTCAACAAACTGATAATTACCACCCCGAATGCAGAATTCAACCAACACTATACAATGGATAGTGATATGCGGCACGAGGATCATCACTTTGAACCTACCCGCCAGGAGTTCAAGGAGTTGATAGAAACATGTACGGCAAACATGTCTTTGAATATAGAATATTTTCAACTGGGCGATAGCTTGAATGGTATTCAACCCACACAAGGATGTATTATTAGTAAAGTTGGAAATTGAAATTTTAGAAAAGATGGAAGACCTGAAGAAATTAAAAAATAGAATAGACCATTTTTGTGCGAACAAGGTAAATGCTTTTTCGCCTACCATATCTCCTGCGCCAAAATCATTGGAACGCAATGAAATTGAAAGTATAGATAAAGCAGTTCGCTTCTTTTATAAAAACGAGGTAACAGAGATAGTGGTTCAGAAGAAATATATGGGTTCGTACTGCGATATCTACCTGCACAAAAACCTGGAAGAAACATATTTTGTAAGCCGCAATGGGTATATGATAGATTTTATCGACATGAAAGCTGCAAAGGAAGCATGCCGGGAGTTGCATGCCAGAATGGACTGGACAAACCTAAGCATTGCAATCATCCAATCGGAAATGATGCCGTGGAGCGTACTGGGAAAAGGGTTGATCGAGAACGAATTTGTTGCTTACCTCAATGTTCACCGCAACCATTCGGATTATCTGTTGCAATCGGACTTATATGATAAAATGACCAAGGTACGGGAATCTGCTGCTTACAAAGAGTATATGGCCGACAAAGAAAATCTTCCACATAAGGAATTACGGGCAAAGTATCCGCACCACATCCTTCGTCAATACGATTCGTTGACTCAGTTCAATCTACTTGATCTGGAGGCCTATAAAAAGAGTTTGGATATTTACGAAGAACAGATAAACCATTTTGGTCGTCAGGGCGATATTTACTTCAAACCGTTTAACATCCTCAAAAAGATATTTGATGATGGCACGGAGGAGTTTATTAACGACAACCTAAGTTATGCAGAAGTAAACAGCGATGAGTTTATGCACCTTTTTATCAGAAACGATGAAGAATTAGCCGACTCCATAGATAAGATATATGCCTGGTTTGCTACTTTGGAAAAGAATCTGGAAGAAGGGATATTGGTAAAACCCCGTCAGGCTTTTATCAAAGGTTTGCCTCCTGCATTCAAGATCAGGAACAATCAGTATCTCACTATGATTTACGGTGTTGATTATCAGAATCATTACAACAGTTACCTGCAAAAAAGGAGTATCGGCCGGAAACTTGAATGTTCCATCAACGACTGGATGCTGAACTGGGAGTTGCTTAAGGTGAAGTATCAAGACATAGATAAAGAGAACTATTTCTTTAAGAATCTGGTACTGGACCGCATCATGGGCGAGAATGTAGAATCTACTTTAGACAAGAGGTTATAAGAAAATGAAAAAGAATCCACAACTATTAATATTGGTAGGTGCCCCGGGATCGGGTAAATCTACTTTCGCAAAATACTTTATCCGTACTGAAGAGAATTGGATGCGCCTTAGCCGGGATGATTTCCGTACAATGCATTTTACCTATTCCAATCTTTCCGTACACGAAGAATGTTTGATAACCGATATGATTGATGCCTCTATCCATGCATTACTAAAAAAGAAAAGTAATGTGATAATAGACGCTACACACTGTCGTGCTGATTATCTGGAGCATTATATCAACAAGTTTAATCACCTGGCCGATATCTCTTTTAAGATTTTTGAGGTGGATGCCAAAGTTATTGCAGAAAGGTGCGAGAAACGACAACAGGAAACTGGGAAACGTATCCCGATTAATGTACAGCGCCATTTCTTAAGCGATTTGAAAGAGTTGAAAAAGACATTCGACTTCTCCATCCGTCCGAAGACAAAAGAAAAAATCTCATTGCTGGAACAGGATAAGTCCTTGCCGAAAGCAATCATTTGCGATCTCGACGGCACACTGGCATTGATGGATAATCGCAACCCGTTTGACGCCACACACGCCGATGAAGATGAATTGAATGAACCCGTAGCAAATGTGTTGAAAACATTCGCCGGCCAGGGATACCGGATACTTTTAGTGTCGGGTCGGGAAGATCGCTTCCGCGAGCCTACAGTTCGTTTCCTTGAAAAACATGCCATTACTTATCATCAGCTATGGATGCGTCCGTCGAAGGATTATAGAAAAGATTCGATCATCAAAAGAGAAATCTTTGATGCGGAAATAAATGGGAAGTATTATATTGATTTTATTCTCGATGATCGTAATCAGGTGGTTGATATGTGGCGTAAGGAGTTGGGGTTGAGTTGTTTTCAGGTGGGGTATGGGGAGTTTTGAGAGCGACGAATACCGCCGCTCTCTTTTAACCTAAATCAACTGTTGTTAGCCTGAAATACTAAGAGCCCGTTTAAATTTTCCACAGAATAATTATTATAGGCTCTAATCTATTTATCAAAACGAACATTGTGTTCCCAATGCCGGAAGGAGTTACCTACTTCGGCATCATGTCCATTTCCTCCTGACTTTGACACTGGGACACCCTAAATACTTTCCCAAAATTTTTCATCGAAAAAGCGAGCGATGCTTCTCTGCTGTTCGGTCAAAATCATAGTCTTACTCATCACCTTTCCACTTGTAGGTAGATTAATTTTTATGGTTGTTATGGTTCTAGCAATGCTCAATACTTTGTCTACACTAAGGTTGATTTGTTTTAGGCGTATTATTCGTTCCAGTTCCTTATATATACTTTATACGCCACAAAGCAAATACAGACATGTGCTTCTATCCTCACAGGATTGAAATGAAACATTGGTCTGACCTCAAGTGTGCCCTTTGTGACACGAAAAGCACGTTCTACAACCCAAAGCTCATTATATTGTGCATAAACGTCTTTCGGAGCAAGATTGGTGTTAGTGATATACCCCTTTAAGCCATCCCACTTTTCATCCATGTGTATCTTTTCCGAATTGATAGTTACTTTCACATCATCGGAAATGTCTAAGAACTTGTTATATCCTCGTTTATTGATATTCTCTTTTGTTATATTGCCACTCTTATATGCCTTTTGTAAACGCCTGATTCCCTTCTGTCTGTTGTAACAGTCTTTTTTTGCCCGTTTCTGTGAATAACAAACGATTAATCTCCTCTCCCCTTTAAAATGCTCATAAAACACACCGTCAACTTTCTCCAATGAAAAGATCCATTGCTTAACTTCATCAGTTTCATTCTTTATTCTGGCACCAATAATATAGTTATAACCGCCCTGCTCTAAAAGCTCTAGATTGGATTTATTCATCAAACCGGAATCGGCAACAACAACAAAATCCTCTAAATTGAACTTGTAAATAAAATCTTCTATGATGGGTATCATGGTTCTACCTTCATATTGGGAACCGTTGAATAGAGAATATGAAAGTGGGTATCCCCCACGACTGACTAATAAACCAAGCACAATCTGGGATTGGCTATGTTTGCCGTCCTTAGAAAAACCTGTTTCACGAAAACCATCAGCATAGTCCGATTCAAAGTAAAGAGTAGTCACATCATAAAACACTAAACCAATATTACCACCCAGAATCTTACGGGTATGTTCTACGCTGATTTGTTGAATGAGGTCTTGCTGATTGTTGCCCAACTTATCCAAATAACGATATATCTTGTGGAGTTGTAGATCTTGGTCAAAATGGGATTTTAGATAATCCACTGTGGCTGCTTTACTCATAGGTTGGGAAAGGCGGGCGGTAACCAGATGCCTTAACACTTCATCTTGGATTTGATTAAAACCAATGAGGTCGAAAACTTTATGGAGAATTAGTTGGATGCCGTTCAACAATATGCTGTCGATGTTGGAAAGTAACTCTTCAATCATTAGTTTCTCGTCCTCTGCTTTTGCTGCTTCTACGAATATATCACGATTGCCCAAATGGTCGCTCAACCATTGTTTGCCTTCTGCATACAGCTCATCTATCCGATTAGCATCTGAACTGCTACCGATAGTTTTTACTACACGATACTTGCCGTGGCTATTGTCAATGATCTGAATGCTGACAACTCCACTAGGGTTCCTCTTTTTACGAACAAACATGTCCCAAAGATAGAAATTTAGCCACTGGGACACCCAAAAACAAAACAATAAAATTGCAAGCCGCTAATAATCAAAGAGATATAAAATAGATCGGGGAAAAGTGTCGAAGTCAGGAAAAAATCTCATTGCTGGAACAGGATAAGTCCTTGCCGAAAGCAATCATTTGCGATCTCGACGGCACACTGGCATTGATGGATAATCGCAACCCGTTT
>NZ_QVMK01000039.1:0-7988 GCF_010500995.1 Bacteroides sp. 224 | reverse complement strand
AGCGACGAATACCGCCGCTCTCTTTTAACCTAAATCAACTGTTGTTAGCCTGAAATACTAAGAGCCCGTTTAAATTTTCCACAGAATAATTATTATAGGATGTTTTTCGTTTTTTCTTTCGTACTTTTTTTGTCTGTTTCTTCTCTTTTTGCGGTTCAAATAGCTCGCTATTCTCACCTTAAAAAGAAAACAAACAACCTAAAAATAGCCCTAAATAAAAGAACGAGCAAAATTTAAACAGGCTCTAATCTATTTATCAAAACGAACATTGTGTTCCCAATGCCGGAAGGAGTTACCTACTTCGGCATCATGTCCATTTCCTGTAACATCATTGAAGAACTGACCTTTTCCTTCATCCATTGGCAGATACAGGATAAGATTAGGATTATTCGGATTTACAGAATAATACATATTACCCTTAATTTGCGTTTGAGTAATCGCCGTTTTCCACAAACGAACCTGGCTCACTGCACAATCGTTAATGAAATAAGAACCACTAGAAATCATTTCGAAACGATCGAAACGTACCTGACCGCCTTTTGGTGCAGGTGGATCGAATTTTGTCTTTTCTTCTCCATTCTGATATATGGTCAGCGTTGTTCCATCATACACAAATGCCCAATGATACCAAACGTTAGCCACAAGGTCACCAGGGTTAGATGTTTGAACCTGTCCGCCCAATGTTTTTATCTGCAAATAGTTAAATGGTTTATTGGCATCACCGAAACGTATATATATCTCATGGTCGCCACTACCTGTGTTAAATAACGCCTGATTATTTTTTCCATACGCAGACATACGTGCCCAACACTCAAGACTCCATTGAGAAGTATTTATCCCCCACAAGTCATCAATCGGGCGAGCTCTTACTTTACCATCAGATGTTGTAGCACCTTTCATTACAGGAACAGATACTATGAGTGGTTTAGCCAATAGATAGATAAAGCGGCCCTGAGAAACAGACGGAGTTACACCTCCATCCAACACTCCACCCAACTCAATAGGGAGAGCATACTGTAGTCTGTTAGTGTCAAAGTCATCAATATGTATTTTATACACTGCTCCTATTTCGCCAGCCGGAATAGTTACTGATGCACCTGTTGGTAAACTGAAATTAGGAATCATATTATATTCACTTGCATTGAGTTTATTATACTCTTCCAATAAACTTGCATTCAGTTTTAGTTCAATAGTTACATCATGATCTACAGTTTTGGCCAAGCGAACATTCACATTTACATCCACTCCATCCTCCATAGTCAAAGTAACAGACTTATCAGACCCGGCAGCATCACTCAGATACACACTATTATCTTTTATTTCATAATCAGCATTATCGCATCCGGTAAACAACATTCCCGATAATGCTACGATAACACTTAGTATATAAATTCTTTTCATATAATTCATTTTTTACAATTTACTAATGTAATTCTAAGGTTATTCAGCCGGCTCTGGTTCTGGTTCAGGCGCATTTAACCTCTCATAAAAAATTCTGTATAAATTAGTTATACCTTGGCGAAGAAAGTAATACTCTGGCGAACCATCATAATCTCCTTTACCTTTCGGCATATAGTCGAATCCGGAACGGTAAAGACCACAGCCACCGATTTGTTGGTCGTAACCATTCAGTTTGTATACATATTCCGACATTTTCAGGAACCCGCCTCCAGTGTTGGCATAGCTTTCAAAGTTTTCGGTTGCAATAGTTCTGCGTATCACCTCTTCTCCGGTTATTCTTCCGGCATCGATGTGTTCACTCATATCGGTCAGTACACCTGTCATACGATAATCGCTCATTCCACCATAAGCCTGAAGTACAAAGTAGTCTATATAATAAGACACCCAATTCTTATCCATACGTCCACCAACACCAATCTCGCCATCTACAATGAAGAGCAATCCGGGTTTTGCCGGTTTTCTTCCATCACGGTCACGTCCTTCTTCCGTTGCTCCGGCACCAAACCAGTAGCTTAATTCCTCTATAAACATGGTTCTTTGCACCTTGTTTTTCCAAAGGTAATTACCGGTACCACCACCGCCATTAGGCTCATAGTCCCAGTCGAAGCCATCATATCCCGACTCAACAACCTGATCGTAAATAGCTTCGGCATACTTGCGTATGGCTGGTCTTAACACTTCTTCGTCCGAACTGTTGCCAACTGTTTCGTAAATAGGATCATCAGGAACATCCTCTCCTACCTTTGTACAGAAAAGTGTAACCACAACTTTTGTACCTTTCACTTTTTGCACATATTCCATATCAAACTTACGGTCAGGACTCAGGTCAAACTTAGGATGTCCTCCCCAGTTCGATGCAATAGTAATTGAATCCGGCAATCCTCTAAGCGAGTTTTCTCCGGTAGGAGATGTGCCAGTCCAGTTGTCGAACCAGACAAAAACCTGAGGTAAATTTGGTGTTTGTTTCCACTCTCTAAGAGCTGCATAATACGCCTCTGTTTTTATAGAGTTATTCAAATCCGTATTATTTATGGATTCCATATCTTCGTCGCATCCTACAAGAAAAGCACCTGCGCAAAAGAATAAAGAAGATATAATTAAATTACTTATTTTCATAATTCACTTTTTTACTATGTTACTTTATCGTTTTTTTGCCCACCAAAGATCGGTATCAGCAACATCATCACCACCCAACATTTGTACGGCTTTAGCTACATTCTCGCCATTACCTGTATATTGAGAATTAGGAAATGGTAAGCGTCTTACTAAGTGATTCGATTCGTTTGTAACCGAACCCATAAAACCGGCACCGCTTTCGTTATTCACCGCAGGGAAGAATTGTGGGAAACCTGTACGACGATGGTCACACCAACCTTCCATACCTGCCGGGAAATTAGCTAACCATTTTTGAGTTATTATTTTCTCCAACTTTGTATTCTCGGTAGCGCCGAAATCGTCCCATGATACTGTAATTGGTTTTGCTACAGATATTTTATGAGCACTCGCAAACGGATTAGTATATGCTTCAGGAACAGTTTCCCCTTTCAAATAATCACCAATTGTGGCTGAGTATTGTTCCATCGAGAGTTTAATACCTTCTTCGTAGAACTTCTTAGCCTGAGCATCGCCACCAGCTATCCAACCTTTCAAAGCAGCCTCGGCTTTTAAGAATGCTGTTTCTGCAGCACAGAACACTAACAGCGGAGTAGTCTGTGTAAAAGCTGGTTTAGAAAAATAAGTTGCATTTGAGTATGTGTTCTTATTTATTTTATTAATACCCATACGCACACCTCTATATTTTGTCTGATAAGTTGCTAAGGTCATATACGCTGAAGAACGAGGATCTTTAAATCCATTCATGTAAGAAGCTAATGTTGCACTTACTGCCAAATCGCCCCACGAAACCGCAGCCTTATAATATGGATTATCGTTCGTTGGCAAAAAAGCATTATCAGCATTTACCGATATAGACCCTCCGGTTATAGCCTCTGCCATTACCTCTTTTGCATATTGTGTATCAACTTCTGCTATACGTACAGCCATGCGCAATTTCAAAGAGTTAGCGAATTTAATCCATTTACTAAAATCTGCTTTGTAAATATCATCAAAATCGGCCAGCATATTTTTACCTCCGGGGTTATCCAGAACATAACTTGAAAGCACTGCAATACTGTTATCCAGATCTGATATCATATTATGATAAAGATCCTTAACATCATCGAATGGTAAGAACTCCTCGTCAGAGCCAATGCTCGAATAAGGAATAGGTCCGTAAGTATCGGCCACACGAAGCATCGTAGCCACACGAATGATGTTTACCCATGAGTAAATATGACCACGGCTCTCTGTTATTTTCTTTACCTTATTATAATTCGAGTTAAAATCGACCATGATATTCTTAAATGGGGCTTCCACCCAATCGGTAGACGGGTTGAATGTTCCAAAATTAGTATTCTGCCACGGATTGGTGGTTGCAAAATATCCACCATATTGACCAGCCACCATTTGTTCAAAGTGTTGGTTATTGTTTTCATGTGGCGAGTGCATCAATTTAATAAACCCGGGAATAAGCGCTCCAACACGTTCTGTAGCTGTTAAATCCTGATCCCTTGGATTTGATGGATGATTGTTGTAATCATCATCTATGCACGATGTTACTAAACCGGCAAAGGTGATGCATGCCAAAACAAATATTGTAATTAATCTATTTTGTTTCATAGTTATTATCACTTTTAGAATTGTAACTTAAGGCTAAAGCCCATATTCCTAAGACTTGGTGTCATAAAGTAGTCTACACCGGTATAATAAGTACTCGACGCAGATGGAGCCAATTCCGGGTCAAATGGTGCTTTGCAATAGAGCAACGCTAAGTTGTTTCCTACAAGGCCAAGTGTAATATCTGCGATATTATTAAGCCACTTTCTTGGAAGAGTGTACTCCAAACTCACCTCTTGTAAACGAACATTATCTGCTTTATACACATAATAATCGCCTTTACCGGTACCTCCACCAACTACATTCAGGAAGTCTTGGGCAGAAACGTTACGTCCGTTGATCGATACTCCTCCTGCTTCACGCAGCTCAGCGCTATGCTTAGATACTCCGTAGCGGTCAAGAATTGCCTGTGTATTAGAAACTACCAGACCTCCGAAGCGTCCTGAAACCAGCACATTTAGTCTTGCTCCTTTATAAGAAAAAGAGTTGCGCCAGCCCATGTGTGTTTTAGCCAGCAGTGTACCAATCTTTTTATACTCTTCCGGTTTCAAATCAACCATTGAAGGAAGAAGGGTTGCATTATCCAGATAGATATATCCGTTATTATCACGTTTAAAATCGGAAGTCATATAGATATCACCCATTGTTCCACCCTTAGTCAGTCTGACCATTGGAGAGCCCTTAGCTCCTAATGTAGATTTATTAACCCACTGTGTTTCCACTCCATTTTCGTCCTTCAGCAAGCTTTTGATTTTGTTCTTGTTATAAGTAAAAGTATAACTGGTACTCCATCCAAAACCGCCCCACTTTCCGTCGTATCCTAAAGCCAACTCAATACCTGAGTTCTGAACACTTCCTGCCTGTATAAGTTCGGTTGCATAGTCTACATTATTATACTCTCTGGAGTGTGTTTGGTTTTTAGTGTCCGAAATATAATAAGTGGCATCTAACGATAGTGCACCTTTAAAGAATCGCATATTAAGACCCGCTTCGTAAGAGTTTGTGATTTCGGGTTTCAAGTTATGATTTGGCTTAGCAGTTGGCTGCTTGAAATCATTAGATTGATCATTATAATTGTAGAAACTTTGAGTCAGGTAAGGATCGTAAGAGTTACCTACCGAAGTGAAAGACACACGCGCTTTCAGATAAGTAAACCATTCGGGTAGAGCTACTTTCTCGCTAATCAGTCCCGACAAACCTACTGAAGGATAGAAGAACGATCTCTCTTTCGATTCAGAAAACACCAATGCAGAATCCCAGTCATTACGAGCCGTTAGCGTAAGATAAAGGAAGTTATCGTAACCAATTTCAGCATTACCAAACACAGAAGTTGTGCGACGTTTAAGCCCATCGTCGGCCCATTTAAGCATACCTACAGGGCGTTTCAGGTTTCCTATTGAAAACCAATTGGTTACCTGATCCAAATCGCCTTCCAGATAATGACTATCCATTCTGCGTTCTTTAAAGGCCCCTCCTACATTCACGTTGAAAGAGAATTTATCAACTGATTTATCTAAGGTAGCAATAAGATCTCCATAAGTTTGGTTCTCTTCACGCAATCCCAAACGATAGCGACCTTTTTCGCCGGCAAAAACAGCTAATGTACCTGCCTTGCGTCTGTCGGTGTTACGATAATTGGAGTTATCTATATTTACACGACCTGCCACGTTTAACCAATCTGTAATGTTATACTTTAGGCTTGCCGAAATCATATAACGTTTTCTTTTGCTATCTCTATCCATATTATTCATAATCCAATATGGATTCTGTAATGACAATCCTTGATCGCCAAAAGGCCAATATTGAGAATTTACTTCCATAGATGAATCGTAGCGTTCGTACAACTGTACTTCTCCAAAGTCTTCACCTCTTGGGAAAAGATAAAGCGCAGGCAATGGGTTAAAGTATTGTCCTTGCGAAACCATGTTTTTGTTTTTCTGAACAATATAACTTACGCTGGCATCCAACAATAATTTTTCTTTAAAGAATGAAGTTGTATTACGATACGAAAAGTTGTAGCGATCGTAATCATTATTAGGAAGAATACCGGCTGCATTATTTGCCGAAATAGATAGATAGCTTTGGCTCTTTTCGTTACCAGTAGAGATAGATACTGTGTTGGCAACATTTGTTCCGGTATTGAAGAACTTTTCAGGATTGTATCTGTTAGCAGTAGCATCACCCCAGCTCTGAGAAGAACCGGCTACATTGCCATAGTTATTTTGAAACTCCGGCATTTTCAGTACGTTAGAAAAAGTAGTACTGTTGCTGAATGTGATCGTTGTTTTATCTGCACGTCCTTTTTTAGTAGTAATCAATACCACACCGTTTGCACCTTCGTAACCATAAAGTGCGGCTGCCGAAGGACCGGTTAATACAGACATGCTTTCAATATCATCAGGGTTGATATCGGCAATACTTTCAGTGCCCGGCTGAGAATCCATTGCACCTGTACCACCACTTCCCATATTGTTACTCATAGGAACACCATCAATTACATACAGTGCATTGTTGCTCAATGTTATTGATTTAGCTCCACGCATTACCACCTTAACACCCGAACCCGGACCTGCAGCACTGGAGTTGATCTGTACCCCGGCTACCTTTCCGGCAAGGGAATTCATAAAGTTAGCACTTTTTACAGTAGTAAGGTCGCTATTTGTAACTTGTTGTACATTATAGCTCAACGCCTTTTCTGCACGTTTTATACCTAATGCAGTAACCACAACCGCATCCAGCATAATATTGTCTTCCTGCAACACTATATTCAGGAAATTATGGTTAGCAACAGTTACATTTTTAGTTGCGTATCCGGTGTAGGATATAATCAGTACATCACCCTGGCTAGCCTCAACCGAGAAGTTACCTTTCAAATCGGTAATTGCACCAACAGAACTTCCTTTAACCAATACGTTAACTCCAATAAGCGGTTCGCCGGTATTGTCTTTAACTATACCTTTCAGAAGTTGTTTCTTATCTACTTTATTATTCAGGTCGTTTTTAGAAAGTATTATCTGTTTATTAACAACAGTGTATGTTATGTCAGTATCGGCAAAAATACTATTTAGTATTTGGAGGATATTCCCGTTACTGTTTTTTACCGAAACAATACGATTAGTATTGATCGTTTCATTATTATAGAGGAATACATAATCTGAACTCTTCTCTATTTCATTTAGTATCTGCTCAAGAGAGACATTGTTCATGGTGATGCCAGACTTCATTTTTTGCGCGAGCCCAGTCGATCCATACAATTGGAACGTCATGAAAAGCAGTAAAATCGCTGTGGTTTTCATAAACAAAGGAATTTTTAGACTTAAAGCACTTTTTGAATATAATGCTATAAAAAAACGTTTTTTTTTCATAACTTTACTGTTAACTAAAGTTTATTTATTAGTAATAGACTATTGGTCGGCATCCGGCGAATTTGCGAGACTCTTCCGGTTGTCTTAATTTAAGAAGGTGGTTATCTAAAAGCCCCTTCTTTTTTTGTAATAAATAAGTGTGTTATTTCATAGGCAAAAACTGTTTTTAAATTTATATAATTAGAAAAGTTCTACTATTATACATTTTCTGGAAAGAGTATCATCATCTTGCTGTATCTGTTCTTTCAACTGCCATTTTATAGCTGCCGACCTACTTAGATAATCCAGTATCTGCGTTAAAGTTTCATCTTCAAATGTTGCTCTATACCTATACTCCTTATCAGATTTATTATGAAACACCCATGACAAAAACTCGTCGCCAAAGGTAATGTAAATTGTGGGTTATAGCTACCTTTGTTAGGTTCACCAACAATAATAGCTATGGAT
>NZ_QVMK01000038.1 GCF_010500995.1 Bacteroides sp. 224 | reverse complement strand
CTCATGGCTTCTACGAAGTTGGACAACACACTTAGTATATCCCCTTTGGATAACGAACTCTTCTCTTTGATCTCGTAAGCAATGGCATCCAGATCCGTGTTCTTCCCCATGCTTAATAACTCCGGATAGAACTTCTTTTCTGCATCCGGCTTTCCCGGTATGGCACGTAGTGCCTTCTTATACACAATAGACATAAAATAAAGAATTAGATGAATAAATATTGATTGTAGTTAATCGTAACCTACCTCCCGGTTACTAATACAAAGATACAATATGCAACCACCGGGTTGTCCATTAAGTGATATTGTAGTATATTGATATATAATCTTTTACGAAGTTTTTTAGCTAAATATTTTCACGCATTATTTGTTCTGTTTTCTTTGAATACAGCCTGCAAATGATTATATTTGTGTAGTAATAATAGTAATCAAAATGAGATGATAAATGGAAACCGAATCATGTTTTAAAATTGCCGCTTATGGCAAAGCAGAACTTGCCCGCCTCTATAATCCGGGCATGTCTTACCAATCTTCTATTAAAACGCTTAAAGTCTGGATTCGCGAAGCTAATGGCTTATATGACGCTCTTCTGGCTACAGGTATGAACCCTCGTGCCCATTATTTTACTCCCCGGCAGGTTCAACTCATAGTAGAGGCTTTGGGAGAGCCTTGATTTGCAGGCTTACACTTTACATTTTATTCTCATCCTCATTCTCATCCTTTTATCTCGGACTAAACAAAGTATTAAGTCGGACTTAACGGGACTTTAGGTCGGACTTAATCATTCATTAAGTCCGACCTTGTTTTAATCCCTCTTTTCCTTTCCATTCGTGTTAATTAGTGTTAAGTTTTGATTTTATCGAATTTCTTCTTTGTGTTTGATAATATTACCTTAAATGTATCTCCATATAATACATAATATATCCTTTTCGATTTCTTTTGTAAATCAAAATAAATTAATTCTAAGAAGAATATTCTATCTTTCTTGTTTTCTGTTCTCTCTCTCGGTTTGCGTATTTCAGTCAAATACTTTATGTTTGCATTGGATTTGTCCGTCACTCGTACAGTGACGGACAAATTCTTTCCCGTTTTCCTTTCTTTGCATTTTTCTTTTTTCCTTTCTGTTTGTGGCTTTGGGAAGAATGGTGCTCAAAACAGCCTGTTGTGCTTTGCTCATTTCTTCCATGTTGAATGAAGCTAAGTATATTCTTGTTATCTCTTCTGTCTTATGACCCATTGCCTGACTTATAATTGATACGGGTACCCCCTGATGAAATGCGGTGGTGGCCCATGTGTGTCTTGCTACATAAGTAGTTAGGTTGATGGTTATTCCAAGCATTTTTGCCAGCTCTTTTAGTTTTCTGTTGTATGTTCTTAAAGCTGTTTCGTACTGTGTTCTTTCTTTCTTTTTATTATCTATAATGAAAGGAAGTAAGTAAGAGAGAGTGGCTTCCTGGCTGTATTTTTCCAGTATGGCTCTTGCCGGTGTGCTTAAGGGTATGGATATCTGTGTGCCTGTTTTCTTTCGCTCATAAATAATGGTTCCTTCTTGTTTATCTTCCTTTTTTAGGTATACCATATCTACAAAAGAAATGCCCTGCAAGTAAAAGCTAAGCATAAATATGTCTCTCCAGAAAGCCAGTTTCGGGTTTTTAGATAAGTCCAGCTCTTTTAGCTTTCTTATCACATCCGGAGATACCGCTCTTTTTTTGGTTCGTACATATCCGGTAAATACTACAGAGAATAATCCGGGTATTCGTTGGATGGCACCTTCTTTTACTGCCTGATTGTATAGCGATCTTAATCTTCGCATATAAAAGGAAATGGTGTTTCTCGAAGTTCCCCTCCGTAGCAGGTATTGCTGGTACATTATTAAGTTGTTGCAAGTGAAAAACTTAGCCAGGGTAATTGTTTGCCCGGCAAAGGAACATGCACTTCGCATTGCGCTCATATTAGCACTTGCTGTTCTTTCCATCCCTCTTTGAGATAGCTTTTTAGAATTTTTGGAGATAAATCTGAATAATAACATGATGTATAAGTTTTTATATGGATATATAATAAATAACAAATAATGAGAATTAAGTTTGTTTATTTATAAATAATTATGATTGATTTTATTCTAAGTGATAATTATTCAATATATTTCTTTCGAATGATTTGAATGTTTGATAATAATACTTATATTTGTCGGGCAAAGCTGGAATTAAAAGATTAATAGCGGTAAAATAGTGATTTTGCAATGTTGGAAAGATATCTATTCTTTTTGGGAAATGTTACTCAATAAATAGTTTTTTAATCTTTTATTTTTTTTATAGGTGTCGGCAGTTGTGCGAAAACCATTTATTAATTTCTTGTAAAGTGCTGAAAAACAGTATATAAAATACTTTTAAGATGTGTGCAGTTTGTGCACCATCAATCAATACAGAAACAAAAAATAAATAAGAAAATGAAATCAAGCGGAAAATTATTAGAGAGTGCTTTTAGTCAGGGTTATATATTCCTTCCCCGCGAATTTGTCAGGTTGCTGTTGCGCAGTGTCCCTTGTACTTCTTCTTCGGAGGAAGCGCTGTTTTTTGCCCATCTGTTGTTGGGCGTTAACTACAAGGATTGTCCGTATCGGGTGGGTAATCGGGAGTTTATCTGTGCTCGCGGCGAATCTTACCGTAGCCTTGAAGAGTGGGCGCGGTGTATGAATTGCAGCAAGGGTCATGTTCGTACCTTAATAAAGAAACTGATAGCCAAAGGTTATATTGAACGATTGTCGGAAGAGGGGTGCCATCGTGTTACGCGTCTTCGCGTTATAGAGTATGATTGCTGGACGGGTAGGGCTTTGAAGAAAGATAAGCCGGATAATTCTCAAACTCCCGAAGAGGTTGATCGTCTTTTTGAGGAATTCTGGGAGCATTACCATTCTGTAACCCGCATGGATAAAGTCAATAAATATGAAGCACGAAAAGGGTGGGTGAGGCTTACTCCCGAAGAACGCTCTCTTGCCATAGGGCGCGCCTCTGTTTATTATGGGCATCTGAGGAATACGCGTTTCTGCCGCCAGGCTTCAGGGTATATTTCCGGTAAATGCTTTCTGAATGAGTATGAGGAAGAGTTTGGCGAAGATTTATTGGATTTTAGTTGATTTGATGGAGCTTGATATATATGATTCGAAAAGGAAAACTTTTCACCACAGATTCACGCAGATTTCCACAGATTAAATCATTTCACTATAAACAAAAGCAAAGAAGACAGAACTTTTAATTAATAATCTGTGAAAATCTGTGTGAATCTGTGGTGAATTAACTCAAAACGGACAAACAATGAAAAAACTAACCCCATCCCCACCCACCGACCTTTCCCTTCTTTTGAACCCTTTCTCTGTGGAATTGGAAGAAGTGGTTTTAGGCGCTTTGCTCATTGAAACCCATGCCATGAGCCGTATAGACAGCATGCTTCATAAAGAAGTATTCTATAAGGCAGAGCACCAACTTATTTATGAAGCATTGGAAGATATGTACTCCCGTGCTGCTCCTATTGATATAATAACCGTGGTTGAAGAGCTCCGCTCTCGCGGTACGCTCGAAGAGGTAGGCGGTGCTTACTACATCTCCCGGCTTTCCGGACAGGTGGCCAGTAGTGCCCACTTGGAAACGCATGTGCATATTCTTCGTGAAAAATATATGCGTCGTAGCCTGATGATTGGCGGACAACTGCTTCATATTCATGCTGCGGACGAAACTCTGGATATCCAGGATACCCTGATGGAAACCCACCGTATGTTGGACGGAGTAGAGGGAACTTATGTCTGGAAACAGAACCGCCGTGACTTTGCTACGCTTTTGCAGGATGCTGACGCTCAACGCAAGCAACGCATGAAGGAGAGCCGCAACGGACTGACGGGTATCCCCACCGGGCTTTCTACGTTAGATAAAATGACTTCCGGCTTTCAGCGGGGCGATCTGGTGGTGCTTGCTGCCCGTCCTTCGGTGGGTAAAACGGCTATGGGTTTGCATATAGCTCTTTCTGCTTCACGTGCCGGGCATAAGGTTGTAGTTTATAGTATTGAAATGCAGGGAGAACGCTTGGCGGACCGTATGATTACCGGGCAGGCGGATATTGACCCTTCCAAGTGGCGGAGCGGTCAGCTAACCAAAGAAGAGTTGAAAAAGGCGCGAAAGGCGATTGCTACGTTAAAGAAACTCTCTATTTTGGTAGACGATTCTCCCTCCATGAGTATAGATCATATCCGGGCAGGTGCCCGTATGCTTTGTAAGAAAAAGCAGTGCGATATGATTATTCTGGATTATCTCCAGTTGTTGGATACCCGTTCGGCTTCTTCGCGTATGAACCGCGAGCAGGTGGTGGCGCAAACTACCCGTCAGGCTAAGTTATTGGCAAAGGAGTTGAATATTCCGGTGTTACTTTTATGCCAGTTAAATCGTGAACCGGAGAATCAACCTGGCAAGATTCCTGCTTTGGAGCATTTACGTGAGAGTGGTGCTATTGAGCAGGATGCCGATGTGGTGTTATTGCTTTATCGCCCGCTATTGGCAGGGTTTAAGCAAGATAAAAATGGCAAATCTACCGAGGGGGTGGGCTATGTAATTGTGGCTAAGCACCGGAATGGAGAAACGGGAAGGGTGAAGTTTACACATAATAAGGGGATGAATGTGTTTGAGGGGTGAGATGGCTTATTCATGATGATAAGGCCCTCCGTTCAGGATAGTCATCGCCCTGTACAACTGTTCAACAAAGATAAGCCTGATCATTTGGTGGGAGAATGTCATTTTAGAAAGCGATATCTTTTCGTGGGCCTCCTGATATACTTTTTGCGAGAATCCGTAAGGTCCTCCAATTACAAAGACTAAGCGTTTATTTACGTTGGCTAGTTTTTTTTCCATCCATCCGGCAAATTCAACGGAACGAAACTCTTTTCCATGTTCGTCGAGCAGTACAATAACATCTCCGGGACGGAAGGCGTTACAAATTAATTCTCCTTCTTTCTCTTTTTGTTGTTCCGGCGAAAGGTTTTTGGTGTTTTTAAGTTCCGGAATAACTTCCATATCGAAAGAAATAAAATGCTTGGTACGCTGTGTATAATCGTCGATGGCAGTTATATAATGCTTCTCTACGGTTCGGCCTACTACCAGTAAAGTGGTTTTCATTCGGGGTTGTTTAAGTGAGTAATTGTTGCAAAAATACATCTTTTTTTCTATCGAAGTGTAACTGTTGCCGGAGTGTTTCCGTCATATTTAGGGGAAACCCTTGTTTATTAAAAGAAAATAATAGTTAACTTTGCATATATAACTTGTGGTTATGAGAAAAAAAACATTATTGTGGCTGTCAGGTATTTTGCTTTCTACATGTATGGCATTTGCGCAAGAGATACCTGTAGAGCTGATTACAGCCTTTAGAAAAGGAAGTTCCACGGAACTGAGCCGCTTTTTAAATGATAAGGTCGATTTAGTAATCCAAAATCGCAAACAAAACGCAGACAAGAAAACGGCAACAGCAACATTGGCTACTTTTTTTGAACAAAACAAAGTAAGCAATTTTAGTATAAACCATCAGGGAAAGCGCGATGAGTCGAGCTTTATCATCGGTACACTGAATACTGCCAATGGAAACTACCGGGTGAACTGCTTCTTTAAGAAGCTCCCTCAAGGAACTTTAATACATCAAATAAGAATTGATAAAACAAATGAATGAACTAATAGACAGACTCATAGATCTGGCTTTTGCTGAAGATATAGGTGATGGCGATCATACCACATTATCTTGTATCCCTGCCGATGCTATGGGAAAATCGAAACTGCTGATTAAAGAGGCAGGTGTATTGGCCGGGGTAGAGATAGCTAAAGAAATCTTTCATCGCTTCGACCCTGAAATGAAAGTTGAAGTATTTATAAATGATGGCACCGAAGTAAAACCGGGTGATGTAGCCATGCTGGTGGAAGGGAAAGTGCAATCGTTGCTCCAAACAGAACGCTTAATGCTCAACGTAATGCAGCGCATGAGTGGTATTGCTACCATGACCCGCAACTATGTGAAGCAACTGGAAGGTACTAAGACCCGTGTACTGGATACCCGCAAAACAACCCCGGGGATGCGTATGCTCGAAAAAGCAGCCGTGAAAATAGGAGGAGGAGTAAACCATCGCATCGGTCTGTTCGATATGATTCTGCTGAAAGATAATCATGTGGATTTTGCCGGAGGAATAGACAAAGCCATCCATCGTGCCAAAGAGTATCTGAAAGAGAAAGGAAAAGATCTTAAAATAGAAATAGAGGTTCGTAACTTCGATGAACTGAACCAAGTTCTTGCCATTGGCGGAGTAGACCGCATTATGCTGGATAACTTTACCCCTGCCGATACCCAAAAAGCAGTCGACCTGATTGGCGGACGCTACGAAACCGAATCCTCAGGAGGCATCACCTTTGATACCTTGAGAGAATATGCTAAAACCGGCGTTGATTTTATCTCGGTAGGCGCATTGACTCATTCCGTAAAAGGACTTGATATGAGTTTTAAGGCGGTTTAGTAGGTAGAAGTCAGTAGTTAGGAGTTAGTAGATAGAATATGGTAGCTCCTAACTCCTATCCCCTCGTTTAATATTCTTTAACTACTCCCATTGCAGCATTCCCTTAAAAGCTGCGTCTAATGAATGAACGAAGCAAACATACGTTCGAATAAAATAGCATTTCAGTTGGAAAATGAGATAGAATTAATTAGAGGCTGCCGGGAGGGAAATAATTCTGCCCGAAAGAAACTCTATACCCTCTATTCCAAACAAATGCTGGCGGTATGTTACCGTTATATCGGCGATATGGATGCTGCTCATGATGTGTTGCATGACGGGTTCATCAAGATCTTTACCAAGTTTTCGTTTCGTGGAGAGTCCTCGCTGGACACATGGATTACCCGGGTGATGGTGACTCAATCACTGGATTATCTTCGGAAACAAAAGCGGATGGATCAGCTTTTGGTAAGCGATGAACAATGGCCCGACGTTCCGGATTTATCCGATGCGGGCGAATACCGTAAAATCACCGAAGAGCAATTGTTGGCTTTTGTGGCAGAGCTTCCGGCCGGTTGTCGTACGGTTTTCAACTTATATGTGTTTGAAAACAGGTCGCACAAAGAAATCGGAGAGTTAATCGGCATCAAAGAACACTCTTCTACTTCGCAACTACATCGGGCAAAGTGTTTATTGGCAAAAAGAATTAAAGAATATATGAATCATGAAGAAGGAAAATGATGAAATTATTGACTTATTCCGTTCGCGTTTAGAATATGCAGAACTACCTGTAGAAGATGCCCTTTGGGATTCTTTGGAAAAAGAAATTCCGGTGATTATGCATCATCGTCGCAGACTAATGTTGCATCGTTTCACCGCAGCGGCATCTGTACTTCTTATTTTGGCTGTTTCTTCGGCGGCTTTTTGGTATCTTTCTCCTAAAGAAGAAATAGCAGATGCATTTACGCAAGTTACCCTTCCTACTCCTCAGGCAACTTTGGGAACTGATGGCGTGAAGATAGAGATACCTCCTATAGCAGAAGCCACATTTACGCCAAAGCCAGCTTCTAACTCTTCCGCTTTAACCCTTTATAAGGAAGAAGAGGAGGAAGAAACCATTTCTTTTTCTTTCTCCATGTCCTTTTCTTTCTCTACTTCTTCGGAGAATGTTCAGGATGATATAGTAAGTAATAGTCGAACAAATTATGACCGCGAATTAAAGAATGATGAATCTATTGCCGATAAAGAAAAAGAAATGGTAGTAGATGAAAACATACAGGTAGCTAAAAAAAGAACATGGGCTGTTGGCGTGGCAGCTTCTACCGGGTTAAGTGCCAAAGAGAACAATATTAGCCATAAAATGCCGCTTTCAATAGGTATCAATATACAAAAAGAACTTTCTCCGGTCATTGCGTTAGAGAGTGGGCTTACTTATACACAGCTGAATTCGGATATCACTGTGGGCGATATGAAAGACACGCAAAAACTCCATTATATCGGAATCCCCCTGAAGGCAAATATAACTTTGCATGATACAAAGCGGATTAAACTCTACGCCTCCGGAGGCGGTATGATTGAAAAATGTATATCAGGCCCAACAGATGCTTTCCAGGCATCGCTTTCTGCCGGGCTTGGGCTGCAATGTAAACTGAACGATCGCTTATCACTTTATGCGGAGCCGGGAATTTCTTATCATTTTGATAACGGAAGTTCGGTACCTACTCTTCGAAAAGAGAAACCTCTCAACATGAATCTACTCTGCGGAGTACGAATGACTTATTGATTTCTAATTAGAAAACTGTTGAATACTGATATTATGAAAAAAATATGTTATGTAATATGTGTTTTCTTATTATGTTTTGTAGCGATAAGTTGCAGTGAAGATACATTAGATTATCATAAGCCGGAGGTTAAACTCTTTGTCAAACAACTGAAATCCGGAAACTACAATACAACCAACGAGAATGGAGTGGTGGAAGTGCCGAAATTTACTCAGCAACATATCCCGCAACTGCTGAAGTATGTGGAAGATACCTCCGAAATTCCTTCGTTTCCATTGGCTGCTATTTCTTCGGAATTTGGAGGAAAGCCCCGTTTAGGCGAGTGCATGCTTTGGATTATTGAAAGTATTCGTTTAGGATATTCACCTTCCATGGGATGCAAACTTGTGACAAAGGATGCGGATAATTATGATGGAATGTATTTTCTTACCAATGAAGAGGTTTTGGAAGTAGCGGCTCTCTACCGTCGATGGTGGGAGGTGGTAGAAAATCCAAATCCAATATGGTCGGTAGATCTTTGGACCTTCGACCCTCTTTCCGGAAGCAACTATCGCTGGTGGTAAATTGAAAGATTAAATGAATAAACGCCTACACCTTTTCTTTTTTACAGGTACTTTGGTACTTGTAACTCATGCTCAGCAACCTCAGTGGACACCTGCCGACTCGTTGAAGCTGCAACAACTGCTTCATGGCGATGGTGAGATAAAGATTAATAAGCATGCCGTAAAGATGATTGATTTCGGATCATTTGTCGGCAAACCGGAAATAGTTGATGATAAACCCGGATTAAACTGGGATGGACAGCTGCCCGACGCGAAGCCGGAAAAGCAAAAACTTATACTGACATTAAAGCCGTATACAGCCACCACTCCTTTTAACTATGACCCCATACGCAAGGTGAAATTTAAGGTACGTGCCAACACTTGGCGCGCTACTACTACTTATCCGGATGATGTTCGTGTTTTCAAACAGAAAGAAACGATAGGCGCGCGGCAAAATCTTATGGCAGTAGGATCTAAAGAAGTATATACTCATCTAAGTGGTTGTGGGGTAGGGGGACTTGATTTTAATGCCGTGTTTACTCGCAAATTCTGGGATAAGTCCATCGAAAAGCGTCGTGCCCGTACGTTGGAAGTGCTGAGTTTGTATGGAGATTCTACCACTGTGCATATCAATCAGCCTATCCGAATAATAACGAACGGGTATTAGAACTTTTCCGGAATAAGCATTTTTTAAGTAATTAAAAACTAAAAAACACCTTGAACTTTTATTATGTAGGGATAATAATGTACATTTGCAAGTATCTCGATTGCTAACTTGAAAAAAATGAAACAATATATACTTGCTTGTTTTTTACTTATCACGATGCAGGTAAAAGCACAAGATGAGCAAAATGCAACATTTTCTCCCCCTTTTGATTTTTCCCTCACTTTAAGTGGGAACTTTGGCGAACTGCGTGCCAATCACTTTCATGGCGGGCTCGATTTTAAAACACAGGGAGTGTCCGGCAAAAAAGTTCGGGCTTTGTCCGATGGTTATATCTCTCGTATAAGAGTGACGCATGGGTCGGGTTATGTGCTTGATGTGGTTTACGATAACGGATACAGCACCATTAACCGCCATTTATCCGGATTTATGCCGCCCATCGCTCAGCGTGTGGAGGATTTGCAATACGAAACAGAAAGCTGGGAGGTGGAAATCATTCCCGAGGTAAATGAATACCGTGTCAGCGCTGGACAACAAATAGCCTGGAGCGGAAATACCGGATATTCCTTCGGACCTCACTTGCACCTCGATATGCTTGAAACTGCAACCGGAGATTATATCGACCCCCTTCCTTTTTTTAAAACCAAGATTAAAGATACACGTGCTCCTGTGGCACAAGGATTCATGCTTTTCCCCCAACCCGGGAAAGGAGTCATAAACAAAATGGCCGATCCTTATAGCTTTCAGCATACAGACAGCCGTGTGATAGAAGCCTGGGGAGAGATCGGCTCTGCCATCAAAGCGTATGATTACATGGACATAGTGAGTAACCGTTATGGAGTGCATACCGTAATTCTGTCGGTAGACGGAAAAGATGTGTTCCGCAGCACGGTAGACAGGTTTTCTTCTTACGAGAATCGGATGATTAATTCCTGGGCAGAGAATAATTACATGAAATCGTTCATTGAACCGGGAAATACGTTACGGATGTTAGAAGCCTTCAATGATAACAGAGGTATCATAACCATTGATATGGAACAAGATTATCTGTTTCAATATACACTTAAAGATGTGTATGGTAATACTTCTCGCTACCGATTTGTGGTGAGAGGAAAAAAACAACAGATTCCCCCTGTTACTCAAAGAGAGAAATATTGCTTTACATGGAACAAGGTAAACTACCTGCAAGAACCGGGACTTGATTTGTTAATCCCTCAAGGTTTATTATATAATGATGTAGCACTGAATTACAGTGTTCATAAGGCAGATTCCGCTGCTATATCTTATACCTACCAACTACATGATAAAAAAGTACCTCTGCACAGCTATTGTGATTTGCAAATCGGCTTGCTTTATATGCCCGTGGCTGATAGCACGAAGTATTATATAGCTCGTATCAATGAGAAAGGTAAGCTCATTAGTGTAGGCGGAGAGTATGAAGGAGGATTTGTTAAAGCACGTGTCCGTGAGTTGGGAACTTACACTGCGGCTGTCGATACCATTGCCCCCGAAATAATTCCGGTTAATCCGCAAAACTGGCATCGCAACGGAAAGATTGTTTATAAAATAAAAGAAGAGGAAACAGGCATCAAATCGTATAGAGGTACTATTGATGGAGCGTATGCCTTATTCGGACTTAATATAATGAATGATCAGCTCGTTTATGAAATTGATACCTCCCGGGTGGGGCAGGGCATCTCTCATGACATAGAAATAGAGGTGACAGATAACTGTGGAAATAAAACAATACTTAAAGATACATTTAAGTGATAGATGAATAAAAACAGAATTAGAAGTTTTATTGTATGATGAAAAAAATGATTTTATGCGCTCTTGTCGCATGGGCAGCCGTATCGTCCGGTTTTGCCTGTACTAACCTTATTGTTGGAAAAAACGCATCTGCCGATGGTTCTACTATTGTTTCGTATTCGGCAGACTCTTATGGTTTATTTGGGGAGCTTTACCATTATCCGGCAGCTATTCACCCCAAAGGTACTATGAGAGATATTTATGAGTGGGATACGGGTAAGTATCTGGGACAGATCGAAGAAGCCCGTCAAACTTATAATGTAATTGGTAATATCAATGAACACCAGTTAACAATAGCAGAAACTACCTTCGGAGGACGTCCGGAACTGACAGATACATTAGGCATCATTGATTATGGAAGCCTGATTTATATTACATTGCAACGTTCGACTAAAGCCCGCGAAGCTATTGAAGTAATGACAAGCCTCGTGCAGAAGTATGGCTATTACAGTGGAGGAGAATCGTTTACTATTGCCGATCCGAATGAAATATGGATTCTGGAAATGATAGGGAAAGGTCCCGGCATTCGTGGAGCCGTATGGGTAGCTGTACGTGTTCCGGATGATTGTATCTCGGCACATGCCAATCAGGCACGTATTCGTACTTTTGATATGAATGATAAAAACAATTGTTTGTATTCTTCGGATGTTATTTCTTTTGCACGCGAGAAAGGTTACTTTAATGGCGTGAATAAAGATTTCAGTTTTGCAGATGCCTACAATCCGTTAGACTTTGGCGGTCGTCGTTTTTGCGAAGCACGTGTATGGAGCTACTTTAATATGTTCACAGATAGAGGACAGGAATTCCTTCCTTATATCATGGGCGAGACTGATAAACCAATGCCACTTTACCTGAAGGCAAATAAAAAAATATCGGTGAAAGATGTGCAGAATGCCATGCGCGATCATTACGAAGGAACTCCACTGGATATCACCAACGATATGGGAGCAGGTCCTTATAAAACTCCTTATCGCTTAAGCCCTTTGTTCTTTAAGGTGAATGGAGAAGACTATTTTAACGAACGTCCGATTTCAACCCAACAGGCAGCTTTCGTTTTTGTTGCTCAGATGCGTGCTACCAAAGTGCACCCTATTGGTGGAGTGCTGTGGTTTACACTGGATGATGCCAACACCAGCGCTTATACGCCCATTTATTGTTGTACAAATAAAGTTCCGAAAAGCTTTGGGGCAACCACTGCCAATGCCTTGACATTTTCATGGGGTAATGCATTCTGGATCTTTAACTGGGTGGCCAATATGGTGTATCCTCGCTACAATTTAATGATTGATGATGTACGTGCTACACAAAATGAGTTGGAAAATTCTTATCTGGCTATGCAAGAGTCGGTTGAAGAAACAGCCGCTAAGATATATGCTTCTAATCCTGACGAAGCTAAAGCTTTCCTTACCAATTATTCCAATATGGCTGCTCAAAACACCTTCGAAACCTGGAAGAAGTTAGGAGAATTCCTGGTGGTGAAGTACAACGATGGTGTTGTGAGAAGAGTGAAGAACGGACAATTTGAACGTAATGCCATTGGGCAACCATCTACTGTTGTGCGTACAGGATATCCTAAAGAGTTCCTGGAAGAGTATGTAAAGCAAACAGGAGACAGATACAAACAAAAGTAACATCCAAACAAATACAACTAATCAAATTTTTATAGTATGAAATCACTACTCTTGCTATTTACATTTTCTTTTTTCTCATTAGGCATTTTCGGGCAAAACCTGAATTTAACCCATGCGGCTAATTATAAGAGGTATGCTGCCGATAATGCCAAAGAACATAAAAAGGTAGTCTTTATAGGAAACTCCATAACCGAGGGTTGGGTGAGGGTAAACCCCGATTTCTTTGCTGCCAATAACTACATTGGCAGAGGAATTGGCGGACAAACCAGCCCTCAACTATTATTGAGGTTCCGTCAGGATGTGCTCAACCTGCACCCTAAGGCTGTTGTTATCAATATAGGTATAAATGATATTGCTGAAAATACCGGAGAGTATAACATGCAGTACACCTTAGATTGCATTCAGTCGATGGCGGAATTAGCCGATTACAACGGAATTAAAGTAATCTTATCATCTGTGTTGCCAGCCATTGAATTTGGCTGGAGAAAAGATGTAACAGATGTGCCCCAAAAGGTAGATGCTTTAAATGCGAAAATAAAAGCATACTCCGAAGAGAAAGGCTTTGCCTACATTGATTATAATACCCCTATGAGAGATGAGAATGGAGGCTTGATTAAAGAATATGGCAGAGATACGGTTCATCCGAACAAAGAAGGTTATAATGTAATGGAGAAAATAGCCAATGAGGTTGTTCGAAAAGTAATTGCATATTAGCACTCGATGTTCCGACAATTTGTAACACTTTCTTTTGAATAATGAACTTATTCTTATAAATTTGTACTGACTTTTAGAATAATTTTTAAACCTAATCATAAAATAACGTCATGAGCAATCAAGAATTAATTTCACTGGTGACAGAAAAAGCCCAGAAATGGCTTACTCCTGCATACGATCAGGAAACACAGGCAGAAGTGAAGAAAATGTTAGAGAACGATGATAAAACCGAGCTTATCGAATCTTTCTACAAAGACTTGGAATTTGGTACAGGAGGTCTTCGCGGAATCATGGGAGTGGGAAGCAATCGAATGAATATCTATACCGTAGGTGCGGCTACTCAAGGACTTTCTAACTACCTGAATGCCAACTTTAAAGGTTTAGAGCAAATCTCTGTAGTGATTGGGCATGACTGCCGCAACAATAGCCGTAAGTTTGCCGAAATATCTGCCGATATATTCTCAGCAAACGGAATCAAAGTTTATTTGTTCGACGATCTTCGTCCAACACCGGAAGTATCTTATGCCATTCGTCATTTAGGATGCCAGAGTGGTATTATCCTGACTGCCTCTCATAACCCCAAAGAATACAATGGCTACAAAGCTTACTGGGATGATGGTGCACAAGTATTGGCTCCACACGATACCGGTATTATCGACGAGGTTAACAAGATTGCTTCTGCTTCTGATATTAAGTTTAAAGGAAATCCCGAATTGATTCAAATCATCGGAGAAGAGATTGATCAACAATATATTGATGCGGTGAAAACTGTATCTATTGCTCCGGAGGTAATTAAACGCCACCATGATACAAAGATAGTTTACACTCCTATACATGGTACAGGGGTAAAGATCGTTCCACGTGCTTTAGCAAGCTGGGGCTTTACCAATATTATACATGTACCGGAGCAGGATGTGGTGAGCGGTGACTTCCCCACTGTGAAATCTCCGAATCCGGAAGAGCCTGCTGCTCTTTCTATGGCCATCGAGAAAGCCAAAGAAGTAGATGCCGAACTGGTAATGGCAAGCGATCCGGATGCCGACCGCGTAGGTATTGCCTGCAAAGATGAAAAAGGAGAATGGGTGCTGATTAATGGAAATCAAACCTGCTTGATGTATCTATATTACATTCTTACTCAATACAAAGCTTTAGGTAAAATTCAAGGTAATGAGTTCTGCGTAAAGACTATTGTAACTACTGAACTTATTAAGAAGGTAGCCGATAAGAATAATATCGAAATGCTGGATTGCTATACCGGATTCAAATGGATTGCTCGTGAAATCCGTATACGCGAAGGCAAGAAAAAATACATTGGCGGTGGAGAAGAAAGCTATGGTTTCCTTGCCGAAGATTTTGTACGCGACAAAGATGCCGTATCTGCTTGCTGTTTGATTGCTGAAATTGCAGCTTGGGCAAAAGATAACGGAAAATCATTGTATGAATTGCTAAAAGATATCTACGTAGAATATGGCTTCTCTAAAGAAAAAGGCATCAGCGTAGTAAAACCGGGCAAGAGTGGAGCAGATGAAATTAAACAAATGATGGTTGACTTCCGTGCCAATCCACCCATTGAAATGGCCGGCTCTAAGATCATCCTCTGGAAAGACTTCCAAACATTGAAACAAACCGATTTAGCCGGACGGGTAACCGATATTGATATGCCCGACAAATCGAATGTACTTCAATACTTTACGGAAGATGGTTCGAAAGTATCCATCCGCCCCTCCGGAACAGAACCCAAAATCAAGTTCTACATTGAAGTGCAAGGAGAAATGGGCTGCCGCAACTGTTTCGATGGAGCAAATGCTGCTGCAGAAGAAAAGATTAAGGCGGTGATGAAGTCGCTGGGGGTGTAAAGACTACTTAATCATCCTGAATGTAATGAAGGATCTGTAACATAACCATTTATCGTTATGTAACAGATCCTTTATTTTTTCTTTTGGGGGATATTTGAGAGTTTAGAAATCCGGTAAATACAAGGCTGTAAAGCAACAAATTCCTATTTATATATAAAAATACCCATCCTTTATCTTATCTTTGTCTAAAGAAAAAGAATTTATTAATACAATTTTGTATTCATGGAAGAACTTCAATTAATAAATTACAGGTGTTTTACAGACCTGAAGATTTATTTCGCGCCCAACATTAATTTACTTGTAGGAGATAATGCCAGTGGGAAAACCACTATCCTGAAAGCTGCAAAATCTGTTGTAAGTTCTTTCTTTACTGGTTACAGTGACGAAAATACCCGTTTTATTGGGCTTTCGCAAAAAGACTTTACTCAATTAACTTCTGATAGTGGATTAGTAAATTACAAGCCAATTGAGCTTAAATTTAATTTGCTGAATTATCAGGCTTCTATGCGATTGGAATCTGAAAAAGGGAGACAATCTACACGTACAGGAACTCGTACGTTGGAAAGTATAAAGAAGTATGGGAAAGAACTAAAAGATACTCTGTTTGATGAAAGTCAAAAACAAATAAAAGAATTACCTCTTTTCGCAAGTTTCTCTACTGAAGACATACATAGTAGCAGAAAATTATCGACTGATAAATTTAAAGCCTATTTTCATAAACCATCCTTTGGATATTATGAGTGCCTCAATGGTGAGGGCTTGTTTCCTTATTGGATAAAGCGTATGCTTGTTCTTAAAGAAGGTAATAAAGGAGAAATAGAAGTGCAGGGAGTGCGGAAGGCGTTGCAAGATGCTCTTGGTCCTAAAGGATGCAACATTATTACCGACATACAAATCAGACCAAATCAAGGAAAGGTTTATTATATATTTACCGATGGAAGAGAAGTTGAAACAGAAAATCTTTCCGATGGATATAGAAGGTTGATAAACATTGTAACTGATATTGCTTTTCGTTGTATGCTTCTCAATCAAGGTGTTTATGGTGTAAATGCTTGTACTAAAACTAAGGGGAGCGTGCTTATTGATGAAATTGATCTTCATTTACATACAAGTCTTCAGACATCTGTTTTTAAAGGATTGCGTGTAGCATTTCCGCTATTGCAATTTATTGCGTCTACCCATGCGCCTATGGTAATGACTGGAATTGAGCCTAATGAAGATAATAAAATTTACTTGCTTTCCTATTCTAAGGAAAACGGTTATAAAGTAACAGAAACACAGCTTTATGGAATGGATGCTTCATCAATCATAGAAACAGCCTTGCATACAACGCCCCGCGTAAAAGAAGTGGATAATGAATTGAATCTGTTGTTTTCTTATATTGATGAGGGGCACTTTGAGCAAGCAAAAGAAAAGTTAATAGCTTTACAAAGTACATTTGGACATAATTTACCTGAATTAGCTAAAGCAGAAACAATGTTGAATTTCTTGGTCGAAGATGAAGAAAATTAATAAAGGAACAGAACCAAAAGCGTGGAAGCAATTCAGAGAAACACCAGGAGTAACTGAATACGTTGCTAATGATGCATTGCGCGAATCTCTATTGGAAGAACAAGGCTATATTTGTGCCTATTGTATGCGACGAATACCGGTAAGAGATAAAATAAGCAACGAAACCAGTAGAATTGATCATCTCAAATGCCGGGATAATTATCCGGATCTGCAACTGGATTATAATAATATGGTAATTTGTTGCCCGGGATGTATAAATGGAGACGATCATTGCGATAAGTTGAAAGGTAATAAGGAAATAACATTTTCTCCTTTCGAAATACATTTAGAAAATAGCATTTCGTATAGTACAAAAGATGGGCATATAAAATCATCAAATGTTCAGTGGAATAAAGAATTAGAAGAAGTTCTCAACCTAAACAACCACATGCTTAAACTAAATCGAAGACAAGCTATTGAAGGTTTACGCTCTGTTCTTGAAAAAAGTAAATGGAGCAAATCCGTCCTCCAAATGCAACTCCAAAAGTGGGAGTCTTTTGATAAAAACCATCATTTAAAACCTTACTGTGGGGTGATAATCTGGTATTTGCGTAAAAAATTACATAAGGTTCTCTGAATAAATAGAACCACTTAGCGAGCCCTATATAGTAGCGTCATTGCAATCCTCAAGTCACCCCTTTCTATTCCCTAAAGTATATAGTTACCTTTATATAAGGTAGGTAATTACAATCTTTATCATCATTATGATAAATTCTTATCACGAGCATGATAAAACTTTATCAGGCTCATGATGATATTTTATCACGTCCATGATAAGGTTTCTGTATAGCCTACTAAATGCATTGAAAGGGTATACCTTGAGGAATAAAAATAGGGGGGTAGGCATAAAGAAGGGGCTCACTTATGGAATCGTTATTTATATAAGGAGATGTTCATAATTAGTTTGTATTTGTTTTGAGGGAAATGGGTACGCGGAAAAAACGGAATGAGCGGATGAACGCGTATCTATCTTTTTTTGAGTTATATTGAACCGCAGAGTTACGCAGATTAACGCAGAGTTTTTAATACAATGCTGCATAAAACTAAAACTTAATCCTCTGCGTTAATCTGCGTAACTCTGCGGTTCAAATTCAATCCTTTCCAAACTTATATAAACTAATAACGAACATTCCCTTGTCAAATAGAAACCCTATTAGCCATTTTGTGGGCTAAACAAGCCTGTTTTACTTCCTTTTTGCAATTTTTCAAGAATATAAATGAGGTTTTGGATAAGATTGTATTATCTTTATCATACAATTGAATCTAATGATATATGAAAGAACTTGTAAAACAGTTGCTTTATGAAAGGCATTTGGAACGTGCAGAACTTGTACGCCTGCTTTCGAACTTCGACCAGGAGTTATTATCATATATCAATGATTGTGCCCGTTCTGTTACAATCACCCATTTTGGCAAGGCAATTTATTTAAGAGGACTGATAGAACTGACAAACTTCTGCCGGAATAATTGTTTCTATTGTGGTATTCGCGCAAGTAACCGCAATATAGAGCGGTACAGACTGATGAAAGAGCAAGTGCTGAATTGTTGCAGGCTGGGAGATCATCTGAAAGTCAGAACATTTGTACTGCAAGGAGGAGAAGACCTTGCCATAAAAGACTTTATTGTAGAAGACCTGATAAAGTCTATTCACCGGGAGTTTCCTTACGCAGCCATTACGCTTTCGCTTGGCGAGAGAAGTCAGGAGTCGTATCAAGCCTTTTATGAGGCAGGTGCCACTCGGTATTTATTACGGCATGAAGCTGCTAACCGGGATCTTTATAATCATTTACACCCGGATGTAATGTCTTATGATAATCGCATCGAATGCTTGCATACCCTGAAAAAGATTGGATTCCAAACGGGAGCCGGCATGATGATAGGGAGTCCCGGTCAAACCATAGAACACCTTGTAGATGATATCCTTTTCCTGGAAGAATTAAATCCGCAAATGATTGGTATGGGGCCTTATATCCCTCAACGTGATACACCTTTTGCCTCCGAAGCTCCCGGAAGTGTACTACTTACTTTGATGCTTATATCCATTGTACGGTTGATGTTTCCCAAGGCACTGATTCCTGCTACAACAGCCCTTGCCACACAGGCCGATGATGGGTACGAAAAAGGAATCCTGGCAGGTGCGAATGTAATTATGCCTAATCTGCTTCCTATAGAGTATAAAACGAAATATTCTATTTACGATAATAAGGAAGCAGTTCATCAAACAACGAAAGAACAAATTGAGAACTTAAAAAAACGAATCGACTCCATCGGATATTTCTTTTCAGAAAACCGGGGAGATTATGAACCTTAAATCTATATATAACCATGTATAATGCCCATTCTAAGATAGCGGAAGAATTTATTGCTAATGATGAAATTATTGACTCTATAGAATATGCTAAATCCAACGCTACCAACCGTACGCTTATTGAGAGCTTGTTGAAAAAAGCTGCTGATTGCCAGGGATTATCTCATCGCGAAGCTGCTGTATTACTTGAATGTAATATAGCCGATTTGAACGAACAGATGTTCGACCTGGCACGCCGGATTAAAGAGAAACTCTATGGAAATAGAATTGTAATGTTTGCTCCTTTATATCTATCAAACTATTGTGTAAATAGTTGCTTGTATTGCCCGTATCATGCCAAAAACAAAACAATGCCTCGCATTAAACTAACGCAAGAGGAGATAGCCAGAGAGGTTATTGCTTTGCAAGATATGGGGCATAAACGCTTGGCTATTGAATCGGGGGAGCATCCTCAAACCCCTATCGAATATATACTGGAAAGCATAAAAACAATCTATAGTATTAAGCATAAAAACGGAGCCATACGCAGGGTAAATGTAAATATAGCCGCTACTACTGTTGAGAACTATCAGAAATTGAAAGAAGCCGAGATAGGCACTTATATTCTTTTTCAGGAAACCTATCAGAAAGAGAACTATGAGAGATTGCATCCTCATGGACCCAAAAGTAATTATGCCTACCATACAGAAGCTATGGATCGTGCCATGGAAGGAGGAATTGACGATGTAGGTCTTGGTGTATTGTTTGGTCTTAGCGATTATCAGTATGATTTTGTTGGGTTGCTAATGCATGCAGAACATCTTGAAGCCGTGTGGGGAGTAGGTCCTCATACCATTAGTGTACCCCGCATTTGTCCGGCAGATACGATTGATACCACCCTTTTTGAGTATGGCATTCCGGATGACATCTTTCAGAAAATAGTTGCAGTTATTCGAATAGCAGTTCCTTATACCGGAATGATTGTCTCGACCAGAGAATCGCAAACGATGCGCGAGAAAGCACTTGCATTAGGAATCTCTCAAATTAGTGGAGGCTCGCATACCAGTGTGGGTGGTTACGAAGAAGAACATCAGGCAAATGAAACGGCTCAATTTGACATCAGCGATCAGCGAAGTTTAGATGAAATTGTAAACTGGTTGCTCGATTTAGGATATATACCCAGCTTTTGTACAGCTTGCTATAGCTCCGGACGCACAGGAGGACGTTTTATGTCTATGGTAAAGAATGGCTTAATAGCCAAAAACTGCACGGCCAATGCATTAATCACGCTAAAGGAATATCTGAAAGATTATGCCTCGGACGAGACGCGAATAAAGGGAGAGAAACTAATAGACGAATGTAAACGATGAATCATACACCTCAATCGGATAGATTACACATCGGGCTGTTTGGTAAATGCAATAGTGGGAAATCATCACTGATTAATGCTATAACCGGGCAATACACAGCCATTGTATCGGAAATAGCGGGTACTACTACCGACCTTGTAACTAAAAGCATGGAAATAGCTGGGTTAGGTCCGTGCCTGTTTATGGATACAGCCGGCTTTGATGATGCAAGTAATTTAGCTCCCGAACGTTTAAGTAAAACGCAATTGGCTATTGAGAAAACAGATGTCGCTCTGATTGTATGTACTGATACTAATGTTTCTGAGGAAATAGTTTGGATAAATAAGTTTATTCAAAGAGGTACTCCTGTTCTGGTTGTGGTAAATCAGCATAATGAGAAATTAAATCCACAGGAGGTTATTGATGCCATAAAACAAACAACTCATGCAGATGCAGTTGTTGTTAATGCTAAAACAGGAGAAGGGAAAGAGGAACTCATTCAGGCTATTATAAAGATACAAAGAAACCTCGAATCTGTAAATACAATAACAGGCAATCTGGTGTTGCCCGGAGATGTGGTAATGTTAGTGATGCCACAAGATGCGCAAGCACCACGCGGCAGATTGATTTTACCGCAGGTACAAACCATTCGTGAATTATTGGATAAGGATTGTGTAATAGTGAATACCACAGTTACTCAGATGTCAAGAGCCATCGACTCATTAAAGAATCCTCCGGCATTAGTTATTACAGACTCTCAGGCTTTTGAGGAAGTGAGTCGTCTAACTCCTGCAAATAGCAAATTGACATCCTTCTCTGTGTTATTTGCTCATTACAAGGGAGATATAAAGGAATTTATACGTGGAGCACATACCATAAATACATTAACCGAACAATCCCGGATTTTAATAGCCGAGGCATGTACTCATGCACCCTTAAGCGAAGATATAGGAAGGGTAAAGATTCCTGCCATGCTTCGGAAACGTTTGGGAAGCGGGTTGGGTATAGATATCGTTGGCGGCACCGATTTTCCTCAAGATCTTTCTCCGTATCATCTGATTATTCATTGCGGCGGTTGCATGTTTAATCAGCGTTATGTTAAATCCCGTATAGAAAGAGCAAAAGAACAAAAGGTGCCGATAACGAACTATGGCATCACAATTGCTTACCTAAAAGGAATACTTGATAAGGTGGTTTATCCGGATTAGCTATTCTCTAACCACCAATCAATCATTTTACGAGCCAAACTAAGCTTGCGGGGCAGTTCGGGCAGATTATCTTTGGAATAAAATGCAGCCGAGGTTAATTCTTCTTCTTGCAATTGAATTTCCCCGCTTTCGTAATCGGCAATAAAGCCTACCATTAAGCCACTGGGGAAGGGCCACGGCTGACTCCCAAAGTAGGTTACGTTTTTGATGGTTAATCCGGTTTCTTCCAGAACTTCTCGTTGCGCACATTCTTCCAGGCTTTCTCCTGTTTCCAAAAATCCGGCAACAAGACCATGAAAAGGACCTCTGAAGTTACGGGCACGAACCAATAAAACAGAATCTCCTTTCCGAACCAGTGCCAAGATGGCTGTGGAAATAGCAGGAAACATCTCAAAACTGCAAGTCGGACACTTTTTGGCGATGGGCATGAATTGCTTCGTTTGAGTTCCGCATACCGGGCAATAGGTACTTGTTTTGTCCCAATATAATATTTCGCTGGCTTTGCCCGCCATGTTGTACAGGGCTTCCGGTAGATAGTCGTAAGAACTGCGTAAGTCCACCATTAAGTATTGGTTGTTATCCTCAATAGAAGATGGAACAACCAATGCTTTGCAAGAACTGTTGTCGAGAGTAGAAATTTCATGTATAATGCTTTCAGTAGCAGTTACAGGAATTTCCTGTTGGCGGGGTATAGTGTAAGATCCGTCTTTTTTCTCAAGTAATAGCTGGTCGTTATGGAAAATAAACCACCAGGTTGATGGTAACGTATTCATCTTAGCTTGTATGTAGTTCAAATTTTGATGCAAATGTAAGGAAATTAAATATCAATCCCTCTATCAACTCCAATCTCGTTCATAAAATACTTATCATGAGATATCACAATCACTGTTCCTGTATACTGCTTAATCGTTGAAGTAATCATTTCGATGTTTTGAATATCCAGGTTATTAGTCGGTTCATCCAGAATGAAAATATCCGGGGTGTTATTGCTAATCATCAGGCAGCAGAATGCAAGTCTCATTTTCTCGCCTCCACTTAGTTTGTTGCAAGGTTTATTCCATACATCGGCAGGAAAAAGAAACCTGTTAAGTATGGTTTTTAACTCATGGTCGGGCAACGGAATGAGATTGAAAGATTCCGCCTGTTCCAGAATACTCTTTTCTGCCTGAATAATTGAATATTCCTGATCCATATATACATAACTCAACTGATCGGCTCTGGTGATTACTCCCGCGGTTGGCGTTAATTTTCCGGTAATGAGTTTCAAGAGGGTGGTTTTTCCGCTTCCATTGTTGCCGCTAATGGCAATGCGGTCGCCGCTTCTGATTTGAAAACTTAAAGGCTCTTTCCAGAGTGGCGTGTTATGGTAACCGAAATTTATTTCTTGTGCTGTAACCAATACCTTTCCGGTGTGTAAAGAAGAGGAATTGAAATCCGTCTTTAATACACTCGACATAGGTATAGAGGTACGCAGTTGCCTGACTTCTCCTTGAATGGATTCTACCTTTTCGGTATGTATTCCTTTCAGTTTGGCTGTACTGTTTTCTGCCTTGCTTTTCAGGTTTCCCATAGCAATGCGCGATACGCCTTTTTTGATGTTGTGCTTTTCGCCACGTACATCGTGCTTTTGTTGGCGCTCTGCAGCTTCTCTGGCTGTTTTCTGAGCCAGGCGGAATTGCTTTTCTTTCTCTTCTAACTTTTGCTGCAAAGCTTGTAAAGCGATGGATTTCTGCTCTTTGTAAAATTCATAGTTCCCTCCATAAACAGTAATGCCATTGGCGCTAAGTTCGCAGGTTACAGACAAAAGATTCAGTAATGTCCTATCGTGGCTCACTATCATCATAGTTGACCGACTTGACTGAATATAACTGTAAAGCTTCTGTCGATACGAGTAATCCAAATGATTGGTAGGCTCATCCAACAAAATAACAGATTCGGCATGAATCTCCATACCGGCAAGAAATACCTTTGTTTTTTCTCCGCCGCTAAGTGTTTGCATCGGATGAGAAAGATCGAAAGACGCTAACCCCCATGTAGATAGTGCTGCATGGATACGCTCTTCGATATTCCAATCATCATTCAGGATATCATAGAGTTTTTCATCGGTTTCGCCTTTTAGAATAGCTTGTAATGCTTGGAGCTTATCCTCAACCTGTAATGCCTGAGCTATAGTCATTTCGTTGTACTGACCAAAATGCTGAGGTACATAATAAAGACCTGAGGAAGGAATCATAACAGTTCCTTCGGATGCTTTTAACCGACCGGCAATGATCTTTAATAAGGTGGATTTTCCGCTACCGTTGTTGCCTACTAATGCAACCTTTTCTCCTTTATTAACTGATAAGTTGATATTGCCAAACAAAATATCTTTGTCGGCATGCATGTATGCAATACGCTGAATAGTAATGTACGACATGTTGTAAAATAAGAATTGAAAATAAATACTGAAAGCTTGAGCCTTCGGAAGAAAACACAAATGCAATTGCCAAAGATGACAATTAAAAAGAAGTGATAAGAGGAGGTGTTTTTTACATTCTCATTGGAATAGTTACATAATTAGACTGCAAATCTAACAAATAAATATAAATATTTAATAGTATTCACAGAAAATAATTTTACTTTTGTAGGGAACGACTAAACTAAAAATAATGATTATGGATAATTTTTCATATTATAACCCGGTAAAGATACTCTTTGGAAAGGGTATGATTGCCCAATTAAAGAAAGAAATTCCCCTCAAATCTCGCGTGTTGGTAATTTACGGAGGTGGAAGTATTAGAAGAAATGGAGTGTATGACCAAGTTAGAGATGCATTGACAGGATATGAATGGACGGAATTTGCCGGCATAGAAGCCAATCCTCATTATGAAACTTGTATGCGTGCGGTAGAAGAGATTAACAGAAGTAAAATCTCTTTTCTGTTGGCCGTAGGTGGAGGATCTGTGCTCGATGCAACTAAATTTATTGCTGCGGCTGCTTGCTTTAAAGGAGATGCCTGGGATATTCTGGCGAAAAGAGCTCCTGTTCGTAAAGCGTTGCCTTTGGCTTGCGTAATGACATTGCCGGCTACGGGATCTGAGATGAATAGTGGTGCTGTTATAACCAAGGCATCTACTCAGGAAAAATTGGCTTTTAATTCTCCTTTGGTTTTCCCTCAGTTTTCGGTTTTAGATCCCGAAACTACTTATTCTTTACCGGATAATCAGACGGCAAATGGTATTATAGATGCTTTTGTGCATGTGTGCGAACAGTATCTTACTTATCCGGTTAATGCTCCTATACAAGATAGATATGCTGAGGCTATTCTTTTAACGCTGGTTGAAAATGGCACTAAAGTTTTAAATGCCCCCCACGATTATGACCTGAGGGCTAATATAATGTGGACGGCTACTATGGCATTAAATGGATTGATTGCCGTGGGTGTGCCTCAAGATTGGGCTACGCACATGATTGGTCATGAAATCACAGCTTTTCATGGATTGGCGCATGCAGAAACTTTAGCCATTGTACTGCCTGCCTTAGCGCGTGTGATGAAAGAAAATAAGAAAGAAAAACTGCTTCAAATGGGTGAGCGGGTGTTCAATATCAATTCCGGAAGTACGGAAGAGAAGATTGAACAAACCATTCATGCTATGGAAACTTTCTTTCAGTCTTTAGGAGTACGCACCAAGCTATCTGAATATGGTTTGGGAGAAGATATAATAGAACCTATTGCAAAACGCTTTGAAGAAAGAGGCTGGATGCTTGGAGAAAAACAAGATATAACTCCTGATAGGGTGAGGGAGATTTTGCAGATTGCTTTGTAGAGACGCACGCCGTGCGTCTCAAAACCAACATGATATATAATGAGACGCACGCCGTGCGTCTCTACGCAATTATTCCATCGCCGATTTATCAAAAGACAAAGGCAGCAAATCTCCTACATGCCTAATCTCGTACGTTTCTTCCTTTCCATATAATAAGATACGGAATGGATGATTATATCTTTTCTCCGTTTCGAGCATTACCTGCCGACAAGCTCCGCAAGGCGGAATAGGAGAGGGGATAAAGTCTTTTTCCGTACGCGCAGCTACCGCCAGTGTTTCTACCGGCTGATCCGGATACTCGGAATTGGCATAAAACAACGTGGTTCTTTCGGCACATAGTCCGGATGGATAAGCTGCATTTTCCTGATTGCTTCCTGTAACTACTATTCCATTCTTTAAACGAGCAGCAGCGCCCACAGCAAATTTGGAATAAGGCGAATAACTTTTCTTGGTTGCTTCTTTGGCTGCAACAACCAATGCCCGATCGGATTCGCTTAGCTCATCGAATGTATAGACTTTTATAACAGCACTGATAGTTAAATTCTTCATAGCTAAAATGATTGTATAATATCACAAAGTTAAAAAAGAGTAGAACATAATCTACTGTTTTGCGGATTTCTTTTGCTTATTCAACCGCATATTCAACATTTTTACAATAATTATTCTGTGGAAAATGTAAACAGGCTCTTTGTATTCCCAATTATTTTTATGACTTTTGTAAATACACAAAAGATCATTAAAATATGTATAAGAAACCCTCAATCCTATTATCTGCATTGTTGCTTATTTTTTCGCTCCATATTCATGCTCAATATAAGAGTGCTGTGTTTGTGGCGTATGTTGAAAAGTATGGTGACATAGCCGTGGAACAAATGAAGTTACATAAAATTCCGGCCAGTATAACGCTGGCACAAGGACTGCTTGAAAGTGGTGCCGGACAGAGTGCACTGGCTAAAGAAAGTAATAACCATTTTGGTATTAAGTGCGGAAGTAGTTGGACAGGAAAAACGGTGAAGCATCATGACGATGCCCGCAATGAATGTTTCCGGGCTTATAAAAATGTAAGCGACTCTTATGAAGACCATTCCATTTTTCTTACCAGTGGTGCCCGTTATGCTTTTCTGTTTAACTTAGATGTAACAGATTATGAAGGATGGGCAAAGGGATTGAAAAAAGCAGGTTATGCAACCGACCCTTCTTATGCTAATCGTTTGATTACTATTATTGAAGATTATGAACTCTATCTGTATGATCAGAAGGGTAAGAATGGCAAGAAAGAGAAGGAAAAAATTGTAGTAAACCCACATCAGGTATATAAGGCAAATGGTATGGCTTATGTGGTAGCACGTTATGGAGATACTTTCGAAGCTCTTGAGGCTGAATTCGATATCAGCAAAAAGAAACTGATTAAATACAATGATTTGTTTAAAGAATATACTTTGGTAGCCGGCGATATCGTTTATCTTTGTCAGAAGAAGAAAAAAGCAGATAATGGATACACAGTATATGTGGTGAAAACGGGCGACTCTATGCACTCTATTTCCCAGAAGTATGGTGTACGTCTGAAATATCTGTATAAAATGAATAATAAAACCGCCGATTATCTACCTGCGGTAGGAGATTATTTGAGATTAAGATGATATGAAATGAATAAATAAAAGAGGCGGTCCTCACGGATGGCCTCTTTCGTAAAAAACACAAACAATCAAAATCAACAATCGATTTTACTATCCCTATTTTCTCGTTCTTCTTTTCTCTCTAAGTAGTTATTATAATATAGGCGTATTGTTTCTTCCAGTTCCTCAAAAGAACAATCTAACCCACGATTGGAGAAACAAATAGGCGATCCGTAATAATGAAGTTTTAATTCCAATGATCGTCTTTTATGCATTATTTGTTCCCGTGCAATGTATTCCTGCGGATTCTTTATTTTTAGGCTGATATATTTTTTCCCGGGATGATCGAGATCATCTATGATTCGTATTTTCACTACATCTTCCCATTCTACTATACCATACCTGTGTCCGGTTGAAATATCATTGAAGCCTTCGCTCGAAATAAAGAAACCAATGAAGTTTTCTTTCCGAAGATAAATGTACCCTACAACAAAGAATGCAGTTACGGCAAGTGATGCCAGGACTATTATAAAACAAAGAAATCTTCCGGCAACTTTTTCCAGCCCCATGCCGAGCCGGAAAAAGAAGAATGCAAGTACCAGATTAATGATTATGCTTAGAATCAGTCCAACTTTTTTATAAGGTCTTAACTTAAATGTTTTGACCGGTAATTTTGTTGTCATAATCATCTGTCTTCTATATTTGTTGTTCTACATTCAATACAAATGCGCGTAACCCTTGCTCTTCGGATTGCATATCGAATTTATGCAATAACTTCAGGAAGCGTTCTACTTTTGTATCTTCCACCATCGTCATAATGGCACCATTCATGGTGGGCCAGGCATGAGAGCCCAGATGAGGCTCTCCGGTGCGGCTGCCTTTTCCCGCTACATTGTCCCAGTGAGTAAATCCATGAATTTGTTCGCGCTCCATGATACTTATGATCATTTCATAAGAAGCCTGATTAAATATGATAAATATTGCTTTCATACTGTTGTTGTTTTAGTGGTTAGAATATAGTAGTTAGTATATTCTCTACTTATTAATTATTCCTCCAATCTAAGTTCTAATAAATCCGTATTAGCAAGTTCTTTTCGGCGACGTTTTACACCTCCTCCGGCAAATATGCAATACATAACAGGAACAAGTACGAGTGTAATTAATGTTGATACACTAAGTCCCCATGCTACGGTCATACCCATGGAATTCCACATTTCGGCTCCTTCGCCTGTGCCTATTGCCATTGGTATCATTCCTAAAACGGTAGTCAGAGTGGTCATTAATACAGGGCGTAGACGAGATTTACCGGCTGTTACCACTGCATTGATGATGCTCATTCCCCGTTCGCGGCATAATATGATATAGTCTACAAGTACAATACCATTTTTCACTACCACACCCAGTAAGATTAGGATACCGATCATTGCCATCACTCCTAAAGGTGTATTTGTTACGAATAACCCCAAGAATACTCCGGTAAATGCAAAAGGTATGGAGAACATAATCACAAATGGATCTGTGAGCGATTCAAACTGTGCTGCCATAACAATAAATACCAGAATAATGATAAGAACCATTAATGTAGTCAGGTCGGCAAATGTATCCTGTTGGTCTTCGTAAGTACCACCAATAGAACAAGTTACGTCCGAAGGTAATTGCATATCAGCAATGATATTCTCTGTTTTGGCAACCAAATCACTCAATGCAGCTCCTTCGGCTACTATACCGGATACGGTAATGATGCGTTCTCTGTCTTTACGCTCGATGGTTGGAGGGGTAAGTCTTTCAACTACCTGACCGATATCGCGTATACGCACTCCTTTACCGGAATTATTGTAAACGATAATGTTTTCAATATCTTCTACCGTTTCTCTATATTCGGGTGCATAGCGTACTCTGATATCATACTCCTCGCCATCTTCGCGGAAATAGGATGCAATAGAACCATTTACACGATTACGCAGGTAAGAGGATACAGTGGTTACATTCAAACCATTTAATGCCAACTTCTGACGATCGAAGTCTATCTGTATTTCAGGAATATAATCTCCCCGGCTGATGTTAACTTGCGAACATTCCTTCTGGTTTCTTAATCGTTCGGAGAGTTCGGCGGCTACAGCATCGGTTACAGCAAAGTCATATCCATATATTTCCACATCCACGCTTGACTCTCCACCCATACCGGCTCCTCCGGCTGTTACTTTGAATTCTTTTAGCTCGGTATATTCGGCAAGATCTTTTCGCATTAAGTCGGCAATTTCGGTCATGTGTCTGTCACGTTCTTCTATGCTGACAAGAGCTATGTTGTAATTCATAATGTAAGTACCGTTTTCGCTCATGTTGGCAAATGTATTGTCGGTATCTGCCTGTCCGAAAGAATAGTTCAGTACTTTAATTTCCGGATACTTTTCTTTAAACTCCTGGCTTATCCGGTAGGCTACATCGCTGGTGATTTCCTGTCTTGTACCGATAGGCATCTCGGCAGTGATGCTAATGCGTGCACTGTCCATAGCGGGGAAGAACTCCGTTTTTATATAAGGCAATAACAACATGCTTCCGGCGAAAATAGCTATTGCAAGTACAATAACACTCTTTCGGTGATGTACCGACCAGTTTAAGAGTTTGGCATATCCTTCGTCTAAAGTATTCAGTACCTTTTCGATAGGCGTAAAGAACAGCGTGTACAGTTTACCCTTTTTGGTATCGAGTTTCAACATCTTAGAACTCAACATCGGAATCAATGTAAGAGCAGCAATTGTAGAGATTATCATAATGATACTTACAATCCATCCAAGTTGCTTGAATAAAACTCCGGCCATACCTGTTATCATGGTAAGCGGTAAGAATACAGCAAGCATTGTTAGCGTTGAAGCAATTACAGATAACGAAACTTCTTTTGTTGCAAAAATGGCTGCTTGTTTAGGTTTGCTACCCCGATTGATATGGTTTGTAATGTTTTCGAGTACAACAATCGAGTCGTCTACTACCATACCTATAGCCAGCGAGAGTGCCGAAAGTGATATAATGTTCAGCGTGTTTCCACTTGCCAACAGGTAGATAAATGCTCCAATCAATGATACAGGAATAGTGATACCAATAATAAGAGTAGCACGCCAACGCCCCAGGAATACGAATACTACGATCATTACAATTATAAGTGTTGTAATAATGGTTTCTGTCAATGAATCCATGGTGTTGTTGATGTTGTCGGAGGTATCAATGATAACGCCCAGCTTCACATCTGATGGCAAAGAACGTTGCAATTCCGGCAAACGTTTATGAACTTCCTTGGCAATGTTTACAGAATTAGCTCCCGATTGCTTTTGAATGATAACCATAGCACCGCGTTGGCTGTCTGTATATGATTCTTGTGCACGTTCTTCTACTGAATCTTCCACACGTGCCACATCTTTCAGGTAGATTGCCTTTCCGTCTTTATGCCCGATAACAAGGTCTAACATTTCCTTTGCATCGTCAAACTCTCCTTGTACACGTAATGACAATGTGCTGGAACCAAAATCTACACTACCTCCGGGGGTGTTCCGGTTTTCCATTCCAATGATTTGAGATACATTCTCGATGGTAAGCCCGTATGCATCTAATTTGTATGGATCGCAATATACATTTACTTCTCGTTTGGCTGTGCCCGAAATAGATACAGTTCCCACTCCGCTGATACGTGCCAATGGGTTGGCTACTTTATCGTCCAGAATTTTATATAAAGCGTTGGTGCTTTCGTCTGCTACAACAGATAAAACAATGATAGGGATATCATCTGCACCGAATTTAAAAAGTATGGGTGTATTAGAATCATCGGGTAGGCTCGATTTAACCTGATCTAATTTATCGCGTACATCATTGGTAGCCACATTAATATCTATACCATATTCGAACTCAAGTGTGATAACGGAAATGTTTTCACGAGAACTGGAAGAGATGTGTTTCAAATCACTCACCCCGTTGAGCGCATTCTCAATGGGCTTGGATACGTTCATTTCAATATCGCTGGCACTGGCTCCCGGATAGGCAGTCATTACCATGATGGCATTTTCATCGATCTGTGGCAATAAATCTACTGCCAGTTTTTGGTACGAGAAAATCCCCAGTATGATGATAGCAACAAAGCATAAGGCTGTTGTTACCGGTTTGTTTACTGCTGAAGAATAGATACTCATTTTAATTAAGAATTAAGATTTAAGAATTAAGAATTTATGTGGATCAGAAATGAAAAGGGTTGATCCTAATTATAAATTCTTAATTCCTAATTGGATTTAACTATCTCTATCTCTGTACCATTATTAAGTCTGTTTTGTGAAGAAATAGCTACTACTTCTCCGGACTGTAACCCCTCAATAACTTCGTATTCGTTACCAATCAGTTGGCCAATAGTAACTTTCCGGTAGTTAGAAACTCCATCTTTGCAAACATATACGTAGCGATCTGATGAACCGGTTTGTTTAACGATAGCCCGGTCGGGAACCATTACCCGGTTCTCACTTCCGTAGTTGAATGTTATACGGGCAAACATACCCGGCAAGATGCGCTCATCTGCATTCTTAATCTGTATTTCTACAGGAAAGGTGCGGGTGTCGGGATCTATGGAAGGGTGAATAAGTGTAATGGTGCCCGGAAATACTTCATTGCCATAAACATCGAGTTTAACTTCTACATCCATTCCTTTTTTTACTTTAGTCAGAAGAACTTCGGAAATATTTACCATCAACTTAACCGGGCGTATTTGTTCTACTATATAAATAGGAGTGCCTCCGTTATACATATCGCCATTATCATAGTTTCGTTTGGTCACTAAACCACTGATAGGGCTTGTTAGTATTGTATTTTCCAACAAGTTCTCGTAAGTTGATTTCGATATTTCGTAGGCTAATTTCTTAGCGTCCCAGGTTGATTTGGAGATACCGCCTACCTTGTATAGCTCGTTTACCCGCTCGAACTCGGTTTTGTCGTTTTCCATTTGCAGACGGGTTTGGTTCAGATTAACGGCATCCATTTCTACCAGTTTTTGCCCGGCGTTTACATGATCGCCCACTTCTACATATACTTTCTTTATGCGCATAGGGTTTTGTGGGGCAATGTTATTAACGATTTCAGCTTCTACGGTTCCTGTAAAGGTACCCAACTGATCTACCATTCTGGATGTCACTTTCAAGGCTTCCAGTTTGACTTTCTCTTGTGGAGTTTCCACAATTTTTTCTTTGTTGTTACAGCTTGCCAATAACAAGATGATAACTAAGGGAGTAATACCCGATAATGTTTTGAAGTTCATTGTTTTTATCTTATATGTAATATATTCTTTCACTGGATGGTTGCACCCACTGTTTTCTCTAAGGAAGATTTAGCTACGAGATAATTATATATAGACTGGTTCAGGTTTAACTGCGCCTGCGTAAGAGATAATTGGGAGTCGTTGATTTCCAGCAGTGTTCCTTCACCGGTTTCATAACGTTTCATGGTGATGGCGTAACTTTTTTCTGCTTCGGTTACTCCCGCACTTGCCGCACTGTATTGTTTAATACATGTACTCATTTGGTCGGTGTACTGTTTAACGGCCAATCTAAGATTACGTTCGGTATCCAAATACTGATCGGATAATTGCTTCTGGCTGATTTGTGCCTGCTTCACATTGGAGTAACGTTTTCCTCCGGAGAAGATAGGAACTTTCAGTGTGACTCCTATTGTGGTGTAGGGATCCCATTTATAGTGATTTATTTTGAAATCATTATTAGAGGATACCCAATCATATTTAAAATTCAAATTAAGTGATGGATAGTATTGAGCAATCTGTATTTGCTTATTCTTTTCGAGCTGTTCGTGCTGAAGATTCAATTGTTTTAATGTACTATTATTGGCAAGGCTTGTGTCCATTCCTATAAAATCGGGAATAAGATTCTCTTCGTAGTCAGACAAAGAACCTATGCATTCAATATCTTCTTCCAAATCAAGTCCCATTAAAGCCTTGAGTTGCCAACGTGCAAGGATTAATGAATTTTCGGCATCGTACATGTTTGGCTCTGCATTTTTAACGTTTACATTGGCGCGAATCAGATCATATTCAGCAAGTAGCCCTTGCTCATACTTTTGTTTAATTTCATTGTAATTATACACAGCATTATCATAAGCTTGTTTGTATACACCATGAGCATCTCTTGCTAATAATACTTGATAGAAAGAACGTTTAACCTGATCAATCAGATCAATTCTTGAAGATCGAGCTTTCTCAATAGCTAATTCCACATCGTATCCCGAAATCTTTAAGCTTTTCCAAAGCGGAATAGAGATTAGGGGCATACTGGCACTTACTCCTGCTCGCCAATCATTATCTCTTCCCGATTTAAGTCCACCACTCATGCCTTCAACGTTATCTATATACATTACTTGTTTATCGATGGTTCGTAGATAACTTGAGTTAAAATCTATTTGTGGAAATAAGTCGGCGTAAACACCCTTCTTTGCATATTGTTGTTTGCTGATTTCACGATCGGCAATATGTATGGTTGGGTTTTCGCTTAAAGCTATTTCCAGGGCCTGATCGAGTGTGATGTTCAGAGGCTCTTGAGTAGACTGAGCAAATGCCGGATAGGTGGTGAGAATACCTGCTATCCCCATTAGTGTCAGTATACATTTCTTTGTTTTCACGAGTTTCATTTTTTTTAATTGATTATATGGTTTACTAATACCTGTTTTACTTAATTACTGAATTTTCTATTGGTTATAGCAGTGAATTGGTTTAATTCTTCCATTCCTTTTTTGGTGCAAATGCCCCGAAGAAAGGCGAGCATAATGTAAGGTTGTTGCATGTTTTTCCAGTTGTTTACCTGGTCAACCAGAAGAGCAGCTATGCTTTCGTACTCAAAATCCGGTAAGAAATAACCTTCTTCTATTCCTTTGTGAAAGTAGCTCATATAGAGCTGATGCAGTTCAATGCGGAAAGAAACCAATTTATCGTATGCTTCTTGAAATCGTTGTACATCTTTGAAGAATGCCGGGCAGAAATTGGCGTTGTAATGAAACATATCTGTCAGGGTAAGCATTAATAACTCTATGGGGCTATTTGCTTCTTTTTCCGTCTTTCTTAATATTTTGGTTACCCGGTCTTTCTCATAGTCAAGGCATACGGATAAAAGTTCTTCTTTATTCTCAAATACATTGTATAATGTTTTTTTAGAAATTTGCAAAGCACCTGCAATTTGACTCATACTTACCCCCTTTATACCAAAATGAGAGAAAAGATTGATGGCTACTTTTGAAATTTTATCTTTTGACATACTATCCATATCATTACTTCCTTTTATCTTTGTTTTTATCTTGATTACTTTGCAAAGATCGGGAGAATACGAAGAAAACTTTTAGGTATAATTTGAGTTTTATTGGTTCGAAATTGACTGTCCGTTCTTAAAAAGTGTTCATCTTAGTTCGAATTTAACAATAGTTGTTCCATTTTGTATTCTTAGCATCTTGCTCTTATAGAAGAAAATGTAATTTTGCAGTATGGAAGAGATTAGATATGTAGCTTTACAGGAATTGGTAAAGGTTTTGAGGGTTGGAGATATTTATAATGACGAAGTAATTGTAATTGATGCCGCCGATCCTGAAATGAAGAAAAATTCTCCTAAAGAACTGCCGGTTCGGCTGGAGGCTTATTCGGCTATTTTTGTTTGTAAGGGCGAAGTAACCCTCACAATGGATTATCTTCCTTACCGGGTGACGCAGAATATGGTATTGGAATTATCTGATAAACACATGCTGAATGCTATCAGTGTATCTCATGATGCTAAGGGCTATTATGTTGTACTGTCTAAATCTTTATTTAGAGAATTGTTTACCCAGGTGTTTACGTTGCCCAAAGATTATATTGTGTATAGGCGTTTCACTCCGTTGCAAAAGTTCGATCCTAAAGATTTTCAGATGCTTGTTGATATCATCATTCGCCTGCAACAAAATATCCGGCGGAAAGATCATATCTTTTATCGAGGGATGATAATGAATGAAGTTGGGAACTTTGTTATGGAGCTTGCCGATATTAGTATGAAGAAGATGTCGCTATCAAAAACAGTGCATCGCCTGGGGCATAACGAAGAACTTGCCATGAAGTTTATGCAATTAATTGTTAAGCATGGTAAGGAGTGGAATGAGGTAAGCCAATATTCTACCGAACTTTGTGTGACTCCTGTATACTTGTCGAGAGCCATAAAAGCGGTAAGTGGCAGAACTGTGATGGATTGGATAAATGAAGCCCGCGTTTCCGAAGCAAAAATCTTACTTCGTTGCAGAGAAAACTCCATTCAGGATGTGTCGGAAGAGTTGCATTTCTCCGATCAGTCTGCTTTTGGGAAGTTCTTTAAGAAACATACGGGGATGTCTCCTTTGGAGTATCGGAGGAATTTCTAAAAACTTGATTTTAGTTACAAACCGGTTGTTACTTTACGAAAAAAGAGTTATTATTGCAGAATAAATAAGAAAATAGGGATTAATAAGAAAAGACAAAACAAAAATGAAAAGGATTCAAACATTTGCGTTGATTGGAGCTATAGTTGCTCCTATGATTTTTACTTCTTGTGAAGGTTGTGTACAGAAAACGGCAAAAAAAGTCACAGATATCGGATTTAGTGTAGCTGATGGTATTAGCGAATCATTGAACGAACATGGCGAGAAAACCAGCAAACAAATGACCGACGGATTGGGGTCTATCCTGAAAGGAGCCGGAAAAAGTGTTGACGAGCATTTAAATGCTCATGCTGCTCATGTAGCTTCTATAGGTAGCCGCACGTTTGTACAAATGCTTGATGGAACCATCGAAGGTTTTGGAGAAGGCTTTGCCGATCATTATGATGTAGTAGAGTTCGAAGGAGAATATCCACGAGGTGTGGCTCTTAAAAACTTTGGAAGAATAAAAGGCAAGCCCGTACTGGATGCTTACTTCTATGTATTAGAAAAGGGAGCTTATGACTGTACTTTTAACTTTGTAGATGCAGACGGAAAAGTACTACTGACTCGCGAAAGCTCGATGGAAAAAAATGATGAAACAAAGAATAATGTGGTAGTAAGTTTAGCTCTCGATACCAATGAAGAGAAACTGATTAAAGAAACAGTAAAAGCTCAGGTAAAAGTAGTTGTTAAGAAATAAACGCCCTATAAATAGTAAAATAGATCCTTGCAAGGGTATAAAAAACGGTCACTTCTCTCAAATAAAGTGACCGTTTTTCTATGGGTTCGTTTACCCGATTATATAATGCCTTGTGCCATCATTGCCTTGGCCACTTTCATGAATCCGGCCACATTAGCACCTTTTACATAGTTTATGTAACCATCTTCTTCGGTACCATACTTCACGCAAGCTTCGTGAATATCTTTCATTATGGTTTTCAGTTTTTCGTCTACTTCTTCTTTGCTCCAGCTTAGCTTAATTGAGTTTTGAGTCATTTCCAAACCCGATACCGATACACCGCCGGCATTGGCAGCTTTACCCGGGGCATAAAGAATTTTGGCATCTTGAAATACTTTGATTGCTTCGGGAGTAGAAGGCATATTTGCTCCTTCGGCAACAGCCATACAGCCGTTTGCTACAAGTGCTTTGGCATGGTCGCCATTCAATTCGTTTTGAGTAGCACATGGAAGGGCAATATCGCATTTTTCTCCCCATGGTTTAGCTCCTTCTACATATTTGCAACCATATTTATCGGCATATTCGCGGATACGACCACGGTAAAGGTTCTTCAATTCCATTACATAATCGAGTTTTTCGCGATCGATTCCTTCCGGATCATAGATATAACCATCAGAGTCGGACAGGGTAACCACTTTACCGCCCAGTTCCAATACTTTTTCGGCAGCATATTGAGCCACATTACCCGAACCTGAGATAGTACAAACTTTACCTTTAAGATCGGTTCCTTTAGTTTGAAGCATTTCCATCAGAAAGTAAAGAGTACCATAACCTGTAGCTTCCGGACGAATCAGTGAACCACCAAACTCACGACCTTTACCGGTGAAGGTGCCTGTAAATTCGTGTGTGAGTTTTTTGTACATACCATACATATAACCAACCTCACGACCGCCTACACCAATATCGCCGGCAGGAACATCTGTTTCAGGACCAATATGTCTCCACAGTTCCATCATAAATGCTTGGGTAAAACGCATAACTTCGGCTGCGCTTTTACCACGTGGAGAGAAGTCCGATCCACCTTTACCTCCACCCATAGGGAGGGTAGTTAATGAGTTCTTAAATGTTTGCTCGAATGCAAGGAATTTCAGGATCGAAAGATTTACCGATGAGTGAAAACGAAGACCGCCTTTGTAAGGGCCAATGGCGTTGTTGTGCTGCACACGGTATCCCATATTTGTTTGCACATTTCCTTTATCGTCTACCCATGTAACACGGAATTGATAGATTCTTTCCGGAATGCAAAGACGCTCAATGAGGTTCGCTTTGTCAAACTCAGGATGTTTGTTGTATTCTTCTTCGATGGTTGCCAGTACTTCTTCTACTGCTTGATGATACTCCGGTTCGTTGGGGAACCTTCTTTTCAAATCGTCTAATACCTTAACTGCATTCATAATGAGAATTCTTTTTGGGTTGATTGTTTTAAATAAAGTTATCCTTTTTTTGATTTAATCTTTGGCAAAAGTAAATAAAATAATTGAGTTTTCAATCATAATACATAAAAAATGATTGTATTTGCGTCTTTTTGCTTGTTTTCTTTCAGTTTATGAACTTTGTGTTTTTAAGAATTGCTTTGTTGGAAGCTATGTGGTAATATTCTCAACACATATAAAAGAACTTTTGAAGAAGGATTGAGAACCGGAATTTCTGATATACATATCATTCTTAAATGACGGCTTTGCCTATTTTTCCCCATCCGGGTGGAGAGAATTTCCACACCCGGATGGAGGAGCTTTCTACATCCGGATGGAGAAACTGCCTCCACCCGGGTGGAGGAAAAAGTCTAAAATTGGCAGTCAAAATCAGGGAAAGTCGCTCAAGAAGGCTCACAGCGTGACACTTGTGACACTTCTGTGATACTTTTCTGAAAAGTGTCACAGGTTATTTTATCCTGTAAATCAACTTGTTAGTGTGTCTGGTGACACTTGTGACACTTTTTGGCTGGAAAAATTGATCTGATAACTATTGGTTTTGTGAATCTTGCACGATGTACGCACCATTTTATCGCAGAACCATTAGAGTTATCTTCTCTTTCTCAACGACTTATATACCGGAATAAAAACAAAAGCACCGGACATTAAAATAGTTACAATAACAGGTCCGTCGATACGTTTTACAGATACAAGAACAATGTAGCATAGTGCTACCCAGAGTAGCACTATGCAAACTATTTGTGATTTTGAGAGGGGACGTTTCATTTAATTATTGTTTCTTCTTCTTCTCCACAATTGCATCAATGGCAGCCACTGCAGTAATATTCACAATATCGCGTACAGAGCTTTCTATATCTGTAAAGTGGATGGGTTTGTTCAATCCCATTTGTATAGGGCCGATTAGCTCTCCGCTTGTCATGGTTTGTAATAGCTGATAGCTTGAGTTGGCCGAACTTAAATTAGGGAATACCAGTGTATTAACATCTTTTTCTGCTAATTTACTGAAAGGATACTTAACATCGCGCAGCTCCTTGTTCATAGCGAAGTTTACCTGCATTTCACCATCAATAATCATATTAGGATAGTTTTTATGCATATACTCTACCGCTTTGTGAACTTTGGATGGGCTTCCTACCTGATCGGCACCAAAGTTAGAGTAAGATAACATGGCCAGCACCGGTTTGTGGTTGAAGAAGCGCACTGTTTGTTCTGTTAAACGAGCAATGTCTACCAAAGTATCTGTATCGGGATGGCGGTTGATTAATGTATCTGCCAGAAAATAAGTTCCCTTCTTACTGTTCAAAATATGCATGGTAGCAAAGTGATTGTACTCCGAACGAATACCTATTACCTCTTTAGCTACTTTGATGGTGTTGCTGTACTTAGTGTATAATCCGGTGATGAATGCATCTGCCTCTCCGGTTTCTACCATCATCATACCAAAGTAGTTGCGCTCGAACATTTTGTCGTTAGCCTCTTCGTAGGTAGCTCCTTCGCGAGCACGTTTTTCTGCAAGGATATGTGCATATCTCTCCCTACGTTCCGCTTCGCGGTCGTGGCGAAGATTGACTACCTCAATGCCATCCAAACTTAAATCGAGTTCTTTGGCCAGTTTCTCAATACGTTCGTCGTTGCCTAATAAGATAGGTTTGCAAATACCTTCGGCCTTAGCCTCAACAGCGGCTTTTAGCATGTTGGGGTGCCCACCTTCGGCAAATACTACACGTTGAGGGTCGGTACGGGCGGTATCATATAATTGACGTGTCAGTTTAGATTCATATCCCATCAGTTCGCGCAGGCGTACCTGATAAGCATCCCAGTCGGTGATGGTAGTGCGTGCTACTCCCGAAGTAATGGCTGCTTTGGCCACTGCCATAGATACCTCTGTAATCAGGCGTGGGTCGACAGGTTTCGGTATAATATAGAATTTGCCAAAGCTTAGGTTATTTACCTTATAAGCTTCGTTCACTATATCGGGCACGGCTTGCTTGGCCAGTCCGGCAATGGCGTGAACGGCTGCAATCTTCATTTCCTCATTGATGGCAGTGGCATGAGTATCTAATGCACCGCGGAAAATATAAGGAAAGCCAATTACGTTATTAATCTGGTTAGGATAGTCGGAACGTCCTGTTGCCATAATTACATCCGGACGCGATGCCATGGCATCTTCGTAAGAAATCTCCGGGGTTGGGTTGGCCAATGCAAATACGATGGGAGAAGGAGCCATGCTGCGAATCATATCCTGACTTACCACATTTCCTTTAGATAGTCCTAAGAACATATCTGCGCCTTTGATGGCTTCTTCCAATGTACGAATATCGGTACGGGCAGTAGCGAAGTATTTCTTTTGCTCGTTCAGGTCGGTACGATCCTGACTGATAACCCCCTTACTGTCAACCATTACTATATTCTCAAGTTTGGCCCCCAAGGATATGTATAATTTAGTACACGATACGGCCGATGCTCCGGCACCGTTTACAACGATCTTGATGTCTTCAATCTTTTTTCCGGCTACTTCCAGCGCATTCAGTAATCCGGCGCTGGAGATGATAGCTGTTCCGTGTTGGTCGTCATGCATCACCGGGATGTCGAGTTCTTCTTTCAGGCGGCGTTCTATTTCAAAACATTCCGGTGCTTTAATATCTTCGAGGTTGATTCCTCCGAAAGTAGGAGCAATGGCTTTTACTGCCTGAATAAACTTCTCCGGATCTTTTTCATCAAGTTCGATGTCGAATACATCAATCCCGGCATATATTTTGAATAGTAAACCTTTACCTTCCATTACAGGTTTTCCGCTTAATGCGCCAATGTCTCCTAAGCCAAGCACAGCAGTACCATTGGAGATTACAGCCACCAGATTTCCTTTAGCTGTATATTTATATGCATCCTGCGGATTCTTTTCTATTTCCAGACAAGGCTCGGCTACGCCCGGTGAATATGCTAATGATAAGTCGGTTTGGGTACTGTATGGTTTGGTCGGAATCACTTCTATCTTCCCGGGTTTACCTTGAGAGTGATAGAGTAATGCTGCTTCCTTTGTTATTTTAGCCATAGTTATTGAATGAATTTATTGAAATTAGACACAAACTTAAACAAAAATACTCGAACACAAAGGCACCGAGGCACAAAGAATAGATTAAAAAACTCTGTGTCTCCGTGCCTTTGTGTTTATTAAGCCTCTAATGCTTGCTTTATATCATTAATCAGATCTTCTACATTTTCTATTCCTACCGACAAACGGATTAAGTCGGGGCGTACTCCTGCTTCCATCAATTGCTCGTCGGAAAGTTGGCGATGGGTATGGCTTGCCGGGTGGAGCACACAAGTACGTGCATCGGCTACATGTGTAACAATTGCAATAAGGTTGAGATTATCCATAAATTTAATAGATGTGTCTCGTCCTCCTTTTAAGCCAAATGAAATAACTCCGCACGAACCGTTCGGCATATATTTTTGCGCCAAATCATAATATTTGTTGCCGGGCAGGTCGCAGTAGTTTACCCAAGCTACGCGTTCATCTTTTTCGAGGAACTCGGCTATGGCTTTGGCATTTGCGCAGTGTTGCTTCATGCGTAAATGTAAAGTCTCCAAACCAATGTTTAGTAAGAAAGCATTTTGCGGACTTTGAATACTTCCGAGGTCGCGCATCAACTGTGCAGTAGCTTTGGTGATATAAGCACCTTTACCAAAGGCTTTGGTATAAGTTAATCCATGATAAGATTCATCCGGAGTACATAAACCGGGGAATTTATCGGCATAAGCATCCCAATCGAAGTTTCCGCTGTCAACAATACATCCTCCTACGGCAGTGGCGTGCCCATCCATATACTTGGTGGTAGAATGAACAATAATATCTGCACCCCATTCAAAAGGACGACAATTGATAGGAGTAGGGAAGGTGTTATCAATAACTAAGGGTACTCCTTGTTTATGAGCAATACGGGCAAACTTCTCAATGTCCAGCACCTCTAATGATGGATTCGATACGGTTTCTCCGAATAATAGTTTGGTGTTGGGACGAAAAACAGCACCAATTTCCTCTTCCGAAGCATCCGGAGAAACAAATGTCACTTCGATACCCAGCTTTTTCATAGTAACAGCAAAGAGATTGAATGTTCCTCCGTAGATGGCACTGGAACATACAAAATGATCTCCTGCCTGGCATATATTGAAGATGGCATAAAAGTTGGCAGCTTGTCCGCTGGATGTAAGCATGGCAGCTACTCCACCTTCCAATGCCGCAATCTTAGCAGCTACTGCATCGTTTGTAGGGTTTTGCAGGCGAGTATAGAAATAGCCGCTTTCTTCCAAATCGAAGAGGCGCGCCATTTGCTCGCTTGTATCATACTTGAATGTTGTACTCTGATAGATGGGTAACACGCGTGGTTCCCCTTTTTTAGGTTGCCAACCTGCTTGTACACACAGGGTTTCCGGCTTTAACTTTTCCGACATAGCGAGTGTAATAATTAGTTTGATTGCAAAGATACTAATTCTCTTAAATTCTAATCAAAATGTAACCTATTTCTTGCGATATTGGTTGATTGTGTAACCAATATTTAGGTATAGATATTGCGAACGTGTTAAATTTGTAGATCGAACTCCAAAGGTGGCGAATAAATTATCGACAAGATATACTTTAAGACCATAAATCTGGTAAAGGCGCTGATCTCTTTTGTTGGGATGGAGCACATCGTAGCCTAAGTTTGCAAAAATAGAATAGCCCGGCATGGTTACTTCTCCTTTCAGAGATAAGCCCACAGAGAAACGGTCTTCCGGTTTTCCGAGTTTACAATATTCGGAATATTTTCCTGTGTGAGCATCTGTTTCTCCCCAAAAGGAGGCATTTGCGCTTTCATCATAAACACTCTCTATGCTTGGTCCCCACATAAAACGGCGAGTGTTGTGCAGCATATAGCTGTAACTTATGCCTGCAACTTTAAACCTTTTTCTGGGATACTTGCTCATTAAATCATTTTCCAATTCATCGAGTTTGATTGTACGGGTAGTGAACATAACAGCAAAATCATGAGCAGTACGTTTATTAAACTTAGGGGGTAGAAAGGTTGCCTTATCCATTAATTTAGTTTCTTCCTTTGCATGTAAATTATAGGCTAATTCCACAAAGGCAGATAGAGAGTTTAAACCATTATTGGGGGTACGCAGCGCACCATTAGAATAATGATTAATGCTAAGGCCGGTATGTAAATCAAACTTTTGCGATAACTTCCATTTAAAGTACCAACTTCCGGCAAGATGAACATTGACCGAAGACCCTAAAGCTATAAACGCCGGATTGTCGAAGGTATCATAGTGTTTCCAGTTGAAAGAAGCTCCTAAGTTGATTTCGTAATGTAGAGATGTTCTGGTATTCAACTCTTTAAGTCTTCCTCCCTGAAAAAGGAAAACAGAAAAAGGATCTCCCATCTCTTTTCTCGAAAAATGGGGGAGATAAACTCCAATACCTTTATAGGGTAAGCCAAATTCATAGTCTTGCCAACTGTTTCCCTTTGCCTTAAAGCCATATTTCAATGTCAGAGCGGTGAGATGAGGCGCTATATGTTTTCCGGAAACAACTTTTCGAGTAGGCAATATAATACCATCACTCAGATTAACAGCGATGAATTGCGGACATTTGGATTTTATGGAGTCATCGGCCAAAGCTGTCAAGCCTATACAAGCAATAAGCAGGCTGATGAAGAATTTTTTCTTCATTGGAATGATATTTCTCGGCAAATGTACATAAAAAGAATGATTCATAAACGAGTTGAATAAGAAACAATTATTCTATTTATAGAGGAAATAGAGTAAGAAAAAAGAGACATTAAAACAAAGACAACTGTTGTTCTGTCTTCTTTAATTTTTCTTTGATTGGTTTAGTGTAACTGCTTGATAAACCATAGCGGTTTCTTAATTCATTTACCATTTCGTATAATCCGCTTTTGTATTCTTTTCCGGCTCCTCCTTTTTTGTATAGTTCTGCTAAAGATTCGTATAAGTCGGGATACTGCTCATTTATGAATTTAAGAAAGTTTCCTTTGGTGTTTCCCCGGAGATAAAGCGTGCCCGGCAAGAAATAATCTGCTCCGCAATCTTTGGCATTACTGCACAGTGCTTCCATATTCTCACGACTATCTGTAAGATAAGGTATAATTGGCATAACATGTACTCCGATAGATGCATTTGTTTTTCTGAACTCTTTCAGCATAGCGAAGCGACGAGCAGAGCTGACACCGCCCGGCTCCAGCTTTTCCCTCACCGATTCGTTCACCGTAGTAATGGTGGCAGCTACATTAATATAGGTGATTTGTGACAGTTGATCTATTAAATCATAATCGCGAAGAATCAGATCGGATTTGGTAGAGATAATGGCTGGGGTTCTATATTTAATCAGCAATTTAAGGATATCCGGCATAAAGCGGAATTCTTCTTCAATAGGTTGATAGCTATCGGTTACGCCTCCTATATTTACAATTTCTCTTTTCCATTGAGGGCTTCTCAGTTGCTCTTCCAGCTTTTCTACGATATTTGTTTTCACCACAATATCATTATAGAAGTCTTTCTTTTCTAAATATTTGTGAGAATATTGTGCGAAACAATATTGGCAACCATGTTGGCATCCTCTGTATATATTTAAGTCCCACCCGTATGGTATTTTACGCTTGAGTTTATTGATAGCCGTTTCACAGGTTACTAATTCAATATTGGGTGTTGAAGTAGGTTTCATCTTTTTTGTTTAGCCATTATAATCATTTACTTACATTTGGTTGCCCGTAAATATAAATATTCTCCATCGTAGAACATGACATCTATGATATTGCTGGCATCATTTATCGGATCCTGATCTTTATACATAAAATCATATTCTCTTTGGCGAATATCTGAATCTTGATTAGGGGTAAGAGAATTCGAACCTACACCTATAAAAGTCCATATCCCAACACGCTGTCCATTTATCATTTGTCCTCTCTCTTTCAGGATTTCATTTCTATAATGCCTGTATTTTCCTGTGCCATTTTTGAAGTTTGTTTCAAAAATGAGATTTCCTGAATTATCATATATTGTCAAATCACCATGAAAGAGTCCATGTTTATATTGTTCTTTTCTGATAACATTCCCCATTTTGTTATAGTATATCCATTCTCCATGTGGTTTTCCATATACCAAATGTCCCAAAACAGCACGCTTACCTGTATCGTAATAGTAATCATTATAACAACCTGTACCATTGACAAATATTGTTTTATCTAATTGCTCTCCGTTTAACTCATAAACTTTTCTCACCCCGTGAAGTACCCCATCTTTATAACTTTCCTCTATAACTTTTCTCGTATCGTACTTCCCTTCAAAATAATCACTGATATACTTTGTCCATAAACCTTCTTTTTTTCCATTAATGAATACTCCTTTTATATATCCAGCGCACTTATGAACATCTGTGTGTACATCGCTAATATGGGTAGTATCCTGATGTTTATAAACTTCTTCTTCGAAATAGAAAGTGAGGTTCTCTCGATTGGAAAGGTAAAGACTGTCCCATGCTTCCAAGGTTTTGTTCAAAAGAGGAAACTCAACACTCTTATTAAATGAATGGAAAATTCCATCGTCGTCAATTGCTACCCACTTTATGTAGGTACTGTTGCCTATCTTTGTGTTTTCATTTAGCATGCCCTGTAGCTGTACTCCTTCCTGATAAAAATGGCTCATTTGTATTATAATCTCTTCCACATCATTTTGTGCAGATAAGGAAGCGGATATTAGCAAAAAAGTGATTAATAAGATTATTTTTTCCATTTTATGAATGATAAGTTTTAATTTCATATTGCATCCGGTCCCATTGCCATCTGAAAAAAGAAATAAGTTTAGGCCCATGTGTTTTATTATACTCTATAATATTATCGATGGACTAAATAAGGCAGATGAGGGACAAAATTAGTAAAATAATTATTAGAAATAAAGACTTATTTTTAATAGCTTTGTATCGTTTTACTAATAATTTGATACGATGGATAAATTATTTCTACTATTACCAACCTTGATAGCCTTACTATCTGCTATTTCGAGATTATAACTAAATAACTAAAATACGATCTCTATGAGAATTACATTACTTAAACTTGTATCTGTTCTGATTTTTATATCAGCAACGCAGGTGATTACCGCACAGAATAGTTCTATGCCTTACTGGAAAGACCTGAATGTGCTTAGTGTGAATAAAGAACTTCCGCGTACTGCTTTTATGAGCTACCAGGATGCTGAGAGTGCTTCACAAATGAACTATGCCTTAAGTAATAACCATCTATCGCTGAATGGAGTTTGGAAATTCTATTTCGTAGATGATTATAGAAAACTGCCGGATAACGTTGCAGCACCGGGACTTAATTTGAGTGACTGGCACGAGATTAAAGTACCCGGCAACTGGGAACTGCAAGGTTTTGGCGAAGCTTTCTATGTAAACACATATTATGAATTTGCTACTCACAATCCGGTTCCTCCATTATTACCGGAAAATAACCCGGTAGGTGTATACCGTACCGACTTTTTGTATCAGGAAGAGCAATGGAAAGATAAGGATGTATATTTGCATATTGCCGGAGCAAAATCGGGTGTATATGTATATGTAAATGGTAAAGAAGTGGGCTATAGCGAGGATTCTAAGGATCCGGCAGAGTTTAATATTACTTCTTACCTGAATCCCGGAAAGAACGAACTGACCATAAAGATATTCCGTTGGAGTACCGGATCGTGGTTGGAGTGTCAAGACTTCCTAAGGGTGAGTGGTATAGAACGTGATGTGTTTATCTGGGCACAACCCAAAACGGCTATCCGGGATTTTGTAATAAAACCAACTTTGGATGATACATACACAAATGGTCTTTTTACCTTGAATATGCTATTAAAGAACGGAAGCGAAGCTAAACACAAGCTAACCGTAAAATACGAACTGCAAGATAAGAGCGGAAAAGCCGTATTGTCCGGTTCGAAAGAAATAGATATGATAAACGGGGAAAATCAGACAGTAACCTTTGATGGCACCATTCCCGCAGTAGCTACCTGGACTGCCGAACACCCCAACCTCTACCAATTGCTGATGACAGTAGAAGAAGGTGGTAAAGTGCTGGAAGTTGTTCCTTTCAGAGTAGGTTTCCGTAAAATAGAACTCAAAACAACCGATATTATTGTAAACAAGAAACCGCTGAAACTTTTCTATATAAACGGGCAACCCATTAAGTTTAAAGGAGTGAACATTCACGAAACAACGGAAGATGGACACTACATTACCCCGGAACAAATGCGACGCAACTTTGAGTTGATGAAGCTGAATAATATCAATGCGGTTCGTCTTAGCCACTATCCACAAGATCGTAAGTTCTACGAAATGTGCGATGAGTTTGGTTTGTATGTTTATGATGAAGCCAATATAGAATCGCACGGAATGGGTTATACCATTCATCAAGACGATATGCGCAAAGGTGCCGCAGGGCATATTGATGGCAGAAAGAGAGGTACACTCGGACATAACCCAGACTTTAAAGCAAGCCATCTTTCTCGTATTCAGAATATGTTTCAACGGAATAAGAACCATGCCAGTGTAACAATATGGTCTTTAGGAAATGAAGGAGGAAACGGTTTTAACTTCTATGAAGCCTACACTATGCTGAAAGATGCCGACCGGGATCTAATGAACCGTCCGGTATGTTATGAAAGAGCGTTGGAAGAGTGGAATACAGATATGATTGTGCCTCAATACCCATCTGCCGGTGCTTTTGAATATTATGGTAAAAACGGAAGAAGAGTGAATGGAACAGATAACCGTCCGTTTATTCCTTCAGAATATGCACACGCAATGGGTAATTCAACCGGAAGCTTATACGAGCAATGGGAACAAGTATATAAATACCCTAACCTACAAGGAGGATTTATCTGGGAATGGATTGATCATGCTGTGAAAATCGAAGATGCAGAAGGAAGACCTTTCTGGGCGTATGGAGGAGATTTCGGCGTAAATCAGGCATCCGATGGAAACTTTGTGGCAGATGGTATCATAAATCCCGATCAGAATCCTCATCCGGCAATGGCAGAGGTGAAGTATGTATATCAAAATGTAGGCTTCGAGGCTGTTGACCTAAGTAAAGGAGAAATTAAAATAAAGAATAGATTCTACTTTACCAATCTTTCCGATTATCGGGTGAAGTATAAACTGTTGGAGAATGGAAAGAAAATCAGCGAAGGTTTATTAGCTTTGAATGTAGAACCTCAAGATTCTGTAAACGTTAATATCCCGGTAGCTAAACTGAAAGCCAAACCGGGCATAGAGTATTTCCTGAACTTTGAAGTTACTTCCAAGAAAGCAGAGCAGCTTGTTCCTGCCGGACATTTAGTAGCTTACGATCAATTTGAGTTACCTATAAAGGCAGAGAAGCCTGCACTTAAAAACACAAATGGTCCGGCACTTTATCTAATAGAGTCAAATGATATTCTTTCTGTAACATCATCCAAAGTTTCTTTTGTTTTTGATAAGAAACAAGGTATCGTATCTTCTTATAAAGTAGGATCTCAAGAATACTTTGCCGAAGGATTTGGTATTCAACCTAACTTCTGGAGAGGACCAAATGACAATGATTACGGTCATGGTATGCCTAAACGTACGCAAGTATGGAAACAGTCGAGCAAGAACTTTAAGATAGCCGATTGTTCTGTGAAGATGGAAGGTAAGTCGGCCGTTCTAACTGTAAATTATGCTTTGGCAGCAGGAAACAACTACATCGTAAAATACACTGTATATCCTTCGGGAGTAGTTCATGCTTCTTTAATATTAACTCCTGTAGAAGCTGCCGAGATACCACGTATTGGAGTACGATTCCGTTTACCTGCCACCATGAATCAGGTGCAGTACCTGGGACGCGGACCGGAAGAAAATTACGCAGATCGTTATAAAGGTACTTTAGTAGGATTATATAAAACTACAGCAGAAGAAATGTACTACCCTTATGTTCGCCCTCAGGAAAACGGACATCATACAGACACCCGTTGGTTATCATTGAATACTCCACAAGGCAAAGGTCTATTAATTGAAGGAGATACCCCTATAGGCTTCAACGCTTTACATAATTCCGTAGAAGACTTCGACTGTGAAGAATCGGACGCAGATTATCAGTGGACAAATATGTCTGAAGAGCAAAAAGCCAACCATGATGTAGAGAAAGCCAGAAATGTGCTTAGAAAACAAACTCATGAGTATGACATCGTTCCAAGAGACTTTGTAGAAGTATGCCTCGACTTGAAACAATATGGAGTTGGAGGCTATGATAGCTGGGGAGCTAAACCCGAACCTGCTTATACGATTTATCCGAATAAAGAGTATAGCTGGGGATTTACGCTGAAACCATTATAAATTCTTTCTTCTGTAGATTGGATTGATACGCGGAAAAAGCGGAATGAGCAGATGAACACGGAAAAGAAATAAAAAATCCGCGTTCATCCGCTCATTCCGCTTTTTCCGTGTACCCATTTAGTGTCTTTATAGATATTCAAATGCTTTATTAATAACCAACAAATCGCTATCTTTCAAAAAAAACAATTCAAATTGTAACTTTTACCTTTCTTATCTCTCTTATATATAAATGCCCATTTAACTAAAGAATGAAACTGAAAGAATTCAAGAGAGACATTTTGCCTTTAAGAGATAAGCTCTTTCGCATTGCCCTACGCATTACCTGTAATCAGGAGGAAGCCGAGGATATTGTGCAAGATGTAATGTTGAAGATGTGGCAGATTAGAGATGAATGGGATACTATTGAAAGTAAGGATGCTTATTGCTGTATAATGTCTCGCAACTTCGCTTTCGGTCGCTTAAAGTTAAAAGATAATCAAACAGAGCAAATAGATGTAGGTTTACTACAGATAAAAGAAGAAAGCATACCATCTACTTTCTTAGAGCAACAAGAAGAATCGCTGGTGCTTAAACACCTGATTGGACAACTGCCCGGAAAAGAAAAAGCCATAGTAGAATTAAGGGAGTTCGAAGAAATGAGCTATAAAGAAATTGCACAAACTTTAGAACTTACCGAAAGCCAGGTTAAGATTAATCTTTTCAGAGCACGGCAGAAGATAAAGGAACTTTTTATGAAGTTTGATAAGAACAATTATTTCCACAACTCATAATTCAAGTGAATATGAAAAAAGAGAATATTGAAGAATTGTTAGATAAGTATTGGTTGTGCGAAACAACAATGGAAGAGGAAAAAGAACTATATCAGTTCTTTATGGAAGAAGATGTGCCAGAACACTTGACTAAATATAAGGAGCTGTTTCGTCTAAAGACAGAAGAAAGGGAACCTGCATTGGATGAACAATTTGATACTAAAATATTGAGTTTAATCGCTGAAAAAGAAAAAACAATTAAACGATATAAGGTTTCTTTATTTTTTAAGGTAGCTGCGGCTGCTGTTATCTTCCTTGTGGTTTGTTTGAACATTCAACCGCCGGCATCTAAGGAGAATCCCTGGGAACAGGATACATACGAAACTCCAGAGGAAGCACTGGCAGAAGTACAAAGGGTATTTAATTTTGTATCAGATCAATTTGAAAGAGGACAAGATATTGTAGATAAAAATATGAAAAACGTGGAACCGGTGACCAAACTGTTTAGATAGTTTTAATGATGTAATAAATGAAAAGAAAGATATGAAGAAGATTTTATTATTGTTAGGAGGACTTGCGTTGTGGACTTCTGTCTGCGCACAGGATATTGTGGCAGACTTTCAACAAAAGTATGAGAAGGATGCTTCGTTTTCATGTGTGAATATCACCAAGAAAATGTTTCAACTGATTGGAGCTATGGCGAATACAGATGAACAAGGTATCATAAATGATTTGGATGGTTTGAGGGTACTTAATTCCAGTCAGAATAGTCAGTCGCATTATAAAAACGCACTTGCTATGATGAATAAATCCGGCTTTGAAGAGCTGGTAAGCATTGAGGAAGCTAAAGAAAAAACTCAAATGTTTACGAAAGAATCAAAAGGAGTTATTTCTTCCTTAGTGATTATAACAGAGAATGAGGGTGAATTTTCGATGATCGGAATCTTTGGGAAGGTTGATTTAAAAAAGATATCTTCCTTAGCCAACTCAATGAATGTAGAAGGACTAAAAGCTTTAGAAAATATACCAGATAAAAAGAAAAAATAGAAAATATGAGAAAGATAATCGTAGCATTAATTTTAGTATCCTTTGCTGCCAATATTGCACAGGCACAGGTGAGTTTCGATGATATTTATAGAAAATATAAAGAAAAGGAACGAGTGTTTGTTAGTACAGAGGAGGAAGTGAAAAGTTTAATCGAGGGAACCTCATCTTGTTGGGTGTTGGAGTCCAGAGAAAAGGATAAATCTGCGTTGAAGGAAGATATCCGAATATTTATAGAGAGTAATAAGTTGGAGACATATATAGAAGGAATAGAAGGAAACAAACAGTATGGCATATATGCTTTAGGGGAAGGCTGGTATTTTAATCAGATGTTAATTATTGAGGAAGGTGAAAAGGTATATAAAGTAATGTATTTGCAAGGAAAATATCTGAAAGATACCATTAAGGCCTTCTCTTTTAAAACAGATACTAAGAGCGTTTTCTCTATAAATGGTAATATGCTTCAGTATCAACAAAATCGTCCGAATGAATCCGGGCGTGGTGGTACTATCGGTATGCAGAGAAGCACCAAACTAAGTAAGCGAGAGCAATGGGAAAAATTATCTGCCTGGAGAACGAAGAATATAGATAAATATCAGATAGAAAAAGTAAGGGAAGATGAAAAAAACGGGATATTGGATATCTTGATAAAAAAAAGACTTTCTTTAGAACTGGAAGCAGTTGAAGATGAATTTGTTAGATTTGATCTTGCGTTATTTGTGCAAATTGATTGTAAGGAAGGAAGCTATAAAGTCTATTTGACAAATAAACACATACAATATGCTTTTCTGAAATCTTCATCAGAAATGGATGCTGTTTTACCTACCGGATTAAAGAATAGAATTTCACAACAATTGGAAGAAATCAATCTGTTTAATTCTGAATACTTTCAGAGCAAGTATGATCGTCCCAACTGCTGGTTATTAAACTCCAATGTTTGGGATGATAAGAATGTTGGCGAAAAGTATAAATCTGTAGGAAGTAATTTCAATACTTTGTATATAATGGCCGAAGAAGAATGGTCGGAAATAATTGATGATTTAGTGCAAGCTTTTGGGGATAGATATAAGATGGAACATGTTAATAAATTAAGAAAGAAATGATGAAAGCAATATTGATATTTACCGGGTTAATTGTTGGGGTGTGTATGAATGCGGTGCAGGCACAACAAAAAATTACGCAACGACAGGTTATTCATAACTATGTAATATCCGAAGTACTGGATGAATGGAGTAGAAGCAAAGGAGATATTAAGGTTCATGGACATTATGCAAGCAATAGATGGGAAGGTGATAATAAATGCATCATTAAACGGGGAAAAGCATTTGCCCTAAGTACTGATGCAGCTTCAAGGGATTGTGTAGATCTACAATTTACCGGGGAATTGGAAATTACTTACGAAAATGGTAAAGTTTCTGTTGAGAAAAATAGTGATAGCTATGTAGAAATTGAAATAAGGGAATGTTCTTTGAAAGGTCTTCCGGAAGAGACGCAAAGAACGATTCAGAAGCAAGTAGAACAAATAAAAGAAATCTCAAATAAATATTTTAATGGTTCTTATCAATGGCCCATTGATTTTCAATTCGATTCTTCTTTAAAGAAGAGCATAAAGAAAGGAGATTTTGATCCGTTCGAATTAATGAAAACTTGTAAGAAACAGGAAAAAGAGATGATAGGTGTTGTTCGCGAAGCACTAAAGAAGAGGGGATTGCTTAATAAGTAGTGGCTTGTTTGTGCCCATTGCCACAGTTGTGTCACAACAGTGCCAAGCTCATTGTCTTTTTGTAGATATGGTTGACTCTTTAACGACTCAACCAATGAAAGAAAAGAAGTCCAACGATGCTCACGCTTTTCATTTTCGGATTCGTGAGA
>NZ_QVMK01000037.1 GCF_010500995.1 Bacteroides sp. 224 | reverse complement strand
ATGAAAAAGGTCAACCTAGTTTATAACTAAGTATAAACCGAGGCAACCAATTCTATTAATAAGACTGAAAGTAGTCAACTAAAAACGTTAACATACAATCAGATTTGTGCCTTGCCAGTGTGGCACAGTTGTGCCACGCGCATGGCACAGCAGTGCCACAGGCATGGCACGGTTGTGCCACAGGCAAGGCACAACTTTGTCACAGGCAAGGCACAAAGTAAACTCTTTATGATAAAAAAAGAAGCCATCTCTGGTTGGTAGAGATGGCTTCGAGGTTTTAGTTATAACTTAAACTGTGAGTTTACCACATAATCTGATCTTCTTCCGGCATCAGGATATTCAATACGCGTTCCATGATCATGGTACCTTCGTATTTGTATGTGATTGGATAAGCAGGGTTTGCCAAGTCTTTGTAAGTGTAGCTTACATTCATTGTTAGGTAACGACGTTTCAAGTATGGTTGAACGGCATCCATTTCTTCCTGAATAATGAAGAAACATTTAGCTTTTTCCCACTTGAAATCAATCGCATCATTGTCTGCCCACATTTCCAAGACACCTGAGGTGTCATCCGGATTTTGTTTGATGAATTTCACATTGATACGATAGTCTTTTCTATCCAATGCTGATTCGTCTACCATACCCGCAAAAAAGAAAATTGTATTTTCATCTATTACAAAAGAATTGCGGTTTTCTACTTTCAACTTTTCTTTTTCGTTGCCTACTTCCACTACTTCGGAGCTCATTTCATACTTTCCGGAGTAATCATTAAAAAGTACGATCTGCATCAACGACTTCCGATAGTGTTTTACCGGATTTGGGCGTAAATCAGAAGATTCGTCAATAGTCAGTGGCAGGATGTATTTGTCGTAATTATCTAATCCGGCAAAATTAAAGTCTACATCTAAGTAACCTTTGGTTTTTCCATCCGAAATAGTGGTAGACCATGATTTAAAATTGTAGTGTTGTTCATCCAGCTCTTTATAATATAAGTCGGTTCTCAGACGGTAGGTTTCATCGTTATAAGTAGCCAAAGTATCCGTATCTAAAGCTACGGTTACATTTACATCTTTACCTACTTTGGTCGATCCGCTTAGCTGAATAGGAATGCTATAGGTTTTATTACCACCCTCTGCATTATACTTTAAATAAACCTTATTTACACCACAATTTACAAAAGAGATGTATTGTTCGTACTGTTCATCTTTCCATTCGTCGTTGCAACTTGTCCAAAGTAAAATGCAACTCAGGGCAACTGCCCATTTATATATTATTTTCATATACTATCTGTTTTGGGGTTAGTCAAAAGTAGTCCATCCGGGGTTTTGTGTAAGCTTTCTGTTCTTACGCAATTCGCTATACGAGATAGGCCATAGATACATTTTAGGGATAAAAACATTAGGAAGAGAAGATACCAATACCGGATAGTGGAACATGTCTTTTTGGCTATCTGTTGCATTCATATTACATCCCCATACAGGCATAGTTTCTTCTTTTTCTGCATCTTTCCAACGTCTAAGATCGAAGTAGCGATGTGTTTCGGCAAATAATTCAATTTGTCTTTCGCGTTTCAATGCTTTTCTGAACTCGGTTTGACTGTCATAAGTTGCACTATCAAAATTAGGTAATCCGGCACGGATTCGAATTTGTGATATAGCAAAACTCATTTCCTCTGTATTGCGGCTGATGGTGTGTTTGCTTGTTCCATCATAAGTTGGAATAGTGTAAGTGCCGGTCAGTTCATTTAGTGCTTCTGCATAAATTAGAAGAATCTCAGCATAACGTATGTCCACATCAATTTTAGCAGGACCTTTGGAGGTTCCGGCATCTCGATTTTCAAAATAATCCAGTGGATGCACAAACTTCTTGATACCCAATCCTGTGCGGAGGTAAAAACCGGGTGCACTGGTTAAACGTCCATCTTGGGAACCTCTCCAGTAGAATACTTGTTGATTGCGTCTATTTTCTGTAATAGGGGAGGTTTCTACATCCCAGATGCTTCCGTTATAGGCAATAGATGCATAGAAACGAGGCTCTCTTCCTAAATATTCTTTAGATACTCCGGCAGGTAGCGGGCGGCAGAGTTCTGCATCTACTTCCTCTTTAGTAGTAAAGTCATAAGTAGGTCTTCCTTCACGTGGATCCTCTTTACCATACGCATAGAAATTTCCACCATCATTCATATAATATGTGTTGACATGTTTTAATGTAACACCATGTGTGTTCCAACCATTAAGCGAAGCAGGCATCTGATGTTTAATCATTGCCATCACACCTTCTGTATTAGTATTGACTCCGTGAGTAAAGACAATTTCTTTATTCATGTTTCCAGCGATAGCTCCGTTAAAAATCTGTCTGTAAGATTCGAATGGGTCGATGTCTTTCCATCCGTTTGGCCAGTTCTTTTCAGAATAAACAGGATGTGTAGGAGGAACAATTGTTTTGGGATAAGCAGGACCTTCGTCGTTGGCCCTGAATTTGGCTGTATATAATTCGTATTTATTCAAATCTATTACATCTTTTGCAGCAGCGGCAGCTTTTGCCCATAATTCTTCATTGTATTCTTTTGAAATCAATCGATTTCCTTGATCATCAACCAGTTGTTGAGCCCATTCGTCATCATTTCCGTTAAATAGCGGACTTGCAGCATAGAGATAAGCTCTGGCTCTGAAAGCAAGAGCTGCTCCTTTTGTAGCCCGAGCTATCTCACGGGCAGGGCGAGATTCTTCCAAATCTTGAGCTGCTAAAGCCATTTCGTTAGCAATATATTCGGCACATTCTAAATAAGTATTTCTCGGGAGGGCTAAGTCTTCATATTCTTTGGTAAAGTCCATACCCTCATCCGGTAAGATAGGAATTGGACCATATTTACGTAGAAGTAGCCAATAGAAATTTGCTCTTAGGAATCTGGCTTGGGCCTTGTTGTCTGCAATTTCCTCTTTGGTCATTTCCCGGTTTTGGTCAATATTGTGTATGAAGATTGACGCATTGCGAATACCTTCATAACAAACATTCCAATTTTGCTTATCTCCCTCACCATAGCGACAGTTTTTAAAGAATTCATATTGATTGCCTCTGTCACCATAGTACATATCATCTGCCAAGAAGTTGAATGGTTGATGTCCTTTGCTGGCTATCATTACATTTTGTCCGTCTGCCAGATAGCCGTATACATTACTTAACCATTGTTCTGCATAATCTTTTTGTTGGAATACGGTATCCATATTCATCTGATTTTTGAATATGTATTCTACATCCAGATAATCCGAACAGGATGTCAGACTCCCAATCAGGGCACATCCGGCTATTATCAGTGTATATATTTTATTTTTCATATCGTTATTATTAATAATTAAAGATTAAAAACCTAAGGTTAATCCAAGAGTGAAGCTCTTACTTAAAGGATATTTCTGTCCATTGGTTGTATCTAATTCCGGATCCCATAGTTTCAAACTATCCCATAAAGCTAAGTTGTTTCCAATAAAATAAACTCTGGCTCTGGAAATTCGGAATTTATTTAAGAAGTTGCTTGGCAAAGTATATCCTATTTCCAAAGTTTTTAAACGTACATACTTGCCATCACGAAGCCAGAATGTAGAGGCTCGGTAGTTATTTCCTTGTCCACCATAACTCAAACGCGGGTATTTAGCATTTGGATTTTCGGTAGCAGGATCGCCAGAAATTTCTTTAGATATCCAGCGATCGGAAGAATTTGCTACTTCTTTGAATATATTTCCCCAATCACTATTTATGAAAGGATATACGCTGGAACCCTCTATCATTTTAGAAGATTTTCCGGCTCCCTGAAAATGTACATTAAAATCGAAACCTTTCCATAATACAGATAGCCCAAGTCCATAAATCAAATTAGGAACTTCTGTGGCTCCGATAGCTACGATATCTTTATCATCAATGACGCCATCACCATTGATGTCTTTGTATTTGATATCTCCGGGCATATAAGCACCAAAAGTTTGTTTAGGACTGTTTCTGATGTCTTCATAGTCTTCGAAAAGTCCTTCTGCTACCAATCCTTTTACTTGCCTCCAACGGTAGCCTTGTATCATGCGGTAAGGTAATGCATTGGTTTCTTCATCATGTTCAATAACTTCATTTTTGGTGTAAGTTATGTTTCCACGCAGGGTTAGTGTTACTTCGCCAATGTTTTCTGTAAATGCAAAGTTTCCATCGAATCCTTTACTTTCCATTTTACCCACATTAGCCCAAGGTTTGCTGGTGATCCCTGTCATGCCGGACAGATTTTTTCTTTCCATATAAATATCTTCGCGGGTATCTTTAAAGATATCAATGGTAGCACTGAATTTGTTATTCAAAATATTCAGATCAAAACCTATGTTATGCTTCTTTGCTACTTCCCAGGTCAGATAATCAGCAGCTACTTTAGACATGTGAAGTCCGCCAATACCGTATGCTTGGTTTATGTCTCCAAAATTATAGCCATCACGGTTACCCACTTCTACTAAATAAGGGAATCGGGTTCCGATGTTATCATTACCTACCTCTCCATACGAGTAGCGAACCTTAGCCATAGTTAACCAAGGAAGAGCTTTTTGAATGAATTTTTCTTGTGCAATGTTCCAACCTGCCGAAACCGCTGGGAAGAAACCAAACTGATGTCCTTTTTTAAAGTTTTCAGATCCGGTATAACCAAAGTTGAACTCTACCATATATTTGTCCATGAAGGCATAGGTGGTACGTCCGGATAATCCCATGTTTCTTTTGGGCATACCGCGGATGAGAAATTGCATATCTGTTTCATCCCAATAGAAATAAGTTTTACCATCTTTTTCTTCAGTTCTCCATTTTCTTTCGTATGCCGGTTCTGTTTTTTCACTTTGCATATATTTAACCATTGCACCTACACGATGTTTCTGATTAAATAATTTGTTATAGTGGAACTCTGCTTCTATATTAATAAAACGCTCGGATTGACTGGATGCTTGTTGGTGTAGAAAACTTTCTGTTGAAACTCTATCTACAACCAAATCTCCATTTAAGTCTCTTCTGCGTTTGGCTTTGTATTGTTCCGGCCATTTAATTCTGCCTACCTTGTTCTTGCTGGTATTGTCTAACCCAATTCTGGCTTCAAAACGCAGCCCATCTGTAATAAATTTTAAATCTTGTTTGATGTTTGCATTTACCTGAGATACACTTTTCCAGTTTTGAACAAACCCGGTTTGTGTGGCAAGTACCCAAGGATTGGTTCTGTTACCTGTACCATAAGCAGGTATTTTACCATCTGAATAAAGTACAGGGATTGAGATTGGATTTTGCCCAATGACAGAATGCCAGATATCGCCGGCAAGTCCCGGTTCATTGGTGGTTTCCAAGAAACCGGATATACCGGCACTCACTAATGTGGTAGGAGTTACATCCATATCAAAGTTCATTCTATAATTCCATCTGTCCATATTGGCATTGGTTTTATAATCTTTCAGAGCTTTGTCGGTTTTATACATCCCTCCTTCATTTAAGTAACTGGCGGATGCATAATAACGAGCAGTAGATCCACCACCATCAACATTTACAGATACTTTATAGGTTGGTGCTCCATCTCTTAGTAACATATCCATCCAGTCTACATTTGGATAGAGATCCGGATCCATTTGATATCTGATAAGGTCGATTTCTTCCGCAGTATACAGTGGCTCTCTGTTACGACTTACCAATGCTTCATTTACCATGCCGGCGTATGTTATACCATCTACAAAGTCAGGAGTACGGGTACGTGTGTTGTATGAATACTCTGCTTTTGTATTGATATTAATTTTTCCGGCTTCTCCTCTTTTTGTAGTAATTAATATTACACCATTAGCCCCTTTCGATCCGTAAATAGCGGTAGCCGATGCATCTTTTAATACAGAGAAGGTTTCAATATCTTCAATATTGATTTCGTTGAAGTCGCGCTCAAATCCATCTACCAAAACCAAGGCAGATGATCCGGCTCCAAAAGTAGAGATACCACGAATCCAGAATTCAGATGCATTTTGTCCGGGTTGTCCGGAAGATTGACGGGCGATAATCCCTGCCACATTACCTGCCAAACTATTGGATAGGTTTGTAGAAGCTACTCCTTTCAAATCTTTTATATTTACTGTAGTAATTGCTCCGGTAGAAGTTAGTTTCCTTTGAGCTCCTGCTCCGGTTACGATTACTTCATCCAATACATTTTCAGATTTCAACACTACATTTAAAGTGGTTTTAGTACCTATATTGATTTCCTGTTTCTCATACCCTACATAGCTGAATATTAAGGTACTGTATGGAGTTACTTTAATGGAGAAGTTACCATCCAGATCGGTGATGGTTCCGGTGCCTACTTTGTCTTTTACAGCAACGCTTACCCCTATCAGTGTCTCTTTGCTATCATCGGTTACCGTACCAGTAAGAGTGATTACTCCTTCCTGGGCAAATGCTCCTGTAGTACATGCCAAGAGCATCATAAATAATATATATAGTTGTTTTCTCATAATATAGTTATTTGGGCATAGTTATTTTGCGAATTCGTTTGTTCGAACGATCGGCAACATAGAAAACTTTTTCATCTTTGTCATACACAATACCATTAGGACGATCAAATTGAGCATCCCTTAGCTCTCCATCGACATATCCATGACTTCCAGGTCTTCCGGCAAATGTGCTGACAATGCCTTCGGGAGTGATTTTACGTATGCAATGATTGATTCGATCGCAAACATAGAAATTGCCTTCTTCATCAAAAGCTCCCTGGTAAGGTTCTTCGAAACGTGCTGCAGTAGCTACACCGTCCCTGTGTCCTTTTTGATCTGGATATCCGGCAAAAAGAACCGGTTGACTCAATTCTTGTGTTTCACGATTGTAGTATGATTTAAGAATATAATGTCTGTTGATTACTACTATGTATGCAAAGTCACCACTGGGATGGAACTGAATGTTGAACTCCCATCTTACATCTTGTATTTTAAATAACTCTTTGGAATTTTCTTTTGCTCCAACCGGATTAGAAACCCCACTCCATTTAAATACTTGTCCTTGTTCATAGCTGTTAAAGAAGTAAATATTATCTTGTGGATGTACGGCTCCTCCGTTACATTGTTGGGAATTTATAGCCCGGTCGAAAGATAAATTTTCTCCTTGAAAATTATCTGGAATAGTGAATTTAGCCGTACCCAAGTCATTCCACGAACCACCATCATTGGTTACATATAAATATTTCCAGTCTGTGGAAAAAGAGGCTGTTCTAAAACGACCGAATCCGTTTACTTTCCCTGATACTGTGGTTACATTTGTGTGATTTTTATCAATGAAACGTATGCCATATTCCTCTTCCAATACATATAAATTTTTATGCTGATCAAAAGTTAGCCAGTTAGGATCACTGAATTGAGCTTCATTGATGGGACCGTCTATTGAAGATGATTTCCCTTTCTCATCAATAAATCCACATAAAGTAGAAACAAACGGAGTAATAGCATACTTGAACTTATCAGTAGTTTTTGCTTCTTTCATGTTCTCTCCTTTACCTACCTTTATGGTGATTATACCTTGTTCTGCGTCGTTTTCATCCAATTCAGGTTGATCTTGCGGCAATATAGCGTAAACCATATCACCTGAAGCGCTAATAACATTTAGTTCAAGTCCATACATCGTAATTTTGATAGCATCCGGATTACTACCAAAGTTCGATCCTTTAAAAAGTATTTGTGTACCTACTCCTCCTGTTTTAGGTTCGAAGGAGTTTATAACTACTGGTTGTGAAGGGTCATGGGGGACATCCGGTCTTTGAACTTTCTCTGCAATGTCCGATCCGTCACAGCCTGTAAAGAACACTGCTGCCATGCACATAAGCACTACCAATGTTCGTTGACTGATTTTTTTAAGATCTTTTTTTCTCATTAGTTTCTCTGTTTTTTTAATTAAATAATAAAAGGTTAATAAAAGTGATTTAGTAATTAGTAATCGGCAGATAGTAGCTAAGATGAATATAGCTACTATCTACCAGCTTCTAACTACTGTTTAGTCGTATGTATCTTCTCCATCAATAACTTCATATAATATCCTCCCACTACTGAACGTGCTTTGAAGTTCATCATCTTTCCGGTATGTGTATCGTGCCAGTCGCTGATGGGTACACGCGAGGTTGTTTCATTGGCATATACATAAATGGGAGCGATGAACTTCTCAAATGTAGCCTGATCTTTTGCCAGGCAGGCAGACCACAATACCCAATCGGATTTGGTGTAATCTTTGCGAGAATCGAGTGGCATACTATACTTATTCTGCTTGGTTAAGTAGTAATTAACTTCTGTTTCCGCTATTTGAGAAGGGAATATATTCCAGTTGAATACCTTATCCCATACCATGTTGTATTTCTGACTCCAAGTGCCGCTTTTGTCGAAAGCTAATTTGTAGTGATCGCCATCGTTGGCCATCTTTTCCCATTCAATAGCCAGTTTCTTGGCAGCTTGATTATATTTGGCAGCAAGATCATCTTTGCCCAACATACGCGCTATTTCTCCATAACCGGCAATGGCCATGATGGCTTTCATTGAAAGGTTGGCGTTGTGAGCCAGGTGTCCGGCAAAGTCGTCGGTACAAAGTTGGTTTTGAGGGTCTAAACCGTTTTCAAGCAGGTAATTGGCCCAGGTGGATAGTGTTTCCCAATGCTTTTCCGCGTAACTTGCGTTTCCTTCTATTAAAGAAATGGCAGCGGCCAGTATAACCATGTTTCCGGCTTCTTCTACAGGCATGTCTTCGCCGTAGAGTTGTCCGTTGGCGATGGGATAGGTGCCCAGGTCATGTGCGGGGTAGGGTTTGTTCCAACGTCCGCTTTCGCTGTAATAGAAGATGGAGGTCATCATTCCTTTCATCAACTCCGGGTTATAAATAAGAAAGAGGGGAGCCGATGGGTAGGTAAGATCCACTGTATTGATACAGCCGTTACTGTGGTTTTCTTTTGATAAGAACAACAAGTTGCCGGCATCGTCTGTAATAACTTTGTGTGCAGTGATGGCATGACGGTAAACTAAAGCGCAGATTTCGGCGTATTCTTTGCCTCCGGCTTGTTCCGCATCTTTCAGTAATTGCTTGTCGAACTCGCGACAACGATTCATCAAGAAAGGATAAGCGGTTTTGTATTTATCAAATGCATCGAATATGGTTACTTTGCCATTGTGTTTCCAGTAAGCCATGCGTCTTTTGTAGAAGTACTCGATGGAGTAAATATCGTCATAACCTAACATCAGGTAACCATCTTTTCCGGTACGGTTTACTTTACCCAGATTCTCGGTATAGGCCAGTGCAGGCATATCATCAATGTTACGGGTAATGTAGTTATCTTGTGTGGGCATCAATTTACCGGTGGAGATAAACTCTTGTTTCATTCCGTAATAGTTGCCGATGCTTAATGATTTATTGGCCTCATTAGCAGGAGCAGACAAGTATAAATATCCCCAGTCGATACGTACACCATCTCCTTTACGAATAGTATAAGGCTGATCGATGGTGCCTGACTTAATATAGTTCATTCCATTGTGGCTTACCATAGTAGATATGGTAGGTTGAGAAGGTTGATGAACTGTTAACTGAGGCGTAGTCTCAATATACACCTGTACATCATGTTCTTTCTTATCTAAAGAGCGAACACGGTAAGAGATGTAATTGATAGGGGTAGATATCAAGTCGATATCTTCCATCAATAAAGGAGCGGTAAATACCAAATCCAATTCTACAGGACCACATACAAAGGTGTAGAAAGTTTGTGTAGGAAGTACATCTACCGATTTCTGGATAGCTTCCTGAGTAAAATTGCTAATAACTGGCTGTTTGCGATAAAGCCCGAAATCAAGGTATGCACCTCCTGTAGTATTTTGGCAATGAGCAGCAATTACATTGGTTCCTTTGCGAAATTTCTTTTTGGCAGCGGCAGATAACTCTATGGTTACATCATTGTTCCAGGAATAATCCGTAGCTACCAGCTTTTCTCCATTCAGGTATAATTCAAAAACATCATCGTGAGAGTAACGCAGATAGATAGTTTCTTTGGTTAAATCGCGATCCAGTTCAAAGGTTCTGCGTACCCAGATGTCTTTTGTGTTCCATTCGGTATTGATGTATCTCATATCTTTTGTGCCGAAAGCTCCTTTGCCGGTTTTCCAGTTTGCATCGTTAAACTCGGCTTTCTCCCATCCGGCAGATGGTTGATTCATCGTGAATTTAGTCTCCCAATGTTTTTGATTGGCCATAGGAAGAAGGGTTTCCAGGTTCAATTTATCTTTTCCCATGAAGCGGTAAACTTTTCCATCTACGCGCAAAGCACCGATTAATGGGTGTTCTTCGGCTGTCCAGTGCTCAGTATTTCCTTCGGTCAACGTATTGTAGGGCGACCAAATGGCGAAATAAGTGTCTGAGGTTATCAATGGAACAGAAGGTGCCCTCAGTTTGATATCCTGACTGGATTTAAACAGATCGGTTGCCTGAGCGTGTATGCCCAGACAAACCAATGCTGTAATGATTAATAGTTTCTTCATTTAAGTGTTTTACGTTTAATTCCTAATTCACAATTAATAGTGTTATCCTTCAACAATCTTTTTCCTTCAACTAATACCCTTCTTCAATCTTTATACCTTATATCACTGATTACATTTACCTATTCAATGATTTGCTAACCTTCAAGTTCGCTTCTTTTATTTTTTGTTCGTCAACCTTTATCTCTTTTCTATCGTATGTTACCAATCCGTTTACTTCTTCTTCCACGTCTGTAATTTGAGTGTAGACTGCTGCTGAGAATCCTCTGCCGATTTGCTCAAGCAATGCATCTATGTATTTTAGGTATTCGGTGGTCACTTCTTCTTTGGTGTTGAATTGTACATATCCCCAGTTTTTATCAGGTTTCCAAAGGTGATCTTTCATCACTAAACCGATACCTCCATATTCTCCCAATACAGTAGCACGTTCCGGTTCATAAAGGAATAAGTTAGGACCCGGATAGTGATGTAAGTCCAGCATATCTCCTACACGGTAATGATTACCTCCACTGGCAGGGTTTACCAGGCGAGTAGGATCATATTCTTTGGTCCATTCCGCAATTTCAACAGTTTTAAACTGTCCCCAAGCTTCGTTAAATGGTATCCAAACGCCGATGGAAGGATAAGAGTAGAGATAATCCATGATTTCTTTCCATTCTTTACGATAGTTAGCTTCCGATTTAGGAGAACGTTTAGCATCTGCGCCATCGTAGTAATTGTGAGTTTGCCATTGAACAGGACCTCTTCCGCCGTTAGGCATGTCTTGCCATACGATTAATCCGATGCGGTCGCAATGAGTATACCAACGGGCAGGTTCTACTTTTACGTGTTTACGAGTCATGTTAAAACCAAAGTCTTTGGTCTTTTGTAAGTCATATACCATAGCTTCATCGGTAGGAGCAGTGTAAAGACCATCGGGCCACCAACCTTGATCAAGCGGACCAAATTGGAAAAGGTCTTTATTGTTCAGTTGTAAACGAACGATGCCTTTATGATCTCTATGAGTGCTGTATTTACGCATAGCGGCATAGCCGTTAACTTTGTCTACTTGCTTTCCGTTGTTGTAAAGTGTTACAGTCATATCATAAAGGAAAGGAGAATCCGGCGACCATAATTTCATATCAGAGATATTCAATTCTATTGGCATACCGTTTACAGAAGCTCCTGATGCAACCTGTGTTTTACCATCATAGAGTTTTACTTCTACTTTATCGGCGTAATGCTGATTGGCAGTTTCCACTTCCACAGTCAACATACGGCGATCAATGTTGGGAGTTGTTCTAAGATTGGTGATATATCGTTCTGATACAGGTTCTAACCATACCGTTTGCCAGATACCGGTTACTGGTGTATACCAGATACCTCCCGGACGTTCTACTTGCTTTCCGCGAGGTTGTTCTCCGCGATCGGAAGGATCCCATACTTTCACAGTCAGCGTATTGTTTCCTTTCTTAAGTACCGAAGTTACGTCGAAGTAGAAAGGAGTAAATCCGCCGGTATGTTGCCCAACTTTAATGTCATTTACCCATACATCGGCTTTCCAGTCAACGGCACCGAAATGTAATAAGATTTTCTTGCCATTCCATCCCGAAGGAACTGTAAAGGTGCGGTTGTACCACAATTCCTTATGTTCGCCAACTGTTTTTCCTACGCCTGAAAGAGAAGACTCCACAGCGAAAGGCACAAGGATATCTCCTTCGTAGCTACTTGGAGCAGCAGCACCCCGATCGGTGATAGCGTACTTCCAAAGTCCGTTCAGGTTTTTCCAGTCGGAACGTTCCATGATGGGACGAGGGTATTCGGGCAGTACATTTTGCGAATTAAGTTGTTCACCCCAAGGGGTCTTAATCTTTTCGCCTGCCGGTTTCCACTGTGCCCACGTCGAGGCACTTAATGAAATTGCTAAAAATGTGATAAGAAATTTTTTTTTCATAAAATGGTGTTACTAAATAAATTAATAATGTTGTATTTATATATATGATAAAGGGTATAGCATTCCCGTATAAACATTATTGTTTAAATAATATTTATAAAAACAGAAAGAATTATTTATTGAAATTTGGGTATTACTACTGAGTACCGGACATTAGAGGAAGGGGGGTGCCTTCTGTCGTTAAATTGTTTAATATAGGTATTCCCTCCTCATCCCATTCAATCTTGTGCAGTCGTGGAGAGCGTGAGTCTACTCCTCCGGGACCATCATTGGGCACTCTTCGGGCGTGATAGAGTAAGTACCATTCTTTTCGGTCGGGAGAAGGGACGAAAGATATTCCTCCGGGACCATGAATACTTTTTTCCGGTACTTGCTGTATAACCGGAAGAGGATTTTTTTTCCAGGATGCCGGATCGGTCAAATCGCTTTTAGCATCGGCGGTGAGAAGTCCCACACAGTAATAGGGAGTCCAGCTACCGCTTGCCGAGTAATAGATAAGCACCTTTTCCTTATTCTTTGAGAAGAAATATTGCGGAGCTTCATTTACATAAATGGGGTAGGTTGTTTTAGTACCGTCGGGGTTGACCCATTGCCGTTCCCATTCATATTCCGGTTGAGAAATTAAGATTCTCTCTGTAGATAATGTCCAGGGGTTTTTCATCTTTGCAATGTAAATGCATTGTTTCTCGTTGGTGATTCTTCGTTTCTGCCAGCCACACCATATCATATAGCGTTCTCCATTATGTTCGAAGGTACTGGCATGAATGGCCCAGTTATTATCTTTGTCGGTACTGACCCGACCTTTCATTATGAATTCGCCCTCGAATGGGTTGGCTGCTTCGTTTTCAATCACATAGATTTGGTGGTTATCCATGTTGCCATCATCGGCTGTATAATAGATGTACCATTTATTATCTATATGGTGAATTTCCGGTGCCCAAAGGTGTTCACTATTGCTTTTTTCTGTGGGAGTCCAAACCGTTTTTTGAGTAGCATTTCTTAAATCAGTAATGTCGGAGGTTTCCCAGATTACAATCTTGTTTTCCGATCCTTGTGTGTAATAGTATTTCCCATTATGGAGAATAGCCCATGGTTCGGCACCGGCATCTAATATAGGATTTGTATAGGTGGTATGCATGGCTGCGTTATTTTCCTTTTGCTTACCTTGCCAGCAAGAAGAACAGAGAAATAATATAGTTATAAACAATGTGATTTTTAAATTCATAGTACTTTCTGTATTAAAAGGACAACTGCAAAGAAAGCAGATTGATTTGGAATAACAAGAAAAAAGCTGTTCAAATAAGAGCAATAGCTGACCAAATTAGGTCTTAAATAGCTTTTTTGAGCCGACAAAGTGGCTTTTGAACAAATATTATTGTTTCTTGGTCAGATATTACTCTTTTATTTTTTTCGTTTTTATCATTCTTTGTGGAAATTGAAATGTAAGTTCATTGTCTGTTAAGGCATATATATCCAAAGAAAAGAATTCTTTGTATGAAACCAAAACCTTATAAGGGTGATTGGGTACAATTTTAATTTTGTCAACAGGTAGAAACTGACACTATATAGTGAAGTAGTTGCTTATATTTTTTTTATTATAGTATAAAGTCTTATTTTTGCAAAAAAAGAATTATGCACAGCACAACCGAAAAGATGGAATGCATCGTTATTATGCCCATCGAAAAAAACTATGATGGATATGAAACGGATCATTTTAAGAATGTCTATAATACCCTAATTAAGCCTTCGGTAGCACAAGCCGGATATCATCCTTTGCGGGCAGATGAAATTAATTCGGGTATCATAGATCATTATGAGATTATAAATAAAATAGTGAATGCTCCGATGGCTGTTTTTGATTTAAGTACCTGGAATGATCGAATAATAACAGGGTTGAAGATCAGAAAATCATTCAATAAGCCAACCATTGTACTTAGTGATATTTATACGCCTAAGTTTTTTAATTCAGACAATATCAAATATCTTGAATACAAAAAGGATATGAACTCTCCTGTTATGTTTTACACACAACTGACTATTGCAGAAAGTATAAAAGAACTTTCGGAACAGGACGGAAGAGAGGGTATCAAAAGTCCCAATTAATGATAAAATACGATTTGAACACAGAGACGCGGAGGCACAGAGTCTCTCATTTTTAGTGAGTTAAATTCTCTGTGCCTTTGTGCCACTCTTAGTTTATTTTTACCCAGGTTGCCTTTTTCCATAAATACTCCAATGGCCCCTGACGATGTGAACGAAGCCACCAACGACAGAAAAAGAGTTGTATGAAGAAAACGCCAATCCCTATAAGGAAACATACTGTGATGCCGGTGTGTTGGTAAAGTCCTAATCCCCAATTGTAAAACAAGAATCCTCCGAGTAAGGATTGTGATAAGTAGTTTGTCAGGCTCATGCGTCCATAAGGTGCCAAATGGTGGAGTATGTGTTTAAAAGTTGTCAGGTAATAAACGAGTATGACTCCTGCAAACAGTATTCCTGTAAATGCAACATTCGAAAGTGATTTTAGTATAAGGGTAGAGGGGACCAATAGTGCTTCTCGATTAATGAAATCGGGAAGTACAGCTATTAAACCATACAGTGGGAAAAAGGCTACGACAGCCAGAATAAATACTTTAATCCACAATCTTATGTTTTTCTCGGAATAGGTGAATGTGTGGTTGCGTCCTAATAGCATACCTATCATAAATAATCCGGCGGTTTGGGTAACTCTTCCGTGCAATAACATCCAACCCATATTAGCCACATTGCCCGTCCATATAGCTGTTTTGCACATTTCGAAGAAAGAGCCTTCTTTTTGTGCGGTATTAATGATTTCCCAATAAGGAGCATCGAGCTGGGCATTTATCTTAAATGTAGGATCAATGAGTCCGTAAATGATTTGTCCCCATTCCAAAGGTTGTAGAATAAGGATGGCCGCTATAATTGCCACTGTGCGGGTAGAAAGCCGACAAACTGCAATCAGTACATAGCCCACCAGTGCATAGAGCATCAATATTTCGCCGGGGAATAAAGTAGAATTAATGCAAGCTATAAAGAATAGTAATATTAAACGCCAAGCAAAACGTGCCCGGAAATCTTTTCCTTTTTCTTTTTGTGAGTTATCTTGAATAAAAAAACTGAACCCAAAAAGCAAGGCGAAAATACAATAAGCTTTACCGGAAATGGTGAAAAACACACTATCCCAGATTACCCTATCTGTAAAGAGCAGAAAGCTATTGGTTTCTTCCGGAAAACTATAAAGACTGAACCGTTCGATGAAATGGATAAGGGTAATTCCCATTACGGCAAAACCTCGTAATACGTCTGCTATTTCTATACGATTGTTATGAGGTAGGGTAGTAGATGTTTGCATGCTTGTTTAAAATTTAAAGTATTAAAATATTCTTTTGTTTGAGAGGCAAATTTAGGGGAAAGTTTGCATGCATTTGAACAAATTCAGGTCAATAAAAGGTAAAAAATGACCATTTTGGGGTAGGGAGGAGGGGATTGGGATTAAAGTCTTAATCTTATTTGTGTATCAATAAAATATAAATCATTATCTATCCCATAAAGCACATTATTGGGAACAGCATCAAACACTTCATAATTGTCATTGTGAAATTCGTCTATATAATCCATTTCAAAACCTAATGCTTGCATATAAGTAGCTATTTCTTTTTCTGTGGCTTCTCGTTCTGCTATGATATAAGGCTGTATGATAACTGCGCAGAACTCTTGTTGACTGTTATAAGAAAAGCCAATCATTTGATAGGGTACATTGCAAAAGAACTTGTTGTGAGCGGTAATGCGAATGAAGAAATTCTCTAAGTCATCGCCTGCGTACTCAAAATTGTTTAGTTTGACTACTATGTTATCTTTATCTCCAGTATAAACTTCATTCTCTCCTCCTTTGCTAAGATACTCTACATTTAGCTTAGAGAGAGAAACCCATAAGCCATTAGAATTAGAGAATGCTATTAATTCTCTTATTTGCTCTCTCTTATAGCTTTCTGCTGGTTCAAACGCTCCTGTTGTTTTCTTTTTTCTTCTAACGACACTGGCTGCTTGCTCCAAGAGGCTATTGATTGGCAGGTTCGCTCTATCCATGCTTTGTGAAATTCATTGATATATTTCATAACCGATTAATTATGAGTTTATACAAAAGTAAGTAATTAATTTATTAATCTTACTGTATATTCATCATTTTCATCTCTTTTAAAGAATATAAAAGAATTTGTGGCACATCACTCTTATCATATTTCATGTTATTATTAGTATCTTCATATCCGGTGATTACTATTATTCCAGTATGTTTATTTACTATATAACTGTCGACAAAGAAGTTGGGATTAGTTATTTGTTCGGTGGTGCTGCCATCTACTGAAGCTATTGTTATTTGATAAGGAGCGAACCAAACAAGCTTATTTCCTATGTTGCTTACTTTTATTATTACTTTATTGATTCCTAAAGAATCTATTTTCACATGTTCAACGTTATTTATGAATCTATTTTTAGAGAATGTAACTTCTTTAATCTTGCCAGTTAAAGTATTGATGAATAGCAAATTTTCATCTTTTCCGGATAGCTTCGAATAATTCTTTGAAGAGCTTATTACATACTCAGTACCTTCAAGTTCCATTAGTTTACCATGAGTGGAATAATTCCATTTGCCTTGTGCGTTAACAGGTAAGATAATCCATGTGAATAGTAGTAAGAATAACTGTTTCATAATTCATTGTTTATTAGATTCCTATTAGCAAAGATAAACAGAAGAATCTGACTGAACGAATAGAAGAAACATGAATAGGTAAATGGAGGGATTGACTGGGTGAAAGGGAATTTTGTGTGGGTAGGATATGAATAAAAAACTCCTGCAAATTACAAACTTGCAGGAGTCTTTAATAAATATGTGTCTGATTACTTCGCAGCAGCTTGTGCAATATCCACAGCTACAGCTACAGTACAACCTACCATTGGGTTGTTACCGATACCTAAGAATCCCATCATTTCTACGTGAGCAGGAACAGATGAAGATCCGGCGAACTGAGCGTCTGAGTGCATACGGCCCATAGTATCAGTCATACCATAAGAAGCAGGACCGGCAGCCATGTTGTCTGGGTGAAGTGTACGTCCTGTACCACCACCGGAAGCAACAGAGAAGTATGGTTTACCGGCTAATGTACGTTCTTTTTTGTAAGTACCTGCCACTGGATGTTGGAAACGAGTTGGGTTGGTAGAGTTACCGGTGATAGAAACATCTACACCTTCTTTCCACATGATAGCAACACCTTCGCGAACATCATCGGCACCATAGCATTTTACTTTCGCACGAGGACCGTCAGAGTAAGCGATTTCGCGAACTACTTTCAATTCACCTGTAAAGTAATCGAATTCAGTTTGTACATAAGTAAAACCATTGATACGTGAGATGATTTGAGCAGCGTCTTTACCCAAACCGTTCAAAATACAACGGAGAGGTTCTTTACGTACTTTATCTGCTTTAGCAGCAATCTTGATTGCACCTTCGGCAGCAGCAAATGATTCGTGACCGGCAAGGAAAGCAAAACATTTAGTTTCTTCGCGAAGCAACATTGCAGCCAGGTTACCATGACCGATACCTACTTTGCGGTCTTCGGCTACAGAACCAGGAATACAGAATGCTTGCAAACCAATACCGATAGCTTCGGCAGCGTCAGCAGCTACTTTGCAACCTTTCTTAATAGCAATAGCAGCACCTACTACGTAAGCCCACTTTGCATTTTCGAAACAGATAGGTTGAGTCTCTTCACACGTTTTGTAAGGGTCAATACCAGCAGCATCACAAATAGATTTTGCTTCTTCGATGCTTGCAATACCATTAGCGTTCAACGTTGCGTTTATCTTGTCGATACGACGATCGTAACTTTCAAATAACATGATTCTTTTAATTTTTAATTTCTAATTTTGAATTTTGAATGGATTGGCATGTTGATTTAGTTATGGAGGTAAGAAGCTTTAATAACTCTTCACATTCCGGATGTAAACTGTCGAATTGTTTTTGCGATATAAAATCAGTTTCTACTAATAGCTCTAACCAGTATTGGGTTTCCCCTGTTTCCTTTAAAGAAATATACATTTTAGATAGAAAATCTTTTTTACTTTGCGCATTTGCAGCTTCTCTGATGTTTGCTCCGATGCTGGTTCCACTTCGTAAAATTTGCTTAGACATTACAAATTCATATTTTTCATCTTCCAGATATTTATATAAATTGATAATCCTTATAGCAAATCGCTTACTTTTTTCGACAACAACATTGTCTTGCTTCATCAACTAAACTATTAATTCAACATTGAACATTCAAAATTAAACATTATTCTTCTCTCGGATCAATGAATTTAACTGCTCCGGCTTCTTCTGTGAAACGACCGTAAGTACCGGTTACTTTTTTTAATGCTTCATTTGCATCTGTTCCTTTTTTGATTTCGTCCATAAAACGACCCATGTGTACGAATTCATATCCGCAAATTTCATCGTTCTTATCAAGAGCAAGACGAGTGATGTAACCTTCGGCTACTTCAAGGTAACGAGGACCTTTTGCCAATGTACCATAAAGTGTACCTACTTGGCTGCGAAGACCTTTACCTAAGTCTTCCAGACCGGCACCGATGATCAAACCACCTTCCGAGAAAGCACTTTGAGTACGTCCGTATACAATTTGAAGGAAAAGTTCGCGCATAGCAGTGTTAATAGCATCGCAAACGAGGTCGGTATTTAATGCTTCCAAGATAGTTTTTCCGGGAAGAATTTCTGAAGCCATAGCGGCAGAGTGAGTCATACCCGAGCAACCGATAGTCTCGATAAGAGCTTCTTGGATAACACCTTCTTTTACGTTCAATGTTAATTTGCAGGCACCTTGTTGAGGCGCGCACCAACCCACACCGTGTGTTAAACCTGAAATATCAACAATCTCTTTTGATTTTACCCATTTTCCTTCTTCTGGTATGGGCGCTGGTCCATGATTAGGACCTTTTTTCACAACACACATGTGTTCCACTTCGTGTGAATAAGTCATAATTAGCCTTTTTAAGTGAAATAATATAATTAGTAACCACTGTATTTTTTAGTTGAGTGCAAAGGTAGTCGTTTTATTTGGTTACGCAATTTGCTTTTTGATACTTTTTTCAAGATAAATACCTATTAATGGAATTAATTATATTCAGAATTAGTTCATATAGGTTAGGTTTTGAGTTAATTCACCACAGAGTTACGCAGATTAACGCAGAGGATTAAGTTTTAGTTCTATGCAGCATTGTGTTAAAAACTCTGTGTTAATCTGCGTAACTCTGTGGTTCAAATTCAATCCTTTCCATAACCAACAAAAAAACCCTGCCACGCCTGGCAGGGTCACTTTAGCAAAAAACCTATTTTACATCATTCCCGCGCTTCACAGCGGGGTTACGCTGACATCTTAATTCCCGGGATTTCTATTTCCCGCCGGGAACGGGAATTTTCTTTCTCAAAGTCTCAAATCACATCTTTCAATAAAAAAATGAATCAAGTTACTCCCGAACACAGCGCGTGCCAATGTAAATACCTGATGTTGAGTTGTAAAAGCCCTTAGTATAGCCACTAGTACCCGCGTTTATATTGAAGCTCGTAAAGCCTCCCTGCGCCCAGAAGTAAGCCATATTCTTTTCTTTCTTTCCTGGTCCTGCTACGGTTCCAAAACCAGCCATGGGGATAAGGAATACTTTAGTAGTACCAGAATTTTTTACAGTCGGCACATACCAAGTATTTTTATAGTGAGCAGTCTTGCCATCCCAAGTAGTCAATTGCTTACCAGCAGTACCGGTAAAAGTAGCCTCATTGAGAAGATAGTGCATTTCATTACCAGATGTCACATAACCACCATTTTTAGTGCCGCTTATAGACAAACGGCAACCGGGAGGGCAAGCATCATTGGCGTCTTTGCTACTCTCAAAGAAAGCTCCCCTGTTTACTTCATTAAATGTACCAGCCACACCTGTTGTATAATTAGAAAAAAATCCGTTATCTTCTGCTCCTAAGTTACGATCTAACCAGTTTATACCATTCATTACCATTATGTCATAATAGAAAATCTTACTATTAAGGTAATCTGCTCTATAGGTAACAGCTTTATTTCTCAGTTCAGAAATTATTCCAATCTGATGAGCGGTAAATGTTATTGGAGTAGCACTACCACTTTTAATTGTAATCGTACCATCGTACCATTTACTTCCACCGCCCGAAGCATTTACCCATATAGTACCACCACCAAGTGTTTTGTTAACTTCGGTGAAATTTAGTTTACCTGCTGCTTTTCCTGTAGCTTCTACAGTCCAGGCTTTTGTCGCATTTTCTATTGTTAAATCAATCCTATATTTAAGAATCGTATGATTAGGTGATTTTACATTGTTAAAATGCAGATGACCTACTCCGGTCCTACCATCGTTAGGGAAGCCTACGAATTTGGTTTTAAGAGCATAAAAAGAGGTAAATACATTTTTATCCGGATACTGAACATAATTAGTAATAGTAGCACCTACGGCAGGACGGCCGGTTTTTTCATCCCATTTATAGAGGTAAATTTTAGCTGTAATTACCGGTTTTACTGCTTGTTTTATCTGCACCTTAACCTTCATTCTTCCGGCAGTGAAGGTTATAGCTCCGGTTCTTACAGTGTTGGTGCTAGTATTGTTCGAAAGAGCTTTGATAGTAAATACTTTGCCTTCGGTGGCAGTGCCGCTGTAATCTCCGCTGATAATGGAAAAGTAAGTGCCTCCGTCTTGGGTTAGCTTGGCTGTCCAGTTTTTGTTTGTTTTCAAGGTGAATGTTTTTTGCACACCTCCATCGGTGTCTTCAAATTCCAGGCTACTGGGTGTTACTCCCAGGTAGTCGGGCCCATCGATACTAACATTAGCATGGTTGCCTTCATCCCAGGGCATAACTTGGGCCGTCATATTGATGGGGGCACTATTTAATGCTTTTTCTTCGTCGTCGTATCCTTTTTCGGTTACCCCTGTTATCGTAACCTGGTAAATATGGTTGCGAAGAATGTTTAGCCACTTTTCAGTTCCATCAGCCTTGTTTTTCTCTATAAAGTCGATGCGATAGTAGGTAACGGGGCTGTCGGTTCCACCATATTTACCTCCAATAATCAAACAGGGGTTTTTTACCCAATTGCTTGTTCCATAATCGCCCTGGGTGGCAGCCTCCAGTACATATATTTGGTTTTCGCATTTATTTGTGTCGGTGACACCATTGGTCACAACACTGATACTACCCGATGCCCCCGTATTATTTACAGGAGTTGGAGAGCCTGGCAACGAGGGGAGCTCGCTAAACGAGGGGGGCTCGCTATTTGTATTTGCAAACGGGTACTTGTCACTTTCGGGCACAATGCGTCCTTGGGTATTGTAGTTATAGAAAGATACTTTTGTTAGTTCGAAGGTACTGGTAGGCACACTGCTTGCTACCGACACATTTATTTTTGCATAGATGCGTGTTAGCCCGGTACTTTCGGGGGTGTCGTCGTCGGGAAACTTCTTTTTATCTGCTGTTCCTGTTCCATTGCTTTCCACCGTTACATTTACATTCTTTAATGATGCCCACATGGGAATTACTCCACTGTCAGTATCCGAAAGCGTAAACTTTCCTGATTGCGTAAAGACTAATGCTGCGGCAGCGTCAGCTTGAGTTGTGTCATCTACAACAAGCGAGGCTGCTTCTATCGAGGCTCTGGCATTGGCCACCAGCATAAAGTCGTAGTTACCTGCCTCCAGCGTGGTTCTGAATTCCACCACTTTGTCCGTATCTTTGTAAGTAGGTGTTACCTGTATTATTTCTTTCAGGTTGCCATCTTTAGCAAACACCAATAGGTCTAACTGGCGTACACGATTCTCGTCGAGTGAGCCAGCCGTGCCTCGTGTGGTAATTATTGTAGATGCCGGAAGCTCTGCCGTAAAAACTATTTCGGCCGTGCCCGTATGGGTTGTGTCCAATTCTTGCTCGATGGAGCAAGAATTGAAGAGGAATAAACTTATTAATGCAATAAGTATAGGGGTTAATATGGTGGTGTTTTTGTTCATTTGTTCATTCTTATTTAATTCGTTTCGAGTTAATTCGCCACAGAGTACACATTTCCTCGCTATTTACCTTACTGTTTCACATTCACTCTCACCTTCATTCTTCCGGCAGAGAACAGTATATAGCCTTCTCTTTTAACGCCTCCACTTGCTGTAACCTTGATCGTTAATGTTAGATTTTCTCCTGCATTACCTGTTTTTGCGCCGTTCTTGAAAGTAAACCAAGAGCTGGAGAGTACAGTTCCATTCGTATTGTAATATTCTGCTTTCCAATTGAGGTTCGATTTTAGTGTAATATTCTGTTCGCCGCCGGCAGCAGTATAGTTGAGGACCGATGAGTTTACTCCCAGATAGTAGGGTCCGTCTACGCTTACATCTGCGTATGGGTTGCTATCCCAAGGTGTTATTGTGCTGGTTATTTTAGAGTTAGAGGGTATATAGTTTAATGCCTCTGCCGCAGTGTCGTATCCTCTACCGGTTACAGCGATAATATTAACCTTATACAGATGATTGCGCAATATATTCAGCGGTTGGTTAGCTGTACCAGCTTTGTTTGTTCCGATAAAGTCGATGCGGTAATATGTAATGGCTTGGGAGGTTCCACCATATCTGCCACCAATAATCAGGCACGGGCTTGTTTTCCAGCCGGTAGTATTATAAGGAGTGGTAGTAGCTTCCAATACATATATTTTACCTTCACATTTGTTTGTGGCGGTTGGAGCAAAGGTATAAGGACTTACATCCGCGCCTATAGCCGTATTGTTCACGGGAGTTGGGCTCGCTGGCAACGAAGGGTTGTTGCTCGCTGTTGTTATCGGATAGTTTGCCTCTGCCGGCACAATACATCCTTTGGTATTGTAATTATAGAAAGCTACACTTTCCAGTTTAAAGGTAGTTGTTATTATACTGTTTGCCAATACATCAATTCTTGCATGAATGCGCGTTAGGTTTATATCGAACGTTGTTTTATTGATCTTTCCATCTGCCATAGTCACATCTTTTAGCCGTGCCCACATGGGGATAACACCCGTGTCGCTATCACCTAATGTAAGTATGGTTGAGGAAGAGAAGATCAACGCTTTCGCAACATCTGCCTGAGATACGGTTTCGTTTTCGGTAAATGAAATCAAAGATCTTGCATTGGCCACCAGCATGAAATCATAGTTGCCGGCAGTCAGGCGAGTTCTAAACTTAACCGTTTGATGAATTGCATCCGTATCTTCGTTGTAAGTGGGTTTTACCTTTTTTATTTCTTTCAGGTTACCATCTTTGGCAAACACTAACAGGTCTAACTGCCTCACACGGTTCTCGGCAAGTGTTCCGTTGGTGGCTCTTGTGGAAGCCTGCTCCATTGCCGGTAGTTTTGCCGTAAAGGTTATTTCGGAAGTACCTACATCGGGCGCATCCAACTCCTGCTCCATGGAACAAGAGTAAAACAGGAATAATGCCATCAATAATAATGGTATCCGTTTTAGTATGGCTTTATTTTTATTCATGTCTGTTACGTTCTAATTATAGTTCTTCTTCAATCTTGTAAGTATCGTCCCAATCCAAAATATGCGCTTCAAAATACACTCTTTTATCTTTGAACTTAATCACGTAATTAATCCACTGACCCATTTCCCAGAAATAGTTTCCGTTGGCTGCGGAGTGGTCATCTAAATATTCGGTGAATATTTGATCATCTCCGCTACCTATTGTGTATTTAATTTCAAGCTGTGTTCTGTTTGTTCCATCATTTGTAAATTGGGCAACGGTATGCGGAAACATAAAGAGGCTGAAATCTTTATCTCCGTTTTTAAGAAAGGTAATTTTTTTTGTTTCGTCGGCAGTATCATCCGCAATGGCTTTATTGTTTGGCGAAGCAAGAGCAAATGTATAGTCTTTTCTTTCTGTTGATCCTTCGATAGCTTCCCATGCAAATGTAGTTCCCGTAGCCAACGTTCCGCCCAGCGTATTCATTGCTTTATTTATTTTGATGCTTGTTATTATCACATCGTCGGTTATACTCGCAGCTTTCTCGGCTCTAAAAGTGATGCGCGATAAAACATGCTGAAATTTAAAGGAGAGGGCACCAGTAAGATCAGTATCAGCTTCAGTACAGGGTCCTACCTCTCCAAACAATAAATCTTTTTGATTGTTGGATTCCGTCGGTAGTGTATACTTTACCTCACAGTTAAGAGCCGTATTGCTGGGGGAAACTGTCAGATTCTCGCCGGAAGCCGCCGGCGCAAAAGCATAAAAAGAGAGTGATTTGTTTCCGGCCGGCCACGGATACGCAGTTTCAAGGTATCCGTCTTTTACTTCCAGATTGTTTTCGCTTATATATGTAGTTCCCGAATACAATCCATAAAGGCTTATGTTGCCATGATAGTTTTTTCCGCCATCTTTCCCCTCGATAATTGCACCTCTGGTATCCTCGGGCGAGGAAGGTTGTTCCACTACCAGTCGGCCAAACTGGATGTATTTCACCTCCTCTGCCGAATCATTATCATCCTTACAAGCGGTTAGCTGAAGCAAGGCAACAACAGTAAGCAGAAATATTTTATATATATTTATTTTCATACTCCTTTGTACTCGTTCATTAAGAACTTGCATTATTAAATATGTAATTCCTTATCAATTGCCTTCCCCCAATCTGTTACAGTAATCGGATTGAATGTAATATAATGGGCATTGATGGTGATTTGGTAGTTTGTCCATTCGCCCATACGCCATGGAGTAGCAATCGGATTTTTGTCTTTATCTTTTAATGTCTTTAATTCGAAAGTATACTCAAAAGGGGCTGTACCAACTGTGTATTCTATTTTTAGTTTAGTATCAGTTCCAAAGTCATCGAGTGAATGTGGAAGCATAAACCAACTATCACCATCTCCGGCAGCAGCTGTAAATGTCAGATAAATAGCTTTGTTATTAGCATCAACAAATGAAGTTTTTATATCTACCGGGGTTTCCGGGGCACTTGTATAATCCAACACAAAATTTTCTGGAGTTGTAAGGTTAGCCCACGAAAAGCTTTTGCTTGCACTTGCTTTTATTGGAAGATCCGGTGATGTAGCATCATCAGCTATTGTACCAAATGACCCGTCAGCTTTTGTGTATGCACCTATCAACGTCAATTTTTTCAGTTGAACGTCCACTCCATCCTTAAATCCGGCTTTTTTAATCTGAAAGGTGATGCGCGAAAGAAGATGGTTTAACGTAAGCTCCACTGCAGCCGGACCTTCTCTTTCGCCACTTTTAGCATACAGCAAATCTACTTCACCGGTGTTTGTGTATGTCCCGGCATTGAAGGTTGTTGTACTTGCCGGCACATCCCATGAAGCCGGGTAAGTAGCCGACGAGAATGCATGAAAGTTAAGTGCATGATTAGGCCATTTTACTTCGGTATTCACTTCGGTATTAGCACCGTTAGTAGTAGTGGTATGGTTTTTTGAAACACCATTGGTATCGAATACGGCTGCCGCAGTTCCTCCTTCATCTTTCACTGCCAGCACTCTCAGGGGTTTATTCGCAGCGTATTTTCCTGCCGGCACAATAGAAGCTCTGGTTTTTATTTCGTTAATAATTTCCGTATCAAAGTTAAAGCGGATATTATTTGAGTTATCCGTTTCTATCTCATCGTTACTACAAGCGCTTAAAGATGCCACACTTATTAATAAGCCGTATAAAAAATTCCTCTGTATCATATCTTTTGTTTTTAAATCATCTTAATCTCCAAGTTCAATATCATTCCGTGATCCCCATTCGTTTACGGTTATGTTTTCGAATACTATATCATCATCTTCCATAACCGCACTGAGCGTAAGCCATACGTTTCGCGGAATTGTATAATCGTCCGGTGTATCTATACCCAGCATTACTCCTTCATTTCGCATTCCGGCATACTCCAGTACGAGGTCTATTCCTTGCCTTGAAGTAGGGTCGTTAAATACGATGGATGGAATGATGGTTCTTCCTTTTTCCAAAATGTAGAATGTTTCGTCTACATTATCGCCATCCGTATCTTCGTTTACAGTTCGCCAGGGGATTCCCAATTCTTCCGGATCAACACCATTGCCCAATATCCGGTGAGAACTGTTGCTACCTGTGGTATTATCTATCAGAACTCCGTTTTTATCTACCGGAAACAGGGGTACTTTTTCCGGTATATTATCTAAGCGTATGCCTGCAAGTTTGGCTTGTTTGTCTATCGATTCTGTTTTCAGGTTAACAGACAATCGTACGCCCAAGCGTTCCACTTCTATGGGGATGGGATAGGTTACTGTATCTTCTCCTCCATTCTTTCTGTTTACCCATCGTCTGTTCGATAATACTTTGAGCTTTTTGTAGATGATAGACATAGGTATCTCTTCGGTATCCAGAAATGCCGATGCCTTGAACCATATATCGTGTACTTCTTCCAGTTTACGAGTTTCGTCGAAGGCTTCCAGTGCGGCAGAAACGTCAGGGTCTTTATGCTCATTGGCCACCACCACCAAGTCGTAAGTGGTTTCGGGAGCTACATTAAAACGTACTATCTTTTCGTACGAGAGCTTTCCAAACCTAAAATTGTAAACGCACTTATGAGAGCCGGCAATGGTATCGAACATAAGTATGCGCAAGCTCTGTATGGTATCGTCCAAGCGTTCCTCCAAGGTAAAGGCGCGTGTTCTTTTTCTGCTTATGTCAACAGCTATTTCGCTGTCTTCTCCTACCGAAACAATGCCCTGAGGAACACCCTCTTGGTGGGGTGCGCACGAGAAGTAGGCGGTTGTCAGCAGTAAGCAGAATAGTATGTTATATAAATGTTTCATTTTTGTGTGTCTAAGTTTGCTTCTATATTCACTGTGTACCAATTGTTTACGATAATTTCCGAGTGTGCCCAGTTGTTTCGGTCTTTTTCGAATACAAACTCCAAGAGGTAATCGTGAAATATCTCCAATTGGAAGTTGTCGTAGTAGGCAGGGTTCTGCATAATCAGCGGAGTCAGTGGTTTGTTTATCAATACAGTTACTGCTCGGGTGGTGGCATCTGTCATGGTTATGGTCAGGTTCAGGTCGTCGCCCACCCATAAGCGTTGTGTATTGATATCTAAGTTGTGTGTGCTATAGTAAAGTTTACCAAGAACGGTTCTATAGTCATTAATCACCTCTTTGTTGTACCAACTATAGGTATAGTCCGGGCATCCGGAGGCGAATTGGTTAGAGAAGTTGCACACTCCGTTTCGGCCGGTAATGTGTGCTTCAATTTGGGTTCCGGTAGGTAATATACGATCAAAGATGGTACTTATCCGTATGTTGTTTGTATTTCTGGCGAAGTTAAGCACCTGATGTTTAGGGTGTCCGTCTAAGGTAACTACTACCCTGCGGTCTTCGTTTTTGGTATCGTTTTTATCGTTATCGTAGGCGTAATATACCGGCGATTGTATTTTATGATCTATGTGCCGGGTACCTCCGCACAGAATACGGTGTGTAGCAGCCGAAAAGCCGCTTGTAGTTTCTTCCATTACATACTCTTCGCCCGAGTTCATCCAGGCTACAATGGTATATGTGCCCCGGGTTAAGGTAAGGGTATGTGTGTAGTTTGTACTATCTAATTGTTCGGCATACAAACGTTCTGTTTGCAATAGTTCGCCCGATTGTTTGTACACGTATAGGTCTATACTATCGACAATCTGTTCAATAATATTCTCTACTTTAGGGTTGATGCTATGTTTAAATTCCAGCGTAAGCTCCTGGCGGCCTAATAGTGCATCACAGTCTACATCGCCTTCGCCAAGACAACCACATATATAGAGAGGAGTAAGGAGGAGTATTAAGAATGAAATTGTATGTTTAAAAACTGTGCGCATAATGAGTGTTTGTTTTTTATAGATTGTAATCAGTACCCGGCACAAGACCGGGTACATAGATATAAAATGAGTTATTAGCTACGAGGTCCAAGATCTTCTGATTGATCTATTTTTACCCAGTTTTTAACTATGATATTTGCGTGCATGAAAGGATTTGTAGGATCCAATGGATCTTTCTTTTCAGTATCTTCGTCACCGCCAGGTTTGTTGTATCCACAAGCAATGATAGAATTGATCATCACTTCATAGTAGTGGTTACGAACTACATCATAACATTCAGGATGTCCTTTTTTAGTATCTTCCAAAGGAACGATGTAGTAGCAAAAACCATTGGTGTATTTCATTAACTCGTAATCCTCTTTTTTAAGATTCAATCCAGCAGCATGTTCAGCATAAGCTTGAGCGTCAAGTTCATTTGTAAAGAAGAAGGTGTCTATATATTTACTTTTTTCACCGGCTAAAACTTCTTTTGTACGGATACGGTAGAAAGTTACTTCTGCAGTATTTGTAGCTGTTGTTGGTACACCGTCAGCTACACTTGTTACAAGCTTGCTTGGTATAAACACTGTTTCTATCGATAATAAAGTTGAATTACCATAAGTAGGAACTTTATTAGAGTTTTCTACTGCATAGAATGGTTTGCACGACAAATAAGTTTGATCTGCAAGAGCTTTAAAATCAGCAACGTTTACCAATTCTCCATTATTATTCATATAGTTTGGTTGAACATAGTTGGTTGAAGTACCACTCGGTGTTGGGAAGTCGGTAGTGCTATGCAAAGCAGGCCAGTAATTGTCAGGCATACTGGTAGTGTTAAATAAATAGTGGTATGGGCTTTGGAACATATTTTCTCCACCAAAGTATGGGAAGAAATACATTGCATCCGGATTGTTAGCTACACCATATTTAAACTTAGCAGCAACTACAGTACCGTTAGCTTTAGCCTCGTCAATTACAACTTTGTCTTTAGCTTCAAGTGCTACGAAAGCTTCTACTTTAGCCATAGCACGGCCAATATAGATATCTATGAAGTTCTTTTTATCTTTAACGTCAGCAATAATTTCTGCTTCTGTGGCTGCTTCAACATTCAACTCGGCATACTCAATTTGCGAATAAGTTTTATCAAACATTTCCACACCGCTGGTCATAAAGAAACCGTCACCTTTAACAGCACCAGTATATAGCGCGTTTTTAGGATCAATGTAAGTCTCAAACTTAGTTCTGTTAATGTCTTGAATATACTGATCCATAGCATCGATATGAGTACCTAAAGGAATAGTAAATGCAGGAGCATTGGCTACTGCCAAAAAGTAATGTTTACCTGTAGTTGTTTCGAAACGACATTGATATACGCCATTAGCATCTACCAATGTAGTGTTGCTTGGGTCAAATTCCACTACCTGTTGAAGTACCTTGTTTGAATTGAACACATAGATTGCACCATTGTAGATTTTCATTTCTTCGGGTGTAGCTGTAGCTGGTGCATAGTTTGCACGAGTTTTTGTATCCTCGAACTTCAAATTCACCTGTGCAAAAGCTTTCTCGCCTTCTACTACTGAAGGAAGTTCATTGCTACCTTCAATGTTTTCATTGTCTGAACAGCTGGCAAAACCCATTGCAGAGATTGCGCAAGCCATCATTACATACTTAAAATTCATTTTCATTTTTAATAAAAATTAGTTGTTAATAAAAAGTTATCTATCGTTTAATATTCAATAGCCTTTCGGCATTGTTTATTCTAAATTGTTAATCCGTATTTCCTAACTAAAGCACTCATCTCCGGATCTCTGTCGGCACGGAATCTTTTTGTTTCATCCATCTTGCAGGCTTCCTCCAATAACTGTATCGCTTGTTGGTCGTCTCCTAAGCGCGTGCTAAGTATAGCTGCCAGGTAATAGTTATTGGCACTCCTTCCTAAAGTAATGATTAGGTTGTATGCCCGTTTATTATACCCTAAGCAGGCAAGCGTCAAGGCAGTGTTGTAATCTTTATAATCAGTAAAGATGTCCAATGCCCGTTTGTACTCTCTGTTTCGCAGCAGTTGCAAGGCTGCTGTATAATCTCTCCGCTGATTGTCGGTAAAATTTGTATTACTCAACAAGCTGCCGTCTGCCAGTTCATCCATCGAAGAGATTACATAGCTCAGCGTGTCGGTTCGGCGGATGTTATAATTACTGCGGTCGGTGGCAGTGATGTATCCTTTCAGAGTCAACTTTAAGTTTTTTAAGTTACCCTTCACCGGATAGGGTCTTGTGTACCGATAAGTAAAGTTCCATTCCGGAGCAATGGTAGCATTGTAATGTGCATCGGGCTGGTAAGGAGTAGGAACCATGCGATTGAACACCTCTTCTTTACGGCTGCCTTTGATTTCGTTGAGTGCAATACGCTCGTGCATCACGTGCTCGGAGGCTATGCGGATGGAATCTTTTTCTTCGGGCAACAGGGGTTCAATATCTTGTTGTTTAATACCGTGCTGGTAAATATCACGATACTTGGCAGGCACGGTACCCAAAGTAATCTGCTTATGTACCGGGGCCGAAGCAAGTAGCTTCTTGCGCTTTGTACGATATTTGGCAGCATACAGTGTGGTATCTTGTCCCATCGAGAGCATACGCACAAGTTTGTTGTTATAAGCCCGATCGGATGTAGCTACTTTTTGGTTGAACTTTGCACGTTCCTGAATATTATAGAGGTCGTACTTTTCCTGCTCTGTCGCTTGCCATTTCAGGTATTCCTGATACTGACTCCAACGGGTGTAATAAGTATTCAGTTCTGCCTTACGGCGTCGCTCCAACTCCTGCTCTACAGCGGTATGGTTAATGAAAGCCGTATCGTAACCCATGGGGTCAATAATGGTGGCTACATATTCATTGTATCGTTCGTAATCTTGTTTTTGTTTCTCTATAAAGTTCTTTCCGCGCAGCACTACGTTTTCTAACTTTACCAACGAGTCGTTATGAAGCAGTTCCGGAGTAAGGCATATCTGGTAATCATCCGAAAGAAATTCTTTAGGGATTTTAATCACAAAGTCGATATTCACCTGACCTTCCCGAACAGGGGCAAAGCGTGCTTTGGATACCACCGTCACCGAAGGGATGGCGTATACATGAGTAGTATCCAGCCCTACAGGTTCGGTGGTTTCCACGTCAGCATCTACTTCTACCTCTTCGGTATAGGTTACATCCTCATTCAGCGTCCTCACACCTCCTGTTTCCTCTCCGTAGTGGGAGATGGTGATGCGGTTAGGCATCAGGAAAAGAGGTTCCGTGAGGTGGCTCGAATGTGGAGTACCACAAGATAAGAGCACCAAGAAGATTAGAATACAGGTGAGAAAGTATTTCATTAAATGAATGATTTGTTTGTTGAATAGATGATTGTTATTTAATTATCTTTTTCTTTTAGCTTCGTCTTCTCTGATTTTTGCTATTTCGTTCAGATTATGTGTAGCCTCTTTATTGCCCGATACTTGTGCTTGTTTCAAGATCTCTTCGGCTTTATCCAAGTCGCCTTGCAGTATATAGGCAACACCCAGGTTGTTCCAGCTTTGGGGGAAGGTACGTACCTTTTCCAATAGGCGGAGGGCACTGTTTACCTCGCCGTTTTCCAACAATAAGGCAGCGGTATTGCTTAGGGCAGTAGCGTCATTCTCGTAATACTTAGGAATAATTTCCATCATAATGCGTTTGTATTCGGCATTTTCTTTGCCGTAACTTTCAGCTAAACGGTACAGCTCCAGTTGAGAGAGGTTGCCCGGATTGGTATTCACCAATGAGCGTGCTTCGGCAGTACTGTAACTACGCACGGCATAGTCTACCTGATACTCCACACGGCGCAGTTCGGGGAACACATCGCGAAGCAATTGAGAGTAAACACCCAAACCTTTCAGACGCGCTTCTTTGGTATCGGGAGCGTCATAGCTGTCGATAATACTTAAGATGCGATCTTTCTGTGCAAAGTCACTGCTTTCGATACGAGCTTTCAATCCGTCCCAGTCTTCGGCTACCGATTTTACAGAGAAGATCTGTTCGGGAAGCATATAACGAACACGTATGTATTCTTTCAAAGCAGCGGCA
>NZ_QVMK01000036.1 GCF_010500995.1 Bacteroides sp. 224 | reverse complement strand
TAATGATCGTCGGGATGTTCTGCCTTGTATTCTTCCCACAGCAGTTTCAATGTGACATGTTTGCGATCCATCTCTTCCTGTAGGTAGGGTAATAGTTCTTTGAATGTTGCAAAACGATTATCTGTATATGCAGGATTACCTCCCTTCAGGCGATGTTCAAGTACGGGATCGTCGAGTTTCAGGAGCTCGTTGATGCTGAGATCATCGCTCTCAACCTTGTTTACATAATGGTTTACGGTCTCTTTATTGATGCCGATTATTCGGGCTATCTTCCGATTGGAGAAGCCCTGCTTCTTTAGAAGGAGTAACTGTTTTATTTGGCTCATTTCTTTTGTTTTTCCTGCCATAATATTATTGTATGTTAGATTTGTTTCTACATACAATATGGACATAAAGAACAGGAAAGTGAACGGCAATGCTCCGTTTTTTGGTGCGGCACTTGCAGTCAAAGGAAAAGATGAACGGATATACTCCGTTTTTCGGTCGCAAAGTGCTGTCAACCAAACAATTTCTCTTTTCGATGTGAATGGGAATACTCCGTTTTATGGATGATTTTGAATGCTTTTAGTATCAATCAAAATCACTGAACGGCAATGCTCCGTTTTTTGAGGCGATTTGAGGCGATTTTGGCAAAAATGAACGGATATACTCCGTTTTTTAAGCCCTTTTCAAGCCTTTTTCAACCCCAAAAGTGGATGGATTGAACCGATGGGAGTGGGTGGGAATGCTCCGTTTTCGCCATTTCCCGTTTCCATCAGATCTTTACATATTAGATGTTAAATATCTAAGATTCACTTCAGACATCATACTCCTTCATTCACTACTCCATTTTTAAACCACAAATTCCAATCCTATCTTTAATGCGATCTCTTTAGCTTCTTCAATTAAGGAATCCCGATAGATATTTATTTCAACGCTTTCAATTGTAGGAAAATTATGCGATTTAGCATCAAAATAACAAGCTACTTTCTCTAATAAGGGAAACTCATCATAATGACTTTCCTCATATCTTTCTAAAGCAACATACAACTCTTTTGGATAAAACCAACTTGGAGATTTTGTAAAAAAGCCATAATTGACTTCATCTTGAGAAAGTGCCTCTTTCAATGCAAGTAAATAATAAGAAAAAAACATGTTATTTGTTATCTCCATTGGTGCTAATCAGAATCTGACAGATAGATATTTTTTCTCTTCCAAATATAAACATTCTCTCCATAAACTTCGTCCTATTTCACAGTGAATTTAATCAGTCTCTCTTTATCTAATATTGGTATTTCAATTCGTACACAAAACTTTTAAAGTCATTGCCTGTTTTTTATTTAGTCATCATCATTCTTAAAAGCATCAAAAAGATATCTATGGCACTCGCTTAAAGTCCAGTGACCTATTTTCGAATGTAACAATTTTTGCCTATATTCTCCGGGTATGTGAAAGTAAACTTTAATATGATCATTTTCTTTGTTTATATCAATAATCCATTCGCACGGCCTATCACTATTTATAGCCTTGCTATAGGCTTCCATCACCTCATCACTATCAAACTGAATCTCACCCCTTTTTATCAGTCTATCCGAAGACCAATCAAGGCTAATCGATTTTATACAAGGACGCACCTTAAAATCAAGGTTATAAAGATCTTCTCGTATCAAAGTTTCGCGTTCACCATTCAGATAAGTAATAATCATAATATCTACAACACCAATATTATCTTGATGATTAACAATAGTGCGAGATTGACACTTATGCCGATATTCCACATCCCACAACCCACATGGAATTGGTTTTTTTGCAGCATTATTCCATATAGATGTCCATTCTTTGCCTAATAACATTCTGCGATTACTTTCTTCAAATTCCTCTTCCGAAAGTGAGAAACCATCTCTGATGACATTGTTTATATCGTCAGGTTGAAATTCTTCAACAGTATAAGAGCCTATTTCAACAACTGTCCCCCCTCCATACAACCAAACATTTACAACGCCACAAGGCGCCATACCAACAAGTATTCGATAAAAAGTATCCTTTTGTTTTCTCGTGTTTATGAACCCTTCGGCAAACAGAACTTCCATTTTTTCTTTAGGAAGGTTGATAAAACCGCTATAAAACTTCTTTTCAATATAAGAATACCATCGTAGTCCTAATCCATCAGGAACTCTTTTCAAATCCGGGCCAACTCTATTAATTACAGGACATTCTTCTCCCCACTCGCTCATTACCAAACGCCAAGGAAGTATGTGCACACCATCCTTTTCGGGATAGGTTAATATTCCGCTAAAAAGCCAAACAGGATATTCGCGAGGAACAGAAAGCATTGGTAACCAATCATATTTCGGTTCACTATTACAGCTAACTGTCATTATTACAATAAATATTAAGAAATAAATTTTATTCATACTCAATTTGAATTACAATAATCTTACTAATACACTCTTCAAAATTTTCCATCGTTACCAACACATTCTCAATCTTCACTTTTTTCCGGCCGATGATCTTCAGCCTCTGGCAATAAGAATAAAAATCATTCAGTTCATTTACCAGTTTTCAATAAATTTCTGCTCATAAGATTGTATGTCTATCAATATATTCCAACGCACTTAATCGAATTCAAAGTTCGGACATGATCCGCAGGAAAGATTCTATTTGAAGCATCACTGTACGGATATTATTATGATCATAAATAATACTTAATGTATTAGATAGCATTTCTTCGAAAGAACCAGAGGGTAGAAGCGGGAATATAATTGGAATCCACTTCATACCTACTTCCGTATTTACGAATACGCCCTATAATGAGATGATACTTGCCTAATTGTTCATAATTCACATCTCCTTGTGGAGTATCTGTTTGTTTTCATCTTTTTTCAATCTTCCATATAAACTTCTTCATCTTCATCATACTCATCTTCATCATACTCATCTTCATCATACTCATCTTCATCATACTCATCTTCTTCATACTCATCTTCTTCATACTCATCTTCATCTGTTGATTCATTTTCTGTTGTCGGAAGATATTTTCTATCCCCAACCGTTTTAGTAGCTACATGCTTAACCAATTCGCCTTCGTCGGCCTCAGAGGAAAGGAATAACAGAAAAGATCCTATTCCATTTGATGCCCATGCTCTAATAATAAGATCACTTAACCCATCGCCATCATAATCTTCAATTCTATGGACTTTAAAATTCCCCAAACTGCACTTTTCCGCATATCGACGAAACAATACTTGCTTTTTAGAGTCAACCGAAAAGGTTATTTCGTTCCTTCCTTTTTTCTTCAAAGCTCTATTTGTATAACAATAGCTTTTTCCATTTAATTTCCAAAAACGAGAAATTTCATCAGTATTATTACTCTCTTTTATATCATAACTAAAATCTGCAGGAATCTTGTTTTGCATATTTGTATTATAGGTCTTAAAACCTTTAAAAAAAATCATTCTATCAAGATAGTATTTACTACTAGCACTTCCATCTTCAAAAACAGGAATGGTAATGTCATTACAAGGATTATTCGACATATTACGAACCCTAATAGAATCTACTATTTGATGTTCTTTAAAAATGGGATTAAATTCACTATCCAGATAATACACTAACCATTCATCTCCAATAGTAAAAGGCATAGTGTAGTATTCTCTATAAATAAATGGATGTATCTCATATCCTTTGTAAGAATAATCCAGCAAGATGTTATCATCATACACAACTATCGTGTTTTTATCAAGTATTTGTTGACTGCACGACTGCATGCATGGAAATAGTATAAGTAATAAAGGTAATTTCAATTTCATAACTTTTTATTTAAAAATAGTATTTATTTTCAGTCACAATATTCTCCGTATTTAATTATTTTAGTGGCTACATGTTTTAACAGTTCGCCTTCGTCGGCTTCAGAAGAAAGAAAAAGTAGAAATACGATTATATCTCTGTCTGCTGGAAAGTGAATAATAAGATCATCTAATCCATCACCATCATAATCTAAATTATGATATCTAAAAAGATTCAAACAGCATCTTACTGCATATCGACGAATTAATACCTGCTTTTTAGAGTCAGCCGAAAAGGAGATTTCATTTATTCCTTTTTTCTCCAAAACTCTATCTGTATAGCAACAACTTCTTCCATTCAATTTCCAAGAATAAAAAAGTTCATCATACTTACGTTTCTTTTTTATACCTGCATCAAAATCAGAATAATTTTTGTTTGGAACATTTGTACTATAAGTTTTAAAACCTTTAAAAAAAATCATTTCATTAAGATAGTTTTTACGACTAACACTTCCATCTTCAAAAACAGGAATGGTAACATAACGAGAATACTCACGAAACGTTTCGTCTCTTACCCTAATAGAATCTACTATTTGATGTTTTTTTTAAAATGGGATTAAATTCACTATCCAGATAATACACTAACCACTCATCTCCAATAGTAAAAGGCATGATGTAATCATCATAGGCAAATGGATGGATTTCATATCCTTTGTAAGAATAATCAGACAAAAGGTCCTCCTCATACATAATTATAGTATTTTTATCGAGTATTTGTAGACTGCACGACTGCATGCATGGAAACAATATAAGTAATAAAGGTAATTTCAATTTCATAGTTTCTTATTTTTTAAAGTTTTATCATTTCAGTTCCTTATTTTTCAGATATTCAAGTATTATAGTAGACGCCCATTCTGCTCCGCGACTAATTAGTGTTAGTGAGAAAGCAATACAACTTAATTTAGTCTTATTTATTTTGGAAATAAGAAATCTGTAGCTTGATATTTTAGACAGGAGCATTTCTTTACTCATATTTACCATTTGTATTAATGTGAAAATAAATACCTTCTTTATTATGTTATTATCAAATCTGCATTTTCTCAATCTGCCCACTTCACCAATCAACCGGATATTGTTTCCAATTTTCGGGTATCTCTATTTTTTCATATTCGTATAGAGACATAGCACCATGTGTATAAATTCCTGTTTTGTAACCCACATAAGTAAGCATATCACCTATCGAATTCAAGTTATAAAAGCGTGTCTTATATGCACCCATAGTAAAAGTATAAAAATCATTATCAAATATTTGTGCATGTATCTGTTTATTCTTGCAATAATAATATCCTTTCTTTTTATAAAACATTTTACTATTTATTTTAGGATTCTTTTTTAGAGAGTCAGTATCTATACTTAATTCCAAATACCTCCCATTAGGATAAAATACACAAAAAAAAGAACTGGAAAGATCCTCAAATTGATTTTTAGGTATTAACCTATATACATTAATACTATCTAAAGGAAGGCATGAAGCAATATTTTCCACTTTTTCCTTCATACTAAATCGTGGTCTTTTGGGTACATAAATACCTGATTCGTCTATATATCCTCTATTATAGTACAAACCCCATTCTGCTCCGCAACTAATTAGTGTTAGTGAGAAAGCAATACAAATTAATTTAGTCTTATTCATCTTAGAAATAAATATAAGCAACCTGAAATATCCAGATGTTTTATGTTCAATTCAGATTTTAGATGTGTATATGCTTATTTGATTTCATATTAGTGCAATTTGATTGTTACTACTTTGACTGTATTTTTCTACAGGTTCAAGAAATTCTCCATATATTGATTTCTCATTATATATTTCCATAAATACTTCTTTAAACTTGATCTCATACCATTTGTTACTATTATGGGAAATGACATTTTCCTCATTTACCACCCTCATAATTTCAACAAGGGTTCCAACATTTACCTGAGTAATTACTTTACTATTTGTATTGCTATTATCTCTAATATTCACTTTGTTCGCATTAATGTATGTACAATATACTTTATAGTAAATAATAGTATCTTCGGAATAAAGCGATTGAGAATATGTCGCTACATTAGGTAATAAAAACATTATTAGGTATAAATATTTCATTTGTTAATTTTGTAATCGCTAAACAACAAATCAATAATGCCCCCTATGTATAAAGTACTCAGCAAAGATACAATTACCAATGAAATAATTCCTCATTTACCTGTAGCAAAACGTGGATTTAAGACAACAAGTTATCTTGTGGAAATGGTTAATTGCATATTGTATAAGTTGAAAACAGGAATTCAGTGGGAGTTTCTTCCTGTTGAAAGTCTTTTTTCGAATGTAGTTTTGAGTTATAAAACTGTATTTGGTCATTTCCGTAACTTCCCTCTCAACGAAAATATCGGCAACAACAAAAATACAGCAATCACCGACATCACCAATCCCCCTATTGTACCGGCAGCCAAGGGAAACCAAAACGATTCTTTGGCCGTTCCCACCAGGAAAGGAATAAAGCCCAGAATGGTAGAAATAACCGTAAGGAAAATAGGAACCACTTTAGCATTCCATGCTTTGGTGTAGGCTCTTAAGGAAGAAAGTTTCGGAAAGCATCGCCTAATGGAATTATATTCATTCAATACATAAATGCTCGCATTTACGGTAATCCCACAAAGCAATACAAACGAAGCGAAACCTCCCTGATCAAAGTTCAGTTTAAACCAATAAAAGGTAAGGAATACTCCGATAAAAGATACCGGGATCACAAAGATAATAGCCAAGGGCTGCTTCAATGAGTTAAACAGGATGCTTGACGTAAAGAAGATAATGGCAACAATAACCAATAACAATAAATACTGCTTATTGTCTTTTTTACTCCAACGCCATCGGTTCCCATCGGAATTAGCTGTATATCCCATTGGTAAGTGCTCTGTAAATTCTTCCAAATCCTTATCCAGCAATTTCCATCCCTGTTCTGTTGAGCCTATATATTCATATTGCAAACAAAGTCTATACTGTTGGTTCTCCTTTACAATATTCTGTGGGGCCTGCCCTTTCTCTATGACTGCCAATTCGGATAGTTTATAATGCTTCCCACTGGTATCATAAGGAAAGTGTTGCATCCCCCAGATATCATACGCCTGCGATTGACCCGAAGAGAGTGTAATCCTTTCAGAACCCGATTCAGAGGCGATGGCACCCACGGACACATCCTTCACAAATACTGGTTGCACGGTGGAATAAAGTCCCCGGGCCGAGACTCCTTCACGAGCCATACGTTCTTTATTCAGTTGAAAATAAAACTCCTGATAATCATCTTTCCAGGTAGAGAACTCTGAATTTATATCGACTTCCCGGATGCGACGACGTTCGAGCAGTTTAGTTTTCAGCAACTCCGCATACCCATAAAGTTCATCGTAATTATAGCCATACATTTTTACCCGGAATGAACCTGCCCTCTCACGCACATCGTTGCTAAAGCCCATATCTTCCAGACCATATACTCCCCAACTTCCACCTCCCAGTTCGAGTGCCTTACTTGTTATATTCGATTTTAAGGTATAAGGAAATCCACTATATTGATGTTCTTTGGTAAAATAAATATTGATATTTGCCCGACGTGCTCCATACACCGAGGTTTGGAATTGCTTAATCTCTTTAAATTCACTCAGGTAAACCTCCATCCGGGAAATCAGGTTATTCATTTGCTCTACTGTACTCCCGTTGGGCAACGTAGCATTTACCCGCAAAACAACTTCTTCATTGTTTCCAAAATAACTGCCTTCATATACCTTCTGGGCAAAAAGCCGTAAAGTACCTCCAAATACCACATCTATTACAGGCTTTACCTTCTCTTTATAAGTGGTTGTACCTATTGTTTCATTATAAAACTGAGCCATACGTCCTTCTCCTTCCACCTTCTCGGGTATTAGAAAAACGGGCAGCCCGAACAGAAAAATAAAGAGCAAGCATACGGCTATGCGCCAGCGACAGAGAAATCGTATCATTCGCTCATAGAAGCGAGTAAAATGAACAGCTCCCCGTTTGAAGAAGGTTTTACGATGCCCTTTCTTTTTCCTTTTCTGCAAGCGCAACTTATCTATTAACGCCGGAACTAAAAAGAGTGCGGTAAACAATGAAATACCCAGATTAATAATAACCACCGCTGCAAAGTCCTGCAAATTCAGGCGTATCTTTTCATCTAAGAAGAAGATGATGACCAATGCCCCCATCGTTGTTAAGGTAGCCGCGAGAATAGACATAAACGCTTTCAGGTTTTTCCGATGCAACAGGTGATCGGTCATCACAATGGTATTATCAATAATCAAATTCAGAGAGATGGTAATACCTGCCAGCGAATAAATCTGCATTTCCAATCCGAACAGATAATAAAAGATTAAGGCAATGGCTATATTGATACTCAAACTGATAACAATCAACAACAGATAACGGGGACTGAGGGTAATAATAAACACAAACAAAAGCAATATAAGAATCGTTAACCCGGTGCGCAGGTATATTTTATTTAATTCTTCATTGATAAACTCTGTAGCATCATAGTTTGCATGTACCTCATATCCGGCAGGTAAAAAAGCATGCATTTGCTCCATTTCAGCCTTCACTTGCTTGCTAAGTTCCAATTGATTAGCACTCTCTTCGGCAGTAATTGAAAGATAAATCGAATTCAATCCATTGATGCGATAATAACTCTGCGGCCTTTGTTCTTGATAAGCCACCTTTACCAACTCATTTAGCTGAATCAGTTTACCTCCGGCAGCTGTCACCACTATGCTTGCGGGTTTAAAAGTAGAATTATCACCTTTAGGCATTAAAGCCAATCGTATCCATTCTTTCTTACCCGGAGCGGTTTCAAGGTCACAGGTACCCAAGAACTCTTTCCGGTAATGCAATCGGATAGCCTCCTGTAGCTGATTAACAGTGATCCCTAATGTTCTCAGCTGCTCACTGTCATACTCCAATCTCCATTCCATGGGAGTAGCCCCACTTAAACTTACCTGATAAATACCGGACAGTTGTGCGAGTCTTGGCTTGATGTTCTCTTCCGCATATTGTTGTATTAAAATAGGAGAAGAAGGAGCATTCAGAATAAAAGTCATAAATGGTCGCACGGCATTTTTATCGGGCACCCTCATGCTGATGGTAGGATATGACACTCCCTCCGGCAACTGAGGCCATGTCTGTCTGATGATGGTAGAAGCCTCAAAGCGAACCGCGTCTATATCTGCATGTCTATCTAATTCAATAGTTATACTTCCCGACCCATTGCCCGAATTGGAATTTATCTTTCTTATTCCTCTGATACGAGCCAGCATCGCCTCCAGTTTACTTGTAGCCTCTATTTCCACCACACGGGAAGAGCTTCCTGACATCCTGAAATTCACCGTAAATCCGGGAAGCGTATGAGAAGGGTTTAGCTTCACCGGCAGCAATGGAATCAAGGCAATCCCTACCAACGCCAGGCAAATAAAGGCAACAACCAGGGTAAAAGAAGAAACGTTTCTCATATTTGTTTTCTTTTATTGTCCTCTTTGTAAACTGTAATCGAATTTATCGGATAGAGAAAAATCAAATTCAAAATCGTGCAGCGTGAGCCTCCTTATTTTATAATAATTCAACCAATAATTCTTTAAGGCAGATATATAATTTCGTTGCGCTTCCTGCTGGCGATTCAGGGAAAGTGTCAAACTGTTGACATCCGTTTTTCCAATGACAAACCGTTGATGGGTTTCATTGTAAGCCAGGATAGCTAAATCCAATGCTTCTTCGGCACTGGCTATCAGGTCTTGCTGAATATTAAAGTCATTGACTGTCATTATCACTTCTTCTTCCAAGCTGACTTCACTTTGGCGGGAGGCTATCTTTACTACATTCAGGTTGTTTCGTGCCATGTTATGTTTGCCTTTGCGCACTCCCCAATCTACCAACGGAATACTTATTTTTAAGGAGATAAGTTCCTGACGCATTAAGTCCTGATAGGTATTAATTAAACGTTTGTCTGATTGATTAAAGCCAATACTAGCATTTACACTGGCATTGAAACGAGACTCTTTATAGGTTTTATCTACATTCCTTTCGGCTTCTAAAATATTTTGCTCCAATCCCAGAAACTGCGGATTGTTCTCTCGTGCTAATAGAATGGCTCTATCAGCAGGTATACTCATATCGCGAGGACGTGCCGGAATATCCAATTCAATCTCTGTATGTTTATCGAGATCTAAGTAAGAAGCCAATGAAAACATAGCTCGTTTTAATGAAATAGCTGCATTCTGTAAGGTATTCCGGGCATTTACATGTCCTAACTTTAAGGTCAATAAATCGGCTTGTGAAATAGCAGCTATCTTATGTCGCTGTAATCCTAAACGATAAAGTGTATCACTGGAAAGCACATTATCTTGCGCCAATTTATATTCCGCCTGTGCCATAGCTAAGGCAAAGAAATAGGTAGTAGCTTGTTCGGATACTTTTTCAGCATTATAAATAAATTCTTTCTTGGCTTTTTCGTACTTCAAAGGTTCTATTTTCTTTTCCCATTTAAACGAATTATAGCCTATCAGGCTCTGCTTATATCCTATACGGATAGGTACACTTGTATATTCGGTTTTCTTATTTTCACCAAAATTCTGCATATATCCCAATTCCGTATCTAAGTAAAACGTACCCCCGGTTACATCCAGATTCTGTTCAACAGCCAAATTTCCATACGCGTTAAAGTTTTGCTGCCTACGATAAATATCTGCATTCAAAACCGAATTATAGCTTTTAGTAATATTTCGTTTATAGTCGGCAGGAGTCATCGCCAACGTTAAGCTTGGTAAACGATTCGCCTTATAGGTACGAAACTCCCAATAACTTGCCAGATAGAGATTAGCCATACGAAAAGATTCCAACGAACTATCGTTGGCTAAAGCAATTGTTTGTTGTAAGCTGAGCTTTACTTTTTGCTGGGCAGATAGCGGTAAAGCAATAAGCAGATATAGAATAATTATGTATTTATGCATCTTTCATCCTTTCTTTCTATAAATAAACCAATACACCAACGGAATAATAAACAAGCTCACCAGTGTTCCTATTGACATGGTACCAATCATCGCAATAGACAGCGGCTTCTGAAGTTCCGATCCCATATCCGAAGTGAAAAGCAACGGAACCATAGCAAAGATGGTAGTCAGCGATGTCATAATAATCGGTCGCAAGCGCCTTTTACCTGCGGTATGGATGGCTTCCATCAATGGAGTGCCGGACTTCCGCAACTCATTAATAGCATCCAACTTTAATATAGAGTCGTTAATAATAATCCCACAGGTTACAATCAAGCCAATGGCAGACATTAAATTCAACGTATGCCCACACAACCAAAGTAGCAATAATGCAAATGCGACATCTATTGGTATCTCTATTAAAACGATCAGAGGTTGCAGAAAGCTTTCAAACTGAGCGGCCAGAATAAAATACATCAGAAGCACAGACACCAACAGGATCACCACCAGTTCATTCAGCATCTTTCTATTGGAAAAGAAACTTCCTGAGAAACGGGTATCCCACTCTCCTGTCTCTTCTGTGATTCTTTTCACTTCGGTCATTAACTGCTCAGCGTCCTTTACCTGATAAAAGCTGAAAGGTATGTACTCTCCATTCTTTCCAGCCATAATACTTTTCAAATCTTCCGACGGAACAATAGTTACCAATTCACGGATAGGGATATAATTCACCCTATTGTTACCAGTAGCTTGCGTCTGTATCAGCGTTTCCTGCAATACGGTATTAACAGTCTTTTCTTCTCCCGCAATGGCAATGGGCAAGTATTGCTGAAACGAGCGAAGAGTTGCCACACTATTTTCTTTAAAAGCAGTCTTTAGTGTTCGATACAATTCATTGTAAGAAACATTATAAAGCAATAGTTTCTCCTGATCAATCAGAATATTTAATTGATTCTCAAAGGCAATCTTAGTGGGAATATTTCCAGTTTGCTCGGTTATACTTGCTTCCAACGTCTTCAGATCATCGGCTTCGGGTGCCCGTTCCCGGTTTCGGGCATATAGTTCGGCCACTACTTGCGCCTCTCCGGTTACAAAAAGCTTCTCAAAGAAAGTTTCCGGAGGTGAAAAGGTGAAGACTGCATTCGGATAAAGCTTCGATAGCGTTTTTTGTACATCTTCCTGTAAAGGAGTTATTTCATCGGTATATTTCGTTCTAAAGTATAACTCCGCTTCCGAAGAAGAGAGTTCCTGCTCTCTGTTCAGCAAAAAGTCTTGCTGACCAATAGATGCCGTATGTTCTATAAAACGTCCTTCCAATGTTTTAAACAGGCTATATACTCTGTTTCGATTCTCGTGTACATGTATATTCTCATTCCAGTCGATATGTACCATTAATTCGTTCTGACTGATCTCAGGCATCCGCTCTTTTCGGATAAAAGAAAAAAGAAATACGCACAGAGGGATAGATATCAGGCAAAATAGAGTACAGATGAATTTATGCTTAAACACCCAATCTATTCCTCTATCATACCATCCGTCTAAAGTATGCTCCTTAAACGGATTATTGATTTTCAACGCAAAGAGCTTCTTACTTCGCATTCGAAATGAATACACCAACGCATACAATACAGGAAGCAACATGATTCCGGTGAAATACGAAACAATCAGTCCCACGGTTACAGAAAAGGCCTGATCGAAGAAAATAGCTCCGGCAATACCACTCATAAAAATCAATGGTACAAACACAGCAATGGTAGTAAGGGAAGAACTCAACATAGGGGTTATTACTTCGCTTGTACCCGCTACACAAGCTTTATGCAAGGTATACCCTCTTTCTCTGTACTGTGAAATATTCTCGGTTACAATAATCGAGCTATCAATCATCATCCCCAATGCCAGTATCAATCCTGACAGTGAAATGATATTCAACGACATTTTAAACAGGTAGAAGAACAAAAAGCAAATTACAATAGAAACCACCATACTCAACCCAATAATAAAAGGAGACTTTACATCGCCTAAGAATAGGATTGCTACAATACAAATAAAGATAAATCCCAGAGAAAGGTTTTGCTGCAAATTGGAGATGGTGTAATCAAGCAATTCCGTCTGATCTCTACTGATGTTGAATTCAATATCCGAATATGCCCTTGAGAAATGATTCATGGTTTTTCCCAATGCACCTTTCAGGTTATCCATATTCTCATCGGCTTGTTTAATAATAGCCAATGTTACCGCGCGTTTACCATTGGAAACCGACACACCTTTTTCCTGTACAGGTGCCAGATGGACACGACAAAAGTCTTTAAACTGTATAATCCGTCCGTTCTTATTTATATAGATGTTTTCTATATCTTCCACCGTACGTAGTACCGTAGAGAATTTAATATTATATTCGTAATAGCCATCGCGTACCGTCATACTACCCGGCTCCACATTATTCTGGTTCAGAGCAGATTCTACATCTGAAATAGACAAATCCAGTGTAGCCAGTTTATTCATATCGGGGATGATTTGTACCTGCCGGGCCAACAGACCTGTAACATCCACCATAGCCACTTCCGGCAATTGTTCAATACGCCGTTTAATGACTGATTCTGCAAATTCACATAGATCCAGGAATGCTTTTTCATCGGTATCCTGATAGACAATATCATTCTTTAAAGTCAGATTCAGGTAGAACACCGGAATATCCGTAGCACTGGCCTTTACTACTTTTGGTCGATCCGCTTCTTTAGGAAGATAATTCATGGATGCATCAATCTTCTCATTGACTTCGATAAAAGCCAGATCGGTATTTGTGCCATAATCAAAGCTTAAGCGAATAATTGCGGCACCATCCCGGGTTTCACTGGTCATATCGCGCAACCGGGTCACCTGTATCAATTGCTGGCGAATGGGTTTCACAACGGTATTCTCCAACTCACGAGCCGATGTATTGGCAGAAGATACCTGAACCGTTATCTCCGGAATGGCAATATCCGGAAGCAACGACACCGGCAAGGCAGAATAAGTAATCAGCCCAATAATAAAGCAGGCTGTAAATGCCATGAGGACGGCTATGGGGCGTTGTATTAGGAATTTTATCATATTTTTTATTTACGATTAGACTATTTACTATTGACGATTGAAGTTAGATTTACTTAATTTATAGTAAGAAGTTCAGCTATATTTAAAAAAGACATTTATTAATCGTAATTCGTAAATCGTCTAATCGTAAATCACATTCACCGGTGCCTCATGCGCCAAATTCACATTTCCCATTGCAATAACAATGGCTCCTTCTTCCAAATCACTTCCCACAAGTGTGTAGTATTCTGCATTCTCCAAGCCGGTTTGTACATAGTTCCACATAGCTTTGCCATCTTTCAATGTAAAGATTACCTGCTTTCCGGTGCGAAGCACTACCGCACTCTTAGGTACTACCAATTGCTCACCTAATGAACGATGCACGCTGATTCGCACATTCATTCCGGTAAAGAGATTGCTATTCCCGTTTATCTTGGCTCGTACGCGAACTATTCCCTTATCGTCTACCAATGGATTTATCTCGGTAATACTTCCGTCATATCTGGTTGCGGGTCCCGAATAGGGAGTTACCTCTACCTTATCTCCTTTTTTGATTAAAGCCAGTTCGCTCTCCAATACTGTAAAGTCAACTTCCATACCATACGAATCGATAATGGTACAGAACACTTCCGAAGTGGAGGGGATATTGTGAGGTTTGGCAAATAGGTTGGCTACTATCCCATCGAATGGGGCTATCAAAGTAGCTCGATCATATTCATATTGTGCCATTTCATACTGGGATTTAGTTTGATCATAGCCACTTCGGATCTTCGCCAGCTGCATGGTTTCTTCGGGTATCTTGTTGGGATCGTCTATTCCGTAACCTTGTCCTATTAATACATCTTTCAATTCCAATTTGGCTTTCTCCATCGACTCTTTGGATTGGGTCAGCTTGTTACTTAATCGGAATTTATCAAGTTCAGCTATCTTTTGTCCTTTTCTTACCCGATCGCCATTCTTCACATAGATATGAGCTACTATCTCCGAAGATTGAAAGCGAAGATCGGCTACTCCTCTGGCTGTAATCTTTCCGTTGCTAACTAATTCATGGTTGAAAGTCTGTTTCTTCAAAGTAACAACGGTAACTTCACTTTTCTTTTCAGGAAGAACCGTGGAAACAGTTTCTTCTGCTTTTTCTGTTTTCTTTTCCGCGGAGCAAGAGAAGAGAAACAGCATGATTAATAAGAGATAGTAATTTTTCATATTTTGTTTTTTATCTGTAGAGACGCACGGTGTGCGTCTCATATTTCGTCATCGTTATATGCATCTGAGACGCACGCCGTGCGTCTCTACGGGTGTTATTCCTTCAATAATTTTTCCACCTCTCTCCTCATCTCCTTAATAGCCGTAGACTGCACTTTAGGTTCCTTAGTTAACACAATCTTTGCCATCTCTTTCATTTTATCTTGTTCATTAAACGCAGGCTCAGCATAAAGCTTTGTCAACAGATAATAAGGATATATTCTACCCGGCAATAAATGAGTAGAACGTTTAAACCAGTGCTCTGCCTCTTTATATTGCTGTTGCGCTTGATAGTTTTTACCTATAATATTAAAGATCATGGGATCACAACTATAGTTAGCCGCTTCTAACAATATAATAGTGGATTCTTCATATTCATTCAATTTATGGAGGCAATGCCCATATTCAAATAAAAATGCGGCACGATTATTTAAAGCCGGATAAAGTTCTTGATATTCCTTTTTTGCTGCTTGATAAGCATGCATATTATAAAGCATTTTGGTCTTAGTCCACTTTTTGCATTCCTCATATACATTCGTTTTTAAAAGATAAACTCCTACTCCTCCTATCAATAAAGCAAAAAGTAGTAATACATAGTCGTTCTTATCTATCAGGCAAGCAGCTAATAGGAAAACAAAAGTAACCACAAAAGCAGGGAGTTGAAATGGATACGAAGAAAAGGCAAAGACTAACAAAGAGAGAATAGCCCCACATATACCTATTCGTTTCTTTTGAAGACCTTTATAAAAACAGAAGGCAACAAAAGTTAATAGAATAATCAATACAGGAATTCCCCACTCCAAAGCTATATGTAGGTATTCATTGAAAGCGTATTCGGGGCTGCCGGCAACGAGTTCTTCTTGTTCGGAATAGTTTCCGTTGGCAAAGTATTGTTCTTGGGTGGCTCCGTATACTCTTGGGAAACTTCCTGTTCCATATCCGGTGAGGGGTTCTTTTAGAATGGCTTGAGTGGTTATTTTCCACATAAATAAACGACCGTTAGCGGAGTTCTTTTTGAAGGAGAATAATAAAAGGATTCCTAAGAAAGTTATGATAATGAAAATGGAAAGTAGGGTTATAAATTTCTTTGTTTGGTGCTTTCGGTAATTATTCAGTTTGTTTAGCCAATTATGATGTATTCCGTATACGAAGGTACAAGATATGATGGCTGCAATCCAGGCGGAACGGCTCATGCCGGCGGGGAGGATGCAGATGATTAATAGTAGTATACCTCCGGATAGATAAGAACAAACCTTATCCTTCCAATGTTTATCTGTAAGTGAACTCACTTTCAGGTATTCATTTAGACAAAGGGGAAGGATGAGTGCTAAATATCCGGAGTAAGGACCTGGGTTAAAGAAAGAACCGGTTAGGTAGTAGAGTGAGTGATTAGAAATGACATAACCATAAAGTTGATGTAACCCCCAAATTGATTCAACGACACCTAAGAAGATGATTATCCAGACCAGTATAGCTGAAAAATTATTTTTATTATTAAAGCTAATCAAAGTAATAAAAAAGGAGCAAACAACAAACGCACACGATGAATAAGCTATCCACTTAAAATATCCAGTAAATTCCTCTATCGGTACTTCAGTATTTATGTAAAATATAACAGACAGCATAAATAATACTCCTGTAGCCAACAATACATTATTTATTATTTTCTGCATCTAATAACTTCTCTACTTCAAACATAAATTTAATAATTTCCAGAATATACCCCTTAGAGCTCATTCCAATAGTTACTACTATTTGTTACTTGTTACATTTTAATAGTCTTAAATATTGGATATAGAATCTCCTTTAAGTCAGTCACAATCTCCTGTACAAAGCGAACAAGGACATTCTTCTTCAGATGTATAGCTATATATTATATCCCCAAATCGACACGATTTATCACAAATAGTAGCCCAACATCCCAATGTCCCATCACTTTCTTTATCATCAGCAAGAGCCTCTACATTATTCAACAGCAAATCAGACAATAAAGAACCTTTTTGTGAAACATACACATTATAACCTATAAAAAAAAACAACATCATCGAAAAAACAACTTTTAATACATTTTTCTTCATAATTATTTATCAATTTAAAACAAATTAAATAACTCTATCCCTATCAACAAAAAATCCAAGTTTACTTGAGTTCTATGCCAATCACCTCCTTTTTTTAAACTAACACTAACAAATAGCCTTCATACAAATAAGTCAACATTTCTATAAAATGCACTTACCAATACAAAATTCCGGATTTACTCCTATAAAAAAGACTTCATTATTATTTCCTTCTGATGCCAATCTTAAAATAGGAAGATCTACATCTACAATTTTCAATAAGTTCATATCATAATCATAAACAAAAAGAGTATTAGGTGCTTTTGAGAACTTCCTTATCTCTTCTTTTTTCTTTGGGTATTTTTTTACATTCAAAGAATCTTGTTCAACAGTTACAATATAATCCTTTGTTAAGGTAATTGTAGAAGGAGTATATTTCGCTGGTTTAGCAGCCCTCAATCGGTTACGAGATATCTTGCAATTTACTTTACAGAATGTCTTCTCCCATTTTTGTTTAATTATCCCATTATCATACTCGTATAAAGATAGGTAAGACATCTCTCTCAATGTATACAACAAACTATGATTGTATAAATTATAAAAAAGTGCTCCATCAAGAACGCTCCCTTTATCTATTGCATCAGATATTTCAATTGGATAATGTCCCATAAAAGTTTTCTCCCCATTTTCGAAGAACACAAAAGGCTTACTACTATTTTCACCCAGCATTAAATAAGAATCTTTATTCATTAATAGTAAGTTATAATAACCAGAGTTTTCATCTATATAAACTATATTGAATGGGGTATTATTCCCATTTAAAACACTATCTAAATGAAAATACAATACCTTAGTACTATTAAGGTCATATATTAGCAATTCACGATCATTCCCTTTTGTTATTCGGGGAGTAATCATTTCTTCCATTTCTCCTTTAAAGTTGCCAAATGATGTTTTTTCTTTTCCTGTCGTTTTATCAAAAACATGAATAAATCCATCTTTTCTTGAATGCTCTTTCCAAATCAATTCATCTTCATAAGCAAGAAGAGAGCCAGGCATATCAACGAACAAACTATCAACCAAAATTAGAGGAGAGGCATTGACTCGTTCTATTTCTTTTGATTTTTCTTTCTTACAAGATATAAAAGTGACAAGGATAGAAGATAAAATAATAAATTTATTCATTATATTTTTATTAAAAAAACTATATAGCACACTTACCTAAACATAATTCTGGATCCGCTCCAATAAAAAACACATCATTATTTAAATCGTCTGAAGCTACAGATAAAACAGGTAAACCCAAATTTACAATTTTCAATAAGTTCATATCATAATCATAAACAAAAAGAGTTTGTGGAGCCCTTGAGAAATCTCTTCCTTTTGTCTTCTTAGGAGGAAGAGGAGTCGCATTCTCTTTATCACGTTCTATAGTGACAATATAATCTTTTGTTAAGCATAAAGCTGTAGGAGCATACTTAGGGGTTTTGGTTATTTTCATTTTGTTATTGGTGATTGTATATTCTACTTCCGACAAATGCTTTTCCCATTTTTGGTTAAACATTCCGTTCGCATATTCATATAAAGCCAGATAAGACATACCACCGACACTATATAACAAATACTGCTTATGAGAATTATATGATACAACTCCTTGAAAAATTGACATTCTATTACTTATCTCATCAGAATGTTTAATAGGATAATGTCCAAAATATGATTTATTGTTATTATTTAAAAACAAAAAAGGTTTATTATCTTCAGTCCCAAATAACACATAAGAAGTGCTATCCACCTGAATTAATCTCAGTTTTTGTTGCATTTCCTCCCATTTCTCAACATTAAAAAGCATTTTATTACCGTTTAACAAACTATCTAATGAATAGAATAAAACCTTATATGAATTAAGATCATAAACTATAATACTATTATTCACCCCTTTAGCAAGCTGAGGTGTAAATACTTCTTCAGGTCCTTCTCCAATACGCCCAAATGAAGTTATTTCATCTCCTGTTTGTTTGTCAAATATGGAAACAAAACCTTCTAAAGAAGAATGATTGAGCCATGCAATCTCTTTTTCATAAACTAAAAGTGTTCCCGGTAAATTAGACAATAATTCATTTGTCAAGAAGATGGGATTTACAGAGATACGCTCTACACTCTTACTACTCTCTTTTTTATTGTTAACGTTACAGGAGCAAAAAAACAAAAAACAAAAAATCACATAAAAGAATATTCTCATTTTATTACATATTAACATGTTAAAATAACAACAATTACATACCCTTCTACATATATGTAGAAGGGACTTTTAATCGACACTAACCTTTCAAGTTAATGTTTTTCGTTGGCACCAGTACAAAGGTCACATGAACAATCATCCGATGATTCATAAATATACCTCACATTCCCAACTACACAATCACTGCTACAAATAGTAGCATAGCAACCAGAAGGCGCATTTCCTTCTTTGTCATCAGCAAGAGCCTCAATATTATTTAGCATCAAATCTGACAATAAAGAATCCTTCACCTGTGAAGTATAAACATTATATCCAGCGAAAAGAGCAAACATTGCCACTATAGCAACTTTCAAAATATTCTTTTTCATTTTAAATTCTTTTTATTTAATTAATAGTATATTCCCGTATCTATCATTTCAACGGCTAAGCAATATTTGCCTAAAATCATTTAATATTCTACCTTTGCCTATCACCTCCTTTCTTTTTGGTGAGTAGGAGCGAATTAGTAACCTTCCTACAAGCAAGCCATTCGCTCCTTTTTTTAGTTTTCAATTTATCTTTTTCATTACTCGTTCCCATCGGGTTCTATTTGCACTATCCTTTGACTTCCAGATCAGAGAAGCTTTTCCCACAATAAATTCCTCTGGCAATGCTCCCCAATAACGAGAATCTTTTGAATTTTCCACCTTATCGCCCGCTACAAAGTAATAGTTGCTCTGAAAAGTATAATGAGTTATTTCATTCTCTCCTAAAACCGCTTTGTCTTTTCTCCATCGCAATCTCTTTTTCTGCTCCCATTCAATTAGCGGTCGATATATAACCACATTATTTCTATCCATTACAATTTGCTTACCTTTTTCGGGTAAATAGAAAGGTCCAAAATTACGAATACTCCACCCAATCTTCCTGTCCCGGGGATAGCCATAAATAACAATACCGGATGAGGCAGCTACGGAATCATCCTCTAAAATAGTAGCCAATTTATCCTGAGATAAAACATTCCCAAACTCCTCTTCAAATCCTTTTACCCGATAATGTGCATTTACTATTTCTACAGAATCACCAGGCAATCCGATACAACGTTTTATATAATAGTTCATCAGGTTAAAACTTATACTATCCTTTTTTTGTGAAAAAGGAAAATTAAAGACCAACACATCATTACGTTTAACTTCACTTAATCCCGGCATTCGATATATGTTGAACTCTTCCTTATTAAAAGCGGCTGATATATTAAATAGTCGGGCACCCATTATTAGTTTATTCACTAAAACATAGTCACCAGAGATTAATTCCGGTTCCATGGAGTCCGAAGGAATCTTGAAAGAAGCAAAACAGAAAACATTCAATAGTAAGAATAGAATTAAAAGAAGGACTGCTACGAAAGCTCCATTGATTATTCTATTTATAATTTTGGATATTTTTGTCTTCTGTTTCATCTTACCTTCATTTACCACCATACTTGCTTTCCATTCTCATAAGTAAAAATGCGTTCTTCTTTTCCTTTGGTCCGATTATGTAAAATATAAAATGTATTTTGAGGAACCTGCTCAAAAGTAATTGTTAAATCGGTTGCAACTTTTTTACCCATGCTGTGCCACTTTCCTTGATTCCAATAACACAACTCATAGGTATCGCCTATTAATATAAAGTTTGTATCACTCCGAGGCCAGTAACGAACGCGAGTTATATAGTGCTCATTTCCTTTTCCTAAGTCTAAACCTACATACCCCAGTTCTTCTCTTTTCTTTGAAAAATAGGTATCCGGGTCACCATCCATGGCATGTGTATAAGGATGAAGCTGTTCCTCTGAAACAGCAGGTGCACCAATAATAGTTCCTGTCAACTTTGTTTCAGGTTCATCCGGAGAGCGCTTTCCATAGAATTCCACTTCAGCTAAATTACCGTTACGATAACTTACAATCTTCCAACGCACATACCTGAATTTCTCCGTTGCTTTAAGATTTGTATCTGACACATCTATCGGTGTTATACCTAAATCAAAAAGAAGGGTAGGGTTCTTAAAACCCGGTTCATGAGAAGCTTCTACTTTTGATCGCCGTATACCGGCAGCAAAAAGCTCCATACGGGGAAAACGAGGATATTTCCGTTGTAAAATCATATCACTTTTATTCGTATGGTCTGTAGTAAGCAAATGGATATGACCATCTTTTTCCAATATAAAAGGATCCGTTGCCGGAATAATATCTCCCTGATCATAATATCCCGCCATATAACAGACATCTCCCATCATATTTGGAAAGGTCATTTTATTACCTGAGATTTTCCCGTAATAAATCGGTTTCCATTGCGTATTATCAAATACACAAATTACGCCATATCTCTTCTTCTTTTCTCCTTGATATTTGTAGGTACATTCCACTTCTACATTGTATGTTTTTCCATACTGGTGGGTTACATCCATTTCATCCGGACAAAGAAGTGTCGCGGGAACTTCGTCCAAAGCAGGTATATCTTCAGGCAAATAATGATTAGCAAACATTTTCCGAAAGATTTTAGCCGGTTTATACAACAATTCCGCACGTTTACTCTGAAAAGCATCAAACGGATAGATATTACCATCCTTTAATAAAAGCACATTCCATTCATGTCCTTGACTTCTATTTCCCCAGCTTTTCACAAAATCAATACCTACCGGCAATCCGCAAGCTCGCATCACAGAGGCACAATACACCGTCTGATGTCGGCAAGCTCCTCTTTTGCCTAATTCCATTTTACTAACAGGAATAGAGATCGGGTAATCCCATAGTTGATTACTTACCCTGATCTTTCTCTCTTTATGAAATTCCCGATGGAAAGCATCTAACAGTCCGATTGTATCTGTATCTGCCACCGTATCTATTAAGTGTTTAAACTCTGTATAATAACGTTTTCTATAGTCTTCCGGATACTCATTTCCTGCACGATACGGAAGAACAAACTCACAAAATGTCTCAAAACTATTATCCAGAAAAGGAAAACGGGATTGTTTTGCATTAAATGCTGTTTCTATATTTTCAACTAAGAAATCGGATGGCAATGTACGGCAATCCAAATTCAGTTCTAACGATTGAGGAGTAAGTTTACCAAAACGATTTTCAATTGAATCCCAGGTTGAAGTGATAACAGGAGGATCACCAGTAATAATATCATTTCGATGCAATGAATCATACAAATGAAATAACACATCGTATCTATCCATTAGCCTTCCCGTATAATAATATTTATTCACCATATTTTCAATAAGAAAACGGGTAGCTTTTCTCTTTTCTGCATTATCCTTATAGTGATTTAATACGTTTTCCAATTCCAATCGGTTCTCCCCTGCATATTGTAGAGTTTGATCTACCCAAAGCCCTGATGAGCACGAAAGAACAAAGATGACAACACACACAAGTAAACTAAACTTCATATACATACTGCTGCAATTTATTTAGCCACACCTTTCACTTTCAATTCTACAGGAGAATCCTCAGCATTAGTATAGACTTTTATTGATTTATTAAAGTTTTCCACATGATCTGCTTTATAGCTTACTTTCAATTCAATGTCCTCTCCCACTTTTACCGGTTTTTTATCATAACTAACTTTTACACATCCACACGAGGCGGCTACATCATTGATTACTAACAGATTTTTACCCACATTCTTTAAATGAAAGGTTACTTCTTGTGAAGTCATCCAATCAAATTCTCCTAAATCAATAACAGTTTGATCTACTTTAACTGATGTCTTAAGAGTAGCTTTCATATCTTTTCCCAAAATAATTTTTAGATATAAGTCTTTTATTTTAGGATTTTGCATTGGATCTCCTATAGCAACCACTCTATTTTGCTCATTCAATAAGAATGTATGAAACAGCCTGCTTTCTGGTAGCTTATTTAATTTGTTAAAACTATCTGTCTCATCAATCCATACAGGGTAATCAAAACGATCACGCCTAATCAAGTATATCATCTCTCTTTTATCTTTAGCATGAAATATAAATTGGAAAAAGATGGTGTGAGATGAAAGAGAATCAAATTCTGCTATTACATCTTTCCAACGATGAAGTTGCAACTTGCAAGAAGTACAGCCTACTGAATCTAAATAAGATACAATAGTATATTTTCTTTGGGGAGCGAGATAAGTAGTATCTTTTCCTAATATAGAATAGTTAATGCTAGAAGGAAAGCTAACTTCTTTATTCTCCCACTCTTTCACCAATCTGGTTATTTTTGCTTTATCTGATTCTTTGCAAGCAGCAAGAAACAATAATAAGAACAAAAGATAATGTATGTTTTTCATTATGACTTAAATATAGTTTGTTAATCGAATTTCATTTATCGCAAAGATAGTAGGACAACACAATACAAGACAAATAAAGTACGTCACATCTGTGTCACATTTTCAATTAATACTGGAAATCAACTAATTACAAACAGACATATTCATCAAATAGCTTATCAAGAAAATTACAAAATGAACAATAACACATAAACATGAACAATTTTACATGGACAAAAAGCCCAATATTATCTCATCACTGAAACAACATTGGGCAAACCCTAATTACCAATTAATAGTAAGTGAATAAGGAGTACGGATTGTATAGACTTTTATTTCACCATCAGGACAATCTAAAGAACCTGTGCCTGAACAATCATAACCATCCTCCCACAATTCTGAACTGTCTGCCAATGCTTCAACATTGCATAAGGCCACATCTAAAACTTGTTTGTCGTTTTTAACAACCTTTACCATGATGACCAAAATGAGCAAAACCGCTACCGTCATCATTTTTTTTAATTTACTTTTCATGTTCTTGTTATATTATTTAGTACATTTGCGAAAGTATCTTTTATATCTTAAAATCACAAATAAAGTGCGTCACATCTGCGTCACATTTTGAAACAAGCTGATTATCAATACACATGAAAAAAACATTTTCTCATATAAAGGCAACTACAGTTATATTAATTATACTGTTTGCAAGCATAATACTTCTACTTCATTTCCAACACAAAGAGGTTGTCGCAAATATTTTTAGTAAAACACCACAGATTCTCAAAGAATCTGTTAAACAATATGCGTCATCTACAACTAAAGACCAACTACGAATTATCAGATACGACTATCAACCTAAAAAGCACAAGATTGGAGAGTATGTTACCAAGAGATACCAAACAGCTGATACTTTAATTATCTATCAGGCTAAAGTAGTAGATTATGAAACTCATATATTTAATAGTAACCAAACCGATTTATCTGCCAAAAACGAACTCCATCCTCAACCCATTCAGCACCTATTCGATAGCCTGCTAAAAGAGAATAACATTTATCATACGCAGACAGCCATTGAAGTTACTCACTCTGTACTTTCAAAATTTCATGAATGGAGTAGAGATACCACCTCTATGTCTATCGACCAACAAATATCATTTACCAATCAAGGCAATTTCGAGGATATTCATTATTATGCTTACATCGATTACTCCTTTCTTACTTTCTGGAAGATTATGCCTAAAGGTGTATTATCTATTCTAATTGCAATAAGTATTATTATCATCATTGCTATAGGAGTTTTTCATCTACAAAACCACACAAAAGCGGATCCTCTCCCTCTTCTTGTGGAAAGTCAACACCATTCAAAAGACTTTTGGGTAGATACACTCAACAAAAAATTAATCTATAAAGAAGGAGAAAAGAAAAAAGGAAAAAAGCTAACCTCTCAGATAGAAAAATTATCCAAGTTATTTTTGGAATCAGAGAATAACCGTGTCAACAAAAACACACTAAAAAAAAAGCTATGGCCTAACCATATAGATGCCACCACTAACATGACTACTGCCATAAAAAGGTTTAAAGATTTTCTGTATCAGATTAAATGTGGTTATACTGTTATTTCCGATCCGGAAAACGAGGACTATTATCTATTTACACTTTCTGATCCTTCTCCCGAGACCGACGATCAGAACGAAAACGAAACAATAGGTTGATCATTATTTACATCTGTTGCTAAAATTATTCCGGCTTCTTCATCTATGGAAATTCCATTGATATAACAGTCTAATATGTATTTCCGCAAAGGATTTCCCTGAAAATCAAACACATAAATAAATTGCCCTCCATCCGGAAGTTGCTTCTTACTTTGGGCTATATCTTTAAAACTGCGCCCATGAAAAACTGCATAAATACAGCTATCTCCCACTTGTACATCACTAAACCCCATAATACCGATAGGAGCAGCATTACCACCTTTCATTTTTCTGAATTGAGGTTCGCCGTGAGGTCCCATAACAGCCATATATGTAGTATCTTTCAAATTATAGATTTCAAGTACTTCACCCAATTGGGTAACCGCAGCAAGTATTCCGTTTCGGGGGTTATAATCAATAAAGCTGCGCCAGGCTTGTGAAACAGCAATAGGTGTATTCTCTAAAGCCGATTTATCGTCGGTAGGAATTTCTCCTGTTTTCTGAACTATTTCCTCTTGTAGATTCACCCAACACAACCGATTTTCGCCTGAATAATCGGGAATAATAAAGATTGAATCATTATAGACTGTAAAATCCAGCGGGCGAAGCAACCCTTCATTTAAAGGAAAGGCGTTTTCGAGTAATAAAGAATCTCTATTTTGTGAGAAATTCCAGGTGGTCAACTCTCTTTTATTAGCATCCAATGTGAGTACTCTTTTTGAAAACACACGCATATTTTCTGCCGAAATCAGCTCACCGGGTGCATTTCCACGCTTCCCAAATGAATTTAAATAAACAAAGTCGGGATAAGTGAATAGGTGATAGTAATAATCAAGATTGTGCAAATCAAGCACTAAAGCCCTATCCTTCTCAACACATATCCGAAAAGGATAACGAAATAAGGCTGTATCAATATCAATGATGGTTCCTGTAAGTTCTACGGTTTCGGGAAAATCTGTATACGCTTGTTTCTTCTTCCCCGGATTGGAGAAACAACCGGATAATAATAAAACCAATATCAAAAAGGGATATGTTTTCATTGTGATATATATGATTAATCTATAAAGCCGATAAATATAGAGAGAGCTATTATTTCTTGCAAATTTTTCACGTCACATTTACGTCACATTTTGTATTGCTGTATAATAGAGACTAATATCGCATTTATTGACCAGTTTGTAATATCAGCGAATAAACAGAAATCTATACTTTTGTTTTAAACTAATATATCAATTACTATGAAGAGAATTACACCTTCGGTACTTATTCTTATATACATCATCATTTTATGTGCTTGTAATAATGAAAATAAAGATTTAGAAAATGCTCTTATCCTAGCAGGGGATAACAGACCTGAATTAGAAAAGGTCTTGTCTCATTACAGTCAAAATCCAGCAGACAGTTTAAAGTATAAAGCTGCCTGCTTCCTTATTGAGAATATGCCAGGACATTATTCATGGAAAGATACCCTCCGCATAAACAGGCATTACAAAAAACTTGACTCCATTGCCGCGATCTATAAACATCAGGAAATAAAGGTAAAAGACAGTCTTTACAGATTAGTACAATCCGAAGCTACATTCAATAAAGAGTTTGTGCGGGATATCCATATCCTTACAGCCAATTATCTGATTGCCAACATTGAGCAATCTTTTGATGTATGGCAAAACGGAGAATGGGCACAACATGTTGAATTTGATGATTTCTGTGAATATATTCTTCCTTATAAGAGCAGCGAAATACAGGTATTAGATAACTGGCGCGAATATCTGCATGATTACTGCAACAGCAGTATTCAAGATCTTCGTTACTGCCCTCTTTATAAAAACACAGCTTATCATGCGTGCGAGAAAGTAAACCGGGCATTAAAAGATAGTCTTAAAAAGCGTATTTTTTTAGATGATTTATTTTCTGTACGGAAAATGAATACACTGACTCAAATACCTTTAGGAAACTGCGAGGATTATAATACTCTCGCAATGTCTGTGATGCGCGCCAAAGGTATTCCTGTGGTTATAGATCATACCCCACAATGGCCATCTCGCTCGTTAGGGCATAGTTGGAATGTATTGCTTGAAACTTCAGGGAAAAAGATGCTTTTCGAAGGACTCGGTGATAAACCAGGAAGTCCTAATAAAGAAGAACGCCCCATGGCTAAAACATTCCGAAAAACGTATGCCATCAATAAAGAAATACTAGACCTGCATAGAGAAGAGAAACATGTACCATCTACCTTTCATGAGTTATGTATGAAAGATGTTACCGAAGAATACCTCAAGCCTTACAACATATCTGTAACTATTGAAGCTAAACATTCTCATAAATATGCTTATCTAGCTGTTTTCGATAATGAAAAATGGGTTCCCATACACTATGGCAGAATAACAAAGAAAAATAAAGTCACCTTTGATAGAATGGGAAAAAGAGTGGTTTATTTGCCTGTATTCTACGAATCAGATGGCATTCAAGCTTTCGCCGATCCTATTTTATTATCCATTTCCGGAAAACAGATCAGCCTGAAAGCAGACACTCTCAATAAACAAACACTGACTTTAAACCGCAAATACCCTCCTCATGAAATTATATATAAAGTAGCCGGCAGAGTAAAAGGGGGAAAATTTCAAATAGCCACCGATTCTCTTTTCAAAGATTCAGTAACACTACATACCATTACCGAATTAGGTCTCTATGGAAGAGAAGTAAATCTAAGTCAACAAAAAGATAGTGCCCGCTATTGGCGATATTACGGACCAGCTAAAGCACATTGTAACATAGCCGAGTTGTTTTTTTACGAAAAGGACTCTATCAATCCTACTATGGGTAGAATTATAGGTACAGAGGGGGCAAACCGTAAGGATCTTAGATACAGCAAAACTGGAGTTTTCGACAGAGATGCATTAACTTACTTTGATGCCCCTCAAAATAGCAATTGTTGGGTGGGACTTGATTTTGGAAAATCAATAAAAATAGACCGAATCGCTTATTTCCCTCGCAACGATGGTAATTTCATTGAGCCCGGAGATGAATATGAGTTGTTTTATTGGAGAAATAATCAGTGGCAATCATTGGGCAAAAAAAACGCTGATTACATTACAATAACCTATGAAAATTGTCCCACAAATGCTCTATTCCTTTTACATAATCACACTAAAGGGAAAGAAGAACGCATTTTTACTTATGAAAATGGGGAGCAAGTGTGGTGGTAAAAAAGGGAAATACCAGATTGAAGTCTTCATTCACTCGTAGTATCTACTATTTTATATATATCAACATTGATTAAACATGAATCCCCTAACGGGGATTCATTGATAATGAAGATGGCGCCAAATAACATAAACCAATTACAAATACCTATCTAAAAAAAGACATAATTCTTATTCTTTTTTGAGTTATAAAAACACACTCACTCAAACCCAAACACCACCAGCACCGAATTAGCATCTTCCGTAAGCCCCTCCAACACCTTACTTTTCTCTCCATCCTCTTCCAACGCTTTTTCCAGAAAAGCAGAGGTAGGCGAACATAAAGAAACAAAATAGTTCTCATCAGCAGCTACTATTTTATTTAAATACCCAACATCACGCTGTGAAAACGAAAGTGTACTAATATTACAAACTTTGCCAGTATGCTTATTGATTATAGTTTGTATTTTAGGTATCATTTCAAATGTAATTAAGATATAATCTCTGTTTTCATAACAGGCAGAAACATCCCTGAGATATTCATAATCTTCTATAAAAGCATTCTTATTTTCTGCCCATTTATCTAACCTGCTGGCAGAAGGAACCTTTTTAGATGTAAAGACAATATCTTTGCCGCCCTCACTCCCTTCAAGAAACTTTATCTGATTCGAAAAACGCTTATAGTGATATAAGCCTCCATTCGTTGAACGGAATAAATAGTGGTTGGATGCACGCGAAATTCCATCCCAAAGAGGATGTTCGTTTTCTTCCAACACAGACAGTTCTCTGTCACTTAAAGCGTAGCGGGCTAATTTTATAGCAAACCTGCCTTCGCGCACTACATCACTCATATAAATATGGCCCGACTCCGTGAGCGCAAAGTCCATACAATATTCTCCTGTTTTAATAAACGTTTCTCCTTTGGTTATATTATCAAACGGAAATTTTAGTAGTGTTTGATTTGTATGATTATATACATACAAATTTCCATCTTTATCTACATCTATATCCATAGGATAATCATATTCTCCGGGACCATTCCCTACCTGATGAATGGTATGAATCCGTTTTCCATTCTCATTGAATACATAAATAGCGCTACCTCCTTTATCAAAAACATAAAACTTATGGTGTTTATAAATCACCTTATCAATAGCACTAATCAAACAATTTTCATTTGTCTCTAATGGTATATATTTAATTACTCTTATAGGAAGGAGAGAATCTGATAACAAATCAAAGTTTACTTCAAAATAATCTTCATTTTGAATTTGCTTGTTAGAAAAACTACAGGAAGATAATGCAAAAACAAGGAGTATACACAAGAAAACTCTACTCATGACAGTTCTATTTATTATAAAAGCTCAATATTAAGCAAATAGTGCCGCAATAGCAACTTTTAAAGTATACTTTTTACCTGCAATTTCATGTTATATATAAGGTACGCGTACCTTATATATAACACAAACACAACACCCACTTAAATATACACTTTCACAACACAAAGGTATACACCTTTAGGTTGCAAAGGTGTACACTTAAACACGCCATAAGTATATACCTTTAGGATCTTTAGGTATATACCTTTGGCATGCTTAAGTATATACCTACAAAACCATCAAGTGTACAGCTACATCACAATCAACTATACACCTTTAAACCAACAAGTTATATACTTTACAAAAAGCGCAACCAAACACTTAAAAACAGAATAAAAACCAAAAGAAAGTAATCAAATCACCAATAAACAATACACAACCGCCTATAAAACAACAGCTTAATATACACATTAAAACAAATAAAAATCACAAACGACAAAACATGACGCATTTAATAAACGTTAATTCAAAACCAAAACATTGCACAATCGAAAATAACCTATTATATTTGCAACAGATATCCAAACAAACTATTTTACTAACTAAAAATTAAAAGTTTATGTATTACAAAGAAACACAAGATTCAAGACCCGACAAAGATGGGAACTTTTTATGGAGACCGGGCGTTGTAAGAACCGGGAAAGTAGTTGGCATAAAAACATTGAGCAAACTAATCTCAAATGCCACAACACTAACACAAGCGGATATTTCCGCGGCGTTATACAGTTTACCTTTATTCATGAACATGAATTTAAAGGAAGGACACACTGTTCGCCTTGAAGGATTAGGTACATTTTGCGTGTACGGACGAAGCAAAGGAAAAGGGGTAGTTGAAAAGAAAGACGTGAAACCTTCACAATTTGGAAGTCTTATCGTTAAATTCACACCCGAATATAATGTAAAATTAGGCGGAGTCAGAACACGTGCATTACTTGAGGACATTGAGTTTACCCACATTAGTCGTTTGGCGAAAGGTTACGTTGGTGATGCCGACGAAGACAATACCGGAGGCAATAACGACAGTGGTAACGGCAGCGGTGGAGGAGGAGACGAATTTATAGATCCGTCGGCATAACAAGAAAAGAAAGGCTCATGAGGATATCCATGAGCCTTTTTTATTAAACAAAATCAAAGCATCAAACGTTAACTATTCTGTTAAAGAAAACTTTTTCAAGAAACAAAGTTTGTAATAGTTCCATTAATCATTTAACTTGCAAACCTGTCCTCATATTAACCATTCATATTAGGAGATATGACAAAGATAAAAACCTTAACTACAGCTATTTTCCTTTGGGGGATAACATCATCAGTATCGGCCACTTCGTGGTTCAAAAATAATTCTTCGGATTATACAAACAGGCGGTTATCTGTTCCGGATTCCGCTCAAATAGACTCTTTCCGGCAATATAATTTACTGATGCATGATCCGAAGTCTCATCTATTAAAACGTCCGGTATTTATCAATATGAAATATTCCGGAGGTAAAGCCCTTGTGGAAGAAGATAAGTTAAAAACCGGTTACGTGCAATATAGTGAAATGCGCGTAGGAGTAACCTCGTTAGGAAACAGATGGAAAGATATTGTATACGGCATGCCGTATTATGGTATCGGTATCGGTTTTTATGATTTTAACAGCAAACAGACAGGACATCCCATTTCTGCTTATCTATTTCAGGGAGGAATATTAAAGGCTTTTTCATTTAGATCGATGGTAAAATATGAATGGAATTTCGGGGCATCTTTCAACTGGAAGAAATACAATGCAGCAACAAACCCCGACAATAAGTGCATTGGAGCTCCCGTAAATATCTATTTTGCGGCCAACCTCTACTACAACTACCTGCTAAGCAAAGATTGGGATTTGAATATAGGAGCCACTCTCAGTCATGTCTCCAACGGAGCCACCCGAATGCCTAATTCGGGGGTAAATACAGTAGCTGCCTTCGTTGGGTTAACTTATTATTTCGATCGGGAACGAATTGTGAACGAATTTAATCCGAATCTTCGTGCCCCTTCGTATGATAATAGTCGCCTAATCTCAGATATAACTTTCAACTCTACTGTTCGGCAAAGAAGGTTTGATACAGAAGAAACCGGGTTATCATCTCCATACATCAACAAGAACTTCTTTGTAGGAAATGTGAGCTATGCCCTACTACACATGCCCAACTATAAATATAGATATGGAGGAGGAATTGATATTGTATATGATGAAAGCGCCGATTACACTGCCAAAAAGATCGGAGAGAAGCCGGATGGCAGTGATATAGCCAAACTTTATAGTGGCAAATTCATGGATCGCTGGGCATTGGGACTCTCAGTCAGAGGAGACATTGTAATGCCCAAATACTCCGTAACCGGAATGGTAGGATATGAAGTAATTAAAGGCAAAAAGAACGACCACAGGCTTTACCAAGCTTTCAATGTGAAAGTTCCTTTTTGGGATAATCTATATGGTTCCTTCACCATACGTTCGCAAAAGTTCAGTAAGGCACAGTATATGTTCTTTGGGGTTGGGTATATGTTTGATCATAAGCCGTTTAAGCTGATTAAGAATTAGGAAGATACCCCCACTGTCCACAACTCTCACCCTCGTTGAGGGCAGGGCTGTTAAGTTCTATCAATTGCCGTCTGCTTTAGCTGACGGCTCAGAGCATTTCCTGACTTCATCACTTTTTTGCGCCATCACATAGCGCACAATGATTATCAGCACGTTAGCCTATAAAAGTGGGTGACTTTGGGTGACGCAAGCGTAATTTATGTACCTTCGCATAATGTTTGTACGCAAGAAAAGGAACCGTTCAGGCACTATTAGTGTTGTCGTAGTGAATAAATCACATGGCCAGTTTAAG
>NZ_QVMK01000035.1 GCF_010500995.1 Bacteroides sp. 224 | reverse complement strand
CAAAAACAAAAATACTCAATTGAAAAATCCAATGTGAGCACGATAACTATGCCTTGTGATGTATTGAAGAGGAAGAGAAAATTATCCCGAATTCAGGTTTATAAAGGGCGGATATGATATCGCTCCATTGAAAGCCCCAATAAATGGTGTGTCCGCTGGGCTTGGGCTGCCTGTTTATGGAGAGGATGATAAAATCTTTGGTGGTTTGCCCTCTTTTATAGCCGATTCACTGCCTGATCATTGGGGAAATAGGGTATTCAATGAGTGGGCGAAAGCGCATCATATAAAATCCCGTGACTTGTCATCACTTGACCGCCTGGCATACATCGGTAGACGAGGAATGGGAGCGCTGGAGTTTATACCTCCTGCCGCTGAAGAAATGGAAAAACCATTCAAAGTGGAGATTGCCGACCTGTACAGGCTTGCCTGTGCTGCCCTGAACGAAGCTAAGGATTTCAAGGCAGAAATGCAACCTGATTTGATGATTGAAAGCCTGTTCAAGGTGGGGACATCTGCCGGTGGTCGCAGGGCAAAAGCGATTATCCATGTAAATACAGAAACGAATGAGTGTTATTCAGGACAGGTAAGTGCTCCTGCACCCGGTTTTCCCCCAATGATTATCAAATTTGATGAACATCTTGATCTACCAACAACCCGTATTGAATACAGTTATTACCTGATGGCCCGGGACGCAGGGGTGAAAATGATGCCATCGATGCTTGTCGAGGGGGAAAAGGAAGTACATTTTCTTACCGAGCGGTTTGATCGCAAGGGAAATGAGAAAATTCATATCCAGACTTTGGCAGCAATGAACCCGACAGCAGACAGCTATGAGTCTCTGTTTGACACTGCCGGTCGTATCGGTATCATACCGGCGGAAATGCAGCAGTTATTTTTGTCCATGACCATGAATGTGCTTGGCGGAAATGTGGATGACCACAATAAGAATTTTAGCTTTATGATGGAGCAAGACGGAGTATGGCATATTACTCCCACGTATGATTTCACATTTTCGGTCGATCCGTCGGCACCGGGATATGTAAACCGTCATTGCATGACCATAAACAACAAAAACGCTGGCATCGAACGTGGAGATTTGCTTGAGATGGCTAAGAAATATAATATAAAAGGTGCCGATTCCCTTATAGAAAAGGCAATCAGTGCTGTCAGCGACTACCCACGATATGCACAACTGGCAGGGATTGATGGCTATTGGAGCCACCAAATAAAAGAGGAAATTACTTATCGCATTGAGGTATTATCAGGAATGTCCCGGCAGGAAGGACTTCATCGATAAAGTTTTTCTTAGGGAAGGCTTTTGCTAACAGACAAAAGTATCGGGTGTATCGGGCGGTGTTTTCATCGTCCGGTATCCATAAAAAGGGGTGTGCAGTTGGTTCATGAAAGAAGAAGCCGAGCGAAAAAACCGCCCGTGTTTATGTTTCTTTTTCTTCCTTTTTTTATATCCCATTGAGAAATATACCAAGAATCATAGTACTTGTCTCCTAACAAGCTGAATCTGCCTGTCTGTCCTGTTTGGCTGCATATTGTTTTGCTTCCAAGATAGAGGAAAACTCCCCCAACTTTTTGAAACCGATAAATAGCTTGAATTTGTCACTGTTTTCCCTGTGATTTTTTACTTCTTCCTGTAACATTGCATATAATATTTGATAATTTTCTTTCTTTTGTTCTAATTTGCTGTATGCCTTTTGTAATTGCTCATCCGTTTCTATATTGAAAAACAGATTATTACATTCATTGTAGTCGATATATCGGGCAATAGCTCTTTCGACTTTGGTTATCTATGCCTTTGCCGAAGCTACTTTTCCCAATATAAAGTCAAAACCCGTATGTAAGCCTGTTCGCTTGTCGTAATAGCAAAACAATAGGTCTATGTTCTTTCGTGGGTACTTACATATTAACTTAGCCTTTCGCCAGTTTATCAGCCACCGCCAACGGTCTAATATGTCACGGGGTATGTCTATCGTATGAAGAACCTCCCGACTTCTGTCGGGGTTGCGGATTTCAAAGGAGATATATACCCAATGCTCAATTTTCAGTTCCCGTTCTGCTTTTGCAAGGTCTTTTGCTTCTTGCATCCAATCGTCCATTTTCTCCTGTGCCATTATATTGTCTTTTTAATGTTAATTCTTGTCGTCATAATTCTTACTGCATTGAAGATTTTATGCGAGAATAGATTAGCAACGATATTGTTTCGTATTGATATTTCTGTTCTTGTTTTCATAATCACGACCTTTTTTTTATGCGGCGAATGAGTTGAGCGACTGACTTGTTTCGTGGGCTTTGCAAAGGAGAGGTGTTTTGCAGGAGCAAATTTTTAGCAGAATACTACCTGAAAGCGTGGAGATTGTGATACGAAAAATTTGTTCAGATCAGCAAAACCCGATTTTACCTTTGCGCACGCAACAAGTTAGCCATCTGCATCAACTTATTCTACCTTTTCGCATGAAGGGAGTATTGGCTACTGGAAACAAGAAACAGAAATTGGAACAACTGTTACTCCCTGATGAAAGAAGACTGTAGAATTCTTTTCTTGAGTATGATTGTAGGTATGATTTTTATTTAAAAATGGAATACAGGTTAAAAACGGAAGCTTTCCAAATAGATTCTGATTTTTTTCGTCATTTTTCATCATTCATTTGCAGCCGAAATCGAACAAAAACAGATTAATAACATGAGTCCATTTGCAATATTTGCCATTGTATTAACCATAGCATATATCATTTACTATGGCGTAAATATCAGTCGAGACCTGTACGGTAAAAAGGGTCAGGAGAATGACACGGAAGAGATTTTCGATGTGGGTACTATGACGGAAATAGAAGACCCCATTCCTGTAACAGAAGATGGAGACGGATTTGTTATAGGGGCACAAAAGAGCCTTGAAGATCTTTCGGAAGTGAATCCACTCAGAGAACAGGGGGAAGAGGAAAAGGAGAATGATGATTCTTACCAGAGTGAAACAGCCACCCAAAGTGGAATGACTGAAAAAAGTAAAACTGAAGAGCAGGTTGATACTATCCGCCGGAATATGATTGAAGGGGATATTCAGAGTGAAGTTGTTATGGATGAAAAAGAGTTCGAGGACTATCTTATCAATCAGCAGGTTATCCTTTTCGATAACCAACGTCAGGATAAGGGACTTAAAGAAGTGAAGGCTTCGGATAACGAGAAGTCAGAAAACAACAAATCGGAGATTAGAGATGCAATCTAAAATACTTAGGTCTTTTGGGGTTTTCACCAGTTTGTTTTCGGCTCAGTTTGCACTCGCCAAAAGCGGTGGTGTGGATTATAGCTGGGGAGTCGATGCATTGGCCTTGATGCATGATTATGTGGTAACGATGATGCTCTACGTGCTTTACTTAGGTTATGCTATCGCTGCTATCGTAGTGATAATAGCAAGTTTTCAGATTTACATCAAAATGAATGTCGGGGAAGAGGGAGTTACGAAAGAAATACTCTTTCTGGTAGGTGCCTGTATCTTCATGATTAGTGCCTCCATCCTATTTCCTTCCTTCTTCGGATATCAGATATAAAATTCAAAATAGTTTCTAAAAACACTCAACTGCGCAGAAGAGTAAAAACCGTGTATTAATTATTAATGTAAACAAATGATTCAGAAATTCAAGAAATTTATGAAGGGTATTTGCTCTTCCGAGAGAATCAAGATGATGTCTCTCATGTTGCTTGTCGGAACAACGGCAGTGATGGCGCAGAACGCGGCAGGCGACTATTCTGCGGGTACCACAGCCCTTGGTACTGTGACTTCGGAAATAGCCAAGTATGTGCCGTATGTGGTCAAACTTTGTTATGCTATTGCAGGTGTTGTAGCGGTAGTTGGGGCTATTTCCGTGTATATAAAGATGAGTGCGTCCGTATTGGTTTTACAGTAAATATCTAATTAGCAATAGATTAAGTTAGCGTTTAAATGTTGAGAAAAGAAATACATATTATTCATGCTGGACTTGTTAATTTACAGTTAACAGGCTTCAACGTCATGTGTAATTATATGATTTTCAACATAGAACTTATCCCCACCAAGCTTACCTGCAATGGGACAATAGCATGCAAGGAAAGCACCCAGTCGGTGAACTGCAAAGCCGTGACGAAGGTGCAAGGGGAAAAGGCATATATGAGGATGAAGCCTGATTGGTTGAACGATAGTTCAGCGGTCTATGATGTGGCTACAACGGAAAGCAGTTATATACGTTGTATTGGAGTACCTGCGCAATGTTCATTTGTGTCGCAGGCACAAAACGGACTCCAACGCGACCGCAATAAGCGGATAAACGAACGTAAGTCGCATCCGACAATATGCCGTGCCAATAGTTATTGTAAGACTAAACGGAGATTGGTTGTAAAATCTTTCCACAAAGGGATTCTTTCCGGGTGGATAGGAGGAAGAGTGACGGCTCTGTCCTCTATATGGATTTCAGCCAACGGAGCTCCCATAGTAGTCCGAGCACGGGAAAGCCGTGTACATGGCGAAGGGGAGCAGGTGAACCGTCAAGTATTAAAAGTGAAATATGTGAGAGACATATGAGAAATCCACAGATAATACTCGACACGCTGTATTCACACAGCAAAGATTCGAGCTATACGTTCGAACGCCTTTATCGTATCCTATTCAATGAGGACATCTACCATTATGCGTATCAACGCCTCGGTAATAAAGCAGGGAATCTTACTCCCGGCACCGATGGCGATACAATTAATGGCATGAACATTCAGAAGATAAGATACGTCATTGAGTGTCTCAAAAACGAGACCTACCAACCCTATCCTGCCAGAAGAACTTACATTCCGAAAAAGAATGGGAAACTTCGCCCACTTGGGATTCCCGCGTGGATTGATAAATTAGTGCAAGAGGTTATCCGTATGATTCTACAAGCTATATATGAGGGGACGTTCAGCGACCGTTCGCATGGCTTCAGACCATACAAAAGTTGCCATACAGCACTGACTCAGATTCAAAAGACGTTCACAGGGGCTAAATGGTTCATTGAGGGAGATATCAAAGGTTTCTTTGACAATATCGACCATGATGTACTCATCGGAACCTTACGAAAAAGAATCTCAGACGAGCGGTTCCTCCGACTGATTCGGAAATTTCTCAATGCAGGATATATTGAAGACTGGACCTTTCATGAATCGGTTACGGGTACTCCTCAAGGTGGCATTATTTCACCAATTCTTGCCAACATATACCTTGACAACCTTGACCGTTATATGGTTGATTACGCCACAAAATTCGACAAGGGTAATTGTAGGAGAATCAATCCTGCCTATTATAAGCTCAACAATAAGCTTAGTTGGGCCAAGGGGCGGCTTCTCAAAGAGACAGATGAATGTAAACGTACTGCTCTACAAGAAAAGATAACTTCTTTGCAAGCAGAAATGAGACGCACGGAGCATGGATTGCCCACTGATGAAAACTACCGCCGTATTGTGTATACAAGATATGCGGATGATTTTCTTATTGGTGTTATTGGAACAAAAATAGAATGTGAAATTATCAAAGCGGACATCACAAATTTCATGCGTGATACCCTCCACCTTGAACTTTCACCGGAAAAGACTCTGATAACCCACGGTAAGGACATCGCCAAATTCCTTGGATTTGATATTACGGTAAGAAGTTCTGAGGTAATGCAACGAAATGCAAGGGGAATCCTGCAAAGAAATCATAAAGGTAAAGTGCAGCTTCTGGTAAGTGCCGACCATGTGAAGAAAGCTCTTGAAAAACACGATGCTGTTAAATATAAAATAGAAAACGGCAAAACGGTTTGGAAGTCTAAAGCACGTGGGAAGTTATTTTCCAAGAAACCGCATGAAATCCTTATGCAGGTAAATTCTGAAATCCGTGGATTCTACAACTACTATTGTATCGCTAACAACTCTTCCTGGTGGTGTGCAAAGTATGCTTACATAATGGAATATAGTCTATGCCATACATTGGCCCAGAAACTTAATCTATCAGTAAGTAAAGTTAAGGGTAAGTATCAGCATAATGGTGTATTTACCATTCATTACAATGGTAAGGATGGGAAACATCATAGTGTGACGCTCTACCATGATGGCTTTGCAAGAATAACCAAAAAGAGATACGAATCGGACACCATAGGAGAAGTTCTTCCTCATCCAACTCTTACTGAGAGATTGAGAAAAGGGAACTGCGAACTCTGTGGTAAAGAGGGAGCATTATTAATGTACCATGCGAGGGCGATGAAAAATCTTTCGGAGCGTACTCTATGGGGCAAAAAGATGCTTGAAATAAATCGTAAGTCTTTAGCGGTATGTAGTGATTGTTTTACAAAAATAATAAAGGCAAAATGAATACAGTGATGGTTTACTGGAGAGCCGGATACGTGGAGACATGTACGTCCGGTTCGGGAGCAGATTTGTGGAAACCTGCCAACCGCAAGGTGGTAAGGCGCCACATCTCGAGCTCACACAACGAAGAACAAGATGTCAAGAAGTCCATCATGATGATTGTAGGAGCTTGTATTTTCCTTGTGGCAGCTGCACAGGCATTGCCTTTGTTCTTTGGTGTAAGTAGTTAAACTGTAATGGGCACTGACTCTAACTCCGATGACCGGTATGCAGAATACCCGTTGTTCAAGGGGCTGCAAAAGCCTCTTGAATTCATGGGAGTCCAGGGCCGCTACATCTATTGGGCAGCAGGTGCTATCGGTGGAGCCATTATTGGCTTCATCGTAGCCTACTGTCTGATTGGATTTCTTGCGGGTCTGATTACATTGGTTTTTGCGCTGGGTACAGGTGCGGCTTTTATCTTCATCAAACAGAAAAAAGGGCTGCATAGTAAGAAAAGCAATAAGGGGGTATTTATTTACGCCAATTCAAAAAGAGTGTAATAATATTCGAAAACCAAAATGCAGTATCTATTTATTTTAATTGGAACATTGTTGTTGTCAGCCTGTAGTAGGCAAACCCAAACACAGCACTCACTGGAAGCCCAACAGACAGCCGAAAAGACAAGGGAAAATTGGGATAACGCCAAACGCTCTTTTGAAGTGAGTTTCGAAGGCTTGTCAACGCAGGAAATGGAAACGTTGACCTCTATCGGGATTTATGCGAATCCGAAGGATGCCACGGAGGAAGAATTGGTAGCTTTACATCCTATAAAAGCCGAATCAAAAAGATAATAGCAATAACTACTTCATAAATGGAGAAAAATATGTATATTTGTAATAAAGTTCCCATTAAACCAAAAAACGACCCATACATGAGATATCTTGATCCAAAAGCAGACCTGACATTCAAACGTGTATTTGGCGAACATCCCGATTTGGTGATGAGTTTCCTCAATGCCCTGTTACCTCTGAATGAAGGAGAAGAAATAACCGACATTGAATACCTATCGCCGGAGATAGTGCCTGATCATCCACTGAGAAAAAACAGCATTGTAGATGTGCGCTGCAAAGATCGGAAAGGAAGGCTTTTTATTGTGGAAATGCAAATGATTTGGTCGCCGGAATATCAACAACGCGTACTATTCAATGCATCGAAAGCATACGTCCGGCAACTGGGAAAGAAAGAAGAATACAAACTTCTGCAACCTGTCTATTCGCTTAACCTGATAAACGAAATTTTCGAACCCGAATTGGATGGATACTACCATTACTATAAAATGGTACATGTGGAGCATACCGAAAAAGTGATAGATGGACTACATCTGATATTCATAGAACTCCCCAAATTTGCCTCACGAGCCTACCAAGCAAAAAGAATGCAGGTGTTATGGCTGCGCTACCTCACCGAAATAAGCGAAGAAACACGCGAAGTTCCCCAAGAACTATTGGAAAACCCGGAGGTAAAGAAAGCCGTTACCGCATTGGAAGAGTCTGCCTTTACCGATGCACAACTGTTGGGATATGATGATTTCTGGGATGTAATCAGAACAGAAATAACACGTGTTAATAGTGCGGAGAGGAAAGGAATGAAAAAAGGTATAGAAAAAGGTATAGAGAAAGGTATAGAAAAAGGCATAGAAAAAGGCATAGAAAAAGGAAGAGAAGAAGAAAAACGTACTATTGCACGAAATCTAAAACAGATTGGAGCTACGACCGAGATGATCTCAAATGCTACAGGACTATCCGCAGAAGAAATAGCAGAACTTTAATAAATGTAAGAAGAAAAAAGGTGGAGCTCATGAAGTTTCGCCTTTGTCTTTATCATTATGAAACACATACGGTTAAGTAGACTAACACATACGGTTAAGTCGCTCAACTCATACGGCTAAATCAGCTGTCGCATACGGTTAAATCAATCGTTTCGACCGTATTGAGTTGGTCGGATTTTACATGTAAAATCTGACCAGTATCCATGAAGGAACTGTAGAAGACATGACAATTACTTAATTCATTTACTGCTAATTGCAAAGAAAGGGTTATCTTTGTAAACAATGCGTATTGGTTATTGTGGCTCAATAATTTTTAATTGAACTACCCAAAGATATTACATTGGTTTAAAAGATAAAAAAGATATAGAATCTAAAGAAATACTACTGTATTGCGTTGAAACCGAAAAACTCGTTAAACTTCCACAAAACACCGTTAACATACATGTCTGTGGTGATTATATAGCCGTATTGACTTATCTGAATAAAAACATTTTCACCTCCTGTTATTACTATAGTACAGATAAAGGTCGTAGCTGGTCTTGCGAAACTCCGATTGAACAAACAACAGTATATAAGCCTGCAATGTTTGGAAAAGGACACCTATGGGTGGGAGCACGAAATATCAAGGCCGATTTTGTATCCATAATGGTACGCAATTATTGGTGAATGGAATTTTATATAAAAACGATCCGCTAAAAAACAATTTATTCAAACATTAAATTTATGGGGTTGAAGCGAGCAAAGTGCCCATGAGGGTGTTGTGCAGGGGGCTACTGCACATCGATTTGCCTTTGCCGCAAAGACAAGTCTACGTTTGCCGCAAAGACAATGTTGCGTTCGCGGCAAAGGCAAATCTACGTTTGCGGCAAAGGTGAAACGGGTTGAAAAATAATTGACTTTTAGAGTGTATTTCTACAATCTATTGAGATAGTTTGCAAATTGCTGGACCAATAATTATAGGGGAGTTTTAAGCAAATCAAATTGTCGAAATATTGAGTGTCTTAATTTATTTAGTCTATATATTTGATTATTTGACCCAAAAAGCATACTTTTGGGAGAAATACATATTGTATATTAGAATGTATTGAACGAAATTAAGGTGAATGTTTCGATGACCTGTTACTGGCTTATTGGTCGTAAGAAAGATAATTAATACCATGGACGGTAAAGCAACCCTCAAACTACGCAGCCCACAGGCAGATAATGTGCAGCACCTCTATCATGAAAGTTACGATGTGATGTACTATGAGTACACTTTGCACAAAAATAAAAATGTTAAAGGCGAGGTGGACGGAGATGTGCAAGCAGGTAATATATTAGTGGCTTTACCTATACTTCCGAATGACAAAATCATGTCGTGGGTGTTTGATTCATCAAAAAAATATAATGGCGAAATAACCATCAATGATGATCTCTATTTTTTGATTCGATCTTTCACTATACTCATTTTTTGCTGAAGCGACTATTGCCAATTGTTCCTTTGTGGCAGTGATTAAAACTTTAAATTCGTTATTGTTAAAGGCCGTGTTCTGACTAAGAATGTATTTGATATGAGTTTTAAGATCATTCAGATGAAGGTTTGAAATAGAATAGTCCTCTGTTGAAATATTATCCCTATACTTCAACGCATTTACATTTTCCGCTATTCTTTCTTGGATTTCAGTTGAATTTTTGGTTGACTTTATGATCAGTTGTTACAAGAGGCAAAGGAATATGACCACGGTGATGCAATTGATCTGGAGCATACTTTCGAATCACCAATCCGGAACCGTGGTGATGTTTTGTTGGACGAGGATAACTATTATGCCGTGGTCTACAATAACAGTGTTGGCGGGACATACGAAATCATGCGTAAAGTACCTGAACAGGAAGTACGCAATGCTATTAATCGCTATGGTTTGCCTGATCGAGCTACCGAAGATGTGAAAGAAGTGGCAAAAAGTATGGTGGCTGAGCAGTTTGCGGAGATGTCAGCCAAACGTATGCCTGTCTTTGAGATGGAAAATGGTGCCGTACTACACGTGCAGTATAATCGTGATACCGACAGTCTCGATGTTGGCACGGTTACTAATGCCGGTCTTGCTGTCGAGCATAGTTTCTCATACGAACACAACACCGGTCTTGATAGTAACCTTCAAGGTTTACATGAGCAACTTTCTAAGATGGCGGAATACCAATACGGGAAAATGGATATTGGTGATGTGGACAATGATGGTAACATGGATGAAGTGGCACGCGATGAAAAGCTGCTTGTGGAAGAGGTTGAGGAAGAAGTGTATTGCAGGAGAGGGAGGTGAATAGCGCTGAATCTGGTAGCATTGTGTTTCAAAACCTACGTCATGATTCAAAAAGAAGAAAAAGGAACGGCCACATTGGAAAGACTGTTCCTTTTTTTAATAGGTGCTTATTTCCAAATATCTTCATTCTTCCAATTGGCAGGAAACCCCATTGCTCGTACATCAATCGAAGGATAACGGCTCAACAAGTCTTTAAACCTTACCACAAATGAATGATTCGGATTGATAATATTCAATAGGTAAACAATCATGCTCAATATGAAATAAACTTGTTGAGTGCCGCTGGCAGAAAGGGAAACGAACGGTTTGCGGGGTGAACGAGGCATCAAGGGACGAATACTTAACGTTCTGTTCCACAAGCGGCAATGATGTGCACAAATGTTACGAATGTACACAATACTGTGTAGCCATGAAGCAAAAACGGTGTCCGCTAGTCCGAAATAGGCAGCGATATTTCGTTTTGCCCGTCCGGGAACCAAGTTGCTATATAAAATAGAAAGGGTTCCGAAAGAGGTAATTTCCAAAGTCATCCAACTTGGGGGAAAATGATTGGAATATTTAGCTTTGAAAGCTGTAACAAATTCTTCGTCACTACGCTGATATTCTACATCTATCTTGTCTACCATTTGGGCATGATGTGCAGGATTATTAAAAAGAGAAGCATCGGTAAACCAATAGCCATTGTATTGCGAAGAAAGCAAATAAGCGATTTGTGTGCGTACTGCCACTTCTATCTTCTCTAACTCCGCACTAATCAGTTTCCGGAGTTCGCTATCGAACTTATATATACTATAAGCCGCTTCGAACGTACTTCCTGGCTTGAAAATATGATTTTGCTTATCTGCCAATAAAGGATACCAATAGCCGCTCAAACGATAGTAACTGATATTCTGTAACAGATGTAATGCTTTGGATTCATCTCCGAAAGACAGCCCACGCTGTTTAAGCAAAGTAATCTGATCAGCAAAAGATATGAGATTTTTAGGATAAGGAATTTTACTCATGGGGTATAAAAATAAAAGGCTTACCCTGAGCGCGCTGATCTGACGGGAAGCGGGGTAAGCATGTTGCTACAAAGATAAAATGATTTTCTTTAAAAACAAAATAACAATCTGATTTATTAGGAAATATTTAAAAGTAACCTGTCTGAAAAATGACTTGATAGTGCCCTAAAGAGGCCTGACTGGTTCTATCGGTTGCAAAATGATCTGTTCCACGGATGGGTGAATTCATATTATAGTTACTTAAGTATAGGAATATTTCCAATAATAACAGAGATAAATTATCAAATCGGAGATTTTTTAATGAAATAATCTGCGTATCAGGGATTTTTTTATATAATATCTAAAATTCCATTCTCAAAACCCCTTCTTCCGGATCATCAAAAGCATGGCATTTATTTAAAAAATCCTCCATAGATTCAATACCCTCTCCATACAGATTATAACTGAATCTTCGAACTTTCTGCATCGCATGAATAAAAACATTCGGATCATTTTGCCTGCTAAGACGACGTAGCACCAGCAAATAATCATTCCGGAAAACGGTTGGTATTATTATTTTAGACTCTCCGGCGGAAGTTAATTCAGCATTCATCATAACACGGGCAATTCGTCCGTTCCCAGCCGACTTCTTGTCGCACATTTTGCACAAAAACAGAGATTTTTTCAGATTATAATGGGTTGATGGTGGTGTTTTTTTCATTATTATAACGCAGAATGTATACATATCACCCATTTCCAACTACAAATACCCAATCTCTGGTTCTGTATTTATATTAGAGGATAACTCCTTTTTTATTTTAACTTTGCACGTCAAAAAAAGATGGATAAGGCTTTAATTGTATATTTCATTCTACTTGCGGTAACGATTGCTGCCATAAGATTTGCATTCTATAGCTTGAAAAAGGCTGGGGAAGCATATTTTTATGCAGCTCAATTGACCTCCGAACAATCACTGAGAAGAAAATTGAGCAGAAAAGCGGTGTTAGCAGGGAATAAAGCGGCCTACCCTATTTATGCTCTTTCCAATCCAACCGAATTTGATAGCCATAAGCCAATGAAACCATTCAAATTTAAGGGAGTGAGGTGCATTTTCACTGATTATTATATCCCCACTCGCTATCATAACGACATCAGTTATGAGCAAGGGGATTTTTACGAGGAGCTGTTAGGATTCAAGGATGGCAAGAGAAACGGTTATGACTTCTTTATGAACTGCATGGAAGCTTTGGAGCCGGAAGATGATTGTGTCATTATGTTTATGCCTTGTAGTAAGAACTGGCATTATAAGAGACGGTTTAGTGCATTGAACGATTTTCTTGAAGATTATTATCCTGAATCCTCCAATGGTTATAACTTCATCATGTATACTGGGGAACGCGAAAGCCTTCATCTGACTAAAGACAGGACCAAAAAGAGTCTGGAACAAAACTACTATATAAATTGTGATTTGACAGGAAAAAAGGTTGTTGTGGTTGATGATTTGTTTACTACAGGGAGCAGCATTTTTGATTTCAAAAAGCAGATAGAAAAGAAAGGAGGAAAAGTATCTTATGCTTTATTTCTAGGTAAGACATTCCAGATGCCTGATAAATTTGATATTTGGTTCACAGCATGGTGCAATACCAGAGGGGATTGACTTTCGCAAGCCACCCCCTTCTAAATGTTTTATTTATTACGAAAAAGTTATTATTTGAATGTAGTTGTTATTTAAGGAAGAGCATCACTGAAGTGTGCCGGTTAGCTTCTTTCGGTGTATAGGTATCAATCCCTCCTTTATTTACCTCTGAAATTCGATTCTTATCAATGCCCCGATGTAACAATTGTGAACAGATATATTTGGAACGGCTGGCTGCTAAATTATGATTAACATCAGCAGTTCCAGTAGCACTGTCAGCAGATCCACAAACCCTAATATTCAGATTGTATTGTTTTGCAATTCTGGCAATTTTATCCAAGTTGATTAACTGAGAAGCATCTGTAAGTTGATTTGTTCCCAACTCAAAGAAAAAGAAGATAGGTGCCCCTATGCATTTTTTCCCTTTTGACAACTCGGAAAGATAACCTTGTAATAATGATTGATATCCGGAAGAAATCCCTAACTTATAATTTTCTGTTGAACTCTTATCTTGGATAGAATCACCATTGAAGGAATTATCTGACCATTGCGTACTCTGCAATCTTGAGCGGAGGGAATTAAGCCCACTGTAATCATTTTTTGGATAGGATTTCACTGAAGGAGTTTTCTTGCTTTCATTCTTTGAACGATTTTTATATAAATCAAGCAAACCTTCAATTTCCAGAATCTTTTTCAATTCAGCAATTGATTCTGTATCCTCATTATGTTGCTTAGCCAATCGTGAATTGCAATCGTTTAATGAAGAAACATATTCAATCAACCATTCATTTTGCCTTATATAAGGATTGGCATCCACCACTCTTTTCCAGCCTACCTTTCCAATACAGAAAGATAAGCCAGCTGTGAGGCTCATCAGATTATCACCGAATCTATTGGAAGCGCCGCGACCGTCAAAGTTCTTGAATGTAGTAGTGCCGCCAAGTTCCATGATTAGGTGAGTCCTTTGAGAAAGACGATATTGTCCCGTCACGCCATAAGAGAAGGCAAAAGGACTGTTCCCATTATCCTCATTGTGTATGATGCCAAGTCCTGCATAGGGAACAACTTTCCATCTTGGCTGGTCACGGGCATTGTAAGAGTGAGACCATACATTCCATAAAAAATCAGCATGTACGCTTTTGTATGATTGCTTCTGCAACAGGCTGTTCTTAAGTTTGAATCCCTGAAAGGAAACCCGACCACCAATCGCCGGCGTGAACCATTTCCCTGCTGAAACAGATAAAGTCGGCTCTATTCTACCAAACAAGTCGGCACAGCCTAACGGAGAACCGACAAATGCCGAAGCTCCACCAGAAATGCTCAGAAACCAATTGTCCTTCCATATCCTCGCAGAAGTAATATTTTCAAGGTAGGATGGTTTAATTGGTTCGAGCATCTCCAAAGAAGCATTATGAACTATAAGACTATCTAAAAGGCGGACATCATCAGCTTGTGCCTTCAGCGACAAAGCGAGTGGCAAAATCAATAATATTTTCTTTATCATTGTAATCTTAATTTAATGTATGGAACAAAGAAACTGTATCTGATTGAGGTGACGAAGTGTTCTACTTCCTATCAATCTGTATTTAACCTGCATTTTGTTTCTTGGAAAAAATCATACCTATTATCATACTCAAAAACTATCTTCGCATATTTTTTCCACTTGGCTTCATCATCCGGTGAGCCATCATCAAACAGCGACGTGCCCAGGCCCGGTCATCTTCGTCATCCTTACGTCCCCAAGGAAGGTCGCTTCCTCCTCCACCTCCTCCATGTCCTTTCGCAAAGTTGGTTGCCTGATCTACCATATTGGCATATAAGAATATGGCACATTTGATAATCTCTTCGCCATGTTCCGCCATATCCTGTAACAGCGAATCGTCTAAAGATTCTTTCGTGTCAGGACTGAGAGTTGGCAAAATCATTTTGAAATCTCTGATTAAGTCATCCAAGAGTACATCCGCCAATCTAAAGCGTACTTGCTGGCTCAGATTGGCTGTCGAAGCCCTAAGTTGCTGCTCGTACTGATATGTCAGTTCTTTCGCCTTGTCTTTGAGACTTTTTAACTCATCCAACTGTTCATTGGCATGTTTCAGTTTTGCCTGTTTATCTGCCAAATTATCCAATACTTTCTGAAGGTCATTATCCAGTTTCTTAATTCGTTCGTGTAACTCTTCAGAATTACCTTTGCCGTTTTTCAATTCTTCATTGACAGCGACAATTTCTTTTTCTAATTCTTCTTTCCGCTGTTCCAAATTCAAAGTCATCGTGGTAAGTCCCTTGACTCTCTTTTCCGCAAACCGGATATCATCATAGAGCTGTTTAAGTATTTTCTTGTTCTCTTCAATCTGTCCTTCGAGAGTGGTACACTGTTCGGTAAGATCACGTCTGTACTCTTCTGTTGTGCGATGTTTCGCACCTGTTACTGCAATACTGTTTCCACGCTTCAACCCCCACTTTTCATTTACCTTGGCCAGTTCATCGTGAAGAGCCAACATGATTTCCTTGTATTCATATTTATCCTTACCGGCAAACATTTTTTTGAATGCAAACTTCTTATCCTTATCTATTGGCAAAAGAGTCATGTGGATATGCGGGTTGGTCTCATCGAGATGTACAATGAAGGCGACAATATTTTCCTCTCCCCATTTGTCACTTGCAAATCTGTACATATCCTGTGCCCACAGTTCAATATCAGGGCTTCGTTTTATATGTGAGTTGTCAGTACCCTTTGCAAGATCCACCTTTTGATTTCCGAAAGCAATTTCAAGCATACGTTCACGTGTACCACCCAAAATGAAATTGACCACCGTCCGGTACTTAGGTGTTTCCCGGTTCTCGTTGGGATCTTTAATACCACGTTCCGCCAGATTTTCCGCCATCAGTTGAGGAATACTTTTACGCTTGTCAACCGGAGTAATTACTCCGCCTTTTCTGATCTCGAAATTGAGAGCCTCCCGACTGCGGTCATAGTTTCCGGTACTGACAGCAGAGTCCCAACCTTTCTCCGACCATTTACGCTGATGTTCGTTACTTTGGCCAACCGTTATCCCTTTCGAGACACGGATATCCATGACCTGTTTCATTTGTTTCGCCATATTTTTTTAAGTTTTTTCCCCACAGCTTGCTGCCTCGTTAGAGCCTATTTCCCATTGCAATTTTGCAAATGGGGTATTAGGCTACCCACAGAATAAATTCTGTGCCTGAACAGGCAAGCCTTGTGTTTTACAAGAGGTCAAGACCTCCGAAGTGAATATCCTGCCGGAATGGAAGGGGTAATGGCTTCATGAGGCTGCATTTTGTTAAAGCGGGGCTTCCTGCCTTTTGTTAGGAAGGTAAGTTTGCGGTGATTTTTATTTTTTATTTTCAATGGGTGCAGAACGGAGTATCGCTCCGTAGTATGCAAAGATTATATCCGATAACTTTTTGACTTCATCTGAAAGCTCGGATAAATGCGACTTAAGTATAGGACTTTGACCACTTGAAAAAAGAAAACCACCCAAAGAAAGCAGACGCCAGAATTCAATGAAATCATGGTGACAATGTTCGGTAAAAAGTGTGGCGAGTACCGCATTCACATCGGGCTGTTCCGGAATAAGATTGGAGTGGTTCAGGATGAGATGTGAGATGAACCGGTGTAACCGTGCCCCGGCATCCGCTTTGCTGTCTGTCTCCTGAGGTTTGAAAATAGCATCCGTATCTTTGAAGAAATCGACACTGGAAGAGAGCATCTCTTCTACACTAATATATCCACTTAGCCATCTGGCAAGTCGCTGCTCGTCTTTGGTGAATAGAGCTTCGTTTCTTTCTTGTTCTGACGGCTGGCTGTAATGCATGGCTATTACAAAGAATTTGCCCTGTGAAAACATCTCGACATAATTCAGGGCAACCAACTTGTCGAGAAAAGACTTGACTGTAACTCTATGCCAATTCCATTTTTTTGCAAGGTCGCTGACAGTCACTGTGAACTGTCCTTGATGCAAATAAACGGTGGTTCCGAACCGGGTTTCCTCTGATGGGGCGTCTTTGCTCATTGCCATATTCATCAGTTCACAAAAAGCATCCAATTTTGATGTCCGGTCTTTGCTTCTTGGCCGGAGATACTCAAGCAGGAACTTGTCTACCTTTATCTGGTAATTTGCAATAATTTCATTCATGGGATTATATATTTTAATGATAATGCAATGATTCTAAATGTGGTATTGGAAGGAATGGTGACTGACAATAAACTGCTATGGTTGTCTTCTTCGGACCTGTATATCGCGAAAAGAAGTTTTTTGGACAATTATTTTCATTGATAAAGTTTGAGTATTTCATATGACAGTCGATTACCATCCAAAAAAGAAATCTAATTATCAGTCATTCCAACTGTAATAGGAGTATCGTATATCTCTTGGTCGCTCCATTATTTCCTTGTGATAATCAGGAGATGAAATCTTCTCAAGTATTTTTCGTGAAGGGTAAAATATCGCTCCGAATAAAAGAACTTCAATTGTAACGACTGTCGAAAACAAGAATGGAATAAATACACAGAGCATGGCAATGATGGCACTGATGAAAAGCGTCTTTCTGTTCTGGAGGTAATAGATGATACGCTCAGTAAAACGATGTGAGAACAGAAAAATAAAGGCAACGGATGAGGGAGCCAGATCATATACACTTTGAGCTATATTGACATAGTTGAAATGGAATAGCAATAAGATCAGTAACAACATTAGCGTATAAAACCTGCGCCAACAATGGCGACAGGTCATGTGTACATAGAATTTAGTGATTCTCTTTCCACCTGATTTATAACAAAATAGAAAAATCAGAAGTAACAATACAGGGAATAGGATATGTATACTATTTGTAATCATTTTATTATGGCTCTAATTCTAAAATAATATGCCCAAAAGAGGCTTGTTTTATGATTGCTTCTGCATCCGTATAGAGAAGTTGTTTGTTCCGGCAACGTTTTCTGAACGATGGGTTTTGGCTTAACACACGGATGGCATTATCCAGTTCAAACTCAGGAATACGCCAGCATTGGCCTTTCGGATAATTGTAGTTTGACCATTTGGCGACCAGACACAAAACCCTGCTGTGAACAGGATAAAAACTCCCACCGGTATGAAAACTGAAAATTTCTTCTCCGTTAATGTCCATGATATCCACCCATGTGTAAGTGGTATGGATAAGAGTGACCAATTGATGGTATAACTCCGTATTCATCTCAAATATATCAGATAAAATCCCGTAGCAACTCATCAATTTTGCGGTTATAAATAAACCGTCCATGTTTGCCTGTTTCTATTAGTTCATTACGCAACTCAATACCCATGACTTCCAAGGACGAATACAAGGTAACATAGATAGTGTCACACCTACAACGTTCATCTGCGATAGCATTCATTTTGTACATGTGTCCAAAATGTGGGTTAGAGTATGCACAGCAACGATGCCCAAAGATGGTATCTTCTGAGGGGATGTGATGGTATAAAAGGATTAATTCCATTTGATCCTCCAACTCGTCAATCAATTCTTCCAATGAATACTTCTTTGGTAAAGAGAATGTCAGTAATATGCTTTCATCGGATAGTTCCGCTCCTTGGAAAAGAGTTGAGACAATAAGATCAGGCATTTCCAAAGAAGCCAACATAATGAAACGTTCTATAAGTTCTTGTTGCATATAGATGTGGTGTATAAATTATCAATATAGGCTTTTATTAAAAGTGGCGGAAGCTCGTTTAAGTCAATGGGGAAATGTCCGGATTCCAACTGCCTAAAAGCTTGCGGCATTTCAGCAGCCAGTTTTTCAAGTGATATCTTTTCTTCTTGAGATAGTAGTGTATAGCAGAATCCGTCTATTGACAGCCAAGGTTGGAGAAGCATCCACAAGTACGCTGTCGCCTGATTGCTATCTTTGAAGTCCAATATGTGCACATCGGTCACACAGGTTGTGGCATTCTGGAGCAACCGACGGTTATTTCGCATGGTCATCAGTATTACGATCTCTGATTTGCTCATTATCTCCTGGCTTCTGGTCATTGACTCAAAAATGCTTTTTATCTGCGCCTGTGTCTTCACTTTGATATGATCGAGAGACATATCTCCCCAAGATGACAAGTGACTAAGGAATAATCTGAAAGCAATATCTTCGGATTTCAGGAAATGTAGGATGTCTTGTTTTGAGTGGATGTTACGAGATAATGCTGAATCCAGCGTGTTTTCATAAAGTAGTATTGTATGTCGCTTGTCAGTCTGAGGAATTGTTACGGAGTCCATGGAATGGAAAAACTGATGAGCTGATGCGACCAAATTTCTAACCTCTTTAGGAAGTTCCGGACTCGATAATTTATTCAGTATACAATAATAGTCCTTAAAATTTCGAGGGCTGCTGTCAATCAAGCGTTCAAGTTCAAAAATTATCGAGTCGCCGATTATGCTATAAGCCGATTTGGTATGATAATTTTTATTATCGATACTATCCCGGTTGATACAGGCAGATACAGAGTCACTTAACGTTCGCCATTCATAGACCAAATCAATAATAAGGTCTATTGAAGCCCCATCGTGCAGCCTTATTTGCTGTAATAAGTCATTATAAGCATGAACGGCTTCATTGGAATCCTGAAAAAGATAATTCTCCTTTGAAGAGCAACCTGATAGGTATAGTATAGAAATAAGTATAAATAGAAAACAAGTATGATTATTTCTCCATTTAATAAAAAATGGCACGGTACATTCTTTGTGTTGTGCATATTTCATCTGCCATTTATGCAGGCTTCTTTTCAATAAAAATCGCTCCATATTGTCTTTGATTAAAAATTTATCTGCAAATGTATAGTATAAAATTTCAGAGAAATTTTATCTATCAATTGATTTAATTATTCTTATATAATCATACTCATAGTATGATTTGCATAACTGATTATAAGCTAATTAGTAGATAATAAATAGTAGTAAAAACAAAATGTAGAAAACATGTGATTATTGGAAAACAGGATACTAAACGTACGATTTCGGCCGTTCGAACTTTTTCATATCAGGATATGTCAGGGTGTTCAGACAAAGGCATAGATAGCATTTGCATCTGCCGAATAATAGTATAAGGCAAAAAAATATAAAGTATGTATGTTTTTGGTTCAAGTATGATTTATTCTATTATAAATAGTATAATTTTACTCACGAATTTCATACCTAAAGAGTAAGTTATGGCAAAAGTTGGTTATTTGATGCGTTTCGCCCACTATGATGATGCTGAAACCGATATTGAATGGATGAAGGGATACGGTTGTTGTGAGGTTATCGAAGAGCAACCGGAACAAGAGAAGCTACGTCCACTATGGAATAAAGTGTTGGAAAACCTGCATAAAGGCGATGAATTGATCGTTCCGAAACTGAGTAATGTATTACAAGGTACCCGGCAACTGGCTTTCTTTCTAGAGTTCTGCCGCATAAAAGTCATTCGGATTATCTCCATTCATGACAAAATTGATTCCGGCAATGAATTGTTTCCTGAAACCAAAACGTCAGATGTATTGTTTACCATTGCTTTATTGCCCGAAGAAGTGAATGCCAATCGAAAAGCTACTAATCATATACGCAAGTTGAAGAGCAAAATCAAGGTTCTTACTTCTACTGCACACAGTAAAGCAGAGAGAACTAAATTTATAGTAAATATGTATAAGAGTGGGCATACGATTGATGACATCTGGAAAACGAGTGGGTTCAAAAGCCGTAGTTCTGTTTTTAGGGTATTGAATGAGGCTGGTGTGGTTCTAAACCGAGGACACACGAAGGGATCATTTGGGCCAAGAAAGAATAGTGAAGAATCTCAAGGGGAATAAAAATGATGAAGAGAGTCAAGATAACAGTAATCCGTAAAATTCACCATGGTGACTTGTCGGCTATGTATGAGAATCCGATGGAGCATGCCTGCGACATGCAGGAAGGGGAAATTTTCATTTCGGTGGATAATCAGAAACCAGAAGGCATGTGCGAAAGTGCATGGCAGAGTATGATGCCGTATGTGATGACATTGGCACATGGGGGAGGTAATTTCTATAACGGATGGATGAAGAACCCATATTCGGCTATGATTTTGTGTAATGACGGATTCCGTCCGGTAAGTTTTTTAATTGAAACTATCGATTAAAACCATGAATATATACTCCATGTTGCTGTACTGTCTGCTTGGTATAAATGTCGTAACACTTGTCTTGTATAGATATACTAAAAAAGTCCCGGCTAAAACCGGGACTAAGATCTATTTTTTATTAAAGTGTCTATCACAAAGGTAATCAATAAGTTTCCCTACTAAATACCCCATGATAATATCAAAAAATAATTTAATCATCATTCTTAATTTTTTGATTATTAATTAGAATGATCTTGATGTTTTCGAGGTTTTTGATCCCTCTTAATCTTTAATAATAATAGGATCTAGATACTAACCGGCAATTACCTACTCTTCCACAATTACGCAGTACCATCGGCGTTACTGGGTTTAACTTCTCTGTTCGGAATGGGAAGAGGTGACCCCCAGTGCTATAGTCACCTATTAGCTTCATTCTAGGAAAACTATTCTAAATAGCCTTCCTAGTCGAAAGTTAACTTCTTTTTGGTCGTTTTCTACAATGAGTTCTTACAAACTCTATAATTCCTTTACGAAATCTTTCATAGTCGCGAACAGAAATCGGTTTTTCTTTCTGCAAACATTTACATCTAGCCATCTTCAATAATTATTTTTCTGAGCGTGCTTACTGAAATCAGCACTTATAATGCTCTTATTTTTATGAGACCAGAGTTTGCTGTATTGCTTCTGCAAAGGTAAATGTATTTTTTTACATAAATCTATTCATTTTGTGTTTTAATGTAAAAATATCATAGAAAAGTACAATAGGAAATAGTTGAGCATATATTAAAGACGTGCAGAAAAGGAGAGTGGCAAGAGGTATTATTGTGAGGTAAGTCGGTTATATATTATTGTGAAGTTTAGTGAGATCTGTTATGATTAAATCAGAAGAGTATGTAATTATATTGTTTGCAAAATTACGAACCCGTTTATGTTTACCCGCATGGCTGTTTATATCCCTGTTTGATGATACAACTGTGACTATGTTATACACTCTTTTAAAAGTGTTATAAAATTGTTCCATTCTGTGTATGCAAGGGAAAGTGTCTGTAGCAGAATTAAACAGGATACATTTTTCAGTTTCTGTGTGCTGAATTAAATATATGAAATCGTCTAAAGATTGTGGAGAGTGGTTTTCTACAAGCTTGTACTGATTTGTGTTCATAATTCTACGATATTGGGCATAGATTAATGATGATTTTCCTGCATTTTCTGGTCCTTCAATTAAATGTACTTTCATGTTATATTTGATTTTAGTTAATGTTTCTACAAAAATAGAAAAAGGTCGATAAATCCTTGATGAATTAATGTTTTCATTGAAATGGTTCTTTAGATATTCCACTGTAGCGGCCTTACTGGCAGGATAAGATAAACGGGAGAGTACTAATTTGCTCTTGGATAGCATTAAAGCCAATCTGGTCAAAACATAGTTCAATATAAGATATGTTCCGTTGAATGTAAAGCCTGTTCGATAGCAAACTATTCGTTATGCTTTTGCATGGATTCTTCTTTAAACAGGTATAATTTGGGGTGAGAAAGTTCCTCTTGTTTGCGAATCCAATGGTGACTTTGCTCTACAAACTGGGTTATTGCAGTTTCATCGGAACTAACCCCTACGGTGAAATGTCCTTTATAGAGGCAGCTACAACGCTAGTACTTCCTAATCTATTCTTCTTCTTTGCAAACATGGCATAAATATAGCATTTTTTGGATTGCGTACTCAAAAATAGGGTATGCAAACAAAACCAATTGTTGATATTCAGGGGACTAAATTAGAGATTAGGAAGCGACAAAGTCAGGAAAAAAGGAATGGTGGCGCATACCGGAATAAACATTATTCATGTTTGTGGTTATAAGTAGTTACTATCACCACACTAGGGCACTACTCACCGGAATTTCCAGTAAGTCACTCACGAAAGTAATAGGATTTTACATTAACTTTCATTGTCGAATACTCGTTATCTTGATTCTGATAGGAATGTTCTACTACGCAACGGAGCTTTATCATCTGCCTTTCTCTTCAACTATTATTTTTGATTGTTATGGATTATCGGGCCTTGTATTCCCATCCGCAATCATTGTGGTAAACCATCAGCTTGCTCATGCCCCCGTCAATGGTAATATTCTCACCATTGATGAATGAGTTCCGTTCATCACACAGGAAAGCGACCGCACAGGCTATGTCGTCAGGGGCGCCCACTCGTTGGGAGGGATGTTGCAGGTAATCACTTTCATTTGAAGGAACAAATGCTGTCTCTTGATGTGTACCTGTTTCTATCCATCCCGGTGCAATGGAATTAACGCGTGCTGTGCCAGACAAACTGACTGCAAGCGCATGGGTCAAAGCTGTAATGCCGCCTTTGGCGGCCGTATAGCTTTCCGTGGTGTGCCGTGCATGATTATTAACTTGGTGGTGTAAGTCCACTACGGGGGTAGGTAGCGACCAACCGTTAGCCAAAGGCAAGGGTGTCCATCGTGAGGTGGAATCTGAAGGAAGCTTGCGGCAAAATCCCGGTCTGAGGAACACGAACATCATATAAGGCTTATGCAGTGTGGACGAGTTTGCCATACAAAACAAAGCCCCAAAGCTACCCGGACACTGCGGAGTAAATGATGCGGATATATGGGATGAAGGTCATTAATCTTACCACGGGAGGTCTCACGGACGTGCGGACGTTTTTTTTTTTTCGGAAGCACGGAGTAAAGTTTGTCGTGAGAAGTCAGCAGAAGTCATAGTAAATACGGACACAAGCCTGCCCATGAAAAAAAAAATGTACCGCAGGAAGTCTTACGAAGTATTGAAGGACTGAACCTTATTTTAAGTGGGCAGTAAATGAATGTTACCCAATGAAAGGAAGAATGCAGAAAATATCAACTCAGAGTGATAACTACTATGGGAAGAATAGGACAGTATCCGAAGGCCACCATGGAGTGCAGACTTTTATTGGGATAACTGAAAACAACCTCACGGAAGTACACTTTACGCAAGATGATCTACTGGAACAAATTCTGTCCCCAGCCAACTTGAACCAAGCTTATAAACAGGTTTTGTCCAACAAGGGTAGTGGCGGAATTGATGGACTCAGTACAGATGATTTACTGTCTTGGTTACTCCTTCATAAAGAAGAGTTAACCCATTCTATCAAGTCTGGCAAGTATTGCCCTAATCCTGTTCGCCGAGTAGAAATACCTAAAGAAGGCGGCAAGAAACGTCAGTTGGGTATTCCTACAGTAGTCGACCGTCTTGTGCAACAATCTATAGCACAGGTGCTATCACCTATTTATGAACGGGAGTTTAGCGACAGTAGCTATGGTTTCCGTCCTCATCGTAGTTGTCACGATGCTCTCCGAGGCGCTCAATCGCATATAAATCACGGCTACAAGTACGTTGTTGACTTGGATTTGGAGAAATTCTTCGATACTGTCAGCCACAGTCGGTTAATTGAATTGCTTTCCAAACGCATCAAGGATGGACGGGTAGTTTCTTTAATCCACAAGTACTTATTGGCAGGGGTAGTGATTGGATCAAGCTTTGAAGAGACTCACACAGGCGTCCCCCAAGGTGGTCCTCTTAGTCCGTTGCTTAGCAACATTATGCTCAACGAATTGGATAAAGAGTTGGAGCGTCGAGGTCATCCTTTTGTTCGCTATGCGGACGACAGTATGATATTCTGTAAGAGTAAACGCGCCGCGGAACGTACTAGAGTAAGTATCATCCATTTTATTGAGGATGTTCTATATTTGCGTGTTAATCATGAGAAGACATCCGTAGGCTATGTGAGAGGGAAGAAGTTTCTGGGTTACAGTTTCTATGTTAAGTCAGGAGAATGTCGATTAAGCGTCCATCCTAAAAGTTGGAACAAGTTCAAGTCCAAACTAAAAGAGTTGACATCTCGCAGCAATGGCATGGGTTACGAGAAACGTAAGCAATCCCTTCGATACTTCATTATGGGTTGGCTGGAATACTTCAAGCACTCCGACATGAAGAATAAACTCCGAAGATTAGATGAGTGGTATCGCCGCCGACTGCGAATGTGCATTTGGAAGTGTTGGAAGAAGATCAAGACTCGTTTTAAGAATCTCATTAAGTGTGGCATTGATAAGCGTAAAGCTTGGGAGTGGGCTAATACCCGCAAGGGTTACTGGCATATCTCTGGTAGCTTTATTCTCACTCGTGCTTTAAACAATGATAATCTGAGACGAGCTAATTATCCTTTTCTAATGGATTGTTATCGTAAAATTGTATCGTAAGTAAGGAACCGCCTTGGTACGGAACCGTATGCCAGGTGGTGGTGTGCTGTGAGAGCCAACGAGGCTCGTAACTGATTGAAAGATGGAAGCAGGCCTTCCGCTATCGGCAAATAGGTGCCGGTGGCAAACCGGCAAGTGCCGCCTTCGTTGCAAAACGAAGGTGGTGAACGACTTGTTAAAAGGCAATGGTAAATTGTCAGGTACGTAAATGAAAGATGAACGCAAGTGAACCGTTGATGAAGCATCGAAAGTGCGTTAGTTTACATCAGAACCAGGCTTTCACCACGAGTTTGGGATAAGGCACGGGGGATACCTATACAGCTGCCCGTACCGGTGTACGGTGTTAAGACGGCATGATTCATTTATAGGCTTTTAATCGGAACGCAGGAACCTGCTTTGGTATGCCAAAGGAAAATACACAAGTGAAGGAAACACGAGGTAGAAATACTGAAGACCAAAGCAGGGACGGATTACTTCGTAGTAGTGATGAAACTCCTGTAATGGGAGCGGAGCGAAGGGGGTAACTTATTCAGCAAATTGGATTGGACAACTTAAAAATTAAGGATGAAGCAATTACAAGGAGCAAAACCATTTAACATTGACCGTTGGGATTTGTACCACGCTTACGTGCATGTAAAATCCAATCGGGGAAGTGCAGGTATAGACGGAATTGAACTGTCGGAATACGAAAAAGAGCTCAAAGGAAACCTCTACAGGTTATGGAACCGCATGAGTTCTGGTAGTTATATGCCTAAAGCAGTCAAATTGGTAGAAATACCGAAGCCTGATGGAGGAAGTCGTCCGTTAGGAATCCCGACTGTTGAAGACAGAATAGCTCAAATGCTCGTAGTTCGCCTGATAGAGCCGTCTATAGATAAAATTTTCCATGAAGATTCTTATGGCTATCGACCGAATCGTTCGGCCCATCAAGCCATAGGGATAGCTCGTGAACGCTGTTGGCGATGTGATTGGGTGTTGGATATGGATATAAGCAAATTCTTTGACACGATAGACCACGGACTGCTAATGAGGGCAGTGGAGCGTCACGTAGAAGAAAAATGGATATTATTGTATATCCGGCGTTGGCTTGTTGTTCCGTATGAGAAACCCGATGGCAGTCTGGAGGAAAGAACATGTGGGGTACCGCAAGGCTCAGTAATCGGTCCGATTTTGGCAAACCTGTATCTTCACTACTGTTTCGACAAGTGGATGGAGATTAATCATCCTTCCATAAAATTCGAGCGCTATGCGGATGATACAATATGCCATTGTCGAAGCCGTCAGGAAGCGGAAGCACTGCTTGATGAGTTGTCGAAGAGGTTTGACAGTTGTAAGTTGAGCCTGAATGTGAAGAAAACTAAGATTGTTTATTGCAAAGACGAGAGGAGGCGGCAGGAATATTTCTGCATCTCCTTTGACTTTTTGGGTCATACCTTCCGTCCCCGCAAGACAATGAACCGTGTTCAACGAAAAGCATTTACCCGTTTTCTTCCCGATATTAGCCAAAAAGCAAAGAAATACATAAAAGACACGATGCGTTCATGGAAACTGAAATCAAAGTCGCATACTCCATTGGACTTAATAGCATCAGAGGTGAATCCCATTCTGCGTGGTTGGATGAATTATTACGGGAAATTCTGTATGTATTCCATTAAGCGCATAATGGAAGATTTTAACTTTATGTTAGCACGTTGGGCAAAAGCAAAGTACAAACGTTTTAAAAAGAAACCGATGTATCTTGCTTTTAAATGGCTTGGTGGAATAGCCAAGAGAGCTCTTTTGTTTTATCATTGGAAACTAGGAGTATATCCCAAAAATGTCACATGTTATTGAGTTTGAATAAGAAGAGCCGTGTGAGGCGAGAGTTTCACGCACGGTTCTGTGAGAGATTTAAGGTGAAACTCCTTTTATCTACTCGACTGAGAGGACGAAAACAAAAGTAGGAGAAAACTACTTTTGTTTTCTCCTACTCGATTTGGGTTGTGATTGAAACGCTCGTGTGGAAGAGATATTCACGATAGAACCCAGACCGATAAAATGGTCTTTGAAAAGCTTTGCCAACATGAAAGGAGCGGCTACACCTACCCGTTGAATATAAAGGAAGTCCTCATACTCGCAACCATCCAGCACACCTCCCAGCATCAGGCAGGCATTGTTGATGATACAATGGACGCCTTCTGGATGCTCGGAAAGAACTTTTCCTGCGAAGTCTATGAGGGTCTGTTTGTCGGCTATGTCTCCGATATAACCAATGACATTCCAGCCTTTGTGTTGCATCTCATTGGCAACTAAAACAGTCTGCTTGGCTTCTTTATCCAGGATATATACAGTGTCGCCCTCTGATGCGAAGTGTTCCGTTATGCAACGACCAATGCCGTTGGCTCCACCGGTGACTATGATTGTTCTGTTCATGGATTATTTCTTTTCGTATTTATCCAGATACTCCTTCATGGCTTCGTTTACAATATCTTTCAATGACATATCCTTGTCGATTGCCAGATACTTCATTCTTGTATGAATGCTCTTGTTAATGAGAAAATTACAGTGTACCGCAGTCTCTTTTTCGGTTGTTGCTTTTACTGGTTTATCCTCTTTAGAAGAGGGTGTAGTTGATGAAAGTAGGCCGTCTAAACCGCCTTTCATGCTGTCTTTTAATGAATTGCTTTTGCCCATATTCGCTTATTTTAATTTCAGGACTTCCCCGGCTAAAGCCATGTAATCCTTTGCTCCGTTACTATTCTTGTTGTACTCATAGATATTCTTTCCTTTAATAGGAGCTTCCGCCAAAGCTACATTGTCACGGATAATTGTCTTGAAAACCTTTTCGCAGAAAGATTCATTGATAATCTCCGTAACACTTTTGTTCAGTGTCTTACGCTTGTTGTATTGGGTAATGACAATGCCACCTATCTTTAAATTGGGATTGAGGCGCTCTTGAACAATGCTGATAACGTTCATAATCTTAGCCATGCCTCGCATCGCCAAGAATTGAGCCTGTACCGGTATAATCAGGAAGTCGGCTGCGGTTAATGCGTTCAAGGTAAGCAATCCCAATGAAGGGGGGCAATCAATAAGGATGTAATCAAACTTATTCTCTTTAGGCAGCTTACCAATCAGTTGCCTTAAAATCATTTCCCGTCCTGGCTCATTGATAAGCTCCGATTCTGCCGCAGACAAATCAAGACAGGATGGGGTCAAAGTAATGCCGTTCTCGGTTTTTATAAGAGGAAGAGAATATTCACCTTTCATCGCTCCATATACTGTGTTGGGCTCCTCGATAGAAAAACCGAAGGATTCGGTAAGGTTCGCCTGTCCGTCAAGGTCTATAACAAGAGCCTTCTTGCCTTTTTGTTGCAGGGCAGCAGCAAGATTGATAGTGGTGGTAGTTTTGCCTACGCCACCTTTATGATTTAAAATAGCTATAATACTGGGCATTTTTATTCTGTTTTATAGGTTCGGGTACAAAGGTAATAATTATATTAGTATGTACTATTGTTAGTATTTAATACGATTACTGTTTTACTTTAATTAGTAATTACTATAAGTAGTATTTGTTGATATACAATGTATTATCCGCATGAATGATCCAAATTGATCATATTGAAAATATCATCCTTTTGCCCCTATTATAAATGCTATATGGACTAAAGGATGATTGGTAACAGGCTATTTTGTCAATAACTCATTCCATTGTTGCCGACAGAACTGTTCGTATTCAGCCTTATTCGTACCACTTTCGATGGTTCTATCAATGATTTCACCTACTTCATCAGAAAAGGCTCTATCGGTGATACATTTGGTTTCTTGATAATTCATCAAGTAAATCTCATAATAGTCACTACCTTTGAGGGCTACTATCACAAATCCCTTAAACAAGCGTCCGTTTACTCTGAACCTGAGTGCCGGCATTTCTTTGAACACAGTGGCGATAAATTTCTCTACTCCCCAAGAAAGAATAACATTCATCGGGGTTGTTACCAGTAACTGATTTTTGGCGGTTTCTGCCACCTGTAATACATACTCTTTGTCCATAACTGTAGTATTAAGAATTTAGAATTAAATAAATGGTATTGGTTTTCCTTTCTCCTGAAGGTATTCCAGCATTGCTTTTGCATCTTCATGGGAAGCTCGGTTACGGTCATCATAATAGCGGTTGTCATCCGCCATGACCTTTAAGCACTCGCGGATTAATCGATAAAGAGACTGCTGCAATATTGGGTGCATCATTGGGATCGTTGCTGCGAAGTACTTGGGGTTGAAACAATAATTGTTCAATCCGTTTTCAATAGCCTTAGCCAGTTGGTACTCTTTTGTCTGCTCGATGTTCTGATAATTTTCCATATACAAATTGTTTTAAATGAAACATTTATTTCCCCTAACTTCAGACTTTTCTTATCGAAGCCGATTGGGAATTTATCAGTGCAATTCAACTGTCGCTGGCCTGACTTTAGAAGCCGGTTTTTCTGATGATTACTCTCTGCAGGAGGAAGAATCTGAAAGAAATACATTTTAAGCCGGGCTTTAAAGTCAGGTGACAGACATTCGCATCTGGTAAAGGCCATCGGATAGATAGAATATTTTGATATGAGCTGAAACGGTATAAAAGGAAGAAGTATTTTATAAAGGAAATGATTTCACGGGATGAAAAAGGATTGGGCGGGTAAAATATGAAGTCTGCTAGGACAAACATGAAAAGCAATTTTTTCTGTCATAGACGGACTGGGTTGCTTCGATTTATCGAAGTTCCGGTACTATGATGTAAGGAATGTGTTGCTGTTTGACCTTTTCTGAGTATGGCTGACCAAAGGGAGGTGGTATTCAGAAACAGACATTCCTATCACTTTTGGGCTGGGAAGGCCTTTTACAATAGGAAGGTAAGAGGATATAAATGGGAAATATGGGTATTAAATCATTGAATTGTCCCCATAAAGAGCGGCCCTTGTCCTGCCTCATGATAGAATAAGAAAAGAGGTTAATATATCCATGTATGATTTAGCTCATCTTTTTAGTTTTTCATTAAATTTGCACAACTGTATTCAATAATGATTATAAAAACAACAATAGGTAGCTGAAATATATGAATCAATTCAATTTTTTAAAAAAATACTCAAAATTTGAAATTCTTCAATTTATATCATCTCTTCAAGCCCTTTCTGAAAATTCAGCTCATTTCTTGAGATTGTCAGTTTTGCAAAAAAATGCAATGTTAAAATGTAATGGCAACAAGCATTTAAATATTTATGATATCTCAAAAGAAATTGAAAGGCATTATGCGTTTGACGTTAAAACTGATCCTCAGGAATTTATGTTTATTGAATTGGTTCACACCCCTAGAGGTTCTTATAAAGTATTTACAGGCTCTCTATCTAACCAGCAATATAACCTAACCAGACTGTTTCATATAGCAAAAGTTACAAACTTCAATAGTCGGTTACTGAATATCGTATATTTATTATTAGATATTTCTGACCAATTGGCAACCAAACTTGAATATGCCAGATATGAAGCTGGTAATAAAGAATCCAAGAAGATATATTATCCCAATTACAAAGAATATACTCAGTTAACCAAATCTCTACTTTTAACAAAGAATGAACTGTTTTACTTGTTAGAAAAACATAAACTGAATCTCAATGATATAGAGGGAATTGTTTATAAAGAATTGGAAAACAAAAAGAAATTAAAGGAATGCTCTCAAGATAATAACTTAATAGACTATTTTCCATTATTCAAGATAAATAGTGACTATTTGATTTTACAACCTTCATCTCTGTTATGTTGTGCATTTGTAAAATGTATAACTATATTGGCGAATGAAATGGGAGAGGAGAAACTTAAAAAAAACATTTTCAATATACAATTGAGGAAATTACCCATACTGCTCAAAATGGTTTCGGACACCATCTAAAAACCGTAGAATTAGGAGATGTTCAGAATCTATGGTTTCAATTTGATAGAAACAAAATAGCCAATATTATAACTTTTTATGACGACAGTGAAATAGATTACAGTAATTTATTTGAAAGTAAGAAAAATCAAAAATTAATCAATAAAGTATATCAGGTATTGGCAGATTCAGAAAAAAATATTCAAACTCAATTTCCACATGCTGATTACTTTAATCTTCTTATTTGTAACCCTTTGGAATCTGGACTTGTCTTTATAAAGAAGCAACATAATTTGATATTTGCTTCTGTAGATGAATTTATAATGATGTTGGGACAGGACGAGATAAAATTGTCTGATATATATAATTATGCCATGGATAAAGCCAAAATAAATATTGGACCTACCCAAGAAATTGATGCCTTTGCCTACTATTTAAAAAATAATCAAACATTTTATAGTGATAGGATTACCCATTCTTCTTTTATGTATTACGAAGCAGGTCTATTTCAGGAATTTAGAGCAAAATACTTTAAGAAAATGGATAAACATTTAATTAAAAGTTTGCAGCGTTTTGTTTGGGTTTCACATTTAAACGATTTTCCTGATAGTATCCCAATATTTATACCTTCAGGTGTGTCGCGGATGAAAGATTATTTATTCCTTGAACTTAAGAAGTGTATTGTTACATTTAATGTAATTTTGAATGTTGATGAAGATAGAAAATTCTTTGCTGCACAAGTTGCAAAAAGTCTTGCAATATGGCTCTATGTTATAGAGAATAAAAACGGTGTTTTTTTAAAAAATGATTTGCATATAGGTGTTGAAATCTCATCCGAAGGAGAAGATGCTAAAATGTTTATGGGTTATGATGGATGCTTCAGACTATTATTGCCAGATAATTTTATTCAAAACGATGAAATGCCCGATAATATGTTAGAACGGCAATTAATGTTTATCCTGTTAGAATCATTAGTCCATTTTGGAATTATTTCGAGCTTAAATATTAATCAATATATAGATAAGGTGTTCAGTGAGTGTAATGGTAGCTTTTTGTTGATTAATAAAGATGGTATACCTTTTCTGGCAGAAAATGATGGTATCAATAGTTGTTATTTCATTAACAAAAGATATTGTGACGTACTATTAGAAGAAATAGCCGATCATATAAATTTAAAAGGTAAAGAAAGAAAAATGTCTATGAGTGCTTCCAAAGATGTTGTTCTGAAAGTTCTTTCATTTCTAAATGATAAGATAATTAAATTAATCTCTTCTATATCAACCCGTGATTTTCTACTTCGATTATTGGAATTGCATCATGCACAATTATTTTGGCTGCAAACAACATTCTCAAGGTTTGAACAAACCAATAAATTATATGAATATTTAAACATAAGTGATCTCAGTCAAAAGGAATATATGCAAAAATATTCGGAAACAAATATATTGTCACAAAGCATAATTGAATATCTTATTATACATTGTTCAAATAGTGAAAAAAGAGATGCTCCCATTGATAAAATAGAAATAGTATTTGCTGTAATGCATCATATATATTCCTTCGGGCTTTATTGTGACTTATTATCTGCCTCTTTGCCAAATATAGAATTGACAATTTTACCTAATGGAAGATTAGCTCTTCCTAAAGACAAAATAGACAAATTTCAGGAATATTTTTTTGATTTAAGGGATAGCGAGTTGTACCAACCAGAAGAACTTAGGGCATTAGAAGAATTGTTACCTGAGTTTTCTGTGAATTTGGATGACAAGCAATTCTTGAGTGCTTTTTTAAGTGAATATGGCATTACTTATGCCTCTTATTTAGAAATTGGCGAAAACGGAGCATTCCCACCCACTTCAATCGGTTCAATGCACCCACTTTTTGGGTTGAAAAAGGCTTAAAAAGGGCTTAAAAAACGGAGTATATC